>NZ_FMKA01000075.1 GCF_900096945.1 Anaerobium acetethylicum | reverse complement strand
ATCGTGATGATGAATACTTCTTCCTTAAACTGTTTGATATCAGCAGGAAGACTTATGTCAGAAATCCTTTATCCCACAAAATTTGTGATTGAGCCTAAATTTCTGCAGCATTGCGCTCATTGACGAACCCAGGAAGAATGATTCAAGAATCCCAAGGAATAGGATCCCGCCGATGGCTTCTGTTACAAACACTCCATATTCTTCAATAATTTCCCACATCTTCGTCCTCCTAACTGCTGACTGCCTTTAAAAATCCAATCAGTATTGCCGCCATGCCGCAGCCTGCAATGGCATAAATGATGCTGCTTCCAAACTGCTCCATAATCATCTTCACAGCCTCTCCTCCTATCTTGCGAATCCACGGATCTGCTGGGTACTTACGACACCTAAAAAATCGATCCGGTATTCATATCTTAAAATCACTTCCATCAAGGTCGGCTTTCCGTCTTCATCCCTGACTACGCTGTTGCTGTCAACCAGCAATTCATACCCTGATTTTTCTGCCTGCACCTTGCACGCCTGGATGACGCTTGGCGCAAAGTTGGAGTCTTCCACTTCAGCCATTACCGCGGCATGAAAATCCCTGGCATTGTTGGCGTCGATACAGGCTGACATCACTCCCGCCATGGAAAATACTGATAGCATGAGGATGAAAATGCCTACATATGTCTTAATCGTCGTGCTCATCATTATACCCCCTACATTCCAAAAGTCAGGTTTTGAAGGAATACCACCAGTAGCAGCGCCATATCCACTATCAGCTTGAGGGATGCCAGTAATGACGGCAACAAGATGTATATCTTCATTCCGGCTATCTTGTCCTCCTGCTCAAGCCTCTCTGACTTATCCATCATGGCGTTGTTCCGGTCAATCAGCTCCTCCACCTGCCTGGTCACATCTCCCGCATTTCCACTGGAAAGTGCATACAGCATCTTCATGGCTGACTGCACATCCGGATTCCGATATTCTTTCAAAAACCTGTGATAAGGCTCGATGGAATTTGGATCTTCCTCCAACTGATTGACGAGATTTTCCAATGCATATACAAGTACTTCCGGGGCACTGTCCATGGATTTACGGATTGCCATCTGTACATTGTCTGTCTGCAACAATAGCGCCACTTCCATGAGCCAAGCTGGAAACTGCTTTTCAATCTCCCTTTCCACCTTTTTCCTGGCAAGGTTATGGCCAATCTTGTGCTGATTCAAAAAGAACAGCACGACTACAATTCCAGCTACCAGAATTGCAAACATCTTGAAATGGACAAAACCGCCGATAAACAGGACTGCAGGAATGACAGCCATCCTCCGGCTAATCTTTGCTTCCCTTGCTTCATCATAGTCTCTGACCTGAATGTATTTCTTTCCGATTCCGGTACTGTCCGCTTCCCTCTCGATCCAGCTTCTGCAGAGCTTCTTATCCGCCTTCACATAAATCAGCATGCAGAATCCGATCAGCAGGACCGCCGAAATCTGGCACAGCGGAACGGAACTGATATCCAGCTCTCCACCCAGCAGATAAAGCGGCAAAATGCAGATCAGGAGCGTTGCTGCCAATGCAATCACAATGTTCCTCTTTACAATCTGATATTCCTTCTGAAGATTCGATACCCTGTCTGCCCACATGGCTCTGTTTTTTGCAAGCAGGGCTATGCTTCCACCTGCATCTCCTCCCCGCCGTTGTGCTCCGATTACAAAAGAGTGGATGGCATCAATTCTTTCACAGCAAAAGAACTCGCCTAGCAAATCCAGCGCTTCCCTTTCCGGATCTTCGCTGTCGGTTGCATACTGGATATGCCCGATGGCTTTCTCTAATGTCTCATGAAGCATCCCCTCGTCAAAAATTGCTGCTGTTTCCAGCAGTGCATTCAGAACAGTACCATTCCGCTTAAAGGAATACAGGAACTGCTCCATATAATTATTCGCCAGTGAAAACATGGTGGTATGGTATCTTCCTTTCATGGTCTGCAAAATGACCATTGGGAAAAACGCTGCTCCGATGCTTCCGATTGCAGCAATATAGGGAATTTCCAGCTTATAAAGCAGTCCGAAAACAACTGCCATCAGCACAATCATTCCATAAGCGGCAAGCGCCCTTTTCAGCGTATATTCATATCCGTACTTCGCTAACTCCTGTGTAAGATTCCGATATCTAAGGAATCTGAGTCCGCTCTTTTTCTTCATCCTCTGTTTCCTCCTTCATACTCGAATGGATCTATCCCCATCCGTTCAAACTTCTCCATCACGGCTGCCGGAAGACCCTTTTCTACAATATTCCCATTCAGTACCACCGGAAATGCGCCGTTCCTGCCCCCGTCCCGGTAAAAGAAGCATACCTGGTCCATATATCTGCGAATCTTCCCATCCTCCATCTGCTTCTTGCGGATCAGTACCCCCACATCAATGAACATATAGATATCATTCTCCATTCTGTCTGCATCCGTCCTGCTCTCAAGCATGTTCAATATCCGGTCAGGTATCTTCCTCGCATCATCCGTATGAATAGTCGTAAATCCCCTGATTCCCGTCGAAAAACTCTCCAGCAGATATTTCACCTCTACCGAACGGGCTTCCGATAGCATAAGCCACTTCGGATTCTGGCGGAGACTGGTCTTAATTGCCTTCGTATAGCCGAATCCTTCTGATACCATCAGCTCCACACAGTCCTTCTCCGGATTAATCTCGCGGTAATGAAGCTCCGGCGTATCCTCGATCGTAATGACCCTTTCATACGCTGGGATATACTGAGAAAAGAACTTTATCCCTTCGGTCTTCCCCACCCCAGGCTCGCCGCAGAACACAAAATTCATGCGTGCCTTTACGCAGTTCGTAAGCAGCTCCAGGATGTCCCTGCTGCAGTATCCATCCTTCATCATGCTCTCCCTTGTCATCCGGACGGTCGGAAGCGTCTTTCTGATACATACCGACCTTCCTGAAATAGCGGACGATTCATGAACGATGCTGATCCGAAGGGTATCCGTATCTGCCTCCAACAGGTTTTCCACCTTGTTGAATGCCCTGCTTACGTTGTTGGCGATATAATGGCTGAACTTCTCAATGAATTCCCTGGTAATGCCATGGCCCTCCACTCTGATTCTTTCGTTTGCAGTATTGGATATCCAAAGGTCTCTGCCGTTGAAATCGATATCCGTGATTTCATCATCTTCCACAAATGGCCAAAAAGGCCCAAAATGAGCGGGCACCAATTCCCACCTTGTACTTCGTTCCATACTTCTCCTTTCCAAGAGGGGACTTGATCCCCTCTCTGTGTGATGATTCATTTCAAAAACTAACCGGCTAGCCCGATTAGATGGTAATCGTACCGGCTGCCCTGTTGAAGAAACTGTCAATCAGGTTCTTGAAGGAGTCTGCCACCACTCCATCTGTCGCTAAAAGCATTACGATAATGGCTACCAAAGCACTGATTGCCACTGCTGCAATAATTACTGATCCATACTGTTCAAATATCTCTTTCATTCTCTCTACCTCATTCTTTCTTTATATGTTTTTTAAGCAACAAAAAAACAGCTGTCTTTCAAGCTGTTTACAATACCTATCCACTCCTTCTGCAAGGGATAGGCCTGGTTGTATTCCGTAAGAAACCTATCCACTATACAGTTGGGAAGTCGTTGACTTTTTTTCGGTTACACGGAGACAACCAGTGGTTTGTCCCGTATCAAATGCATGTTCCTTCTCCTTCTATCTAATCATCTGTTTTTGCAGTCTGAAAAAATATCTTACAAATCTACGGTTTGCACAATAATTCCAAAAACCGATAAGCATAAGATCCACCTCCTCTCAGGGCGTGCCTGCTTTTGCAAATACCAGAAAGATCCTCAATACAAGTCCGAACAGGAGCAGCATTATCTTTGCTCCCTCCAGAGCTAACTTCAGGACACTCAGCGCAATCCATGCAATTCCTTTTAACACAAATTATATACCGCTCCATATGGCTCTCATAAGTAAATCCTCCCTTCTATGACCAGCTTCCCGCCAGTTCTGACATTATCTTGTCTTCGAATACTTCCTCTTCAGCCTGGCCTGCTTTTTCTGGCTGTGGCAATGCATTCACCCCGCCCGAACGGCTTCCTGCCAGCATCCCTCCAAGAAGACGAATCACTTCATTCCTGGCTTCTGTCATGACGTCCTGCCTCAGTCTTTCTTTCATTTCATCGAACTCCGCTCTGGTAACAAATCCCTTTCTGGCTGCCTTTCTTTCCGCACCGCTGATTGTAATGTTTTCCTC
>NZ_FMKA01000006.1 GCF_900096945.1 Anaerobium acetethylicum | reverse complement strand
TTCTATAAAATATTTGGAGGATTTGTCTTTCTTCCAGTCCAACCCATACCTCTAGCCCATTCTTTCATAGATTCTTTTTCTTCTAAATCTTCTCCGTGAAGAACTTCAAGCATATTACAATATCCATAAATTCCACCAATATCATCGCATACTGGCAGTGCATCTGCATCCACGCATACTGGTCGGTGTTCTTCCATTGGTTCTATTGGGTTTCCAGATGCTTTATACTTCTCCTTTGTCTCATAACATGCCGTCGCAGTTATTTTTACATTCCAATCGTCACCATAATCGTACCAGTAACGGATTGCATTTAGAATAGGTGATGTGACTGGAGCAAGACATATCTCTTCCTTTTCTGAATTTTTCAGTATTAGTCTATTAGAAAAATCCCAAGAATCAAAGTTTTGTATCATTCCTGGCATAAGTAAAATGTCATAGATTGGAAGTCTTTCTATTAGTTCATCAAAGCCACCTTCAAAAGTAATGCTGTCTGCAAGCTCTGTAATTGTCACCTCTGTAATTGGCGCAATGCGTTTTATCATATTTGCTTTTGCGTCCTTATCTCCTGTTTTTTCAGTAAGCTCTCTGCATTCATCCATCCATTCTCCGAATGATTTTCTTATTTCTAAGGTAGGCTGCCACTCATATAACTCTTTTACATCCTTCTGACACCTATAGAAATATTCTCTAGTTCCTCCATAATAATATGGTCCGGTATATTTTTTCCTCATCCAGTTTTTCACACTAATCCCAGCTTTATAATCATCATCCCAATAAATATCTTCATAATCTTCACATGGAAAACGGAAATACATGCCTGCAAGTTTAGCCCAATCTGTAAGTTTCCCTGATTTAATCATCATATTATAATCATCTTCATATGGATGAAAACTGTGCAAATGACTATTCTGCCATCCGAAAGCTCTGTTTATTGCATAATGAAGTGCATGTAGAGTAATATCTCCCGGAACAATGATATCTCTTGATATATTGTTCGTCATTTTTCCATATTGTACAAGTATGCCTAATTCATTTGTTCCCAATGCCTTGTCTTCCATGTCCAATTCTAAATGAAGTCTTATGGCATAAGGGATAGGACGATCTTCTGCCAACTGTCTGGTACGTTCCTTTAATATATCTAATTTATCCATTCGATTATTCTCCATTTCTTTATCTGGATTCATATGTTGATTAGTATTTTGATTAAGCTTCTTTATTTGTGAACTTTCAGCTACATGCATTCGTTCACGATACACTTCACTTCGCACAGCTTCATCACTTCGATTGTCTCCGCCATATTGTCCTCTGCTATATGGAAGATACGATTGAACATTCTTTTCAGATATAAAAAGCTGTTTTGCAATCTCAGCAACAGATAATCCCCTTGCATATAGAGAACCTATCTGAACACTTGTATTGCTGTTCCATAAACCTTCAGTAATAAGGACACGACGTACCTTGATAGGATATGTGCCTAACTTCTTTGCTGTTTCTTTTACAGAAGAAGTTTCTTGATATAATTGAATAATCTTATGATATAGATTGTCATTTATCTCTTCCATGTGCAACGTCCTTTCATTAATATTGAGTAAATTATATATTTTATAACTTTTCGTGTCAACCTTACCTTTTCAAATTAAAAACAGAGGGAACTTTACTTAAGCATTACTATATTAAGAAGTTCCCACTTTTTTACTCTATCTCATAATCTTTGCCATCATCGGCATCTCGTGTTGAATAATTGAGGCACATTTACAACTTTCCATATAAATCATTAATACTTACAGCCAAAGAAACGGTGCTCATCTCCATGCTCTCTATCAAATTCAGCTACAATTGCATATTCCGCGAAATCTGCGCATCCGTTCCAAAGGAACGGAGCGCTATTCCGCTTGAAACTGAGCGGAGCTCAGCTGATTGATTAGTTACTGTTGTTTACACGTCTGTCACGACCTGGAAAATCAAGTCGATATGCCTTTGATGTCATCCTGCTTAGGCAGGCATCTGCATATGTATTTTCACCGAAGAGCATGTACCAATTCGCTACAGGTATTTGCGAAATAATTACTGTTGATTTTCTACAATCTCTTGATTCAATAATCTCAAAGAGATCACGACATTTAGACATATCAAGATCCATAAGTCCAAAGTCATCGATTACTAGTAGGTCATATGCTGCCATCTTATTGGAATACTCATAATAAGCGCTTTCCAAACGAGCATGCTCAGCTTCCTGCAGAAGATAATTCGCACGGATATATTTCACAGTCCGCATTTGATGCAATGCAGTAATGCATAAGGCACAGGCAAGATATGTTTTACCAGCACCGGCTCCGCCAGTCATCAATAGATTATTTGGTTCATCAATCCAATTACAATCAGCTAGAAGTTCAATAACACGCGTGTTAAGCTGTCTCTCTGGTTCGTATAACGATTGATCCAGATCTGCTGAAGGATATTTCAGTGTTGCTTGTTTTAATAATCGGTTGAACTTCTTATTTTCACGCTGTGACCATTCAAAGTTTACGATATCCGAGAACCTTGTTTCAAATGATTCAAGACCAGTGTTTGGATTCAGCAGTTGGTTTTCAAGTTCCTCAGCCATACCGGACATACGAAGCTTGTATAGTTTATCCAGTAGCAGATTTTGATCTTTAGTGAGTTTATCATTGTAACTGTATTCTTTTAGTCTATATGCCATTATTTTTCACCTTTACTTGTAGTAGTCCTTTCCTCGTATGTTTTCATGTGTAGGAAGTGTTCCGGAGGATTTCTCCGGAAGCTCTTTTGCATCCATCTTTTTCAAGATCTGCTTAAAGGTATAATACCTACATGAATTCATTTCAATACACTTTCTTGCGGCTTCTTCTGCAATGCCCTGTGGCAAGGATTTTAGACGATGTAAAATACCAGCACATGCATTGTAAGCCTGTTCTTCGTGCTTGGAAGATTTGAGGACTCGTTCTATCAACTCTGACATAGATGGACCGATTGCTGATGCCCAGCGGCGGTAATAATTCCCGTCTTTAGAGTTAACTTCTTTATAGTAAAGGTGCTCTGGACGCATATGTTCGTCCGCTGTAATGTACAGCGGAAACTCACGATAAGTTCGTTTATGAGTACAGATTAATCGATTGTATTGATCGCAGATTCTGATTTCCGATGGTCTTGCTTTCAGAATTGCGGGCTTTCCACAATAAGAGTACAATACGGAGTAGTAGTGGCCGTCATACTCGATGTGGTAATTATTAGGAACTTTTGCAACAGCTTTATAGTCACAAGTTGTGTAGCATCCGCCTGGCAGTGGTTTCATACACGGTTTGTCATATTTCTCGAAGGCATCTTGTCTGGTAAGAAAAGCTTGTTTTTGAAAAGGTCTTACATTGAGGGCTGCTACTATTTTTTTAATTGTAGCATTCAATTCATCATACGATGTATAGATGTTTTCTTTTAACTTTTCTACCAGATGCGTTTCAAGGTACCGTACATGATTTTCAACTGTAGGTTTCCCTTTGGGTTTTCTTGCAGGCGGTGGAAGTATAATCGTTCCATAAAAATCTTCCAAATCTGAAAAACTGGATTGTAGAATTAACTCATCCTTGGTGTGCTTTGTTACAGCAGTCCGGAGATTATCTGGAACAAAATATTTTGTAACACCACCATAGAAAGATACGGCATGTGTACAGCCTTCAATGAATGAAGGAAGCTTTTCATTAGGAAATGCTTCGGCATACATAAGGCTACTTACACCAAGTGTAGTTAAAAACAAATGGACTTTTTGAATCTCACCTGTTTCTACATCGGTAATAAGTTCAGGTTGGTCGCCAACCCAGTCAATATACATCTTTTCACCGGGCCTGCGATTCACAGGCATAGAAGCGTGTTCACCACTATAATTCGCATCTATAAATTTGTTGTAATACTCATAAAACTGTGACTTTTCGTATCCGTCTGGATTCTTTTCCTTGTAATCCAACCAACAGAAAGAGATATTCACTTTACTGCTTGGGGAATGAATACGGTCATAATAATACTGACAATCCGGTAAAGGAATATCCTTTCGCTGCAGATTCGTCTGCGGATAGAATAAGGACTCAACCTCTTTTGGTGGCATCATCCGCAGATCTTCAATAGAAAACCCACCGGATTCATAGCGGCTCATAATCAGTGCTACTGTACCTGAGCCAATCTTGTAACGATCCATTACGGATCTTGTTGGGCACTTATTCAGACGCATCTGAATGGTGCCAATGATAGTGTTGTAGTCTTGCATAAATAAGTCTCCTTTCGCAATTAATTATTAACTACGAAATGACTATAACACTTTGTTATATTTATTGTTCAGACTGAACCGGAAACATGTTCAGAAACAATCGGAATCAATGTTCAGCTGATAGCGGAATACGCGTTCAGTTGAAGCGGAATTTGCAGCTACAATCATCTTCTTCTTTCGAAAATCTTCTAAATCCGTTTCTTCCACTTCGGACTTATTTATTGTGATAAAATACTGCCCCTTCTCAGCGTCTTTCAAATAGTTATCTACATAATTAACAACTTTAGCCTTTGCCCCTGGATTAGGCTTACAATAAGAACCATCGTGAATTAACAAATCACACCCTGTATTATTATCAATTCGATTAAGAAACAGGGCTAGGTCAAACATGTTTATTTTCATATATAAACGACCATGTGAATTCTCATCAGCAATTTGGCAGCAAATTTTTATACGTCCAGTACTTGATCTCTTCTTTACGTCATTCTCGTAGCTGTAATTTAGAACTCCATCTTCACCATATGCAGCTTGAACAAGGTTTTGGAAATGCGTTTCAATATTTTCAATATTTTCACTATACTGATTATATTCGGCTTCATACTCAATAGTCTTTTCAAGAATTTCTTTACCTTTTTCATTTGATTGTTTGGTCAAATCATTAATTTCATTATATTTTTCAATTTTCATTTTCACATCAGCTAATCTCAAATATTCTATATTAAGTTGTTCGTTAATATTATGTATATCGTCAACAATCTGAGTATTCTGGAAGATCCTTGTACTAAGTGTTATTATTTCTTTAATTTCTTGTTTTTGCATCTGTAAATGCTCTGCTTCTTTCTCTAGTTCTTTGATACGTTCCTTAAAATAATCCCCTCTATTTTCAAGCATAAAGCCAAAAAAGCTTTCCATCTGTTCATAATTTTGCGATAAATCTTCCGGAAAATAATTAAGCAATGCTTTTTTATGATGATAGATTTCGTATCAAGCAATAATGCAATTCTTGATAATACAACTTTCTTTTCCATTTCATCACCCCCTATATCTTCCCAAGAATATCAAGTTTCTTTCCGTCCTGTCCCGTCTGTACTTTCTCATAGTTTACTTTTACACCATCATCTAAATCAATGTCAATCCGGCTAAGTGCGAGATGGGCTATTTTTTCATCATATTCTTTTGTTTCTTTTAATTGCTTAACTAGCTTTTCTTTTCTCTTCTCTGCTTGAGCAACTTCTTTAGAATTAGATGAATTATCAACCATTTCCTGCATTCGTTCTATTTCATTCATATAAATTTTTTGCATTTTATGCAAATAATCAACACAACAATTCCTGTTGTATCCTCAGTATAGCGGTGCATATAAACAAGCGCCTTAAAACCATCATTTTTACCACTATCATAAAGCCAATAAATCGGACGCTTTTGATATGTTTTCAAATGATCCTTGTAGAAGTCCTTCAGAAAGTAATTTCGGATAATTTCTCTTGAGGTATTTCCTTTATTGCCAAGAGCACTTGCAATAAAAGCAAGATTATCTTCCAAGGTTTCTTTTCCATAGACCATCTTTACAAATTCAACAAATAATCCCAGTATGTCATCCTCAAAGTACTCTTCGTCAGAAATAGGAATAACATTATCTTTATCTGGAACAAAATCACCATATTTGCCATCGTCCCATTCACCTCCTGCATATATGAGTCCTTCAACATTAAGTGAATATCGCCCAAACATACAACCTACTGCATAAGATATAAAACTCTTTATATCCTTTTGTAAGTCAGCTTGATAAATTGTTATATCTTTATCTTCTACTTCTGGACCTAATTCGTTCTGCAAGCCATAAATATCAATAAATATACGATTTATTTCTTCTTCGTTTTTTTTGAGTTGACAAAAGCGTTTTTCACATTCTCTTTTCCACTTTTCAAATGCATTTTTTAAATTTGATGAATCTATAAATGGGTGTTTTGTAAATTCCCAGGATGATTCGAAAGCATTCCAATCCATTTTAGAAATCACTTCACTATTAGCAACTAAATCAATTGTGTCAGAAATATATTTCTCTGATAATATGATCGGAAGCTTGGATATATCTCCTTGATTATAATTCAACCCTTCGTTAAAAAAACCTAAGTATTTTTGTGCAAGCTTAGAATTTAAGAACCCAACTATATAATATAAAACTGCTCTTTCTGCAAAAATAGCCATTCCAGCATTCGAAAACAAAAAACCTTTTGGAAATAATCTGACAGAAAATGAACTACTTGATATTGCAGACCAAGTAGCACCATTTCTAAAATAGTAATCTCTATTTTGTGGCCTGGCTCCCTTTTTTCCAGCCTTATTAATATGGTTAATCACGTAAATCCCATCATCCTTCCAGTTAACTACCTCGTCATTGTTCCCGTACCATTTTCTAAATTCTCCACCATTATTATATGGAAACCATACACTTTTTTCTTTCATAATCACATTATTTAAACATAAGTTTTCAGTTGAACATTCAAACCATTTTCTTACAAATAAATCTACATCACCTGTTTGTAATCCAACTTTAGGGCTACACATGTCAGCTAGAGATTTACCATCTTGAAATGAATTTACAGCAGCTTTGCTTGCCCAAAAGGAAAGTGGACTTCCTGTAATAAAACAAAATTCTTCTATATTTTTTAGATAAACAAAGTATAAATTTCTAATTATCTTTTTATATTTTCTTAAATGCTCGTAAAGCCTTATTCTATGTGCTTTCGAGTATTTTTACTGTAGGAAGATACTTCACGTTTCTTTGCATATTTCCTCATGTCTTAGCTGTCAGAAGTGGTAAATAAGTAGTAAATTCATTTGTACTACTAAGCAACAAGACGCTCCTGTTGCTTCTCTTTATTCAAGCGTTTCATTTCTGCCATTGCAGAATCGAATGTTGCATGTGCGTAATAGTTCAGCGTCATGGCTATATTAGCATGTCCCATAATGTACTGTAATGCCTTTGGATTCATTCCTGCATTTGCATAGTTGGTACAGAATGTATGTCGCAAACTATGTGGAGTGATGTGTGGCAATTTATCCTCGTTATACTTATTGTATTTCTTAACAAGACCTTTCATCATGCCGTTGTAATCACTTGCCACTTTTGGATAGTTCTTTCTATTAAGAAAGAGGAAATCACTATATCCATCAATCTCAACACGCTTATCATTCTTTCGATTCGCTAACACTCGCTTAAATGCTTGATAGGCTTCTTCAACCATAGGAACTTGACGTTCGCCACTTTTGGTCTTTGGTGTTTCAATGTAGTACCCAATTTCAGTATCTCTCAATAGCTGATGGTCTATATTGACAAGACGATTCTCAAAATCTAAATCTGGAAGTGTCAAACCACCAAACTCTGAAATACGAAGACCTGTTTTTAAGAGTATCAGAATTTCATCATAATTTTTGCTGTAGGTTTTATCAGCTTTTGCAAAGGCTAACAGTTTTTCTTCCTGTTCTTCTGTTAGTACGGTCTTAGGGACAGTATCATCATCAAGAACTGCTTTCAGTTGAAAGTCAAATGGATTCTTCCGAACACAATCATCTTGTATAGCAATATAGAATGAAGCCTTTAAAGAACGTTTGTAGTTATTGATGGTTTGATAAGCATAACCATTTTCACTCATTCTAATAGCCCATTCTTTAGCGTCTGATGGCTTAATACTGTCAATACTTCTTACACCTAACTTGTCTTTCTTCAAAATATCCATAAGATATTTGCGTCCAGTTTCAGTGTTTTTTCTAACCTTTGGTCTTTGAGCGTTCTGTTTTGCGTAAAGCTGGCAGAGTGTCATTTTCTTTCCTACAACATCAATACCATCATGAATGTCTTTCTGTAACTCTGCGATTTTCTCTCTAAGTGAGATACAATCACGCTTTCCTGCTGGTACTCGGTCTGTAGCCACAAGTTTCCACGAGTAAACAAATTGCGGTTCTCCAAATGAATCTATATATTTGTATAAGTATCTTCCGTCTTTTCGTTGGCTCTCTCCAGTCTTTAAGATTCGACCTTTATTGTCACGTCTTTTTTCTGACATGGCATTTGCTCCTTTCCTTTATGGAAAGAGCCTTGATACGACTTAATACTATTTTATCATATACAAGACCCTTTGGCGACGCTAGATTGCGTCCAATGTATCTATAATTTTTTCAAATTGTTTTCGTTTAATCTGAATACGATTGCCATTCATAATCAGCCAATTTGCATTTTTATTTTCCTCTGCCAAGCGTCGTAGCTTGTTTTCGCCAATACGAAAATATTTTGACGCTTCTTCAATGGTTAGGGTATAACGTTCCCAAATAGGAATGTCAGTCTGCTTCATAAAATCCTCCTTTCCAAATCACTTATTTGGATTTCATAAAAGTTGTTTTACCAGCAATCGAACAGCTTTAGCAAAGCTCACGGGAGTTCCACCCCTGCATGGTTCTCATGTAGCCATACTCATTGCCTGCGACGGTTTTATCACGCTCGGACTATTGACTGTATGGGAGTATCATTATCACGATAAGAATGTCGTTGCAGGCAATCCTGCTAAAGATTGCTTCTCGGATCACTAACATGAATCGCTCGCTATCTTTATAAGATAGGTCATGGCGGTTAGTTCCGTTGGCTCTTTTCTTATCGAAACGTATTCGATTACTTTTATTCAGTTTTCAAAGAACAATGGCTCGTTAGCCTATCAAAACACATTGAAAGCTCAATATGCTTTGGTGGAATAACAAACCTCCCTGTTCGGGAAGCGTGGAATGGTTTAGCACGCTTCCACGAAAGGAGAGAGGATATTACTTAATTTCAAATGACAAAATCTTTGTAATCAGTCTGGTTTCCATTCTTCCACGTAAGACTTCATCAACGACCATACTTTGATTGCCATATTCATCTTTCATAAGTCGTAGGGAACGCTTCGTTATGTACCCTCTGTAATGATGTAGAATCTGGTTAATCGCTTCGGTATCGCCATCTGTTGCCTTTACAATGAGAGGAAAGGGAATCATAGGATATTGTGTTTTCATTCTTCAAATTCCTCCATAAACTTTTTAATTAAGGCTAGTCCACTGGTTCTATGCCGATAGACAGTAGAACGGTTCAATTTCAACAGGTCTGCAATTTCTGAATCGCTCATGTCCATAAAGTAAAACAGCAGTAGAATTTCACGTTTCTTGTCTGGCAACTCACGTAATGCTTCACTCAACAAATCATTTTCAACGCCTACTGATAACCCATTGAGTGTAAAAATCTGAAAGTCAGTTGAATAGTTATCTGTTGTCGCAAACTGGCTAACAAGATAATCGCCAACATCCGAAAAGGACACCTCACGCTTTGCAATCCTTGAAAGATAAAGCATATAATTCTTTCGCTCGTCTTCCATAGCACGTTTACAGATATAGTCAAACTGATTTTCTATTGTGGTCTGAAAAGAAGATGGTTTCATGTTTCTCACCCCCTTTCTGTCTAGGAAAGGAAGTGAGCCTTGCTCGTTTATCTCCTTTCACTCTTAGTCCCAATGTGAAAGGGGGATTTGTTGCATTACTGATAAATAAACTTTGTAAAAAAGTTCTGAATAGCCAAAAAAGCATATAAACAGATTTATTTCTCTGTTTACATGCTTCTGTTATTCTATCTATATGATTTATAAAACCACATTGGTGGACGTACTTATCTATTGCAGATAGACGACTTTTTTTGACAAGAACCCAATGTAAGGAAATTTATTGTATATGATGTACTTCATGGCGACGTTGACCTCCAACAAACCGCCATTTGGAAGTAATATACAATATTTTAACAGCGTAAATAGCACTACCATATAACGGTTTTTTTTATTGGCGTTTAGTAGTGCTTTTTATTAAATATAAACCTATAAACCATATAACACGTTTTTCTATACCTGTTTTTAATTCAGTAGGAACAATAAAATGTATAGAGGTGGTCTACTATGCGTAAAAAAGAAGATAAATATGATTTTAGAGCCTTTGGTTTAGCCATTAAAGAAGCTCGATTGAAACGAGGTTTAACTCGTGAACAAGTGGGAGCATTGATTGAAATTGACCCACGGTACTTAACTAATATTGAAAATAAAGGGCAACACCCCAGCATACAAGTTCTTTATGACCTTGTATCGTTACTTCATGTTTCCGTTGATGAATTTTTCTTACCTGCTAATAACTTGGTAAAAAGCACCCGACGATTACAGATAGAGAAATACATGGATAGCTTTACAGACAAAGAACTATCCTTAATGGAATCTTTAGCCAGCGGTATCAACGAAGCAAGAAACATCGAAGACTAATTAAAAGAATCCATACATAACGGAAAGAGCCGATAAAATGAGATTGTATTAATCTCATTTTATCGGCTCTGCGTCTTTGCGTCTGGCTCTGTAATCACAGTTACTTTGAACTGCTTTATTTCAATTAAATTTTCTTGTCTGCATTTCGGACAATAGAGGGGGAATTTTTTTAATTCAGTATCTTCCCTTATCTTTAATCGTGTTTTATTTCCACATACAGGACACAATATCCACTTGTAGTTTATAATAACTATCTCCTCCTTTACACTTTAATTCAAATCTTTATTAAAAAATATTTCATCTTATTTAACAAGAAACCATATTTATATAACAACATAAAATACACTAAGTTATTTTATTGAACATATATCGTACTTTATCTATCCGACTATTTGGACGACGGGGCTGGCAAACAGGTTCACCGGTAGTAACATGGTACCCTTTTAACTCTGTTAAACAAACACTACGTCCATTTGTAAAGAAAGTTAAATCACTACGATATTCTTGAATACACCGAGCAGGGATTTCTCCACTAAGAATGACCTCATTATTTTTCAATTGAGTGTCTACGATGTTCGCACAATATTTAGGAGCATCGTTGTATGCTCGTGAAAGATATTCCTGTGGCGCATAAATTTTAAAACTAAGATATGGCTCTAACAATTCTGTTCCAGCTTTTTTTAAGACTTGTTCCAATACAATAGGAGCAAGCATCCGAAAATCTGCTGGGGTACTAACAGGGCTATAGTATAAGCCATACTTAAAACAGATTTTACAGTCCGTCACATTCCAACCATACAATCCTTGTTCACAGCCATAGCGTATCCCCTCCATAACTGCATTTTGAAACGATTGATTTAAGTATCCAAGAGAAACCGAGCTCTCATACTGTACTCCGCTCCCTAATGGAAGCTGTGCTACAGATAGACCAATGGAAGCCCAGAAAGGATTCGGTGGAACTTCGATGTGAATGGTATACTCTGCTTTTTTTAACGGTCTTTCCATATAAATGACTGTAGGCTCTTTTATTTCTATCTCCACATGATACTTTTCTTG
Organism: Anaerobium acetethylicum; assembly: GCF_900096945.1. Classification (GTDB taxonomy): domain Bacteria; phylum Bacillota; class Clostridia; order Lachnospirales; family Lachnospiraceae; genus Anaerobium; species Anaerobium acetethylicum. The sequence goes on along the minus strand of NZ_FMKA01000006.1, from coordinate 143,432 downwards.
CAGCAGAGCACAAGTCACTTCCATTTGTACTTTCCCTAAGAAAGAAAGTATGATTTCATGTGTCGCAGAATCCACATAATATCGCAGAAGCGGGTCACTGTCGGAGATTTCTAAAAGTGCATCAAGTAACATTTCCCTTTGTTGAGGTTTGCTCGGTTCAACAGTCGTTTGCAGCAGAGGGAGGGGATTTTCAATTCTCTCTCTCTGTGGCAATAGCTTTGTATCTCCAAGAACACTATTTAACTTCAAAAACTCATTCTGCAAAATAACAATTTCCCCGGAATAAGCCTTATCGATTTTACATAATTCACCATTTATTGAAGTATACATTTCTGTAATTTTTATTTTTTCCTTTTCCGATATTCTAACCGAATCTCGCAAATGCAGTACGCCACTATAAAGACGTATATATGCAAGACGCTGTCTTTTTTCCGAATACTCAATTTTGAAAACTTTTCCGCAAAGTTCAGACTGACCTCGATGTGTTGATGAATAAAATTTATTCGTAATCACTTCTATAAGGTTATCAATCCCTATATTGTTTTTTGCACTTCCGTGATAAACAGGGAACAGGGAACAATTATGAAATCTTATGCTTTCCTCTTGTTCGAGTTCTAATGCTTCCAATAATTTCCCAGACGTATATTTCTCCAAAAGGTAATCATTTCCTTCTATTACCATATCCCATTGTTCAGATTCGGTAAAGTTCATTACACGCATATTAGGATGCAGTTCTACCTTCTGTTTGATTACAATTTCCGCAGAAAGTTTCTCTTTAATATCCTGATAAACCGTTGATAAATCAATTCCATTTTGGTCAATCTTATTGATAAAAAAGATTGTGGGAATACCTATTTTCCTAAGTGCATGAAACAATATACGAGTTTGTGCTTGTACGCCATCTTTTGCAGAAATCAGTAGAATTGCCCCATCTAATACTGATAATGAACGATATACTTCTGCTAAAAAATCCATATGTCCTGGCGTGTCTATGATGTTCATCTTAGTATTTTTCCACTGAAAAGAGGTTATCGCCGTCTGAATTGTAATTCCTCTCTGACGTTCTAAAAGCGTATTATCCGTTTTCGTTGTACCTCTGTCCACGCTTCCTAATTCTGTAATCGCTCCACTGTTATATAATAAGCTTTCTGTTAAGGTAGTTTTTCCCGCATCAACATGAGCTAAAACTCCAATATTAATAATTTTCATGTGATTTTCCTCCATTCAAAAGCCCAAAAGGGCATAAAAATCCCAGTGATAAATACTCTTATCACTGGGATTTTTATGCATAACCATAGGCATACAAAGCATACAGATATTCTCCGGATACTTTAGAATCACATGATAAAGGTATTCTTAAACTGGGTACAAAAAACTAAGCCCTCCTAAAAAAGGACATCCAATTATTTGTTCCCACTATCAAATTGACAGTTTATTTAAGAATACCTTGCCGCATATTTATTAACTCCTTTTAAATAGATACTTAAATAATAGCACGTAAGAGCATATTTGTAAAGGAATCTCCAATTTTTTCATATATTATATGATTAATTTTATAATAAATTTTTTCATAGGATCTTATCATAAGATATGAGAAAATATAAAACCAATCTATAAGTTTAATTTTTTTTACAGTTTTTTTACAAAGTCTTCAAAAACCTCTTCAGGTGTTTTGAATCCTAAACACTTCATTGGTCGAGTGTTAATCTTCTTGACCACCTTATCAAGTTGTTTTTGAGTAATCAAGGACCAGTCTGTTTTTTTAGGAAAGTATCTGCGTATCATACCTATCCGATTTTCAATACTTCCTTTTTCCCAACTATGGTATGGATTACAGAAATACGCTTTTTTTATTATTCTTTTTGCTCCGCGAAGCGGAGTCCAGCTAGCATTCGGTTGAGCTGCGAACGGGCTTGTCCCGTGAGTCCGCTCGAACCGGTTGTTAGGTGGCGCCAGTCCACATTTTCCATTATTTTCTTCGCAATTGCAAGCAAATCATCGTTTTCCTGCGTATGTATAGGTATGGGAACTTACATTCCCCATCGGGAAGGGATAATCCAGACCATAGTCCGCAATTCTCTAACCCAGTACCAAGCCTACGCAAGTCCATCGCAAACTATCCTTGACCGCCTTGAGCATTTTGCTGAATGTGCCGATTGGACCAAGGGTGTTGCTCGAATACGTTGCCATGATTGTGGACATTCGTACTTCAGGCCATTTTCGTGCAAGGTTTTCCACCTTTGTCCCTCGTGCGACCAAAAACGAACCTTACTCTATGCTGAATACCTGGCCGAGGATTTGCTTCTTGATCTACCGCATCGACAATTTGTTTTTACGATTCCAAAAATTCTCCGTCCCTATTTTAAATCTGATAAGCACCTGTTTGGCGAAGTGTCCAGGCTAGCATTCTCCTTACTTTCTGATTTTTTCTCCCTGGCAGCCGGTCAAGAACTACTATGTGCCTGTGTTGTCAGCTACCAGTCGTTTGGTGAATTCGCTCGATTCCACCCGCACTGGCATGTTCTGGTTCTGGAAGGTGGTTTCACCAAGCACGACCGTTTTGTATATATGCCAATCGGGGCCGACGAAGGGATGCTCAAGGTCTGGCAAGCAGCGATTTTGGCTTTGTTTCTGCGCAAACAGTTGATCGATAAAGCTCGTGCAAACATGTTCAAGGACTGGAAGCATTCCGGCTTTAGTATCGAGAGCGATACCAGGTTATTCAGCAAGACCGATCGAGAAGCCTTGGGGCAATATGTTGTCCGAGGGGCTACCTGTGCAGAAAAAATCCAGTATGATCCAGTTTCTGACACTGTAATTTGGACAGCCAGCCCAAAGGGCTTCTACAAAGGAAAAACAGAGACCTTCAAAGGCTTTGAATTCGTCGACCAGCTTGTGGCCCATTTACCACCAAGGCGGGTTCAATTAGTCCGTCGTTATGGGGTATATGCCGGAAAAGTCCGTAAGCAGTGGCAAGAGCGCCCCAATATTTATAGCCTGGCTCCAGAAAGTTGGCAAAAAGGTCATCCAAGCGTGTCTAAAATTGTCCAAGCAAAAGCGCCAGAGAAGCCAGAGAATGAGGAAGCGATGCAAGTCCCTGATGCATGGTCTAAACTGCGTAAACAAAGTTGGGCAAGGTTGTTACAAAAAGTCTACGAGGTCGATCCGTTTATCTGCCCAAAATGCCAGGGGTCAATGTCGGTTGTGGCGATAATCGAGGATCCCAAGGAGCTTGCCAAGATTATTAACTGGGCAAAGCAGCAGGAACGGGAGCAGCCAGTGGCCGTCTGTGCTCGTTCACCTCCTGAGCTTGCTTTGGTGTCGGTATAATACCCAAGAACGAAGTTTATGCGGAACAGGATAACACCTCGAAATCGGAGTTTATATGGCTTCGTGGGGAAGTTATATGTGTTAGCTTTCTCGCATTGGCGCGTATCAGGGGTTGACGGCAGAAATAGACTGGAATTACACTTCTTGGAGTCGGCGTTGCCGGAAAATTCTGATTGGATTAGTTGTTCGGGGTGCGAAAACAGTCGTAGTTCGGGGAAAAAACCGAATTTTGACCCGAAACCGCAAAAAACCCGAAATGACAGTTCCTATCAGTTAATATTCTTGTTTGAGACTGAATCCCCTCTACTCCTGATATAACTATTATTGCACCATCTAAAACACTTAATGAGCGTTCAACTTCTGAAATAAAATCTACATGTCCTGGAGTATCAACAATATTTACTTTAACATCATTCCAAGTGAAAGATATGGTTGAAGATTTAATAGTAATTCCTCTCTTACGTTCAAGCTCCATTGAGTCTGTCTGTGTGTTACCTAAATCAACCCTTCCAACAGATTTTATAGCTCCACTATAATATAATAAATTCTCTGTTATCGTTGTTTTTCCAGCATCCACATGTGCAACGATTCCTATATTAATTATTTTCTTCATAATCGCCACCTCCAACTCTATTAGACGCCTTCTTATCCATTATCATAGAAACAATATATAGAACCAATACTGGTGTCACTAATAACGAAGTACATGCTATACCAATACTTACTGAAATATTCGTAGCTATAATTCCTATAATTGGCCCACCTAAAATTTGACCTAAGGCATTTATTTGTCCATTTATAGAAAGCACAGTAGCTCTAGCCTTATCATCTATATGTCCATTTAGCCATGCACTGAATATAGGTTTATTTATAGTTCTAAAGGTATTTGTTGCTAAATACGCTATTAACATTAAGCTAAAGTTTTTTGTGATAGCAAATATAAACATAAATAATATATAAAATATATTTATACCTATCAAAAGCTTTCCATTATTATTTTTATCATCATCAAGTCTATTTGACATAAAATTCATAACTATTGCACTTAACACCATTCCTGCAATTCCAAAAATCCCAAACCAAGTGACTGGGTTAAGATTCCAAAGCTTAGGAAGCACAGTATCTTGCAGAAAATGTGCATTAGAAAGTCTGTCATATCCTTCGCTCGACAATCCATAAAACAAAGTCACAGAAAGTAAAATCATAATTATAGATTTACTTTTTATAAACTTAAGACCAGACTTAAAAGTATATCCCATCTTCTTGAATGTATTTAAATCCTCTGGAGCAGATGGTTTAAAATTATTTTCTGGCATATATACCCCTAAAAATAATGCAAGAATTATAAATAAAACTCCACTAACTATAATAGGCAATCTTACAGAAAAATTAGCTATTACAGTGCTTAATACTATTCCAATAACTGATCCTATCTGTCCTACTTGTGCCCCCTTCATATAAATTTGATCCAAATCTTTACTCCTCTCTTCTTCTGCAATCCATGCTTCAAGAGATCCGCTGATGAAAGTAGAACCCACTCCCCATACTATCTGTGCTGCAAGTACGAAAATAAAACTAGAAATAGAGCCCTCTAAAATAAGTCCTAACCCTGTTAAAACTGCACCTATAACAATAGATAGTTTACGACTATATACATCCGCAACTATACCTGTAGGAATTTCAAATATGAAACATGCTGTCTCTAAAGTAGTTCCAACAAGTATAAGCTGAAGTGGATTTAAATGAACATTTTCAATGTGATACACTATCATAACTGTCGCTATCAACGAAAAACACATTGCAGTAATAGCTGAAAATAATAAATAAATTTTATATGCTGAAAGTTTATTAACCATTAATAATCACCATCCTAGTATTTCTTAAAAAATTTGTCTTTCTTTTCTTGAATACACCGAGCAGGGATTTCTCCACTAAGAATGACCTCATTATTTTTCAATTGAGTGTCTACGATGTTCGCACAATATTTAGGAGCATCGTTGTATGCTCGTGAAAGATATTCCTGTGGCGCATAAATTTTAAAACTAAGATATGGCTCTAACAATTCTGTTCCAGCTTTTTTTAAGACTTGTTCCAATACAATAGGAGCAAGCATCCGAAAATCTGCTGGGGTACTAACAGGGCTATAGTATAAGCCATACTTAAAACAGATTTTACAGTCCGTCACATTCCAACCATACAATCCTTGTTCACAGCCATAGCGTATCCCCTCCATAACTGCATTTTGAAACGATTGATTTAAGTATCCAAGAGAAACCGAGCTCTCATACTGTACTCCGCTCCCTAATGGAAGCTGTGCTACAGATAGACCAATGGAAGCCCAGAAAGGATTCGGTGGAACTTCGATGTGAATGGTATACTCTGCTTTTTTTAACGGTCTTTCCATATAAATGACTGTAGGCTCTTTTATTTCTATCTCCACATGATACTTTTCTTGCAGCAGAGCACAAGTCACTTCCATTTGTACTTTCCCTAAGAAAGAAAGTATGATTTCATGTGTCGCAGAATCCACATAATATCGCAGAAGCGGGTCACTGTCGGAGATTTCTAAAAGTGCATCAAGTAACATTTCCCTTTGTTGAGGTTTGCTCGGTTCAACAGTCGTTTGCAGCAGAGGGAGGGGATTTTCAATTCTCTCTCTCTGTGGCAATAGCTTTGTATCTCCAAGAACACTATTTAACTTCAAAAACTCATTCTGCAAAATAACAATTTCCCCGGAATAAGCCTTATCGATTTTACATAATTCACCATTTATTGAAGTATACATTTCTGTAATTTTTATTTTTTCCTTTTCCGATATTCTAACCGAATCTCGCAAATGCAGTACGCCACTATAAAGACGTATATATGCAAGACGCTGTCTTTTTTCCGAATACTCAATTTTGAAAACTTTTCCGCAAAGTTCAGACTGACCTCGATGTGTTGATGAATAAAATTTATTCGTAATCACTTCTATAAGGTTATCAATCCCTATATTGTTTTTTGCACTTCCGTGATAAACAGGGAACAGGGAACAATTATGAAATCTTATGCTTTCCTCTTGTTCGAGTTCTAATGCTTCCAATAATTTCCCAGACGTATATTTCTCCAAAAGGTAATCATTTCCTTCTATTACCATATCCCATTGTTCAGATTCGGTAAAGTTCATTACACGCATATTAGGATGCAGTTCTACCTTCTGTTTGATTACAATTTCCGCAGAAAGTTTCTCTTTAATATCCTGATAAACCGTTGATAAATCAATTCCATTTTGGTCAATCTTATTGATAAAAAAGATTGTGGGAATACCTATTTTCCTAAGTGCATGAAACAATATACGAGTTTGTGCTTGTACGCCATCTTTTGCAGAAATCAGTAGAATTGCCCCATCTAATACTGATAATGAACGATATACTTCTGCTAAAAAATCCATATGTCCTGGCGTGTCTATGATGTTCATCTTAGTATTTTTCCACTGAAAAGAGGTTATCGCCGTCTGAATTNTAATTCCTCTCTGACGTTCTAAAAGCGTATTATCCGTTTTCGTTGTACCTCTGTCCACGCTTCCTAATTCTGTAATCGCTCCACTGTTATATAATAAGCTTTCTGTTAAGGTAGTTTTTCCCGCATCAACATGAGCTAAAACTCCAATATTAATAATTTTCATGTGATTTTCCTCCATTCAAAAGCCCAAAAGGGCATAAAAATCCCAGTGATAAATACTCTTATCACTGGGATTTTTATGCATAACCATAGGCATACAAAGCATACAGATATTCTCCGGATACTTTAGAATCACATGATAAAGGTATTCTTAAACTGGGTACAAAAAACTAAGCCCTCCTAAAAAAGGACATCCAATTATTTGTTCCCACTATCAAATTGACAGTTTATTTAAGAATACCTTGCCGCATATTTATTAACTCCTTTTAAATAGATACTTAAATAATAGCACGTAAGAGCATATTTGTAAAGGAATCTCCAATTTTTTATCAAAGAGAGTACGTGATTACAAAATAGCTGTAATAATGTACCAATATTTGTTATTCTATAATCTTCCAATTACTCCCGTTCTTTTCAAGTACCAAATCAAATTGAGATACCTGCGTTGCTTTGGTCTGCTGGTCGATATACTCCACTGTCAGCGATACCGTGACTTGATTATCCTTACGATTGTAAATAGGATTTACCAGTTCTTGAAAGATGTACTCTTTTCCGATTGGTTTTAATATCCCGTCATTCACATAGTAGGAAAGTTCACTGGCTGTCGCTGTAGGATAGAGCTTGAAGAACGTCGTTAAAAACTCATTGATTTCATTGGTTGTAATGGAATCAACCGTACCCTCACTTTCAATAGCTTTTGGTTTATAGTCTGATTTCTTTGGTATGCTAGTAATGGTCGGATTCTTAATGAGGACCATATTTCCAGTACTGTCTACATAGACACTCACTATATAAGCAGAGTGGACGGTCTTTGTATTTTCCCCCTCTGTAATGAGTTGGTCTACACTGTAGGTTACATCAAATTGATTGTCGCCATCTGCTTCTACCGTCCATATCTGAAATCCTTTTACAGAAGACGATACAGGAATATCTTTACGAACTGTATCGACATTCAGAGCTTGAAGTTCCTCTGTCAGATATGCTTTCAGGTTTTCTATGCGATTATCAATGGACTTGTCGTTTAGTTCCCATGAATAGTAGACTTTCGCAAAGTTCTCTACAAAATTTTCCACATGATGAGTATCGACATATTCCTTTTCTATGATGGTGGTTTCATGAATGGTATGGGTATCAATGGCTGTAAAGTGCTTGAATATCGCAAAGCTGAAACTAAGTCCTAAAAGTACCCATAGGACAATCACAACCTTTTTACGAGGATTGACCTTATAGACACGAGGTTTCTTTTCCTTTGGTGTCTGTTTTTCTGTATTCTGATTTTTTCCGAATTTCATCATTGAATCGTCCTTTCTTATTGTTTGATTCGTCCTGCTCCCACTAAATGCTGTTGCCAGTAAGAGCTTGTTAAGTCGGCATAACCGATAGGGTCGCCTGCATGAAACATACGGTTATCGCCTAAATAAATCCCGATATGAGTAATATAAGAGCCAGCGTTATAGGTAGAATGAAAGAAAACCAAATCGCCGGCTTTTGCTTCCAATAATGGGATATGCCGGGTTACATCATATTGCTGTTGTGCTGTTCGTGGTAAGTTGATTCCAGCTTTTCCATACGTCCATTGTGTCAGTCCGCTACAATCAAAAGAGGTAGTCGGGGAAGCTCCGCCATAGACATACTTCCAGCCTTCAAATTTCAGAGCTTCGTCCATGATGGCTTGTACTGTATCATCATTAAACTCTGTTGTGACAAGATACTGCGTTACCAGTTGCACATAAAACATATTCCCGTAATTGTATCGCCAGCCCCCATTGATAGGTATGGCTATGGGATTGGGGTAAGACACTTTTTCGTCACCCGAATACTCTTTTGAGAAACTTTGAGCCAGTTCAAAGGTATATTTATTCCCACGATTAGCCACATATCCTAAGAAACCACCACCATAATTGTAGGACTGGATAACCGATTCTAAATCTACACCAAGCCTTTCGCTACTGGCTAATAACTCACTGAAATACTTCACACCTTGCTTAATGGATTCTTCTGTACTCAATGAATTAGGTGGAAGACCGAGGGATTCCGAGGACTGCATAACATCTTCTGCTGTACCACCCGATTCCACCTGTATAATCGCAAGAAGTATATTGACGTATTCTTCAATTCCATATTCTTTGGCAACTTTTTCTACCATAGGCTTATGAGCCAGCACTTCTGCGGAAACATCCACACCGCCATAGTGAATGTTGGAAAAACCGCCATCTTGTTCATCTGAAAATAAAATGGCGACAAACAGAAGCAGTGAGAAGACCATCAAGAATAATCCCGAACCACCAATCACTAAAGTTTTCAGCTTCATGGTTTCTTACTGCCTTTCTTAATGGTGGCGGTTTTGATTGGTGGTCTACTTTTTGTATTTTGTAGTGGTACTCTTTGAACAGTAGACTGACGTTCTTTTGTGATTGAACGTTGTGAAGCTCTATCTGTTGGTGCACTTGAAGTTACTGGCTTTTGAACCGTTCTTTCTTGAACTGTATTACTTTGACGTTCCGTTTTTAAACTTGAAGAATCGGACTTAACTGTAGGAATCCTTTAACTCTTTATCCGTCAGCTCACAGTACAAGCCACTTTCTAATTTCTTTTCCAAGTGTAGGAGCTGGTCTTGATATTTCCCCAGAGTGATTTCCACTTGTATCTGTATTAAGCCATTTTTAAGGCGATAATAGATTTTAGGGAAGTAGGTTATCTTTTCTTTGGTACGACTGGGGGAATCCTTGAAGAAGCCATCTGTTTTGACCTGTTCTGATTCATACCACTTATTTTCAAGAACCATCTTCGCCAGCTTTTGACGGTGGTAGAGTTGTTTAATCGTATCATAGCGATACCGTTTGAATAGAAACGCCACCAGCAAGCAGACAAGAATTGCGACACTGAAACTGATACTTAAATACGGAATGTCAATCTTATCTGCTTGTGATAGGTTAAAGTCCTGCCAGTTGACCTGCTGGATTGTCTTCACATGAAACAGTCCGACAACAAGCAGTAAAATAGGCAGTAAGGACGCTACTGTAAAATGAAAGACTAAATCTTTGTCACTCGGACGAATCCTTTTACCACGAAAGACACGCTGTTTCATGTTTGATTTTCTCCTTTCTCTCTAATGGAAGATACGTGGCTATTTGTCCGTAGCAGGTTCTTTCTTAGGTGGCTGTTGATTTCTAAAGGAATTAGAATCCTTTGTCAGCACAATATCGTCTGCCTTGATGTACCAGTCAACATCTGCTCCTTGAAAGGTAGCAGTAGCGACAGTATCCGCAATGGGATTGATAAGTTCCACCCGTGCGTTATATTCAAACTCTTTCAAAGGCACGCTGGCAGGAATACTTACTTGAATCATGCGTCCTTGCCCTTTGGATTTTAAGTCATAGGTACGTTCTTTGATTTCCTCTGAAACCGTACCGTCTTCATTTTGGATTCTCACTTCACGACGTAGAGCAGAGAATTTTAATTCTCCAAAAGTCGTGTCTTTATCTAATACGATACCATTTGCTAATCTCATCATTTTTCCTCTCTTTCTTTATTCTTTTACCATGTCGTCAGCATGTAAAAGGTAATTTGTAAAACCACGAGTGCCGATTTTATAGCCCTCGGCGGTAATACGTGGATTGACTAACTTAACACGTTCCTCAAAGCCGAAATGTTTTTCGCCAGCTTCAGCAGGAAGTACGACCACAATATCATCTGCTCTTTGAACGTCTGAATAGAGATTATAGCTTCGAGATAAGACGGTTAGATGTCCGTTGATTCTTCGCTGTACGACTTTATCCTCGCCAGCAAATTCTAAATTGCCGAATGTTTTTTCCATCTTGGGAATCACAAATTTAAGTTCCATTGGAAATTCATCACTTGCAAAAGATTAAAACCTTTCTTTTTTTACGGAAAAAAAGAAACAAAAAAACGACCATCGCCAACTCAATAAAATAGATTTGTTGGCAATAATCGTTTATAGAAAGTAAAGGATCAGGTAGTATTTTTTAAAGAAAACCACTTTAAAAAATCTCCACCTAAGCAATCCTTGACTTTTTCTATTTTGTCCATTGGCTTTTAAATACCAAAAGCCAACTCAATAAATTAGATTTGTTTTTGTCTTTTGGTCTTTTAATTATAATGGACAAAAACACTAACTTTACATAAATATATCCGAACTTCCAGAGCAGATAAATCAAATCCATTGGTAAGCTTGACAGTTTCCATTGATGTAGATGCTGTGATCGTCACTCATAAACATCTTGATCATTATGATGATGATGCCAAAGAATTATTACCAAAAAGCATAAATATAACAATAAAAGCAGCCCATATTTCTACACTTGGGCTGCATGTTTTGATTAATTATCTAATATCTCCGGATCTCCTGTAAAGGAATATAAAACTGCCTGCATGTTTTTCAAATAAAATACGGTGAATTTCCCATCATCAGCGCTATACATATCTCTCAAAGGCGGATTTGCTTCAAGCATTGCTTCCCTTGCTTCCACGGTATCATCAATTACGGCTTCGCCGGTGAGCCGAATCCATTTTCCTTTTGCCATACCTGAGACTTCCACCTTTGAATTTGCCAATAACTGCTGATAAACTTTTTTCTGATTGGTTGTACCAAGATAGACCTTGCCATTCCTCTCCATGGCTGCACCAAACGGTCTGACCCTTGGCTGGTCTCCTTCAACGGTTGCAAAATAATAAGTTTTTGCTTCATTTAAAAAATCAACAACTTGACTCATCCTTTTTTACCTCCATAAATAAATTTTTCTTTACTTTTCTTTGAGACTACTTTAGTATACTTATATGATTAGTATAATTCAAGTACTAAAAATTAATTTACTAAGTAAGGTGGAGTTAACCTATGAAAAATGATATCAAAGACTGTCCAGCTTCCTATGCAATCAGTATTTTGGATGGGAAATGGAAAATTCCCATTATATGGTTTGTCGCCAGAGAGAAAGTCATACGTTTTAATGATCTCAGACGGAAAATAGACGGTATATCCAATATCATGCTGAGCAAAAGTCTGCAGGAATTAGAAAAAGACCATATTGTCATGAGAAAACAGTATAATGAAATACCTCCCAGAGTGGAATATTCACTAACCGAGACCGGCAATGAATTATATCCTGTTCTGGAGCTTCTGGGCGCATGGGGGAAACAGGCTATAAATAAGAAAATCCATACAGAAATATCATAACTGAAACATAAATCTGTTGGTAATCACCTTAATCCTATCCTTCCAAACCAAATATCACAATACCGAACGCATTCAAGCTCTTCCAACACTTCTATTCCTTTTAATGCATCACCGCCCAGGGCTCCAAGGATTGCAGCTGCCTCTATCCCTTTTAAGCCTCCTGAATTTGGGACTGTTACACCCTGCATGTTTTTTACTATATTTCCACTGCAGCGCATTTCGATGTAATCAGGTCAGCTTTATTTCACATATTAAAAATCTGCCATAGAAACTTTTCCATATATATCCTCCCAGTCATTTTCAAAATCATCAACCGCTTTCTGGATTGCCGGCATTTTTAATACATCCAGTAAAATTTCAGGTGTTATTGTTGCGGCTTGCGCGCCTGCGGCAAAGGAATCATTGACCTGGCTTATGTTTTTAAAACTTGCTGCAAGTATTTTTGTTGGATAATTATACTTATAACCTAAATTCCACGTGCATTTTTTATTAGCTTAAAAGAACACTATTTCACGAAGAATTTAAACTGATACTCCCACATTGTAACATTATTTACCACCACCTTTCAATCTTTTTCAATGGAGTAAAGATACTTATTAAACCCTGCAAGTTATCCACAGAGCAACACTCGATTTTCAAGATGATATCTTTATTATACCAGACATTTTTCATACACTTCCTTGTACGGATAGTTTTCTGACAAATTCATAATTACAGTTCTTGCGGTTTTAATGATTTTGGCTGCAAGAAATACATACTTCAAACGAAAGGTCTTTATTTGCTGTCTGTATTCTGAAGGCTCTAAGGAATCAATCTTGAACAACAAAAACAGGTTATATGAAAGCATCATCATTTGAAACACCGCTTCATTTGCCCAAAATGATTTAAGTAAAAGATGACCCACCGCCATGTCGTATTTGGCTTCTTTAATATAGTTCTCAGCATTGCCACGTTTTTCATAGGATATAACTACTTTTTCAGAAAGCAATGTAGTGTTTGTCACAAAGAAAAAGTATTCGTACTCAGAGCCTTCTAAAAGTGATATTTGTGCTCTTTCTTTTTCTGGTTTCAGTACGCGAGACACAACAAACCTTCTGTCTTTCTCCCAGTTATCTAATTTTGTAAACAGTTCTGTAGTTTCTCTGCCTTCTTCACCTTTAACGAATACAACCGATGAATTCGTTGCTTGGGATGCAAGCGTAGAATAACTTTTGGCTTTAATTAAATATTTGCAACCAAGAGATTCTATCGTTTCAATAATTTTTTCATCAAAGTAGCCACTATCCATTCGAAATAAAATCTCTAAATCATCTGTTTTGATGTTGGCTACTATTTCTTTGATCATTTCAGATGCACCGTTAGCTGTGTAAGTATTGCCACTTCTTACAAATCCGGTGACGTAGGCTTTTAATTCGTCGCAAAATGCAAACTGGATATTGTAGCATCGGTTTCCTAGTTTCTTGGGATTATATCCTTTTGATGCACCTTCTTGATGACCTTCTACGTTGATTACACTACTATCAATATCAATCGTAATGGATGTCAATTTACTTTTAGTGAGCAGTTTTTTAAAGACTTTAAAATTAATGTCTCTAAACATTTGTGTTGTCTTAAAGGTGAAGTTTCCTAAAAATCGTGACACTGTTTCAGGTTCTTTTACGGAAATATCAAATTCATTAACGAGTGGATCATTTTGAAGGAGCTTTAGACGTTCTAGCTTGTCTATACCAATAAAGTGACCACAGATCATCGTCTTTATATGATTCATCTTGATTTTATTTGTGGAGTCATTATCAAATACGAGGTCATCTTCAACTAGATCAAAAATCTCATTACTTTTTGCGTTCTCAAGGAGAAGAAAAAGACCTGCATTTGATGTTAGATTCTTAGCTGTGAAATCAATTTTATTAATCATAATTTAAACCCCTTTTTCTGCTTTTGTTACTATTATTGTACCATATCTCGACTCATAAAAGCTGATAATTCAACACATTTTTGAGCATTTTTCTTTCACCCAATGGGTGAAAGCTGAATTTTGAAGGAACGTATATTTATCAATGCTTTGAGAGTGGTTTATAAAGTACTGACGTAGAATCTCAGTTCCATATTTTTACCTATCCTTTCTTTTTTATGGTTGAATGAATCTCGTTTGTTTGATGGTCTTTCACGGTGGGGAGCGACCTTTATTCTCTTGTTTTTCTATTTTCGTAGTATCACGTCCTTTCAAATCGGGTAAAAAAATAGACACCTCATTTTTGAAGTGTCCACCTTTTGCCTATTCAATTTTTATTGGAAGTATCTTTGTTTCTTCACTTTTCAAGGGTAAATCGTCGTATCAAAGCTCATTCATAAGTAGTAAATTAGTAGTAAATTGATTGGTTTCGACCTTGATAAAGTGTGATAAGTCCAGTGTTTATACGGATAACTAGATTTTCATACTATTTTTCATTATAAAAATAATTACAACTTTTGTCCTTAAGTGCTTCTATAACTTTCTGTCTCTGTACTTCCATTCCACCTTTAAATTCAGATAATTTAATGTATAATCCATTTTTGCATTCTTTTCCATTTTTTAAAACAAAGGAGCAAATAGGTACTGTCGCTTCCTCAAATGCAGAATACTCCATTTGAACAAGCGTTATAATTGATTTTTGCTCAATAATATACGTTCTTAATTGCTCATAAGTCTTGATAAACATCCACACAAATGGGGTCATAAATGCAGAATATCCATTCTTTGTACAGTAGTCAAAATTCCTATACATAAACACAGAAAACAGATCGCCACTATATGCTTTATATTTTTCAATAACAACTTTTTTCAGCTCCCCTTCTAACTTGTTCATGTATGGTGGATTTGTAGATACAACACAATATTTTCTCGCCATAATATCAGCTTGTTTTGCTACTTTTTGCATTGTAGGCATAACTTCACTATACCAGTTATTACTTTCCATAGTAATCTGACCTGATACGTTACAATTATCTATGTATTCCTTAAATTCAACATAATCATTTCCCTCAACAGAAATCAAACTTCCAACTTCTTTAGCATTTTTATATGTCTTGATTAAATATTCGCCTATTTTATTGAACTCGTTATCATTGGTAACCCCTTCACAATAGAACTGGCTTATCGCATTTGTTTCTATAATCGCAGTTACATTCGGCTGAATTTTTCTTGTTAAGAATCTTCTGTCATAACTTCTTGCTTTCATCATAACAGCAAAATATGCAAGCTGATATGCACGGTTATCAATATCTAAACCAAATAGATTATTTTCAATAATCGCTTGTGCCGCATCCCTATCCACATATCCACACTCTCTATATATTTCCATAAGTACGTCAAAAGCATATACCAGAATATGACCACTTCCCATACAAGGATCTATGTTCATGCAGATTTTGATACAAAAATAAAAAGCCCTCTCCTGGGCAGAACCCCGGAAAAGGCTTGAAATCAATGCGTTTAGAGAAGTCCTCAGACTTGTCAAACGCATTAGATTGCTAACGGATTGAGTTTTTCGATTGGCACGCTACTGAATAAATCTAACTTGAATACCCTTACATTCATTCAGTCAAAATAATTAAAAAGTATAGGTAAAATTAAAAGGTTCAGTGTAGATATGTTTCCTCTAACACCATGGCTCGAGTTGATGGCATTGATGTCTTAAGCTGATTTTTAACCCTTTCGTTCGCGGGAACGTATCAACGGTATTTTGATTATTTTTTAAGAAACTGATATATGGGGGAACATATCGAAGCAATCAATAATGCACATTAACAACTAGTCTTTGTTATATTTAAACTATTCGAAAAGGTAATTGGATATTAAGGGAAGACTCTATAGACTTTTTCATATGATTAACGAGTTCAGCCACCTCAGATTCCATTCCTTCCCACTTGTCAACACACTCTCCTAAATAAGCCTCTCTCGCTTTGTTGAGTAAAGTAGCATGCTCATCGGGTAATTGAGGTATCGCCCATTCAGCTGCCAGATCTTTTGAGCGAATTTCACCAGTAGATGCTGTCAGCCACATTCTGGCTAAAGTTAAAATCACATTGCGTTCGTCACCGTTAATGCTAGCTATCAACCCGGGCAACGATTCTTTAATTGCTTTTCGAATATCTGTCATTGGCACAGGCTCAATTACTTCTGTTGCCTTTGGTCCCAAAAGGTTAATACTATTTTTTCTTAGTTGTGCTAAAAGTATTGCTAAATCCGGATCATAAGTCGACTCAGGAATTTCTCCCTTTTCAAACTGCTCTCTTAGCCACTCGCCATACATAAATTCATATTTGGGGGGGAAATGCCAAGGGACAATATCCTTTTGATTTATGACCGTAACTTCAAGAGGCCTCATATCTTTTATGTTTCCTATTTTCCCAGATATAAGCATTAACCTATTTGTAAGATTCCTTCGAGTTTTTTCAGATAAACTTTGATTTGTTATTACCAAAATATCTACATCGCTATTCATACGTAAACCACCCATTACTGCCGAACCATACAAATACACCCCAATTAACATATTATCAAGTAGTTCCGCTATAGTTTTTAATGCTTGAATTGCTTCTTTCGGAATTTTTTTGTTACTTAAATCTATACTCAACTTCGATCTCCTTTCGTCTGAAAACTGTTTTTTAACGCCTCTTAAAATTTATAAAAAAAGAGTAAACATCTTTCGTTGTATTGTAAATTAACGCCATCCAAAATTTTGATTCAAGATTTTCTTTCGGTTTATTATATGTTTGAGCCAATATAAGCTACAAAACTGCTGTCTATCCATTTTTGAGTAACCTCATTTATATCAATCCCAATAGTAGCCAACCCAATAATGCTGCAATCCAATTTCTCTAACAAAGCTATTAAAGCCTTCATTTGAGAACCTGTCTCTATCCAATCATCTACAATCAAAACTCTTTTGTTCCTCACAATAGAACTCTTAGATATTTCAAAGCTTTTATCTTGACCTGAATAGTCGGTAAAATGTGTCGAAATAATCTCTTCTTTTGCGTATGGCAGCTTATCACCTTTTCTTACTCCAATAAACCCCACTCCAAGTTCTTTGGCTATGGCAGTGCCTAGTATCCATCCAATTGCTTCTGGGGCAGCCACATAATCTACTTTATTTTGAAAATCCAATGATAGTACTTTTACAATTTTATCAAAAACGGTTTTATGTGTAAAAATAGTTAGTAAATCATATTTTCCAATTGAGTTACGAGGTAATATACCTCTAATTTCATTTATAACATCAGTACTTTCCATACATTTACACCCCTTGCTTATGGTTAATAATCTTTGCTAATCTTTAAAAATAGTCATTTTCAACATATTTTTTATACATGTCCTCGGTATATCTTGTTATGTTCTTACCATACTCTGGATAATCAAACCCCAGTAGTTCTGCTACCTCTTTGGACACTTCCCTGAACAATTGGTGGCATATAAATAATGACTTCCAAATATTTTCATAGGAATCCATGCGATATGTAGATAATAATCTATTCCATAGATCTTCATCAATGTATTTGTTAATATACTTATAATTTTTCCCAACACTTAATGAAAATTCTGTCTTTATCCCAACCTTCCACGACATCATCCTAAGTAGTTCAAACCGTAGAATCTGGTTCAGATGATCGATTGCAAACAGTATCTCTTTGCGGCACAATCCTTTAATAACATAAGGTGTTACATTCCAAAATTCATTGCAGCAATCATCATACTCCCTTGCGCTTGGCTTTCTTACATGATAATCTATATCAGTCGGAACTATGTCCCTTTTAATTCTACAATCTTTATCAATTAGAACCTTTATTAATTTATCGCCCTTTAGGTAATTATCTAACTCTTCCAAGGGCAATAAGGTAAGATCAATTTTATTGTAATCATCAAATAGCATAAGATAGGAAAATCCCTTTTCTTCAGGTGGGAATAATTCCATATCCTCCGGCTTTTGCATCATTATTATATTCCCAAATTGATTAAGCCAGTCATCATTAGATATAAACGGTTCTATATCACTTACAAAATATGTAATATCATAATCCTGAAATTCATCTTTAGGTATATTAATATTTGCGCGTGACCCCTCAAGGGTCACAATTCGAATACGTTCATCCTGTTCTGCTAAAGAAAGTACTAAATCCATCATTTCTTTTTCTGATCTCATTTACATACTCCTCGTTTATTTTTTCTATATTATTACATCTTCTTTTTTGCCGATACAATCAGCATCATTGGGCGTCGCATTTCATCCGCCATCCCCGGAATATCCATCATGTTCTCTGGCGGCTGTGGCTCCACAATCTGATTTATTATAAAACTATTTGAAAGCAGTGTATTTAGATATGTGGTCAGTGTTCTATGATATTTTGTAACCTTTTCTTCCAAAAACATAGCTGTCCGTTTGCCCTCATAATAATAATTGTCCACCGGGAAATGCAGTATTTCTCCTTTTTCGTTATAATACCAGTCTTGTGTTCCATGAGCAGTAAAAACAGGATGTTCAACTGTAAAAACTAAATTGCCACCAGCCTTCAGCATCCTATATATCTTTTTTATTAAATTCTCATAGTCTGCTACATAATGAAACGCAAGCGAACTTAGTATTACATCAAAGCTCTCCTCTGGGAAATCCACATCTTCTATGGCACAGCATTCATATTCAATCTGTGGAAAATGGGTTTTTCCTTTTGCTACTTCGAGCATTTTATGAGAAATATCAACACCTACTACAGAGGAAGCACCGTTTTCCATCGCATATATACAGTGCCATCCATAGCCGCATCCTAAATCAAGCACACGCTTACCCTTAAAATCAGGTAGCATCTTTTTCAAAGTCTCCCATTCTCCCGCACCAGCCAGTCCTTTCTGCGAGCGACTCATTTGACTGTATTTTTGAAAAAATATATTATCATCATATTTGTTTTCTTTCATCTGAACTCTCCTCGTTTAAAAAGTTATTTATCTCCGATACAATTTCATTCACTTCATTATAAAGCTTCTCGGTCATGTCGTAGCATTCAAAAAGTGAGATACCGAGTACTTCAAAAATATGATTTACCTTCTCGGTATATTTTTCAGGTTTATGTTCAAAAGTTTCAAGCAGTTTTATAGCTTTCTTTTCGTTGATACAATAAGCATTATTACATGCAAATAACACTTGATTTAAACATGAAACTATACGAAAAACATGACCCGCAATATAATATTTATCGTCTGTTCCCGAATTTGCTTTTACAAACATTAAAGAGAACCCTGCTTCAAACATAAAAAAGTTAACTAAACTTTTCTGCAAAGCATTGGGATAAGTTTCTGCCTGTTTTTTTAATTCGCATAAGCTTTCATTCTTAGCATATAGTATTTTGCTAATCGCTAATTCTCCTCGATACATTGCACTAATATAACCATGGGGATGCCCAGTCTGATAATTGGCAGTAACAATTCCGTGCTCTGTATCTTTCATTATTTGTTCCACACGTTTAATATCACGTAAAATTAAATCCACATGATACCCGTTTATGACTAACCATCCGCCGCCATTAATCCAATCACCCCATGCTCCGGGAGGTACAACAAGGTTATTTCTATGCTCATCATCCAGCTTTGTAGCGAATTGATTAATAGTATTTATGTCAAATGATTCTGAATTGTAATAGATGCCGATATCTATATCCGAATCCTCTGTATGGGTGCCCCTTGCACGTGAACCACCTAAAACAATACCTTCTATATAAGACAGAGAGGATAATTTCTCTGCTACTGATTTAATAATATTATCTACCATCAAGCATGCTCCTTTTATCGATTCACTGCTGTAAAAATTCCAAGCCAAATCTTTTGCTTCTACTCAACATATTTATAATTTTTTTAATTTCACAAAAGATAGTTAAAACTTATCAATTGTCTTTTTATACCTCTGCTGATTAGATGAAGTCTTTTCAATAGCCTTTAAATTACCATTCATTTTGCTAACATGGTTTAAAAATAACGTTCCAAGCAGAAGTCGATCCTTTCTGGGTATCCTATTCCACACATATCCCTTGAATAAATCTTTAACAAGAAAAACTTCGCCATCATTTAGATTTTCAGTTTCTCTAATAGCTTCTTCCAATAGCTCATTTACATCAATCATGTTGTCCACTCCTTATTAATAATAATATCAACAACATTGTTGATATTATTATACGTATATTCACAGTCAAAGTCAATCCGTAAATAAGAAAAGCCACCAATCAAGGAAGTAAACGCCACTCTGTTTTAGGTAATCAATATTCTTGCAGTCCACGAGCTTTATCCGTGGAATCTTATCCCTTGCGCTAATACACCAAGTATCAGTAGAATATGCAGCACCACCTACATAGAATTTTACATCAGCATTTCCACCTGTATTTAAGAAACAATTTCTACCTTCAACAAGTGCTTCTTTCCATTCAAGAATTGCTTCACCGCTTGTGAAAAACGGATAGTCCCCATTAATATCTTTAGCTTCTCCAACCTTTATACTAGATTTTCCATTTTCTATTAACAGGTCAGAAATTTTTCCATTTGTATTCTTTTTATAGAATAGGTGCATGTAAATATCATGTGCTTGCTGTTGAAGTGTGTCATTAATTCTATTGTTAATCCCAATCTTTTTATCAATAGAGACTAAGATGGATGCAACTTTATCTTGTTCATTTCGTTCACATACAGGTATTACTAGCTCCTTTAAGTCTGGAATATTTAAGTTGCTTACTATTGATCCAGTGACATCTACTTTTCTAATTTGTTTTTGTACGTATTGGGACATTAATGCATATAGTAAATAGTGTGGATTTACCTTTTCAGTCTTAACTTTTAGCAAAACTAGTCTTTGACCTAAGCAACATTTTAAACCTTTTGGCATGATTGCAACTGTCCCCATTGGTGCCTCACGCGAAATAATAATATCGTTTGCTTCTGGTTTTGCTCTTTTAGTTCTATTCAAATATGTCTCTTCATCAACATATGATGATTTGGAGAAGTCAAAATGTGCTCCATTTAAATTGTAGTTTCTAATTACTCTTATTCCACTATCTAACCACCTCGGAGTAGAATGTGGACAATCAATTATCTCATCACAAAGTGATTCTAATTTGAAAAAATCCATTTAAGCCTCCTCCCTTTTTAGTAAGTAATATATCTTTTTCCATTTTGCAGAAGGCTTTTTGCAAATTTTATCTTCAGATGCAAATGCACAAACATTATTTATATAGCTGGAGCCACAAATATCTGGATTTGTATGTCTACACCCATACGTTTGTTTTGCATTATCATCATCATTTCTTTTACAGATACCACAGAGTAAAATGCCTTCTCAGAATGATGGATGTAACCAGAAGCAGCCTTATACACAGAATCAAATCTCTTGTCAAATTTCGCTAGCTGCTTACGTAGGTAGGCATCTGTCATAAGATTCCCATCCTTAGCTTTCATTCTGTTAATTTGTTTCTCCCCGCTATACACACTTCGGATAATCTCAGTTTGATTTTCCGCTGCATAAAGTGCATATGTCCGTAAACAGTTGTCAATCTGTACTCGTAATAGTATCCCTGCACACGTCAAGTTTCGCTTCTCTATCATAATTGCAAACCCATCGATGAGCCTAATACATTTATCTAAAATACTAATCATGTAGAAATCATCTTCACATAGGGTTTGCCCAATTACCTCTGCAGTTAGTTTTACCGCCTGTTTGCGAACATTTTCTAAATGGTGTTTAATCTTGAAAATCCACTCTTGATAATTCACATTTTCACCATCCTTTAATCATTGAACTCAAGTCCAAAATAAGTAAATTTCAGCTAAAATATAATAAAAGATATAAAAATAACCGGTTGCTCCCGGCCTCGCACATTTGCACACCCTTTTTGCACATTGCATACCCCTATGCACAGTACCTTTGGGCTTTATTAAATTGTATCATTTTCTGAATGATTCTCTCTATGTTCATGCAGATTTTGATACAATAATAAAAAGCCCTCTCCTGGGATTAACCCCGGAAAAGGCTTCAAATCAGTGCGTTTACAGAATCCATCAGACTTTCTAAACACATTAGATTGCTAACATATTGAGTTTTTTCGATTGGCACGTTACTGAATAAATCTAACTTGAATACCCTTACATTCATTCAGTCAAAATAATTAAAAAGTATAGGGAAAATTAAAAGGTTCACAGTCGATATGTTTCCTCTAACACCATGGATTGAGAGGACAGAATGAATGTCATTTGTGTATGTCCGTTCTCGGAAACATATCCACGACACTTTTTGCACTATCGGTAGACGGGAACATATCCATAGGCTTCGCTGTTTTTTGAAAAACTGAGGTATGCTGTTAATTTTCAGTACCCAATACTGTGAATAACGTTACTCTCCTATTCACTAATGTAATTCAACAATCTTTCTAAAATGTCATGTGTAACTTTTAAGTTGTATTGTTCAATAAGGTGACTTTGCAAATCCATAACTAATAGCAAAGAATTTTTATAGGCTTCAAATAATTCTACCTTATCTAATCGAGCAGTGGTCTTTGCAAATTTTTTATAATTTTCAAGGCTAATTTCTTTTTCAAGGTTTTTACTCATGTTTAGCCAATTATCAGCATTTTTTTCTGCCATACGTATAAGTTGTAGTGTATTTTTTTGAAGTTGTGATAAGAGTTCTAATGAACGAGCATATTCTCCTCTTTTTAGAACGTTGATTCCCATCAACCATAGATTAGAGAAATTACACAACAAAAAATTAGCATTTTCTTCAGTAAGTCTATTTGGTCTTGCACCACTTATCTCTGATAAATAATTTTCTAATTGCCCTGTTTCATCGTAAATAAGCATAGCCTTCGTATCAGGAATATAACCTGAATCTTTAAACGAGGGGATTATGTTCATATCTATTTCAGAAAGGAAATGAAATTCCCCACGTATAAGATTATCAAAAATAACTACCTCTGTTCCGTACTCATTTTTATAAAGCATCAAGTACGGAGCTACGTCAAACAACCAGTTGGATGAATCAAAGTTCGAGGTTATACTATCTTTCAAAAATATATAGAACTCTATATCAGAGTATTGGTCACCTTCTCCTTTGGTAAACGATCCATACATCATACAAGCTGTAATTCGTTCATCTGACTCAGTAAGATTCTTAACGTTTGCAATTAATTCTTTTTGTTTTAACATTTCTTCACCCTTTCATGTAAATATCTTTTAGTTATTGTGGCAACTCAAAATCTCTACAAACCTAAATTAATATTTTTCGTACAAATGTTATTGCAAAAAGCATCATCATGCTCCACAAACAATAGTGTAGGACAATATTCCAAAATCATTTTTTCAATTTGGATACGTGAAAAAATATCAATATAGTTCAATGGCTCATCCCATATATACAAATGTGCACTTTCACAAAGGCTTTTAGCAATTAGTACTTTCTTTTTCTGACCAGCACTAAAATCCACCATGTTCTTATCAAACTGCTCTCTATTAAAATCCAGTTTACGAAGAATCGTTTTAAATAGAGTTTCATCGATCTTATTATTATAGGCAAATTCAGATAGATTACCTTTTAAATATGAAGTATCTTGCGAAATATAAGAAATTTTTAGTCCACTTGCTAGCATAAAATTTCCGGTAAATTTAATATCATCTCCATTAATCAATTTTAGGATACTAGACTTACCACTCCCATTTTTTCCGATAATGGCAACTCTATCACCAATATTGACTCTGAAATTAAGATTACTGCATACTTCTTTATCTCCATAAGACAATGATAAATCATTCGCTTCTATTAAGCACTCTTTGTGAAATTCAAGTGGTGAAATTTTTAAGTCATCATATTGTTCAATGTTGTGGAGCAATTCTGATTTTTGTAAAACGGCTTCCTGATGTCTTGACTCAATATTTTTGGCACGTTTCATCGCTTTTGCAGCCTTATGTCCAACATAACCCTTATCCAGTTTTGAACCAGAATTTGTTGTTCCATATTTACTTTTTTCTACTTTATTTGACCAGTTTGAACTACGTTTTGCTGCATAAGACAACCTTCCTATTTCTTTAAGGAGTTTCTTGTTTTCTGCCAGTTCAAAATTATCTTGTAACGTTTTGTTCTCCCACCAAGAAGTAAAATTTCCCTTTTGGATTTCGATATTCGTTTTATTGATAGATAGTATATGGTCAACACATTGATCAAGTAAGCTTCTATCATGAGATACCAAAATAAACCCCTTCTTGCGTTTCAAATAGTTTTGCACTACATTACGTGCATCGATGTCAAGATGGTTTGTAGGTTCATCAATAAGCAGGAAACAACTCGCTGTAAGGAATAAAGCTGCAAGAAGGACCTTTGTTTGCTCACCATTTGACAATGTATTAAACGGACGATATAAAGCATCTTCTTGAACATCAAGCAATGATATTTCACGAAAAATCTCCCAATCCATACATTCCGTACAAATACTCTTCATTACTTCAATTGTATATAGACTCTTATCTTCCACATCATAAGGAAAATACTCAAACTTAACTGTAGAACTTATATTGCCGGAATACGCATATTTGCCAAGCAGTAAATTTAAGAAAGTAGTTTTACCGCGTCCGTTTCTTCCAATAAAACCGAGTTTCCAATCTGTATCTATCTGAAAACTTACATTTTCAAAAATATTGTCATAACTTCCTTCATATGAAAAAGTTAGATTTGAAACATTTATTAAGGACATATATTTCTTCCTCCTTTACATTATAAAAATTTTATAAGCAAAGTCGGTTTTCGGCATTAATTACTCTATAATGTTATCCAACTCTGCAAGGATTTTGTCATGAATGACATAGTATCATTGTCTATCACGTTTATCTTCCTTTCTTTTACAAATATTAAAAGCCGCAAGAAAGTAAATTCTTACGGCTCAAAAACAAATACTATTATTACCTTTTGTTATACATAACATAAGGTTACTGTAATGTATTATTGAGTGTAGAATACTTAACTTTCTTGCAATTTGCATAACAAAACAAACGGTTCTATAGCCGTTTCTTTAAATATCTTATTATGCATCATATAATTAGCAAGAAAAGTTATACATTCTTCCACCTCCAAGTCGTTTTATTATATCATATTATCTTTAAAAATCCAATATAATTCTTCTGTTCTCTTTCTAAAGATTACCCTTCTACATCAATCTCGACTCCTGATTTGAATTCAACGGCGAACTTATCATGAAATACCGTAACTTTTTCTATAAGCCTCCTTACTAACTGCTCATCATATTCCTCTAACTCACAGGATTGTTCATTAAAGAAATCAGTCATTTCAGCGATTCGTTGCCTTTTTCCTTCACGCTCTGCATTTTCAACAAGTGCATTTTGCTTCAATTCTCGAAGGTGGTAGATTTCATCAGCCACATCTTCATAGTCATTCTTGGATTTTGCTTGGATAAGAAGCTGTTGTTGTAATTCTTCCAATTTGCTATCAATATCATTGGTGGCATTATCATTTTCTTCATTAAGTATAGTAGCTATGTTTTTCTGCAACGCCTGGAGGAAGGGTTCTTTGTTAGCCAAAAGTTCGTTAATAGCCTTGACCACTGCTGTCTGCAATGTTTCCTCGTTTATGGTAGGGGCAGTACATTCAGATCCTTTTTCCTCCAAACGGCTGACGCATCTCCAAACAATAGACTTGTAACCTCGGTTATTCCAGTGTACCCGGCGGTAAATATCACCGCACTGGCGAGCAAACTGCAACTGCAACTATGCAGGCACTTAATCTTAAAAGAACTACTTTCTATAAACTGGTGAAGGAAGTGATTGTATGATGACGATGTGTCCACGATGTTTAGAGCTATACAGTGAAATTTGGTCGAAGCCTTGTTGTAAATGCGCCGATAAGACCATTCCTGTTGATATTGAACTCATCAATGTCGTTCAGATGCTGCTCACTAGAGGCTTCGATGTATCTTATGCCACTTGTTACCCAGATAAAGAACAAGGTGAGATCGAAGCTATGGAAATTGAGATTCACTTTAGGGAATTGTATCCGCAGGCTCTCTTTGATGGTCTCCCACCTGACTGGATTGTAATTGACGAATACCCAGTTCTTGGCGGTAAGGTTCTTGATGAACCTGTTGATATCCTTACATGTGCAATCGAATATCGATTTGAAGAGAGCATCCATATTCAAAAGGATATCGCTATAAGCAATCTGGAAACATGGCTCGAAGAGAAAGAC
The DNA here is from genome assembly GCF_900096945.1 of Anaerobium acetethylicum. GTDB lineage: Bacteria > Bacillota > Clostridia > Lachnospirales > Lachnospiraceae > Anaerobium > Anaerobium acetethylicum. Next base: position 116,993 of record NZ_FMKA01000006.1, on the reverse strand, counting down.
CCGCAATCTTGTAGGGCTATCCTTACATTGGCCGGCTTCTGAAAAAGCAAGACCCTCTCAACAGTAATGATCTGCTGAAAGGGTACTTTACTTTAATCTATGACCTTGAAGTGCCTTAATGCGTCTTTAATAGCTTCTACTTTATATTCTGGTGCTGGTTTATATGGGCGTTTTAGTTCTTCAACTGCGTTTGGTGCGTCGTACATCGGCAGGCCTAAGTTTCTTTTGACCTCTGCAATGTTTGCAGTGTGAACTTTGAAGCCGTACTTTTCTTCGATATACTCCTGAATAAGCCTGTAGGTGATACGATCTGGCTGGATTTTTCGGTCGTCTGCGTACTCCATTTTTACACTGATAAAATCGTCTGCACTTTTGTGGGACAATAAAACACACGTCTCAACGTGGCCCGAGTTGCCCCAAATGATGTCTACCTCCGAAATTTTGATACCATACGTAAGTGGAAACAGGTCAACCGTTTTTTAGCGTTTTTGAGGTATGAGGGAACATATCAACGGTTTTAAGGTTTTAGGGAACATATCCACTAATTAAAATGATGATACATATTATGATCGAAATTAATCTGCTCAGGAGAAGGAACAAGATACCCATCCGCAACTCAAAGCATATCACCGGCAATTAGTGGGTAAGAATAATCCTACTGATTTTATCAAATGGGATTCCTACCTTTTTTATCGCTTTCTATATTTGAGTAAGTTGACCAGGATATCCTGAGTAAACTAGAACTGCAGTTTCATCAACCCAAACTAATGCAGGATAAATATCACCAAAATGAAAAATTAAATTCGTAATTGTCATAACAGCCCTCTCCAATTCCTGCAATTTGACCCCGGCCAGTAAATTCATATGCTTTGGTATAAAAATACAAAGAAAAAGGATTAGATTTCTCTAATCCTTTGAAATGATTTTTATAAGGAATATATTACTCCACTAAGCTCAGACTCCTTCCAATCGGTCTTCGCTGTCACTCGTCTTCTCGGGAAGTCCTTGCATAGGTGGAACATCTGCTTCTTCGGTCGCTTTGCTTCCTCACGAGCTTCACAACTTTTTCGATCTTTGTTTATAGCTCCCAAGCACAAGCAATTTTTATATTATTTTTCTCCTAACCATGTCTCATAATTTGACGCTAATTCCTGTGCCTCATTAAAAAATCTGCTTGTATGGTAACCGTCGCAAACCGCATGATGCACCTGTACAGACATAGGTAATAAAATTTTATTATCCTGCTGAAAATACTTACCCAAAGTAAAAATAGGGATTAGATATGTTGCATCATTGTATATATTCAGGTTGAATCCGGTAAAATTCACCCAAGGAATGCTGGACACATTAATTGTATTAGCAGGTTCACCTGTCTTAGGCATGAAATTCAAAACGTCGCTATAGTTTCTAATATCCTCAAGGTAATTATAGTAAAAACGTGGGAAGTTCTCGTCATACTCTGTCCAAATACTTGAAAAAGTTTCGTTATCCTTATGAAAGACAGTATAACTTGGGTTCATACTATCCCAGTATCCTAACTTACCTTTTTGATCAAAACAGGTGCGGAACTCCTTGTGACGGTTAACCACAGTTGTGATGATATAAATAAGCGTAGGGTACAGTTTCAGGCCCTTAAGTTTAATTTCACGCAGTAAACCAGTTATCTCTATATTTGCAGTCATACTGTAAGTGCACCTAACCGCATTTAAATAATGCTCAAAGTATGGCTTTCTATTCCAATCCTCAATATCTATCAAATTAAATTTCATAAATTAGCCTCCTAAAATTTTATTCTTTAATTTTAGAAGGCTAATTTAACTGCCATCATCATCTTGCAACCTCCTGCTATCCAAGCATCTATATTATAAGCAAGTCCATTATACCACATAGAATTATGTAAATCAAATAGGTTCATAGAATATAAAACAAATACACTTGCTACTACAAATATATCCTTTGTTAATTCGTGTTATTCTACCAATACGAATCAGCATGATATGTAATAGTTAGTTATACGGATTATCCTCAACTGCTTCTTGCAATCCTTTGAGAATAACCTCCTAACAGACAGTTTGCCACCATCGCAAAGCATCCTTTTCTAGTTGCTTTACAAATGCATCCTTACCAGCGCAGTAGCCTTCAATATCCTCCGGGAATCGATTAGCCAGCTCCATCTTTAATTCACCATACTCTAAAGCGATGTCAGGATGTGTACGCAGAAAATCCCTTACTGCTATATGCCTATTAATATCTTTGTGATTGCTTTGCTCAAAAATATGAATCTGGTGTGTTCTATTATCGCCACCCTTGCGGAAATATCTCCGTCCTTCAATACCAAACTCACCCATACACTCATATCCAATGGCTACAAATTCCTCATTATACTTATCAACTAAACTAATATTTGTCACTACGGGCATTATATCAATGATTGATTTAGCATGTAACCCTTTAACTGCTGTACTGCCAATATGGTAAATATCCACCAATACGTCCTTCAAAATACCACTTATCTTCTGTGATTCATTTTCATACTCTACTTCCCAAAAGGGGTCATACGGAACTACTCGTATAAACAATATTAAACCTCCAATCTCGTTCTCAACGAATAATATTTACGACATTTTTACGAGGGGCAGCCTGTTTCGGCTCCTCTGCAGCATAACCCATAACGACAGATCCGTAAACAATATGATTTACGGGAACATCAAGATCTGACAAAAGCTCACGGATTAAGGGCATGTGTGTGAGTCCTGGCAGCTGATTTAGCCAGCAGGAACCAATACCGAGTGAGTGTGCTGCCAGCATCATATTCCCGATGGCTAATGCTGAATCCGGCATAGAGTTTCCGTTGTCCTTTAAGTTAGAAACAATAATAAAGGTGGGGGCATGATACAGGAAATTTGAACTCTCGTCTTTCGCTTTTTCAACAAGGCTCACAACATAAGGATGCGTTTCTGCTACAACAGGTATAGATATAAGGGTTAGGCGAATAGCCTCATTCACTTTTGCAAGTACACTGGTTTTTTGAATGGCTGTAAACTTCCAGCTCTGTGTTCCCATCCCGTTAGGCGCATAGCTTCCCGCTGTTAGAATGGTATTTAAATCCTCCTCCGATAGCTGAGTCTCTCTAAAAGTTCGTATGCTTCTTCTTGTTAATATGTTTTCTATTATACTATTCATTGGTAGTCTCCTTCTTTAAAAAAATTATTCTCGTATTTATCGCTATCTCTATTTTTTACAAGCTGCATATAGAAATCGTCCATAACCTATTTCGGCTACATTTTTCATCAATTCTCCATTTAACCATAATGCAGTATCAGCAAAGCTTCTACCCTCAAGTGGCCATTTTGCATACTGCTGTGATTGATATTCTGCATCCGACATATTGATTAATTTTTCAACCCATTTATCATGAAGAGTTTTTATTTCTTCTTTTGCTTTTTCAACACTTCCAGGCCAAGTAATGTCTTCCTTTTTCAAGGTACCATCTCCAAAATTGTAATCTAACGTAGTGCGCCACCAATATATAATATGCCACATAATCCATGCAATACTGGACGGTCCAATCTCGTAACTTTCGATTTCAGGCCAATCTATACTCCATCCATCGTCTTGCCTTCGTATCTGCAGACCCATGGGACTGAATGTCCAAAGTGCCTCTGTCTCCTTTAGATTCTCTGTGTGATAAAGATAAAGTTGCCAGCACATGTCTATCTGAAATAGTATATTCTCTTTTATTTCGATATCTCTCATTGATTTTAATACTCCTTATTAAAATTATTTTAGTATACATTAATTCTTGCCAAAGAAAAAAAGTCTTTATACTTTTTAACAATGGAGCCGCCAGCCAGTATAGACTACATTGACCGGCGACTACCTTAAATTTAATGTTTCAGATTTATTTTCTTATCGCTAATTTCATAAACCACATCAGCCACATTATCGAGTAGCCGTTTGTCATGTGTGATAAACACTATAGTTCCAGCATACTCCTTCATTAATATTTCCAAAGCCTCTAAGCTTGGTATGTCAAGGAAGTTGCTCGGTTCATCCATTAGCAGGATGTTATATCTACCCATAAGCATTTTAGCCAGCAACAATTTAATAATTTCTCCGCCGCTTAAAGCAGATAAGCTTTTTCCAATATCGTTTTGTTTAAGCCCCATTGATGCTAGAACTGAACGAATTTCTGAAACATTGTAATCACAATCCTCCTGCATAAACTCTAGGACTTTCTGATTACCGTTGTACTTGTAACTATTTTGTGCAAAGTAACCTATTTTTGCCTTAGGTGAAATAGAAATTCCATCTTCATGGTTTAACATCATTTGGATTAAAGTTGTTTTTCCTGTTCCATTGCCACCAGTTAGCGCCACTTTTGCTCCTAGGGGAATATGAAAAGATGCTTTTTCAAACAGTATCTTATCCCCAAATATTTTAGTAATTTCCGTACCGACAATAGGATATGGATTGTAGAGTGCCAATGCATCACTTTGCCTGAAACGAATCCTGCGAATGTCTTCTGGAGCTTCTACATTTCCTAAGGCCGCAATCCTATGGTCTAGGGATTTAGCGGCATTATGCAACTTTTTTTCCTTACTTCCTATTGATTTTTGATGAGCTAAACGTCCTCCGCCTTCAGTGTTTTGTTTTTTTGAAGCACCTTTTGCCTTCTGTTCTATTTTACGAGCCTGTTTTCGCTTTTCCTCCGCAGCCCTTTCCAATCGGCCACGTTCCGCAACAAATTGTTCGTATTCTGCTGCCTGGCTCTTGCGTTCTTCCTCTTTCTGGCGAAGAAAATCAGAATAGTTTCCCCAATACTCAGTGATTTTTCCATCTTTCAGTTCCCATATTTTATCTACTACCTCATCAAGAAAATATCGGTCATGGCTAATAACTAACAGTGCACCTGTAAAATATTTTAGCTGTCCAATTAGAAAATCAATTCCTTCACGGTCTAAATGACTGGTAGGTTCATCGGCTAAAATACCATGTACTTGTGCTGATAAAGCCTGTGCTATTTTAAGTCTTGTTTCTTCACCACCGCTCATGGTCTGTATATCTAATTGCTCAACACCCAGCTTGCCTACAAGTGCAAAATCTTTTTCCTCCTGCAAACTTACTTCGTCCAACTGAGGGATATAAGCAAGTTCACCCAGACGATTCATTTTACATCCTGCTGGAGTTAATTCCCCTAAAAGCACCCTGAGTAAAGTGCTTTTCCCTGCACCATTTGCTCCTACTAAACCAATACGGTCATAATCATATACTTCTAATTCATCTATATCTAAAACATCTCGCCCTGTGAATTCCACACGAATGTCTTTAGCTTTTAATATCAATTCCATCTTATTTCCTCCTGTCTATAATCGCATGCTTTCATTTGCTTGTACGCAGGGAAAACCCTGCGATTTTAGCAGGAAGAATTACATGAAAATAAGATACATAAATATCCCTCCAATATTATTTTATTTTAAATCTAATTTTCTAACCTCTGTTATCATGGGGCACACTATAGCAATGCCAATAATTAAAATACCTGATAGTAAAAACCAATGATTTACACCAATTCTATCAGCAAAGAATCCAGAAAGAATTAATCCAATTGGCATAGCAAATGACATAATACTTCCGGTCAAAGAAAATACACGTCCTAAATATTCAGGCTTAATCTTCTCCTGAAAAAGAGCTGTTTGCACACCGCTATAAAATGGCACCGAAAGCCCCATTACTGCACAGCAAGCTACAAATATAACAAATCCACTTGGAGGAAGTAATCCTGAAACGGCTAAACTGGCTCCCATTATAAAGAATGAACCTGTTATTAGTAATACACGCTTTTCAAAGTTCCCCAACCTTCCTAATAGTAGACCGCCTACTAGCATTCCAGATGCAAAAGCGATTTCGGTAATGGAAATATGCACAGGTGTTCCATTAAAGTATTCCATGCTAATTAAAGGAAATAGTGCATTAATTGGCATATACACAAACGTATATAGCGTTCCTAAGAGTAATAAGGCAAATAAGCCTTTGTTTTGTCTCAATTCGACAATTCCTTCTTTCATTTCTCTTATGAAATTTGGTTTCAAATTTTTCACTGGATCGTCCAGCTTGGGAATACTTACAATTGCTACCGTAATAGATGCAATCACGGCGCCCAATACATCGATGGCAATAATTGCATTCAATTCCCAAACGGAGTATAACAATGCTGCAGCCGCCGGACTAATAATATAGCTTATTGACTGCAAAGACTGACTATAACCTGCGCATTTCGTAAGCTGTTCTTCTGGTACTAAAAGTGGCGTAACCGCATTGAGAGCTGGAGAATGAAAAGCCGTTCCAATGCTGCGGATAAATAATACTACCATAACCATCCATACAGGTAATTCCATATACAATGCTACAATAGCTAGCATTGCCCCAGCTGCTGCGATAATTAAATCAGCACCTATCATTATCTTTTTCCTGTCATGACGATCCACTAATACACCAATGGCTGGTCCAAAGACCGCATAGGGTAAAAAACCTACTAGTGAAGCCATAGACAAGACCATTGCAGATCCTGTTTTTTCTGTAAGGTAAAAAATAATCGCCATTTGCAGGATGGCACTAGTGATTAAAGAAACCGCCTGCCCTGCCCATATAGTATAAAACTTAAGTTTCCAATTTATATATTTTTCCATCTTTATTATCTCCTGCATATTATTTTTGCTTGAATTTCTATTTTAAATAGTATTCTAGGCAATAAAAAATGCAGGCCATAATCCACAATGTGGCTTTGGTCTGCATAACATACAATATGGAAACATTCTTTAAAAAGACATAGTTAAATAAAACTATAGTAAAATAGTTTAAATCTCACCTTAACTAATGAATGCTCAATATCGTATAAATAAGCACAACAAAAAAGCCTATCATCGGGATAGATTCTGCCTTTTTTATTGCCAGCTTATCTTAAACGCATTGATGCTGTCATAGTTTCGGTTCCTCCTAAACTCTTATTTGTGTCAGCGATTATTATAACATAACGAATTGATATAATCAACATTTAAAAGTGGAAAAACCGCCAAAGGGTGTTGGTTCCCTCTATTGGCGGCGGCTCAATATTCTATATCTCTTTGTCTATTTGTATTTCAATTCCGGACTTAAATTCAACTATAATGTGGTCGTCGTAAACCGTTATCTTTTCCAGGAGAGTCCTCACATAATCTTCTTCATAATCAATCAGCTCACAAGGCAGGTCGTTAAGAAAACGCATCAACTCATCAATTCGCTTTTTCAGATCCTGTCGGGATGCCTGCTCATTTTGAAGGGCCTGCTTCTCATCACGCAGCCTTCTAATCTCCATACCAAGCTCATCACCGGTATTCTTAGAATTAACGGTTGCCAATAGCTCCTGCTGCATTGACTTCATCTGTTCATCAATCGCTGCAATCTGATTTGAAGTGACTTCCTCCAGACTACTCTCGATATTCTCTCGCAAAAGATGAAGGATTGCTTTCTTTTCCCGGAACGCTTCGTTTATGGCCTTGATAACTACCTCATGGAGAAATTCTTCATGAACAGTCCTTGCGGTACAATCTGGACCATCTTTTTCTACCCTGCTGACGCAGCGCCAAACGGTGGACTTACACCCACGATTGTTCCATTTAATTCTGCGGAAGATGTCACCGCAGTGAGCGCAGAACACTATTCCAGATAAAGCGTAGCGGCCACTATAGATTCGTTTGCGCTTTGTGGTGCCTTTGGTAAGGTTTGCGCGTCTTGCGATTTCCTCCTGTACCTTTAGGAAGATATCCTTTGGAATAATAGCTTCATGACTGTCCTCTACATAATATTTAGGAACCTGACCCTTATTAGCTTCACGCTTCTTTTCAAGAATATCCACCGTATAGGTCTTCTGAAGCAAAGCGTCTCCGATGTACTTCTCGTTTGTAAGTATCTGCTTTATATTGCTTTCATGCCATTTTGCATTACCGGCACCGTTCAGAATTCCATCGGCTTCAAGCGACCTTTTTATCTGTAAGAAGCTCTTACCGCTAAGGTACTCTCTATAGATGCGCTTAACGACTTCAGCTTGCTCTGGATCAATGATGAGGTGCCCGTCTGCATCTTTGGTATATCCCAAGAACCAGTTGTGATTGACCTGAACTTTTCCTTGTTGGTATCGGAACTGCAAACCCAGACGAACGTTAGCCGATAATGACTCACTTTCTTGCTGTGCAAGAGAAGCCATAATTGTCATTAGAACTTCACCTTTAGCATCGAGCGTATTGATATTTTCTTTTTCGAAGTAAACGCCGATGTTCTTATTCTTAAGGGCTCTGGTATAATTCAGACAATCAACCGTATTCCTTGCAAATCGGCTGATGGACTTGGTAATAACCATATCTATCTTGCCTTCGTTACAGTCATTAATCATGCGCTGGAATTCATCACGCTTTTTCGTATTCATTCCAGAAATGCCGTCATCGGCATATATCCCGGCCAGCACCCAATCCGGGTGACTATTGATAAACGAAGTGTAATGCTCAATCTGTGTTTCATAGCTGGTTTCCTGCTCATCACTATCAGTGGAAACACGGCAATAAGCAGCTACTCGTGTTTTCTGGACTTTATCGGTTGTTTTCTGTGTACCGATTGTTTTCTTTGCAGGAATAACCGTAACATTGCTGGCTAAGGAAATCATACATCCACCTCGCTTTCTATCAAGCTGTAGACGTATTCTGCCTGTGTAAAAGGATCATCATATTTTATTTGAACCTTTGGCATCTTAAAACCTGTAGCAATCTTGCTCACTTTGGCTGGCTTATCATCAAATACTCTTCCAAGCTTAGCCTGTCGTTTTACACGCTCGGCTTCTGCCGCGACAAAGGTCTCATTATCAATAATCGCCGGGTAATAGTCGTCTCCGAGGTAATGCTTATTTTGCATCATCTTCTTTGCACCTGTGTGGTAAAGCTTAAGTCCGGCGGCTTCTGCTGCTGGCACGTAGGCAAGGCCAGAGAGGTATGCTTTATAGATCTTCTTTACTTGCTTTGCTTTTTCTTCATCAATCACCGCTTTACCATTTTCGATTCTGTATCCGTATGGGACATGACTCATATTCTCACAACCTTTCCTTAAGGGTTAAACCGCACTTTAGTGCGAAGCCTATTTCACTTCTGGTGTAAACAGTAATGTGGTCAACATGTGCCTCAAAGGCAACTGCATCAAATTCTGCAAGTCCTGCACTATTGTTTACATACTTTAAGAGCCTGCTTACTGCTTTCGAATTCTCAAGCTCACCATTTACCGAGCGGTACAAGGCTTCCTTTTCATTTCTCAACTCCTCAGCTTCAGCTAAAAGTTCACTATTCTGTTTGGCATATAGTGCAGGCTCGATGTACTGCTTTGAAAGAAGGTTTGTAAGAACCTGCCTTCGGTCAAAGTTCTGTTCCAAAGCCGTCTCAAGCTCGTTAATTCGAGTAAGTGCATTAGCTTGGTCAATGCTTTTAAGGCTATTAAGGAACGGTTGTAAAAGAACCTTTTTGCTAAAAATCAGCTTGTTCACCATATTTACAAAGGCGACCTCAAAATCCGTCTCGTTGATAAAAAGCTGGCCGCACTTATTTTTGTCCTTCAGGTGAGTGTTGCAGGTGTAAGCATAGTATTTAGCCTTACAAGCGGTATGTGTTCTTCTTTTCCAAGTAGCACCGCATTCAGCGCATATTATTTTTCCTGAGAATGGGTATCGGCTCAGGTACTTCTCATCATCCGCCACAATATTCTTTTCTTTAGCACGCTGGACAATAATCGCCTGTGCCGCTTCAAAGTCCTCGGTGCTAATTATTGCGTCATGATGACCTTTGACATAGTACTGCGGCTTTTCACCCCGATTGGTATGCCTGTTAAACTGCGAATCAGTGAATGTTTTCTGAAAGAGCACATCACCCGTATATTTCTCATTTTTCAGGATTTCTTTAACTACCGTTGAGCTCCATTTGCCGCCTCGCTTTGTCAGTGCCTTTTTCTCTCTAAGTGCTTTTGCTATTTTATAGCTGCCTTTTCCAGAAAGGCATTCTGCAAAAATAAACCTTACAATCTCTGCTTCTGCTTCATCGATAACCATCTTGCCACTTACGTTCTTATAACCGTATGGCGGATATCCAATTTTGAAGGTGCCGTTTTGGAACCTTTTCTGAATGGCCCATGACTCATTCTCAGCAATGGAAACTGATTCACTTTCTGCAAGGCTACTGAAAATTGTAAGAAGTAGTTCGCTTTCCATATCACCGGTGTTGATGTTCTCCTTCTCGAAATAAACAAACACCTTAATCATTCGTTGTTTTTACTCTATACCTGTGTAAATTAAATGCGCTAAATACTTCTTTTTGTCCGTCATTTGTTATTTCAACCATCGTATTCCATGATGTCAGCTTATTTAAACTCGCTAATGATAATGGTGGAAATACAGCGATCAACTCATATTCATTATTCTTTGCAACTAGATGAAGAGGAACTCCACCGTTAATAACACATATTTTATCGCTATCTGTTTCTATTCTTCCTTCGCCTCCAGTATATCCTGGGCAAAGCATCTGTTGAGGAGTTCTATTATGTATAGATTTGTGAGCAAAATAATCATCTCTGTCTGTACACTTTCTAACATTTATATCTTCAAAACAATATGGACATATATACGTTCGTCCACTATACGCATCTTCTGCGTATATTTTCTTTCCGTTTCCATCTATTCCATAAGCTATTGATGCCATTTGCTCACCTCCTCCATCTTAGTTTTTTCTACATCAATTTTTTAAGTGATTCATATTCTTCTTCTGACAAAGTTACGCCTTTACCCATCTTCTCATGCTCTGGTGACCAATCTCTAATGTCATACTTTGGAGCTGCCCCATTCCAGCTAATGAGATTAAGTTCTTTTCTCCAGCCTTTTGTGTTTTCTGATAAAACACCTAGTTCTTCTACTATTTCATATTTGAAATCTGCCATTTCACTTCTCCTTATTTTCGCATTTCCCTATAAATAACTTCAGCTAATGCACCCATGATTGCATTGTATTTATTTCTATCCTCAAATAAAGAGGTATATGTATCTTGTGATTCTGTATAACTCTCCAATGCTGCATCATCGAATGCTTTAGGGAAAATACTTTCTGTAAATATCTGTGGATCAGATGACTTTGCCATACTAGATAATCTTTGATCATTCATCAGCTTATCACGAAGTGCAGTCAATAATACTTTATCGCCATCCGTAAAATTGCCCTTGAATTTCTCATTGATTTTATCAATGATTTCATCCAATGGTTCTTTCTCATCAAATCCCATTGCACCTTTTTGTTTTGCTGGCTCATATACACCTTTTTGTTCGCTAAGCATTATTGCTCCGTCATATGTCTTTTGGAGTTTGTAGTATTCAAGCTTCAATTTTCCTTCCAAATCAATCATATCCACCTTTTCAACTGGTAATAAATTGATTAGGTAGGAACAGAAAACAAATTCTTTATGTAAGTCTTTGTCAAACATTCTTACTATCTGTGATATGTATCCATACCACTTAATTAAGCTTCGTAACTGACGTCTGAATTGGTAACGCTCATCAGGAGTTTTCTTGTTATATCTTCCCGCAACTGGTAAAAGCACACTTGTCATTCGTCCCATTGCTCTGGAATCTTGCTTATCATATCTAAAATACTCTTTTGCAAATGCCTCTATATCATCTTCTGAATATATTCCGTATCCACGGAGTTCTTTCTGCGTCTGATATATAAGGTCAACATTAACTTCTTGCTGCAAATAGGTTTCTTGATAAAATGGTTGGAATGCCTCTAAAATATCTTCTTTTGTATTAACAAAATCGAGAACAAATGTGTCAACTTTTCCAGCACAAGTACGATTTAATCTTGATAATGTCTGTACAGCTTTCACACTCTTTAACTTTTTGTCAACTATCATTGTATGAAGCAGTGGTTCATCAAAACCGGTTTGATACTTTTCAGCTACAATCAACACATTGAAGTTATCATGAAACTCTGCCTTAGTCTGTGATTCTGAAATATGAGTACCATCCTTACGAACATTCAACTTAGGTTCTGTATATTCTTCATCACCATCATGTACTACACCTGAAAAAGCAGTAAGAATATCAACATTCTCATACTTCTTCTCTCGTATATATCTCTTCACTTCATGATAGTATCGTACTGCTGCCAATCTGGAAGAAGTGATAACCATCATCTTTCCTCTTCCACCAATTTTTGTACTTGTAGTATCAAGAAAAGTTTCCACAATAATCTCTGCTTTTTGGCTAATATTGTATGGGTGTAATTCTTGATACTTACGAATAATCTTTGCTGCTCTACTTGAAGGAACATCAGGATTGTCCTCCGTTGTTTTAGCAATCTTAAAGCAGGTATTGTAAGTCATGTAGTTCTGAAGCACATCCAATATAAATCCTTCTTGTAAGTGCTTTTTTCTTTGTTACTTCTGGTGTTGTATCCATCTTTCATTCCTCCAATCATAGTGCGGGGACAAGCAATGGCCTGTCCCCTAATGTTTATTGTTTATCGAAAGGGTGTTGCTTCCTTCTCTGGTGCTCGTTCAGGTACTTGTGATGCTCGTTCCTGTGCCTGTGTTTGTGTCTGCTCCTTTGCCTTATCATATTCGTTGATAATCTGGCTATAAAGCTTCTCACGAAACTCCTTTGTAACCGGATAGCACACATCCTGATAAATGGCTTTCCCCTGCTCATCCACTTGTTTGGTCTTATAAGCTGGCATTGCAACAAACAACTTATCTTTCCCCTGTAAGATACTCACATTGTTGACAATAAAGCTGTCATCAAAATAAATACGGGCTAGTCCACGAACACTGCTTCCTTCTTTTTCATAAGGAGTAACGGATACAGAAAACTCAGGCATTTCTATCTCGGACTTCTCTGATGAATCCTGTCCTTTTCCTTTGGTAATCTCCTGATAGTATGCTTCCAAGATATTTCCATAGAGTTCCTCACGAAATTCTGCTGTTACTGGATTGCATACATCTTTATAGATTGCCCCACCATCCTCATCACGCTCATTAGAACGATAACGAGGCATAGATACAAACAACTGCTCCTTGTTTTTATTCTCAAGGATTGCAATGTTGGTAATCTTAAATGAATCACCAAACACAACAGTTGCAAAGCCACGGATATTACTTTCTTTTCCTTCTTTTTGTTTCACTTCATTTACTTTAATTGAATATTTCATATAGTACCTCACTTTCTGTCTGCTTCTTGCCGACAAATATAAGTTAATTAGTTACATTTGCAATCTCGATATAGCACTCTAGCTTCTCGATTGCATCTATTGGCATTCTGCCATTCAGCCAGTTTGCCAAAGTTATTAAAATCCCGTCCTGCTCATAGTACATCCATGTTTCAGAAGCAATTTCTCCTTCGCAAACTACAGTTACATCAAAGTCTGGCATAAACATGTTTTCTTCTTCATCAAAAGTACATGCCACCCCTTCTCTGACATGGATACCAAGACTTGGTATCACAACATACCATCCGCTGATCCAGAACTCTAGATCAGCATCAATCTCAGCAATATCATCATCTGTGTCTGAAAAATCCATTTCAGCAATCACCTCTTCAATATCGCCGAGTCGGTACATCTTCTTTTCTTCCATATCCTCACCTACTCTCTCAAAACACATTTCACAACGAAACGCATCGTGCCCTTATTCGCACAGGTAAAAAGAGTTAATTCTGTTTCTTCTCCCTGTACTTTTATGGAATTGTCATAAGGATTGGTCACAAAGCTGTCTGCCACTTCATAGGTGTAGATAATACCTCCTCTATCAAGTAGTGTGACTTCACTACCAATACACACTTCGTTTAAATTCGTGAAATATTCCCCATATCTGCTACCATTATGACCAGCAATGACGCAATTTCCTGATACTCCAATCCCTGCTGTTTCAGTCAAATGACCTACTGCAATATTCAAATTGCTAGAAGTTGCTCCCTCTACTACGGGATATTTAATGCCTAATTCTTTAATTTCAAGAATGGCAATAACATCGCCTTCCGCAAATAAGGATGCATCCGTTTCACTAAGGGTGGTTTGCTCTTCCTTTTCATCTGCTGTCTCTTCATCCTGTTCTTCCTCTACTGCCTGCGTAAAATCCTCTAGCAGCCTTTCTGTTTCATTTGATCCTTTGTTGTGGTAATAAAAAGGAACTGCCATAAAAGCAATTCCCACCACAATGCATATTCCCGCTATCAGTTTTCTTCTGTCCAACTTGCATCACATCCTCTCTTAGTTACAAAATACCCATCTTTTGACAGGGCATCACATTATCTTATTCTGTTATCCGTCAGGTAAGGTACATCTCTTTCCGCAACACCGATGTTCTTCTCTTCCTCCTCAGACTGGTCTACTCTGCCTAAATCTGCATCCACACTCTTTGCATTTTCTAGGTCAAGTTCTGCATTGAGTTCAAACTGTCTAGCTAATTTCACCTGCAATTCTTCCTCATGAGCAAATGGTTTCTCATATTCCTCTTTGGAAGAAGCTAAATCATTCTCATACTGTTCAATCTTCTTATCAAGGAAATCCTCATTCTCCGATATTCCAGCAAAGGTATTCTCAAGCTTCACCATATTTCCTACAGGACTGGTGGACAGTTCCATCTTATACTCGGTTTTTCCTCTTAGAATCAGATAATTCACTCCTAAGAAGTTTTTCTCTACTAAGAGTTCAAAACCATGAAAAGCACCAATTGCCGTTGTTTCTCCAGTCTTACATTTACTGATGGTTTCCAGAAGATTTGTCCCACCATCCACACGCTCTGTAAAAGTGATCTTGCCAACAACAAGCGAAAAATCAGGATTATTGATAAGCTCTGCATCTCTGGCTTTAATATCTTCTTTCACACAGGCAAGTTTTTCATTAGCTGCCTTAATCAGTTTTGGATAACGAATCATGAAGTTATCCTGCAATCCATACCTCTGATTATCATAAGATGCCTTTAATAGTTTCAATCTCTGCACATCATTATCAAGCTGCATCTTCTCTTTAATAAGCGGATTGCCTGTAGCAACTGCCTTAATCTCTGCATAGGAGAGTGTTGCTTCATCAATATCCTCACAACTTCGGCTGATAGCTTTACTGGTCATTACTTGACTAATAAATCGCTGTTTATTCTCCACCAGACTCCAGTTATACGCATCAAAAGTTCCCTTCGTGACATAGCGGTAAACGGCTATCTCATCATTCTCATTTCCCTGTCTGATTCCCCTTCCTTCTCGCTGTTCGATACTAGAAGGCTTCCAAGGACAGTCCACATGATGCAGAGCTACAAGATGAGTCTGTACATTTACACCAGTTCCACATTTGTCAGTCGAACCAATCAGTACTTTCTTTTTGCCTGCTCGCATTTCTTTAAACAAGACATCTCTCTGTGCGTCAGTCTTTGCATCATGAATAAAAGCTATTTCTTCCTCTGGTATTCCATACTGGATAAGGGACTGTTTCAAATAATCATAAACAGTAAAGTCCTTCTCTGCTGAAGGCGTTCCAATGTCCGAAAAAATAAGCTGACAACCAATACGGCCATCAGCTTTCGCTTTTTCATATTCTACAAATACATTCTCTGCAACCTTATTCAGCTTGCCATCAGGATTGTTCGGTGCATCCTTATCTAACAGCCTTGCATCCGTTCCAAGAAGTCTCGCTTCATGAGTAATCTTTAAGAAGTTATCTTCCGATGGATCTACTCCGCCATTACGAATCCTCTCTGCTCTTACCACAAAATCTTCCATCACCTGTTTTACATACCAGTCTGGTTCACTTTCTACAATCATTGCCTTGCCACCTCGAAGTGCTGGCACATCAAGGTCAAGCATATCCGATGTCTGCACATCTGCTACTTCCCTGAAAATATTCATCAGTTCTGGCAAATTGGTAAACTTATTAAATCTGCTCTTAAAACGGAAACCACTTCCCTCAACGGTTAATTCTAGTGCTGTTGTTACCTCACCAAAGTTCGCCGCCCAAGAATCAAAGTGATAGATTCCCATCTGCTCTAATGCTTCTTTCTGCAAATACAACTGCATAACATACATTTCACACATGGTATTACTAATTGGTGTACCCGTAGCAAATACAATACCTCTGCCCTGGTTAATCTCGCTTAGATACTGACACTTTAACTGCATATCCGTAGACTTCTTTGCACCTGTAGAACTAATACCAGATACATTGTTCATCTTAGAAAATATCGCAAGGTTCTTAAAATTATGCGCTTCGTCAACCATAATGGAATCTACACCTAGCTCTTCAAAGGTAATCAAATCATCTTTTCTGCTTTCATCAGTTAAGGTTTTCAGCTGTTCCTCTAACTTCTTTCTGGCTGACTCCATCTGCTTAACAGTCCACCTTTCGCCATTTTGCGACTTCATTTCATCAATGGCATAGGTGATTTCATCAATCTTCTGATTCAGCATTCGCTCCTTACGTTCCGCAGAAATAGGAATCTTTTCAAACTGCGAGTGGGACATGATAATACAGTCATAATCCCCAGTTGCAATACGGGATACAAACTGTTTTCTCCTGCTCTTTTCAAAGTCTCGTTCCCTTGCAACCAAGATATTCGCAGAAGGATAAAGTCTTAGAAACTCAGAAGCTGTCTGTCCAATCAAAGGTTTTGGTACAACCATAATGGTCTTATTCGCAAGTCCTAGTCTTTTCTGCTCCATACAGGCTGCCATCATTTCAAAGGACTTTCCAGCTCCTACGCAGTGTGCCAACAGAGTATTTCCACCAAGAAGTATTCTAGCTATGGCATTTCTCTGATGTGGCTTTAAATCAATCTCAGGATTCATCCCCGGAAACTGTAAATGACTGCCATCATATTCACGAAGTCTGCTGTTGTTGAAAGTCTCGTTGTAATACTCCACATACTTCGCTCTGCGTTCTGGATCTGAGAATAACCAGTCTTTGAACTTCTCCTTAATCTGGGACTGCTTTTCTCTAGCAAGCATTGTCTCATTCTTATTAACCACATAATGATACTTGCCATCCCCATCATCCACTCTGTCCCTAACTGTTACAATCTTTAGATTCAAGGTATCCTCAAAAATAGAATAAGCATCCATGCGGCTTGTACCATAGGTCTTCGTAGCTGCCACAGAACGCTTATCCATCGTTTTGTTTTCAATAAACCATTCCATACTCATTTTATTTAAGTGTACCTGAATGCCTGAATTGTACCACTCCGTTCTGACTGCCCTTGCTCTTCTTGGCGTATTAACCAGTTCATAAATAAACTGCTCGTAATCCGTAGGTTCCACCCAAGTAGAACCAATTCTTACATCAATATCGCTCGCTTCAATATCTACGGGCTGAACCTTTTCAAGTGCAGCCACATTCACGGCAAAGGATGGATTATCACTAACTGCTGCCTTTGCTACACGAAACTTATCTCTTACATTCCCAGACAGGTATTCATCTGATGTTTCCCATCCTGCATTTGGATTGTTCTCATTGAAGCTGGCAGGGTTTAAAAAGATTACTCCCTCTAATTCCTGTACAAGTGCAGCTCTCTTAAATTCTGATGTCTGTTCATCCGAGAACTCTACTTCTGGAAATGGAACATCCATATCCTCTGTCACATTCTGTCTCATTTCTTCGATATCTGGTTCATAGATACTGAGCATATAGGGAAGATTTACTCCACCAAACTCATTTACTGAGATATTGAGAGCTTCCACAGCTGTCTCCACTCGATCAATCACAGTTTTTGCCTTAATCGTCTGCTTATAAAACATATCCGCTTTCTTGACCTCCCCATCTTCATTTACCTCTTCTAAAGAGCAAAGCAAAGGATAATCACTATCATCACGAAATGCTGTTTTATTTGCTTTCGATGTTACATAGCCATACTTCTCCACGAAATTATCATATTTCTTATTTAGTGTTCTTTGGCTGTTTGCAAGTTCCTCATCGCTGCATCCTTCCATCTGCAAATCAATCAGTTCTCTTGTTACCTGTCTGATTTCATCTAACAGTCTGATTCTCTCCTCCGCTGAATCTGAAACATTTTGTCTTACCATCTCGGAATTTTCTCTGTAATAGAGCTTTCCTTCAAAGAATGTGTAAGTGAAATTTCTTACATCAGGATTTGCTGGGATGGTATCTTCCGATACTTCCTCTGCATCGACTGCCCTATCGAAATCTGTCATTTCTGCTTTGATATTGCTGATTGCCTGATTAAGCGCTGCATAAAGATTGAAGTCCTCATCGTCATTTACACAGACTGTATATCTGCTGTCCTGCCCATAAATTCTAGTATCATACTCCATACGACCTAATATCATTTCTGGATGTTCTGTGAAATAGCTGTTTACTGCAATGCCATTCTCGGTATAACCTAAATGCACCCAGTCAGGTTCAATGTCAATCTTTCGTTCTCTCTTTTGAAGAAACAGAATATCGGAAGTTACTTCTGTACCAGCACTATCCTTAAATGCAGTATTCGGAAGTCTTACTGCACCCACTAGTTCTGCTCGTTCTGCAAGATACTTTCGGATGGTAGGATTGCTTTTATCAAGCGTTCCCTTTGTGGTAATTACTGCAACCACTCCACCCGGTCTTACCTGATCTAATGCTTTTGCGATAAAGTAATCATGGATACGGAAGTTGTACTTATTGTACTTTGGATCAAATACCTTATAATCACCAAAAGGCACATTTCCTATGACTGCATCAAAGAAGTTATCTGGATAATTCGTTTTTTCAAAACCTGTAATACTGATGTTGGCTTTCTGATATAACTGCCCTGCAATTCTTCCTGAAATGCTATCTAGCTCCACTCCATATAAGTTACTTCTTTGTAATGGTGTCGGAATTGTCCCAAAGAAATTACCAATACCCATAGATGGCTCTAATACATTGCCACCTCGAAAGCCAAACTGTACCAATGCCTGACTCATGCAGCTTGCCACTTCTGGTGCTGTATAAAATGCATTATTAACAGTTGCTCTGGCTGCTGTGTATTCATCCTCGGAAAGTAATTCCTTTAACTCTGCAAATTCCTTTTTCCAGTTCTCGTTTTTCTCGTCAAATACTTGAGATAAACCGCCCCATCCGACATAATTTGACAAAGTTTTCTGCTCTTCTGTTGTAGCAAGTCTGCCCTCTGATTCCACAAGTTTTAGTGTATGAATCGCATCCACATTCCACTGATATCTGGTCTTAGCTCCACCTTTTGGTACTTCCCATAGATTGAAATGGAAGTTGTGCTTTTCTCCATCCACAGGTGTTTCAACTGGTTCTGACCTAGATACTTCAGCATTAGTAGCACCACCATGAAAACTATCACTCCAAGCTTTCTGTTTCTCCTGGTTCTCGACAAATGCTTTCTGCTTATCTAAGAAATCACGATAAATAGGCTTCATCTTTTCCTTATCACCGATAAGCATTTCAAAGTATCTTGCTTTCGCATCTTCCCCACAATAAAATGGCTGCTTCGACATATAGGATAAGACTTCATATAATTCTCGGTATCCCGTACTGTCCTTCACTCGCTCGCCATGTCGGTTCTTGTAATTTAACTGAACTTCAAATGGTTTCATGACATATTCAACCAATCCATAACGATTATTACAGTATCCTGTGCGTTCTTCCTTATCACCTAATGCTATACCCGACAAGAACTCCAAGCGATTTGGCATTAGCAAACTTGTTGAAGCTGCTAAGTCCTGTAAGAATGGATGAAACGGACTATAAATGGAACACTCTGTTACAAGTATCTCCATTGCATCCCTTTTATCCTCATCCATATCTGCAATGACCTGTGCATAATCTGTAGGAATTACTTCTAGCTTCTCAGCTTCTGCCTTCATCTCTGCACCATACTCAGCCATTGTAACCATATGATCTTCTTCTGCTAATTCCTCTGGTGTCATTTCATGGGAACTATCCGCTTCTGCCTGTACTCTGTTGCTCTCATAACTTTCTGGTTCATCAGGAATAGCAAAGGAATCAATTATTTCTACTTCCTCAGGTTCGATATCTTCCACTTCTCTAAAATCTGCATCTATAATATCTTCCCTGTCACCATCCATTGCTATTTCATCAAGAGATTGTCTCTCTGGCTGATATTCTCCTGTCATAATGAGAACACCAATCTCTTTTTCTACTGTCTTCCAAGAAATATAACCTTCTTTTTCGCCTTCCTCATCTCTCCACTGAAAACGAAGTCCCTGTGAATGGAAAGTATCATAGCCATGAAGTCCATATCCTTCTAATGGCCACCCTGCTCCGCCTTGACCATATTCCTTCTTTACCAGTCTAGCTCTTGTACCTGCATCAATCTCTGTTTCATATATCTTACAGATACGAGTTCTTCCATTCTCAAATCCCGAACCCCGAATTAAGGTCTGTTTCACATATTCCGCTGGTACTACCAATTCTTTCTTTGGTTCGATATAAGTGTACTGATATCCTCCAGCCGCTTTCTTTGTTACTTCCTGCCCCTTTCGTTCTAGTCCGAAATCCGCATCAAAAAAGGAAGCCTGATGATACTCGGCTTCCGCACTATTTCCAAATGAATTTAATTCATTCAGTTCTCTATTCAGTTCTTCATCTTCCGATGTTCTATTTAATGAAAGGTCATCACTACTTGATGAAGCACTACTTCCTCTGCCTGCATCTTCGCCTGTTCTCTGATTTTCCACATCTCCATTGTTGAGGATGGATTCTCTGGTTTGTGTTTCTGAAGATAACTCTCCATCAGCTGGTCTAGCAACTGGTTCGCTTCCTCTTCCACTTCCTTCATCTTCTCCTCTAGCATCCCGAATCGGAACAGTGTCTTGTATCTGCTTAGATTGTTCTCCTGTAGATACTTCATCGCCATTCTCCCGTATTTGCCCAGATTCTGAAGGTTCTGTTTCTCCATCTGAATGTTCGGATATAGTAGTCCGTCCACTTCGTGATACATTAACGCCATCTCTGCCATATGATAATCTCCTTTCGTTTTCAATGGTCTTCAAGTTACGATTAAAACTTTTCAGAACACTACAGGAGACATCGCATACAAGAGAACCAAGACGGTAAATCGTATCTTCATCAGTTACATTTACGATTTGACTAAAATCCTGTTCTTGCATAGATAAGTCAAATCCACATCTCGTACCTACCACATACATAACACTCTGAAATACTAACTGTTCAGAAATGCTCATATCTTCTGGTAAGCCCTTGCGTTTTGTAAAAAATTCCTTTATCACACTACCTGATAGTTGCATTAATTCGGACATTCGATCTTCGAATTCCTCTTCTATTATGCCTCTGATCTCGGTCTTTGTAAAGTGTTTTAGCGAAGTCATCATCGTGTTTCTGTCTGTTCCATCATACTGCTTAATCTGCCCTTCTGACACAAGCATATCCAGATAATCCTTTAAGAAATCTCCCTCTAATGTCCATGTCAGGTTCTTGTTTTTGCCACCCGTATCGCTAATATCAAACACATATCTCATTCGTGGATTTAATGCTCTTGAAGGGAAGATGGCAATGCCTTTACTTCCCCTCTTAACAAATCGGTCCACTAACTTCCAAGTATCATAATCAGCACATAATGTTGCTCGTGGCTTCTGGGCATAAATCATAATAATGTTATCAAATTCATAACGATACAGATTACCAGCCAGACGAAGTACAGTTTTCCATTTGTCCGCTGACTTTGTAACATCGTGAATTTCTTCTTCATAGATTGCTCTTACTTTATAATCTACGCTCATTCCATCACCTCCGTATTATTTACTGAACTTTGCTTTTGAATATTCCCTTAAATAGTTTTAATTCCTCTTTGTCCAATGCCACTTCAAATTCCAACCCCAACGCTAATTTATTGGTTCGGTCTTCTTCTTTCTTAATCTTTCTAGCAAGGCGTAAGAGAATATAGTTCTCTTTGGAAAGTCTGACACATTCCTTGAAATCAATAGCTTTGTCAGCCTGTTCCTGTCTTTTCATAATTGTAGCTACAAGTGTTTTATTCACTTCCTCTACTTCCTCTAAAGAAATAAGAACGGATGCTTTCGTAGCACCAGTTCTGTCCCATTCCTTATGAAGTTCACTCATTAAAAATTCCATTGTTTTGTCAATACTGTTAGTTTTTTTCATTGCCTTATCCTCCGCTTATCGTGTTTTCTCTTTTTGTTGTTCTATAGGTTGAAATTCTACGCCCTTCATATCATCTGCATCGAGGATTACCTTCTGCCCATAATAAAGTTCCATTGCCTTATCAATGGCATCTCCAAGTGTTTCTGCTTCTATCTTCTCCACTCTTGAAAGCTGCTCACTAATCTCTATCTCAAATACCTTTGTTGCCATCTATCTCACCATCTCTTTCTGCACAGGTGCTGCTCCAATAAAATTACTATCATACTTGCCACCTGATAGATTATTTAAGAACACTTCCTGTCTGCCAGTGCAAAAGACATCATACATTGCATTCGTAGCAGCCTCTTTCACAGAGGTTTCAAGGATTGGACTCTCTGCAATCTTCTTATAGAAGTTGAACAAATCCTCCTGACTGCTTCTGAAATCATCAATGGTTTCAATCTCTTTCACTTCACCGTACTTTTCTCTGATGATTGAAAAATCTACAAGGCTCGGTGTATTCCCAAGATATACTCCATGATCCCACTCCAAACCGATTGTCTGATTATCCTCAGTAGGTTCTTCGCCCTTTGGATACTTGGTGTACATTCCAGAACCGATTGCAACTACCATACTTCCCTGCTTTACATCCATAAGAAGTAAGTTTCTAGCAGATAGCTTCTCTAATACTCTGTAGTCCGAGCCATTGAAATTGTGAAGAATATCTCCCTGCTCAAAATGGCTGTCCACTGGTTTGTAAGTGAATTGAAACTTAGTATTGGTACTTCCATCAATTCTCAGACCAAGATTGGTTACTTTATCAAGGCAGTAAGCGTTACATACATCCTCTGCAAATACTGTCTTTACATCAATCTCATCAAATCTGCCACCAAGAAATCCTCTTAGCTGCATTTCACTAGAACAAAATCTTGCTTCCACTCTTTTATGCTCTGAAAACTCAATCTGCATCCAGTTCTTATCCTCTGACAAGGTCTTTGCCAGTGCTAATGCAATCTGACCACCCATGACCAGCGAATCCGTTTTTCTTCCAACATGAATCTGCATGAAATCATCCAACGATAAAAGATAATTCATTGTTTTTCCTTTTAAATGCTCTTTCACAAGCACAATCTCTTCTAACTTCATAAATTCCTCCATTCTACAAAAGAAGGGCGAAACTTTCTTGGCTTCACCCTTGTCCTTTGTCTACTTATTTGGTCTTGCATATAACACAGCACTTCCACTATGGAAGTCCCCATATACAACACCCTCTGCTTCGTTTTTCGCTTCAACCATCTTTCCATTTCCAGCATAAATACCAACATGACTGATATTCATATATCTGCCGTTATTTGTATAACTGTAGAAAATCAGATCGCCCGGTTGAAGTTCTGCTTCTGTTACGGACTTTCCTGCTTCGTTAAGTCCCTGTGCTTCCGCAGCTGCTGTGGTTGCACCACCATAACTGATATCCACTCCCGCAGCTCTCCATGAATAATATGCCAGTGAACTGCAATCATAATAATTGCCTGTATCTCTTAAATCCTGACTGTATGGATAACCTACTTTTGTCAGTGCATAACTTAATACTGACTTTTGCGTACTATCACTAATCGTATTTAAGATGGCATTTATCTCTGCCTGTGTCAGCGAAGAAACACTGTTTCCTCCGCCACCACCTCCACCAGAGTAGCCAATCATTGCAAGATTCTCTGGACTCATCATTTCATTAAGAAGTGCTATCTGTTCCGAAGAAAAACCATATATGGTAATCATATCCCGATAACTCTTTATTGATACATTTACACTTAGGATTGTCTCAGAACTTGTTGTTCCATCTCCATTATCATGTGATTCTGTTCTTGAACTCGTTGTATAGGAACACATGTCATCTACCACATCCTGAAGCCACCCCTTAGAAGTATCATTCATTATAGTCGCAGCATCCCCAATTCCATGCTTCACCATATACACGCACATAATGTCGTAGTAATTAGATGGATTAGCATCCGTACCTTCGTAATCCACATAGACCACTTCTCCACTGTCATATCCCGTATGGTCATTTGCCAGAGTATTCACATCACGATTGAACTCTGCAACATAAGCACTTGTAACTGTCTGGACTGTATCACCCGCTTCAAGTGGTGGTAAAAATAAAGCAAATGGTGAATTGTAAATCGTTGCAACTACTGCAATCACAGGCACACATATCAGCGCTATCAAAAGAACCAACAGCAATAGAAACGGACCAATCACTGCGATAATCTGCTTAATCACCATTGATGCTCTACGAAACACCAAATCTTTTACAAGTTTTGCAAGAGAATCCTGCTGATCATTCTGTGCTTTCATCTTATCTAAAAAGAATTTCACTTTTCTTGCACGATTACTACGCACCATATCGTCATGTTCTATCTTTGCTCCAACTACTTCTCCTGCCGCAAAACCTATTGCTGTACCAACTCCCGGCGCAACTGCTGTGCCTGCTGCCGAAGCTGCAACTTTTGTTGTAACCTTAGCCGTAATCTTAGCTGTTTTCTTTGCAGTCTCTTTTGTAGTCTCTTTAGCGACTTTTTTCGACACATCTTTTACAGTCTTTTTCGCTGCTTTCTTTGCAATCTTCTTACCTGCCTGAACCTGCTTAATCTTTCTTTGCTTTGCTGCGATTGCCTGCCTTTTAAACAATGCCGCACCTCTCGACGCAGTACCTGTTACCGGTTTCGATGCTTCATACATAATTCCAGCAGCCTGTTGTACTTCTCTACCACCTTCCATATGGTCTGTTGCAGTCTTTGCACCTACAACTCCTGCATTCCGAAGTGTAGTCTTCTTGACCTTAATGGGCTGGTTACTATTCTGTATCCCTTTACAGAATTTAGAAATACGTCCTGTTCTATCAGCCTTTGTCTTATGAATGGTGCTCTTTCGATATGACTTACTTTGCTTCTCATTAGCAACCGCACTACCCTTAATCTTGGGAGAACGGTCAACAGTGTATATATTACTACCTTTGATGGATGCACCTTTGGGAACATGGCTGTGAATCTTCGCTTTCTCTTTGGTATGAATCACCATCGGCTTATCATCAACCTTTTTGATGTTCAATGTTCTTACCTCCCTGCCAAATAAAACATGCCACCATGATTACTCCTAGTGGCATATCCTTCTTATTCTTCAATTCCTTTTGCTCTCGCAAGTGCTGCCTCTTTTGCTTTCTGTTCCGCAATCTTTTCATGGATATTGGTGTTATAAAGTTTATAGAGGTTGGTATCCTTACTGATCTGATTATCAAATGGAATAACTACTGAACCACATTTAATCAGTCCCATACCTGATGAAGTGTTTGTTACAAATCGAAGCTGTGCTTCTGATACACCAACTACTTCTGCCATCTTAGAACTGTCTGTATTTGCCTGTTTTAATAAGGCTACAAATTCTGAGTTAGCAAGCATTGTGGTAGCTGTATAGTTCTGTAATAAATCCACGACATTCTGTGTGATACCAGTACATAAACCTCCCTGCTTACGCACTTTTTTCCATAACTGCTGTAAATACTTCGCAGAATATTCTGAGTTAAGCAAAACGTGGAATTCATCAATATAAAGCCAAGTTGCCTTACCTGCTTTTCCATTCTCTACAATTCTCTGCTGAATACTCTCCATCATAACAAGCATAGTAATAGGACTAAGTTCTGCACCTAAGTCTCTGATTCCATATACAGTAAATCTGTTATCTACATCCACATTTGACTGGTGATTGAAGATATTTAAGGAACCAGATACAAATAACTCAAGTGACAATGCAATATCCTTCGCTTCATCTTCTGGTTGCTGTAACAGTAAATCATAGAAGTCTGACATAACAGGGATATACTTTTCTTTGCTTCTTGCAATGTCGATATAGAGTTTTCTTACACATCTATCAATGATTGATTTCTGTCTGGAATTTAAAGTATCTCCAATACACTGTTCACAAAGACCAAGCATAAACTCGCCCTTTTCTCTTACCCAACCCTTAGAATCGTTCTGGTCTAAGTTCCATACATCCATCGCAAGGGGATTCACATAGTTGTCTGTGTAGGTAGACATATTTACTACAGTTCCACCATAGGTCTGTGCAATATCAAAATACTCGTTCATTGGATCAATTACGATGATTTCATCATCACCCGATAAGAATACATTTCCCATCTCCATCTTACAGAAGAAGGACTTTCCAGAACCAGGTACTCCAAATACGAATCCGTTTCCGTTAATCAGTTTCTTACGATTCCCTACATTGATGTTCTTTGAAATCTGATTGATGCCGTAGTAATTACCTCCAGCATCATTTAATTCCTGCACATTAAATGGCATAAGAACAGCTAGTGACTGTGTAAGCATAGTTCTCATGGTTTCTACCTGTCTCACTCCAATTGGAAGTGTAGTATTTAGTGCTTCTCTCTGTTTCAAATAATGCACATCAATGGTACAACTGTTACGCTTTCCAATGGTTTCAATGGTTTCGCAGATGCTTTCTAATTCCTTTTTGCTCTCCGCCATAACAATAATGGTGACTCCCACATAGAACAGGCACTGGTCATTCTCACGCACATCATCCATAATTGCTTCAATTTCCTTTTTCTCTGTTCTCTTTGCATATGAGATTTCAGTAGAAAAGTCATTGTTCTTATTACGAACTCTCTGCTGTTTGATAATGTCAGATTCAATACCTAAGTATTTCTTCTGAAGTGTCTTTGTGGTCAAGTCCTTTGGAACTGGAACAACATCAATACTCGTCATAGAGTGTACTGGAAGTGACGTAATCTCATTGATGAATCGGTCTGACAAGCTGCTTGGATACTTCTTAATAAACAATGCTCTGCAGAACTTGCTCTCATCTTCAAAGTGGTCTGGGAAGAACTTAATCATGCCATTGCATAAATCATTCTTAAAATCCGCTCCTACCTTCTTTGCTTCCTTCAAATCAAAGTTGAAACTGTTCTCATCTCCTAAGTGGTAATAATCATAAAGCACCTTAATTCTTTCATTTCCAGAAAGAGGAACAATCTCTGCTCCAAGTTCTACAAATGCCTTATGAATGGTTGCTTCAAGGGTTGCAAACTGTGCCTTTGCCTCCTCGAAATTCTTTCTTTCGATCGTGACAGTCAGGTATCTTTCCTGCTCAATCCCCTGTCTGCCCTCATGAATCTTTTCTTCAATGATGTCATTGTAAATCTTACGGAAACTGTCATAACCATCATCACAGTAAGCAAGCAGAACTTTGTCTCTCAGATCAATCATGTTCTTATTCTTATTGTTGATTGTAATTTTGAAGTTACAATCCAAAGAATTAAGGAACTTACAATATCTCTCAAATACTCCAATTTGTTCATCCTCTGTTGCTGTGGTGTAGTTAATATCCTGAAAACGATAACACTTTGAATATCTATTCTTTGCCACTTCAAAGATTCCATTCTCTGCTACCGCCATAATTTCAATGGTTTCCTGTATGGATTTCGGTGCCTTGTAAAGAGGTTCACTTGCTTTCTTTAACACCTTGAATCCGTCTCCAAATAAGCCCATTCGCTCTTACCTTCCTTTCTGCTTTCGCATATAGCACCGCCGGAGTAATCCCGGCAAGTGCCAACATTACCCCGACTAAAAAGTCAGGTATTCCTTCTAGTTACTACTGCATATACTTATATGCCATGATTCCTGCTACCGCTGCTACGATAACGCCAATCAGTCCAAATAACATTCTCTTCGTCTTTTTCTTCATAGCTTCAAATTCCTCCGTATTCTTTGCCTGTTGCTTTGTGTTATTATCCTCAGTTACCTTTGCTGTATCTTTCTTAACAGCTTTCTGCTTCCCCTTTTTCTTCCTACCTGTGGAGAGTTCCTCCATGCGATATTCTGCAATCGCAAGTTCTCCCTCTGTGGACAGATAAGTAAGAGGTTTATTAGAAAACATAAACTTCAGCTTTTTTCCCATATACTCATAGAAGTCCATTCCGTTATAGGAATAGAATCCGCCAAGTGCGATTGGTGCAACACAAGGAATTGCAACATAAGCTGCTCCTGTAAGACCAATATATCGGTACAAAAGAAGTACCAATGTGCCTCCAACTGCCACACTTGCTACAGAAAAGATAAGCTGTTTTGCAGAAAGACCAAGTGCAACTGATTCCTGATAACGATCAATATCTTTGTTAATCTCAATTACCATTACTTTCTACCTCACTTTCTCTTTTACTTCTGGTGTCTTTTTTACTCCGATACTGTCTTCATACATCTTCATGCCCTCTGGACATAATTCTCGTAATTTTTCAGCATCAAACATATAAAGTGGATACTGACTAAATCCACTCTGTTTCACAAGTCCTGAAAACTCGCCCATATGATTCTCTTCAATAAACTTCTCAAGTTCTGGCATATTGTTTAAATCTACATAGGCACAGTAATCAGGGACTTGTCCATCTAAATTGACTGTCAAATCACCAAATGGTTCTGGATAACCTTCTTCATGGCTTACCAAGCCAATATAAAGACATCCATTATTCAGATAACTGTTAATATCAATCGTTACCTTTTCTGTACTTCCCCATTGTGTCTTATAATCTAATTCCATTGCCGCTCCTTTCTACAAGCCAAATGCCTTGCTTGTGAGTGACTGCGCTCCCTTAACACTTCCAACTGTCATTGCAATCGTAAATGTCATTTCACACAGATAAATGAGCGTCTGTGCCCAGTCTGCATAACTTCCTGTAAAAGATGGAAGTCCCGCACTAACAAAAGCATTACACACAATAATTGCAAGTGCCATAGTGACTGCCTCAAAGACAACAGATAAGAAATATTTGCAATAAGATACTACGGTATGACTTACTGTTCTGTTTCCACCCATTGTAGAAAACGCTATCGCTCCCATCGGCACGATAATCAGTATCTTTAAGAATCTGAAATACACTGTGTAAATAATGAAAAAGCCACAGATAATGATAATAATGGAAAGTAATGCTGCCAGAATTAACATGACTAGACTCTCTCCAAATCCTAAATTCTTAATAATATCTGCCTGTGCACTATCAATACTTAGTGTCGTTGTTGTGCCTGCTGTCAGCAGATTAACCAAATTTCCAATGGAAGTAAAAAACGCCTTCATAATCGTGACATTATTGGCAACAAACCATTCTGCCAGTCCCACTCGAATCAGCATTCTTAAGATTACTTCAAATCGCATATCCTCTTTTACATCCACACTCTCCGAACAGAAACCGATAACAAAGAACAAGACGACCAGAGATGAACCAACCGCTACAAAGATTGGTTCTATCCCTTCAATAATTGCCCAGGGACCTCCGCCCTTAAAGTTAACCGGTGACTGTCCAAGCATTGAAAATACAAGTGAAATCTGGTTGTTCCAAAAGCCGAATACCATTTCTAATAGAGACAATATTTTGTCTCCAAGTTTGAATATATCCATACTTGTAATTCACCTTCCTTCTTAATATCTGCGAGGCATGACTGCCCCGCATTTGCTTTTCCCATAATTCCTAAAAGCCAAGGAATGTTAATACAGTAGAGATACCTGCCATCATAACACCTGCTACAATTCCCTTTAATGCTGAGTTCATAGTAGAGGAATCCTGCTGCTGATATGCCTGAGCGAACTCCATTACGTTTTTTGCCAAGATAATGACACCGACTGCACCGATGACTGCGATTACAAGTGTCTTTAAGTTATCGAGTGGCTGGGTTACAGCTGATGTTCCTGTTGCTGCTGCAAAACACTGTGTGCTCATAAGGCTGACTGCCATTACACTTCCAAATACTGTTGGAATCAGTTTCTTTTTAACATTTCCATAAAATCCTTTCATTGTGTTACCTCCGTTTACTTTGTTTGATGTGTTTGCTGTTACTGCTGTGCTTTTTTTACGCATAATAAAATCTCCTTAAAAGTCTGGTGCAGAGGTCACGCCGGATATAAAAAGATGAACATCATCTATCCGGCTAAAATGACCGAATAGATAACATTCATCTACTCATATCTGCGTTGTTATTAGTTTCTATCAAAACAGGATTACTCCTGGTACCTAGGTTAATCAGGCTTTTCCTGATGCGTTACTGCGATAACCACCTCCTTCATATCTAAGCGTTCCTATACCAAACTTCCCGCATTTCTTTCACACTATAATCAGGATAAAAATACTGCATTACCAATGCTTTTGATACTTTTGCTTCAAGTGCCTGTTGCATCTCGTGTATCTGTTCATCAGAATAATGCCAATGAACGATTCGATTTGAAATCTTATCTTCCCATTCTGGAACTTCCCTTCTTGCTTTAGGTTTAGGACGAACTCTTTGATTCTCCGTCATTTCCTCTGCATACTCCAATTCGTTTCCCTGCTCCTCATTTAACTTATTCTTCTGAACTTTTTCTTCCAGACTGCTAAATCTTCGGTTCAGTTCAACCTCTCCAAGCAGCATAAATTCCTCATACTTCAAATCGTCAATATAAATATTCTCTCCCTTTTCCTTCATCTTTTCAAAATGTGCAATTGCCTTTTGAGACAGAATTTCAAAAGGTGGACCAATCAGATTCTGATTCGCTTTAACATCATGAACATAAGGCTCACCTTTTCCATCTGATGTCTGGTCGAACATTGGATGTGCGAAAGGAATATACTTATTATCAAGAATTGGATCAAAACCACGGATAAAGATAATACATTTCTTGTTATCCAGCTTTCTTACCTCATCAGGAGTAAATATCTCTCTTCCTAACACATCAAAATTCCTTGAAGAGCTTCCTTGTCTGCCTCTAGTTTCTCCACTCGACTTCTTATCAATCGTGCTTTTTCCAAGCAGTTCTGACACATATTTGTGAGTGGATTGTTCGTTTCCACCCAAATAGATAAAAGTATCACAATTGCCGGGGATTGTTTCCCAAGTATCCTTAAACAAAGCCTTTAGCTGTGCAAAGTTCTGAATGATGATAATACTTGAAATTTCCCTGCTTCGCATAGTAGAAAGCAGCGAACAGTAATCATCTGGTAATGCAACATTCGCAAATTCGTCTAACATAAAGGTGACATGGATTGGAAGTCTGCCACCACAGTTAAAATCTGCCTGATAGTACAATTCCTGAAATATCTGCGTATAAAGCATACCGATAATGAAGTTATAGGACTTATCTGAATCTGGTATTACACAAAATAGAGCTGTCTTTGTTTCCCCATCTCCATTTACACCAATGCCTATATCTGCAAGGTTTAGCTCATCCTTCGATAGCAATCGTAATACCTGCTGATTCTCAAGGAAGGCAAGTCTTGAGTTTGCACTGATAATAATGGAACGAACTGTATCTCCTGCACCACGCATACACTTGTTATACTGTTTAACTGCTGGATGATTTGCACCTAATGGTGAATTTTTTTGTAAATAGGACATTCTCTGGTCTAGCATCGACTGTTTTCCTTGTTCTACAACCTCTGCTTCCCCAATCAGTTTTAACACTGTTTCAAAATTACGCTTACTCGGTTTTTCTTCTAGCCAAACATAATAGAAAATGGACTGAAGAAATAACCCCTCTGCCTTCTCCCAAAATGGATCAGATGGTGTAGCACCTTTTGGTGTGGTATTACTGATAATATTAGTAATCAGTTTTACAACATCTGTTTCTTCTCTGATATAGGAAAATGGATTGTAACAGTCTGACTTATCCATCTCCAATAGGTTAATAACTTTCACATTGTACCCGTTCTTTTTTAACATTCCACCTGTACTTCTAAGGATTTCTCCCTTTGGATCGGTGCAGATAAAAGAACAGTTATGAGGCATCTGCATCAGATTTGGCTTTACTTCATAAAAAGTTTTACCAGCACCAGAACCACCACATATCAAAATGTTTCCATTCAGTTTCAATCTTCTGAAATCAAGTGACATTCTTACATTCTGGCTTAGAATACGATTGAAATTCTCATCCTTATCTGCAAGAACCTTATTGACTCTCTGTGGTGTCTCTAGTTTTGCTGTACCAAATTCCTTTCCCGGCATCATATTTCTTTGACTGGTGTAATACATAACAATAGCCATTGCGTATATTCCCAACACAATGGCTACTGCTTTTACTGTATATTGATTGAAGTAATTGCCATATGGTACAGCACATACTTCATTGAATCTACTTAGGAAGGCATTAAACTCTATGCCATCTTCCCATGCTCCACCTATCAGATATCCAAGATACCATGCTGCTAATGCTCCAAGTAGAAGAAAGAGAACCGATGGTTTCTTTTTACTTGTCTGCATAGGCTCTACCTCTTTCTTGTTGTGGTTGTCTTCGTAGTAGTGGACTTCGTGGTAGTCTTAGTTTCTCCCGCCTTTCCACGCTCGCCTCTAGTTTCTGTCTTAGTCTGCTCATACTTCTCACGCAAATTGGATTCCACTTTATCATAATGTGTATATAGTTCTTCCCCTCGCTTCGTCTCTACCACTCGATTCTGTGAATCGTACATCTTATAGTTCTTATTGCTGTCGATAAAGGTAAGCATTGTCTTTCCATTATGAATCTCCATAATGTTTTCCTTATTCAGCCACACGAATCTTGCGTTATCTCCCCAAGTGCCTGGTACTCTGGTTTTTACTGCATGTTCATTTTCCTCAACAATAAGATTCTTGCTGATTGTGACATCGGATAAGTTCATATTCTTAGAAGCAGAAACTGCTCTCATTCTTTCGGCAAGGCACTGATATCCTCTCACTCGATTTAAGAACGCTTCCTTGTCCATAATGACCTTATGCTCACCAGAAGCATTCTTTGTACCAAGAACACCAATGGTTTCAAGCTGCTTAATAACACTTTCTGCCTGAGAATTATCAATACTGAAATTCTCCTTTACACTGTCCACACTGATACTCTGTTTGCCCATCGCAAATAATCCAACTTTTTCAATTAGACCATCCATAACAGTACTTACTTTCACTCCATCCTCACTGTGGACCATGTCGTTTCCCATTTTTTGATTCTTAAGAAAATCCATCAACTTTCCCAGCTGCTTTTCATCCCCGTTTTTCAAGTAATCATCAAAGGTGGCAATACGTCCTGAACTGAGTTTCTGAAGGATCATATTTACTCTAGGAACTGCTTCCGTGTGGAAAATAACCTCGCTCATACCATCCTTATGATTCAAATCCGGTAATACAGAATATAGAATCCCATATTTCTTAGCCAGTTTTTGAACTTTTTTCATATCTTTGGTTTCAAACTGCAATACCTGCAAATCTCCACCCTTCATCAATAACTTTCTCATTGATGTTTTTCCTAAAGATTTCTCATAATCGAGAAGTCCCTTTAAGACATCAATTGCTTTCTGCATGGCGCTAATACCACCACTGCCTACTTTCATAGCAATCTCTACACCATCATATGCGACACGGATAATCTGTACCGCCTCTTGAATTTCTTCTGCCATCTGTCATCCCTCCTACAATACTGGTTCTCTCAATGTGCATCTCGGTTCAGATTCAACAGACTTTTTGTCTGCTTCTTCTTCCTCCTGTTCCTCTGTTTCTCTCTGACTTTCAGCAATCTTTGCCTTGATACTTTCAGAATCTGCCGTTCTTACCTCATCTTCAGATACATCAATTCCATACGCACCCAATACTTCCGAAAGTCTTGTTATCGCTTTTTGCTCCTGGATACGATACATCTCAATAGAAACTAACAAATTCTCAATCTGGCTTACCCAAGTTGGCTTCACATCATACATCACAGAATATTTCTCCATAATGCGTATGGAATCCGTTTCATCCACCGATTCTACCAGTTCATCAATCAACTTATTTGTAAGTTCTTTGTCCGAAGTCTTGAAAGCAAACTGCACGATAAATTCCTTTTCTTCATTAGAAAATGAATGTGATACCTTACATATATCATTTATGGTTTCGCTTATCATCAATAATCCCATAGTATCCTCCTAATAATCCATACTGTTTTCAAGTACAGCAATTTCAATGATTTCCTTCATCTTTTCTGCTGATACATTGTTGTTAATTAGTTCTACAAGCTGCCCCTCAGTAAGTCCTCGTTCCATACCAGTCTTTATCTGGATAAGCTGTGCTGGAACTAAATCTCCCGATGCAACAAGTTTCACAATATCCTGTCTGCTCTTTTTCTTAAAACCAAGCCTTCCGATCAGTGCAGCAACACCTGTTTCACTTTTTCTAATAATTTTCTCTACTGGAACTCTCTGCACCATTCTTCCCTGAGCATCAACTACTGGCATCTGATAATAAACTGGGATTGCATTGCTACCTGTAAACATTTCTGGAATTGGAGCTGTGATATTAGATGCAGCCTGTTTTTCCTCTTTTACAGTTGTATCCTCTGGTTCGCTGTCTGCTATCGCTTTTTTTGCGACAACTGGTGTATCTTTTTCTGGCTTATCTGCTCTTGCAAGCAGTTTATCCTCTAAAGTATCTATGCGTGTCTGCATTCTTTTCATCTCCTTTTCTTTATCCGTGATTTGTTCACGAAGTCTTGCTATCGTAGAATCTGCTTGATTTAACTTGTTCTGCTGTGAATTAAGCAACGACTCCGCATCGTTGTACTTCTGTAGCAGATTATCTCTGACTTCCTCATCTCGCTTAGTGCTTTCAAAGATTGTCAGCTTCTTATTCAGTTCATCATAGCGTTGCTCCTGATACTGAATCTTCTCAATAGATGCTGCCATTTGCTCCATCATTTCCTTTACATATGCAGGAGCATCCTCTGCTCCTACCCTGGCTGCTTTTGCCTTTTCTAACACCGACTGAAATAATTCCTTCATTTCAGCAACATTACTTTTATTTCCAACCGAGCTTTCTATTGTTGCTATGGGAACACCCTTTTGAAAGAAATCCAAAGCAACCTGCACCTGATATCCTGTCAATTCTGGATGATTTGCAACCAGTTCCACAAATTCCACATCTATTCCCTTTCTCAAATAACTAGATAACACCTTCATTTGAGATAGCTTGAAGTTCTTTTTCAAATACAAATCAATCTGATCCTTTTCAAGTCCAAAAGTCAAATCCTCTTCAACAAGAAGATACACATCATCTTCAAAACGGTTTGCATTTTTGATTTCTTTAAGTATGTTACCTCTCCTAATGTTGTCCATTCTAAAACCTCCTTCAACTAAAAAAACAGCCTAACGAATTGGCTGCTTCTGCTTAGTTCTTTCTGTTATTTTGTTCTTTGTATTATCCTCAATCATAGTTCTATCCTCGTTATCAGAAATCATATCTTTCACTATCGACTTTCCAAGATTAAGTTCTTTAAATACTACTTTCTCCTTGCTACTGACAATCGAATACTGTTCCCTGTAATACTCTTTAAGCTGCTCCACCTCTTCTAAGGAATATCCCTCTTGTTGTAACTGACTCATTAGATTTATCCACTGATTATGCTCTTCCTCAAAGAACTTATCCCCATTCAGATAACTATTTTCCGCTGTTTTTAACTCCTCTAAATCATCAGCAATCGCAAAAATCGTTTTACACTTTTCTCTAGAACGATATACTCTGCTTTTTTCTGTGGATGCCTCCTTCTTCTTACCAGTCAAATTATCAACTGTTGCTGCTAGTTCTACTACATTATGAACATTATGCCTTACTAAAAACAAATACTGCTGTTGTAACTTCTGCATTTTTTTTATGTCATTCTTATATTTCCAAGCCTGACTATAAGGTTTTTTCTTTAGTTTTCCGATTCGATATAGCTTCGCATAATATCTTTTCTGAATACCAGACATCTTTGCTCTGCGATACCGTCTCACATAGCACTTCACAATTTCTGGCTGTATCTCTTGTTTCATAGCTTGATAGAAAGCTAAATCTTCGGTGGGTATTCTTTCACGAATCCTCTCCTCCGAATAATTCTCGCCGAGTGTCTTGCATCGCTTAAAACGATTCATCCCCGGTGGCTTTACGGCAAGATATTTTCCTTGCTTCACTTCATACCCTTTATCATGAAGCAATTCTAAAAACTGTTCAAAATCACCAGCCTGCAAAATACATGCATCTAAATCTCTTACTATCATATCTGACCACACGAATTTACCATCTCGATACTCATTCCATTCATGATAGTATTCGTGCTTTTCATTCTTATCTGTTTCAATATCAATCGTAGATAAGCCAAATTCCTCACATAAGCGATTGGTTATAGGCTGTATTTCTTTAGCCCAGTCCCCTTTTTCATAACGATACTTTTTCCCATCTACAAAGCTAACACTGTTAAATACTGTATGAGAATGAATATGGTCCGTGTTATCGTGAACACAGAACACTGCCTCATACTCTTTGCCCAAGTATTCTTCCACAAATCGTCTGGTTATTTCATAAGCTTTATCAGAATCAATTTCACCTTCCTTAAAAGATAAAATAATATGATAACCCTGACGCTTATCAATCTTTCCAAACTTTCTTTTTGTTGCTTTCATTTGTTCAAAAGCATTGTCTGGCTGGCAGTTGATTCCTCCAATCAGCCTTCCATCCCGTGTTTTCTCTGGATTCATAACATACTCAAGTGCTGTCTTTAAATGTCTGCCATGAAAACCAGAACCACAGTCTTTCATATATAGTATCTTGCTAATTGCCAATCTGCTCCACCACCTTTTTAACCTCCAAATTCAGCTTTCGCATATACGCTGTTAAGCTATCTTTATCTTCCTTTGAGTAAAGTTCCGTATTGTTATTGTAAGTAATCTGGTTAATATTCACACCAATTCGATTGACCTCATTAATCAATTCCTTTAGCATCTTGCGTATTTCTGGATAATCATTTGGTTTCTGGTCAATAAGAAGTCTAAGATAAGCGGACTCAGACATACCTGCCTCTTTTGCCTTTATCGCTAACACCTTTGCTTCCTCTGGAGTCAGTCTAAGCAGCTTATCAATGCTGTGCTGTCTTCCCGCCATCTAATCACCTCGCTCTCGCACTTACTTCCTGCTTTGGAAATGCAGTCGTAATATTTTGTACTGTATCGCTAATGTCCTTCCCTTGTGACAAATTAGTAATCAATTCATCCGCAAGTTTCACCGCTAACTCTTCTACTTGTTTTCCATACTTCGTCTGATCAAATAGCTTATCAAGCACCTGTTCTTCCGATTTCAAGTTGTCATAGCGGCTCTGCATGTTTCCAAATTCAATCATATCCCTAGCATTTTGCCTTTCGGCATCAATATCCAAGATAAACTCATAATTCCATTCACATACAAGATCAATAACATCATCCATTGAATATTCTTCCCAAACAGTCTCCTCTTTTTTGTCAGCTAAGTCTCCTCTAAAATGAACACCCTCCACATGACCAAGCACATAATCATGGCCTTCAAAGTAATCAATAATAATCTCTGCCTCTTTATCTGTAAAATGAAATCCTGTCTCAAAGTTCCTTTGGAATTCTAGTAGTGATTCTACTGTAGATAATTCTACTGGTTTTGTTCCTTGTAAATCTTCTCTGTCCATCGCTACAAGTACACCTCCTTATCCGTGTTTAGTTAAAATTATCATGGCTCTCTTGCCCAGTGCTAATACCCTGAGCATGGCTAGATACGCAGATTGGATATCCATCCATTCTGCTTCCTAGTCAGGGGACAAATTCCCCTAAAACCCCTTTATATTGCCACATGGTCTCACTTTTCAAGTTCATTTTGCGCTTGTGGTCTTACTTTTTAAGTTCACCTGCCCAAAATGGTCTCACTTTTTAAGTTCACTTTCTAATAATAAATAGATATTTATTTCAAGCTTTCTTAATGTGGTCGCATATTTTAAGTTCTTTTTGGTATAGTGGTCTTACTTTTTAAGTTCACCTACCTGAAATGGTCGTACTTTTTGAGTTCACTTTCACCTTTGATGCAACAAGCCATTCATTATAATCTTTAAATCCTTCTGGTGGAGGACAATCTTCCACATCATACCCTAGACCGTAGTATTTCACTGTCAATTCATCGCTTGCTTTTCTCCCTGGTGCATCTGCATCTAAGCAAAATCTGATTGAACTTACCTTGGGATGTTCTTCCAAGAATGTTTCAAGAGGTGCATCAGACAGCATTCCAAGAGCTAGTTTATTACTCTCGTAATCACCAAACATATCAACATAGCTCATAAGGTCTATTGCAGCTTCAAAAACAATCAGCTGCGTACTGTCCTCATTAGAAACATTGAAACCATATCGCTTATCATTGCCTGCAACATCACACTTAAAAGGTTTTCCTTCTTTGTCAAAAACACCTCTCATACTGGCAAATCTAGTGACTCCCGCTTTGTCATTTCCTCGAAACACTACATTATGATAATGCCTGCTTTCGTATATCAGCCCCTGACTTACAAAATAGTCTATTACTGCCTTACCAATAGCTCGATCCCGATTCAGGTATTCATACAGATATGAATTATCAGCAGATGGTTCAGGCAAAACAAATGGCTTTCTCTCTTCTGTTTTTTGAGTGGGCACCTGATATTTTAGTTTTGGTTTTTCAGTAGCATTGGGTATTCTTCTATACCCTGCAAAATCTAATAACCAAAATACTGCTTCTTTAACATCCATACCACAGAACACTCGTAAGAAATCAATCTGAGAACCGCCATTATTCCCTTTGTCATACTGTCTCGACCAACGATACCAGTGGCTTTTATCATAGATTCTTATGGAATCCATTTCTTTTAAAGTGTAATACTTTCCAACACGCTTTACTGTATAGCCTAACTGTGAAGCAACCGCTGTAAGGTCAACACTCTTCGCCACTCGTAGTTCTCCCTCTGTATATCTGTCATCCATCCTTATCACCTGCCTCTTCCCTTTTCCGCAACTAATGGTGAGTTCATATCAAATGTTTTATAGTCTGTTGCAAGATGAATATTGGGATTCTTAATCATTCCCTTTTCCTTAAAGCTAAAAAACTCACGATTCTTGCCCCCGACAATAATATGATCCACTAACGGGATTCCCATCATTTCACATACAGAATTCATCCTGTCTGTCATCATAGTGTCCGCCTTACTTGGTGTGAGGTTTCCGGTTGGATGCGAGTGAACCAGCATAATACTTGCTGCATTTGACAATATACTTGCTTTTAGCAGCTCTCTCGGATGTGCCATTGCTTCATTCAATGCACCAATACTTGCAAAGTGTACATTGATTGGTTTTAGGTCTGAACGAAGATTTATTACACATACCACCTCTCGGTCAAATTCCGACATTAATTCCCCTAGAACTGCAACTGTCTCTGTTGGAGAAGTAAAAGGATGCTCCGAAAAAATAGGCGCATCCTTTACTAATCTTACTGATACCACATCAAGTCCGAATTCATTCTGTACTTCTGGTTTCTTCCCCATCCACATCAGCCTCCTCTCCGAACTCAACATGGATTAAAAGTTCTCCATCAGTGTCATTCATCAGAGCAATCAGTTCCTGCATTGTCATCTCCTGCTCCATAATAACCTCCTTATCTGGACTTTTCTGTAGCTGAGTAAATCAACTTAGGCTCTGCCACAATTCCATCCAAACGCTTATTTGGAGTATCTGTTGCAAGAGAAAGTTTTCTCAAATCTTTGTCATAGTGATATACCTGGTTCGACAATCTTTCCTCTAACGATACCTGATCCATATTGATTTCCGCTACCATCTGAGCAAGTTCATTTGGATCACCCATATTAGAGCTTACTGCGATGACTTCATGCACAGATGAGGGCATAATATAGAGGTCTGTTTCTAAATCTTCCGCCAATGCATGAAGCTTATCTTCATATAACATGGAGATTGCTCCATTGATACCCTGCTCATTAGAAATCACATACATAGACTGTTCTGGAGGAATTTCTCCAATCATCATTTCTGCAATTTCAAGTGGCATTCCATCCTTCATAAACATATCCTTAATTACCTCATTCATGTTTCTGATTCTTGGCGGGAAAATTCGTCTGGTATTCTCTACCGCAGCCTTAAACATTTCATCTTCACTCATGCCAAGCTGCTTTGCTAGAGAATTATGAACCACAGTACTTTGAATGCCAGAATCTTCTACCTTCACTACCCAGCGATAAATAATGGACAAATCCTGAAAGGCTCTGTTTGGTGCATCTTCAAGAAGCGCTTTATTCTGCTCAGTATTTACAAGCTGGAATACGATGTTATCCTTTGCACTTTCCATATCAAGGGAAGGGACATTATCTGGAGCTTCTCTCATGGCTTTTTCCATCATGGCTGCTGCATCAGTTAATACCAACTCAAGATTGTCTGTATCTTTGTAATGCTTATACATGTTGTTGATATAGATGGTAGGCGAAACTCTTACCCCTTCTCCCATTAATGTCAGTCCATCTACTGTATGATTCACCTTTTCTGTGGGATTTACTGCCAGCTTCATATTCTGGTACTGTTCTGGTAAAAAATCCATAAACTTCTCTTTTACTACCTCTTTAAAAATCTCATAATTCATCATAATAAAATCCTCCTAATTGTTGTTGGATGGTTCTGAACTCATCCAATTCTCTGCTAATTGACTCATTAATACTTCCGTTGGTTCTGCCACGCTCTTTGTCTTCATTGACTGAACTAGGCCAATCGGAATATCAATGCTGATACTGATTACACCTTCTGCATTACTACGAAGATAAATACTAATGTTGTCTGACATAATTAACCTCCTGACATTGAAATAGGGAGCTATAAGCAATGGCCTGTAACTCCCTGTGTGAATAGTTCCTATTTCTTTCTACGCTTCTTCCTTATCCTCTTTCTTTTTCCAAAAGAGTGCCGCTACACCAAGCGTAAGTGCAACTGCCCCGATACCTCCATAAAGCCAAGGATTGAAGTTATCGCCTGTCTGTGGTAACTTCGGTTCGGTTGGTTTGTTGCTGACAGCAAGCTTGTATTCTATTACCCCAACCTTGCCATCTCTATACTCAAAAGTTACTTCCTTTACTGTTTCATCAAGGATATAACCCTTTGGAGCCTCAACTTCAACCACATAATAAGTGATTGCCGCTTCATACTTGCCATCTTTAAATGTGCCAATAGCAAGTTCTTGTGATTCTGCATGACCGTTTTTGTCAGTGATTAAGGTTTCAATTACTTTACCATCCTTATCACGAATCTCGAACTTAGCACCAGCTAAAGCCTTGCCAGTATCCGCATTCGTTTTCTCAATGATAATCTTTCCAACAGCTGCTTCATCTTTCATAGAAACCTTCTGAATATCTGCTATCTCCGTTACTGTGAACTCAACATCTTTGGCGATTACATAACCAAATGGAGCAGTTTCTTCTCTTAAGATATACTTGCCAATAGGAAGTCTTTCGATAAGATGTGCTTTCTTTCCAGAAGTCCATTTCTCTACTACTTTTCCATCTGCATCAATTATAGAAAGTACTGCTCCTTCTAATTCATGCTCTCCTGTAATATCTGTCTTCGTGAAGTATACCTTAATTGGCTCATTTGTAAATTCAGCTTCAAATTCTAATACCTTAATAGAATCTCCCTGATAAGAGGCATTCACATCATAGGTAATGTCTGATTTCACATATCCCTTTGGTGCTTCCACTTCTTTTACATAATACTTTCCAAGTGGAAGGTCTGATACAAATGTTACCTTACCGTCTTTTCCCGTTACTGCTCTTTCAATCTCGGTGTCAGCCTTTACAATTACTTCACCATCCGCATTTACAATGTCAACTTTTGCAAACAATCCAAATGCTGCTCCGCTTAATACTTCCTTTGTTTCTGCATCTTTCTTAATAACAGTAATCTGTACCTTCTGTCTTTCATTGGTTACAGACATTCCAGCATATACGACAGCTGTATTCTGATCCACATAAGAAAGTTCTGCATCCT
This sequence comes from Anaerobium acetethylicum, assembly GCF_900096945.1. Lineage (GTDB taxonomy): Bacteria > Bacillota > Clostridia > Lachnospirales > Lachnospiraceae > Anaerobium > Anaerobium acetethylicum. The sequence continues at coordinate 74,970 of NZ_FMKA01000006.1, read as the reverse complement.
TTGGTGTGGAATCTAAAACAAATCCTTCAATTGTCTTGGTTTCTACCACATAGTATTTACCAAGTGGAAGGTTCTCTAAGGTTGCATATCCCTTTTCATTGGTAACAATGGTAGCCACTAATTCATCTTTCTTGTAGCTGATTGTTCCAAGCCCATCGGCACTTACCACATCTTCCTTTGCATATACTTCAAAGGTGACTCCAGCAAGACTCTTTTTAAAGTAATTGAACACGAAATCATACCAATGTTCTTTTACAAGAGTGGTATCTGTTACAAATTCTCCATCCTTGTTAAGAATGATTGTTCCAGTTGGAACTTCGTCCTTCATAACAACACACTGAATCTTCTCTGTGTCTTCTACTGTAAAAGTAGATTCCGCTGCCTTTAAATATCCGTAAGGTGCATAGTCTTCACGAAGAGTATAAGTTTTTCCTACAACAAGTCTCTTAATCACATGAGCCTCTCCTGATTTCGATGTCCAAGTATCAATGACATTACCCTTTGCATCTGTAACAGTAAGGGTTGCTCCGCTAATTTCTGCTCCACTTGCGATATCCTCTTTGGTAAATTCAAAAGTAGTTGGTGTATTTAAGAATACCGAACCATACTCTGCAATACTAACTTCCTGACCTTTGTACTGTGCATCAAAAGTCACTACTTCCTCAGAAGATACATATCCCGCTGGTGTTTCCATTTCTTTTGCATAATACTTGCCAAATAGATAATCCTTCGTGAATGAAATATGACCATTTTCATCGGATACTACTGTTTCTAGTAAAGAACCTGCACTTACAATGACTTTACCGTCCACATTCTTAATGTCTTCATCTGCATATAGTCCGAATACTGCTCCCGGAATACCTTCTTCCGTTTCAGAATCTTTCTTGTCAACAAATAATGACAATTTCTGACGCTCGTTTGTGAATGTGACAGATTCATAAATTACTGGTGTCTTATCATCCACATAAGTGAATGTGACCACCTGTGCTTCTTTGTTTAAAACATAGCCATATGGTGCTTCTACCTCTACTACTTTGTAGCTTCCCATTGGTAAATCTCCAAGTTTGGCTTTGCCATCCTCACCTGTAACAAGTGTTGCTACCAACTCGCCATTTGTATAATACTTGGTTCTTACACCATTCTCATCTAACTGATAATCATTGGTGTAAATGTCTTCCGCCGCATATACTTCAAACTTAGCTCCTGCAAGAGAACTTTCTTTGTAGATAAAGGCTTTCTCATTTTCAGACGCAAATAGTCCACCTTCATAAGAAGTAAGAACATCACCCTTTTTCTCTACTGTCAATTCTCCAAGTGCTGGTGCATCTTCATACACTGCATCAATGATTGCTTCATAAGTGTCACTATCTACTTCATATGCTGTATCAGAATCCACCACTACTTTGATATAAGTTTCGTTAATCACATAACCAAAAGGTGCAGCAATTTCTTCAATACGATAGTTGCCTAACTTCAAACTCTCAGGAAGAATCAAATCTCCATCTTCATCTGTTGAAAATGTGGTGTGTTTTACTTTGGTAGGATAAGTTGTAATCTGTTCTATATATTCTTTCTTATCCATGTTGTAAATCCTAAATGTTGCATTTGGAACTAATACAGTCTTTCCAGTTTTGGAATCCTGCTTTACCACACGAAGCTTCGCTGTAAATTCTCGATCCACGAATACACGCCATGTCTGTGGCTCTGTTGGATGGTTCTCTACAATCTTCACTTCAAATGGTTTGATTGTTTCCATGTTGTGAGGTGTTACTGTTTCCAATACAATATAAGTTCCATAAGGAATTGGCTGTGTTACAAGATGTCCCTTATCGTCCGTAAACAAAGTTGTCTCTCCATTAGAGCCAATCAGAACTTTTGTTGCATTGTCATAATCATAGCTGCCATTCTCTAATACCTTCAATGATGATTTCAGAAATGCAGTAAAGCCTGCTCCTGAAAGAAGTGGTTCTTCTGTATCATCCCCATTATCAGATACCTTGATTAACTGGAATGGCTGTTTGATAACCTGCTCCGTTGACTTTGTACTTCTTGAAACCTCTGCTACCAGATCATTCTCATAATCACAGATAACATCATGTTCCTCTTCATCTAACAGATAACCTTCTGATGGTTCAATCTCTTTTACATAGTAATTGCCAAGATAAAGGTTCTTTACCTCTGCTTCGCCTTTACTGTCTGTTGTAAGTGTTGCTATCAAGTCTCCTGCTTTGAAAATGATACCTGTTGCTCCATCTGGATGTGAAATATCATTTCTTGCATAAAGACCGTAAACTGCACCCTCTAACTTCGCATCTCCCTGTGGAACTGCTTTTCCTGTTTCCTTATCTACTTTATAGATATGAATCTTTGCAGTTGTTCTGTCATTCTTGAAAGTATGGCTGAATGTTGCTGTAGGTGTTGTGTTTGACAAGTAATTGAAATTGAAGCTATAAGTGTCTCTCTGGTTTCTCGTGTAAGCATATGGTGCTTGTGTTTCTGTGATATAGTAGCCATTTGCAATTGGAATATCTACTGTATAAGCTGCCACACCATTTTCCCCAGTAGTAACTGTCTGGAGTGCTGTGCCTTTTGTTACAATGACACTGCCTGCATAATTCTTAATATCATTTGCTGCGTATAAAGTGTATTTACCACCATCTAGCGGATTTTCTGTATCAGAATCCTTTTTCGCTACTGATACCTGGCCTTTCTGTCTGGTATTGTAAATGCTTGTTGCTTCATACTGGATATCTACTGTCTGGTCCTTATACTGAATATCTACAGTCTGAGGTGTTGTATTGATTGTGTAACCATCAATCGTACCTGTCTCTATTACCACATAAGTTCCAAGATGAAGGTCTGTCACAATGACTTTGCCATCAATGCCTGTTGTCACAGCTTCTTTGATTACATCGTCCTTGTTATAAACCTTTGTTCCATCTGCCTTGTAAATATCTGCACCAGCTGTCACTTTAAAAGTAGCACCAGGTAAATACTTTTTCTCATAAGTGAAGTTGCTGCCATTCCATCCAGAAAGTACTTCGCCTTCCTTACAGATGGTGATTGCCCCTAGCTGTTCCTTATCAGTAGCTGTCACACCTGTTGTCTGGCCTGCTTTTACAGTTAAGGTATGGACTTTATTGCTGATCACATATTTGTTTGGTGCTTTAATTTCTTTCAGATAATAGGTCCCAGCAACAAGTGCCTTTGACTTCGCATACCCATTACTATCTGTAGTTAATTCCTGCACCTTATTTGTGCATCCACTATCAGAATAGATTCCATATACTGCACCTGAAAGTAAAACACCACTTGCCACATCTTTTTTATAGATTTCTCCATATCCGATGTTTTCTGTTTTTACTTTCAGATACGCATGAAGTGGATCAGCTCTTGGAACTTCTGATACAAATTCCTGATCTCCAGCTTTGCCAGTCAGCCAGAATACACAGCTGTCGTCTACACTGACTTTGCCAGTATTAGAAGTAAATGAACCTGCTGTAGCTGTTGTATTTACTGAATTAGAATAGATTGTCATACTGTTGCCATTCTTATCAATGCTGTAACCACTGATTGAAAAATCATAACCGGATAACACACCATTACTGTCTGATAATGTCTGTTCAAATCTCTGATTACCTTCGTTCCATTTCAACTCGTAAGTTGGTGCACCACTTTGTGTAGATGCTGCAAAACTTGGAATAATCGCATTGTAAGATGCACTGATATTGTTCTTTAATGACGTGTAGTAATTATAAGAAGCTGTTGAGTCTGGTGCTGTTGCACACAGTTTACTAGCTGCCGAATCTGCACTCGCTGTCCCGAAAATACCGTTTGCAATAATCCAAACCATAGCCTGTGTTGCAATATACTCATTACACTGACCATTGCTTGGTGCTGATACATCCGTTGAACTAAAGCCATAATAAAGGCAGTAAGATAAATACTTCTCCTGCTGGGCACTTAAACTTGTACTTGCATTATCATAACTGTTCATTAACTGACCACCCGAAGCTGATAAACCGAAGTTCATGCAATACCCCGTGTGCCCATCAATCATGGCATACAAGACTTTTCCATGATTATATCCTGCTTTCAATTCGCTGACTTCACCCGATGAATTTGTAGATGCATTCCAGAATGAAATCTTTGCACTGGCACTCGCTGCAAATGCAGTTGTACCATTTGAAAACAGGGTTGTGAAAATAGTTAATATAGCAAGGAAACCTGCCATAATTCGCTTCCATTTCTGTTTCATAAAATTGTTACCTCCTTGTTTTTGAGCAAAAAAATAACAGGTTAAAGTATTTGGCTTTAACCTGTTATATATTGTTCATTTAATTGTCACTATGCTCTGTAGCACCTAAACTCATAAAAGTCTCCACTTCCATTGGTATAGACACCGACGTATTCAATCAAAAAGTATGGTCCAGACTCGCACGCTAACATTTCAGCAATATACTGAGCAATTCCATCTTCCGAACCTAGAAGTCTTCCTGATGTTGTACTTGCCGTATTTAAGTCGGTCTGCACATACACGCTGTAATAGCCTGCTCCATCATAAGGATAATATGAATTGTACTCTTCCTGCGAAATACTTCCATTTGCTAACAAGCTATCAAGATTATCAGTAAGAAGTATTTTACCAGCAGCCTTTGTCTTAGCTGTTGCCAAACTGACAACATTTGCTGGACTGTAATCTGCTTTTGCTGGCTGTACTGGAGCTTGCTGTTCTACTTTTGGTTCTTCTTTCGGTTCATCCTTTGGCTGTTCTGCCTCGTTGCTCTTATTGTCTGATTGAGTGCTATCAGTCTTTATCTTGGTACTTTCTGTATTAGAATTATCTGCTACAGTTGTTTTTTCTTCTTGCTTTGGTGGTTCTGTTTCTGTAAGCTGTTCCGTTTCTTTCTTTTCTTCCACAGTAGGCTTCTCTGTAGGTTCTTCCGTGGAGGCTGGTATTTCTGTAACACTTTCCTTCTGAGTAGCCACATTTTCTGCATTCTTACTTGAACATCCTGCAAGTATCAAAACCATTACGGATAAAATGATAATCATCATCTTTTTCATCTGCTTCACCTATCCTCTCCGTAAGTGGGATAGGCTCTGTGTTCCGTGCCTGTCCACACTTACAAATGTGAACATCTATTAAGTTGCACGGGACACTTCTAAGGTACATCCCGTATTCTGTTCATGTCTTCCTCCTTATTATACTGCACTTAGTTTACGCATTGCAAAAAAGTATTTCATCAAATGACGATACTTTTTGTATGCAGCAAAAGTCATAATCTTCATAGTCTCACCTCCTCTCAGGGTGTACCAATTCTGACAAATGCTAGAAATAATCTTGCAACTAATCCAAGCAAAAGAAGGAAGATTTTTGCCACTCCTAGCGCAAGGTTTAATATGCTTAATAAAATCCAAGCGATTCCTTTTAATATTGCTAACAATATCATGCCTAATCCGGCGAAAAATCTTCTTAACATTTGCATTCCCTCCTATTCATCCATTCCTTCAAAAGACTGTTCCATCCAACCAGTCGCTAAATCTGATACAACCACATCATCCTTAACCTTTGGGCTTTCTTCTACTGGAACTGTTATTTTTTCTGAATCTATAATCACTCTTCCAGAAACAGCAGTACCAAGAAGTCTTATTACTTCTCTTCTTGCTTCTGTCAAAACACTTTCAGTAAGTTCTGCCTTCACTTTCTCTAAATCATCTACTGTAATAAATCTTGAAGCTTTTTCTTCAGATATTGCCGTAAATTCTTCCTTTCCGAAATGATCAATATAAAACTCTATCGCATCAATAATCATTTGATTTTTTGATTTACATACATTGTTATCCAGATTGCTAAGAACTGCATTTACCTTTACGTGTTGAGGATTATTCATATTCATACGAATACTATTGAAAACAACATTATTAGCCATATGCACCTCCTCTAAGCTTTCTTTCTCATATTTCTAAGACCAATATCAGCAAGTTCCTCATATCCTCTTGCATTAGCCTTGATATCAAGAATATAAGAAATATTCTTTTCATCATAATTGCCAAAATTCTTCATAACTACTGCACCCCCACCCACAAAGATTATTGGTGTGGTTTTTAGGTTGTAGCCATATTCTCGGATGGAGTTGTATACTTTCTCTACAAAAGCTTCAATCTCGTCTTTTGCAACCTGATAGTATTCTTCATCTTTCGCATAATCTGCACCATATCGCATAAGATTCTGCAACTCGCTTTCATCAATCTCTCCATTATAGAGCCTGACACATTTCTCGTTTATTGCCCTCATGCAGGTTATCAACCCTCTTTGAATCGTAATGCAATTGGATTCATCCGGAGATTTGTTAATCACTGGCATAATATCTATTGTCCAAGAACCTATATCAACAATCAGTGTCTTTTTCTTGAAAGCAAGAATCCTATCTGCTACTGCTGCATAACACTGTGGAAATACTGCCGCATTCACAATTCTGATTGTGTAGCAAACTGTCTCATAATAGAAAGTAACTTCTTTTCTTGCTGTAAGATAATGAATGAAGTCCGCTTTTTCACTTCCAAATCTTGTGAGTGGAAGTCCAACTGCAAGGAATACATCTGCACTTGTTTTTCCTCTACGCTTTAGTTCTTTTGCAATGGATGCGTAAGTCAATAGTAAGAATGATTCATCATCTGTCTTTCTATCTTTAACTTCCTGTCTCTGAGTTCCAACCTTGTAGTACTTACCATCCAATTCCAAAACATCATCGAATACGGCTGGCTCTGTTCTTATTTCTTTTGCTCCAGTAACAAATACCTGCGATACTGTCTTCATCATTGACCAGCCATGATCAATGCCAATCACTTCTAAATTACTAATATTCATTCGTCTCTTCCTCCTAATATTTTCTTTGATTTTCCACATCTGTTTCATCTGCCTTCATCCCCATTATTTTCTTCATACATGGGAAACAGTAAGAATCGTTTTGTTTATAAGGACAATCATCACATTCACTCTTTTGCTTATTTGTAACTGTTTCTTTCTTTTCCTTATAACACTGATTGGTTATGCATCGACTATCATTCCCCCAAAAGAAATGACATTTCATACATGACTTCAAATCCTTTTCTATCTTCTTTTCTGCATCACTATCTCTGCTATTAGATTTCTCCTTGACCTTCATACGCACTATCCTCCATTTTGAAGATTAATGCATCATGAAATTCTTCTAATCTTTGGTCTGCAATACCCGCTGATTTAGCACATGAAAATAGTGGAATAATAATGATAATAGCTATAACAATAATTCCTATCATTTTGCATTCTCCTTATCTTTCATAGCTTTTGCTATGTAAGGTGTACGTTGACTGTTTCAAGTCCCTATTGCCCCGTACACTAAGGAATGTTCTCATCCCGGGAGTTACAAATGAGCCGCCTAATGCGTTCATGACGCCTTACTATTTTGCAAGTAACACTATCTCCTCTATTGCCATTTCGAGGATAAGGTTGAACCTCTCAACCTTCATGGTTTATTATCCATTCGCAATATCTGTAATCCTTTTACCGTGCTTGTGCCCTGCTTCTCGTTCTTCATTTTTCAATCCTTCGAACTACTAATGTGATAACAGTGGTCTTGAACCTTCCAGGCAGATACCCCGAACTTTTACTCTAACTTTGTAACTGATATTAAGTTGTATGTTCCTTGCTTTCGCTGGGAACATGTATATAATAACTTCAATGCAATTATCTGGATAGAAACTATACTGGTGTATTTTACTTATTTCACACCAATTATTGGTGTGTTTTATTTATGTGGACTATCTCTATCACCATCTGATTCTTGCAACTTTTTCCAGATATGCTTTGGCAGTGATCTTGATGGCTCATGAAACTGTTCCAAATATGTTTCAAAAACCTCAGTATTTACAAGTGCTGAATTGCCTACTTTGTAGATTGCACCTGCTTCACCTGCTAGTGCCATAAACCTTGTTTTTCCAATACTGTAGATGATTTCACCTTCTCTCGCATTAACATACTTTTTCATCACTTCTTTTGTATCTGTATAAGTCTTATATGAATACCCCATAGTTACTCTCCTTTCGCTGGGCCAAATAATGGATGTTTCATTGGAATTGCCTCTTCCCGAAATTGCTCCATGTATTCGTCAAAGATATCAATGTTTATAAGAACAGTCCCACCAGTTCCCTCATTTATCTTATATACAGCTCCCGCAGCCCTTGCCATTTCAATAAACCTATGATGACCAATGCTATATGTGATCGAACCCTCTCCTATTCTGACATATTTTTTCTGCACATATTTTGATGTATTGGGTACCTTATATAAATGCTTCATATAATCCTCCATCTTCTTTTGATGTATCAATGTTGTTCTCGGCAACTGATATAATGCATCCGCAGATAACGCTACTATCAATAAGACTTCATCTTCTATATGAAAAAGTTGTTGTGCATCCTCAACCCTAAGAAACCTTTTTATCTGAATATTATCCGCTGCATATGCCCTGATTGATGTCTGTAACTTATTCGCCATCCAGCTCCACCTCTTTACTTAATACTCTATATCGTTCTAGATAACGATCTAGAATCTCTGTATTTACCAGTACCATCTGATTCACTTTGTATACTGCATTTGCTTTCTTAGCTATTTCCTGAAACTTTGAGATACCCATTCCATAGACTTTGCATCCATCCTTATATCTCACAAACTTTTTTCCACTCTCTTCTGCTTCCTTATAATTAAATCTCTTATCCTGCTTCATGCTATTACACCTCTTTCCTGAAAAGGACATCATTTTCTCCATAACGCAAAAAGGACACTTTTCTAAATTTCTCTAGAAAAGTGCCCTAAAATAGTGCTTTTATTAAATTCAACTTCATTTACCAAAATTCCAGCTCATTCGAACTCATTCGGACTTGACCATCTTTTTGATGTCCTTTTGATGTCCTTTGGACATCTGAATCTCTCAAAAGCCGTATAAACACTGGCTTTATTTATCCAGACTCTTCATCGTCGGAAACAAAAGCACATCCCTGATCGCCGATGAATCCGTAAGCAGCATTACCATACGGTCAATGCCGATACCGATTCCGCCTGTTGGCGGCATTCCGTGTGATAAAGCATTCAGGAAATCTTCATCCACGCTGTTTGCTTCTTCATCGCCGGCAGCCTTAAGGGCTTCCTGTGCCTCAAAACGTCCCCTCTGGTCGATAGGGTCGTTGAGTTCGGAGAAGGCATTTGCCATCTCTCTTCTGGTGATGAATAATTCGAAACGTTCTGTAAATTCAGGATTGTCGTTCTTCCTCTTTGCAAGAGGGGAAACATCTGTAGGGTGATCCATGATGAAGGTAGGCTGGATAAGGTGTTCTTCGACATACTCTTCGAACATCAGGTTCAGGATATCGCCCTTCTTGTGCCATTTTTCGTAATGGATCTCTCTCTCGTCTGCAAGGGCTTTCGCCTCTGCTTCAGTCTCGATTGTGCTGAAGTCGATTCCTGCATATTTCTTGACGGCATCAACCATTGTAAGCCTTTCAAAAGGCTTTGAGAGGTCGATTTCCACGCCTTCGTAGGAAATAAGGGTCGTCCCAAGAACTTCCTGTGCTACGTGCCTGTAGAGCGTTTCACAGAGGTCCATCATTCCGTAGTAGTCTGTATAAGCCTGGTATAATTCCAAAAGAGTGAATTCAGGGTTATGCCTTACGGAAAGGCCTTCGTTCCTGAATACGCGTCCGATTTCATAAACTCTTTCAAGTCCGCCTACGATAAGCCTTTTCAGGTATAATTCCAGGGAGATCCTCAAATGCACATCTTCGTCGAGTGCATTGTAATAGGTATCGAAAGGTTTTGCTGCTGCTCCGCCTGCATTTGGAACGAGGATCGGAGTTTCAACTTCCATGAAGCCCTGTCCGTCAAGATAGTTACGGATCGAGCTGATGATTTTGGATCTCTTGATGAATGTATCCTTTACTTCTTTGTTCACGATCAGGTCGACATATCTCTGTCTGTATCTTGTATCTGTATCTTTTAAACCATGGAATTTTTCAGGAAGGATCTGCAGACTCTTGGAAAGCAGGGTTACTTCTGAAGCATGGATAGAAATCTCTTCAGTCTTAGTTCTAAATACGGTTCCTTTGATTCCGACGATATCGCCGATATCCATTTTTTTGAAATCAGCATAGGATTCTTCACCGATGCTGTCACGCGCTACATAAGACTGGATATTCCCTTTCAAGTCCTGGATATTGCAGAATGATGCCTTACCCATAACCCTCTTTGACATGATACGTCCTGCAAGACGTACTTCCTTATCTTCATATTCCGCGAAATTATCCTTTACATCAGCGCTGTGGTTTGTCACATCATATTTCATGATTTCGAAAGGGTTTTTTCCTGCGTCCTGTAAATCCTTTAATTTATTGCGGCGAACCTGTATTAACTGATTGATATCCTGTTCCTGTACATTTTTCTGTTCCTGGCTGTTCTTCTGCTCTGCCAAATCTCTCACTCCTCTTAGTTAGCTCTTTGTATCTCCAAAACCTTGAACTGCATAATGCCAGCCTGGGTTTCAACATCAACTACATCTCCGACAGCTGCTCCGATCAGAGCTTTTCCTACAGGGGATTCGTTTGAAATCTTGCCTGTAAGGCTGTTTGCTTCTGTGGATCCTACTATCCTGAATTCTGCATCTTCTTCGAATGTGATATCGTAAACTTTTACTTTACATCCGACACTGATCTTGTTTACGTCGACTTCGTCTTCTACGACAACTTCAACATTCTTCAGGATTTTCTCGATCTCTTCGATTCTTGCTTCGATATCACGCTGCTCGTCTTTCGCTGCATCATATTCCGCATTTTCAGATAAATCGCCCTGTTCTCTGGCTTCTTTTATCTTCTGTGCAACTTCTTTTCTCTTTACTACTTTGAGATCCTGGATTTCTTCCTCCAGTTTTTTAAGCCCTTCATACGTCAGTAAGTTCTTTTTCTCTTTCATACAATTTACACCCTTCCTGGTATCTATATTGCTATCAAACACTTTGAATTTTATTTCTAAATCTCGTTAAATTCTTCAATTACAGTCACAGTATTATACCTTATAGAACATTCACTGTCAAGCCTTCTATGAGCCTTTCAAGGTCATCCATGGTCTCGATGGAGTTGACCTGGTTCCTGAGTCTGGCGGAATTCGGATAGCCTGCCGTGTACCAGGCTACATGCTTCCTCATTTCCCTCATCCCCTGATGCTCGCCTTTATACCGGAGCTGCAGTCTGCCATGCCTGATGATCATATCCCTGACCTCTTCCAGAGTCGGCTTTGGAATTCGTTCTCCCGTATCCAGATAAGTATTGATCTGCCTGAACAGCCATGGGTTTCCTCTTACGCCTCTGCCGATCATGACTCCGTCGCATCCCGTCTCCTTCATCATCCTTTCGGCATCCAGCGGGCTTTCGATATCTCCATTTCCAACAACAGGGATCGAAACTGCTTCCTTTACCCTGCGGATGATATCCCAGTCTGCCTTTCCGGAGTAGTACTGCTCCCGTGTCCGGCCGTGTACCGCGACTGCCGCGGCTCCGCAGCCTTCTATGATTTTGGCGATCTCCACCGCATTGACTGAATCGTCGTTGAATCCCTTTCGGATCTTGACAGTCACCGGCTTCTGAATGGCTTTGACGGTCTTGGTCACGATTTCTTCCACAAGCTTCGGATTTTTCATAAGGGCGGAGCCTTCGCCGTTGTTTACGACCTTGGGCACCGGGCATCCCATATTGATGTCCAGGATATCAAAAGGCTTTTCCTCTATCCTTTTTGCCATCTCGCTTATGATATCGGAATCTGAGCCGAATAGCTGAAGAGAAACAGGCATTTCTTCCTCGTGAATTTCCATGAGCGCTTCCGTATTCTTGTTATTGAAATAAATTGCTTTCGCGCTCACCATCTCCATGCAGAGCAGGCCGCACCCCTGGTCCTTGCAAAGCAGTCTAAATGGCAGGTCTGTAACCCCTGCCATCGGTGCCAGTATCAAATTGTTCTTTAAGTTTACATTTCCAATTTTTAATTCCATTATGATTATCTTTTACTACTTTCTTCGATTGCTTTTATATGTATCCGCCGCAGCATCCCCTGCAGCTGTTCCGGACTGTATCCTGCACAGGAACCGATGGTTATCTGGTCCTGCACTTCTGATAAATGAGCCTGAGGCCCTGGAGCGTAAGCATGGGATCGTAGATATCAATGCTGTCTGTGGCGTCTGCAATGATTTTTCCGAGGCCGCCGGTGGCAACTGCCTTGATGTTCTTAATCCCGCTCTCTTCCTTCATCTTCTTTATAATATATTCAGTCTGTCCGATGCAGCCGTACACGATACCGGCCTGCATGCTGCTGATTGTTTCCTTTGCAAGAATCGAGTCTGGCTTCTTGATCTCGATTCGGGGAAGCTTCGCCGCCTCCTGGGACATTACTTTTGCGGCCGTCTGTATGCCAGGCGCTGTTGCTCCCGCTACGAATGAACCGTCTGCCAGGATCAGGTCATAGGTTGTAGCCGTTCCGAAATCGATTACGATTACTGGACCGCCATAAAGTTCGTATGCCCCTACTGCATCCACGATCCTGTCTGCGCCGGTTTCCTTCGGGTTGTCTGTAGCAACCTTAATTCCGGTTTTGGTTCCTGGCCCCACGATCAGCGGATTCTTTCCTAAATATTTGTATATTCCGTTCCTAAGAGAATACATCACTTCCGGAACAACGGATGCAATAATGATATCATGCACATCCTCAATTTTGAAGCCCTTGTACTTCATCATATCGCATATGGAAATTCCGTACTCATCAGAGGTCCTTGGCATCTTTGTAGTCATGCGAAAAGTCCCCATAAGGCGCTCTTCGTCAAACAGCCCAAGCGTTATGTTTGTATTTCCTACGTCAATTACTAATAACATCCCTATTCCTCCGTCAGCAGTTCCTCTATATTCTCTTCCAGGAAAAACACTTTATAGAAAAGCTGCAGTGCTTCAAGAAGCTCCTGCTTTTCCCGCTGCAGCTGCTTGATCTTCAGAGCGCTTCCGATTTCATCAAAGCAGAAGTCGTCTTCGTTTGCAACTACTTCAAAACAAAGCGTTCCGTCTTCGTCAAAATCAAGCGTAAGCACGCCACCTATTTCTTCTGTAAACAGCACACACATGATCTGGAGCTCTTTTTGGATCTGCTCCGGAAGTGCTGCAAAATCTTCATTCAAATAATATTTTTTATCATATGCACTGGCACCGCAGAGCACAACTTTATCCTGATACATCTTATCTATAAGGCTTCCAGATTTCTCCCGGTTTCGTACCGTTCGAATGGCAGCCTTTGCTCCTTTCTTCAACCTGCCCTGTTTTTCCACACGGCATCTTCTTAAAACATGAGATATCCACATAATACGGCATTTCCATCAACTTATCAACCTATTTATTTGTCTGCGCTTATTCTAACGCTCTATACATATCCATAAAGTCCCCGCACGGAGACCTCGCCGGCAAATACATTCTCAATGCTTCCGTCAGGCTTTTCAACGACCAGCTCGCCACGATCATTTATGCCGTGGGTCGTGCCCGTATACTCGTTTCCAGGTTCCAGTACCTTGATCTCTTTTTCCTTATTGATCAGCATGCTGTTGTATTCTTCCACCAGGCCCGAAAGATCTTCCTTTGCAATAAACAGCTGGTAGTCCGCCTCAAAATTCTTCAGAACCTTTTCTATCAGCATCCCACGGCTGACTAGTGCAGAAGCCTCGATCCTTAAGGAAGTGGCAATAGAGCTGATCTCTTCCGGAAATTGTTCCATGTTTACATTTATTCCTGTTCCGATGACGATATGATTGATGCAGTCCATCTCGGCACTCATTTCCGTGAGTATTCCGCAGACTTTCCTTCCATTCACCACGATGTCGTTTGGCCATTTTATCATGGCCTCAAGACCTGTCACTTCCCTGCAGGCTTTTGCGACGCTTACTGCCATTACCAGGGTCAGCATGGAGGCGCTTCTCGGGTGCAGGGATGGTTTTAAGATGAGGGTCATCCAGATTCCTGTTCCCGGCGGCGAAATCCACTCCCTCCCCCTTCTGCCCCTGCCCGATTCCTGCATGTCGGCGATCACGAGGGTTCCATGGCCTTCTCCGGCTTCTGCCAGCCTTTTTCCCTGGGTGTTTGTAGATTCTATACTTTCATAATAGAATATCTTTTTACCAGCCCACGCGGTGTCAAGCCTGCTTTCAAGCTCCGATTCGCTCACGAGATCCGGATAGGATGTGATCCTGTACCCCTTGTTCTGCACTGCTTCTATGTCATATCCCTCTTCCTTCAGGCTGTTTATGACCTTCCATACTGCTGTTCTCGAAACTCCGAACTTCTCGCAGATTTCCTGCCCCGATACATGGGCATCGGCATTTCTCAGGAGCTTCAGCACTCCTGTCTTTAATATTGTAGTTTTCAATTTTTCACCTCTTGCATGATAACGGGTCTGCAGGCTTCCATGGATAGCATCTTCAGGCATCGGACGGGCGCTCCTAAGCCATAAAGAAGGAGACTGCCGCTGCCGCAAAGAGCAGAAATCCGATCACCATAAAGAACACTCCAAAGAACCTGTTCTTCATATAAAAATGTTTTGCTCCGGTCATCAGATTCAGGAATGCCCCAAGGATGAATATTACAGGAAACAGTCCCCCGTACACCCCCGGTTTCAGAAATGCAGCTACCGTCATGATGATGATGATGCTTCCTAAAATCAGGTCGAATACATCCATTGCCATCCTGATCAGGGCACGCCTGTCTTTGTTGAACAGAAGCCCCTTCACCAGATAAGGATTCTGTTCCCTGTGAGCATGGGTTTTATCGCTCTTATGCTTCATCCGGCTCTTCATAATCGCCTAATGTAGCCACCATGACTGCTTTAATGGTATGCATGCGATTCTCTGCCTCATCAAATACGACAGATTTTTCAGACTCGAAGACTTCCGCTGTCACTTCTTTTCCTTTTACTGCAGGCAGGCAGTGCATAAAGATGGTGCTGTCCTTTCCTGTCTTTGCCATGAGCGCGCTGTTTATCTGGTATGGCTGAAGCAGCTTGATCCTTTCAGCTGCCAGGTCTTCTTCGCCCATTGAGCACCATACGTCCGTATAGAGAGCATCAGCGCCTTCCACTGCCTGGATGTCATCTGTCACGGTAATTGTGCTTCCGGCTTCCTTCGCATATCCTTCGCACAGCTCCACAAGCTCCTGCTTTGGCCACAGTTCCTTTGGCGCGATTATGGTGAAATTGATTCCAACCTTAGCGGAACCGATCATAAGACTGTTTGCCATGTTGTTGCGGCCGTCCCCGAGATATACGAAATTCAGTCCCTTCAGATGCCCGAACTGCTCCTTGAGCGTCAGGAAGTCCGCTAAAATCTGCGTCGGATGGTAATCATCTGTCAGTCCGTTCCATACAGGAACTCCGCTGTACTGAGCCAGCTTCTCAACGGTCTCATGCCTGAATCCACGGAATTCGATTCCGTCGAACATGCGTCCAAGAACCCTTGCCGTATCCTCAATGCTCTCCTTGTGTCCAAGCTGTATATCGTCTTTTCCGAGATATTCCGGGTGTGCCCCTTCATCGACACATCCGACTGTAAATGCGCATCTTGTCCTTGTAGACGGCTTTTCAAAAATGAGGGCTATATTTTTCCCTTTCAAGCTGCTTCCCAGTATCCCTTTTTTCTTTTTCGCCTTCAGCTCTCCAGCCAAAGTGATGAGGTATTCTATTTCCTCCGGTGTGAAATCTTTTAAAGTCAGAAAACTGCGTCCTTTTAAATTCATTACAAAAACCTCCTATTATGATTATATTCGTAAGTATCCCTTTTTTTTCTGCCTCTACAGATGAGACAAGGCTGACGCCTAAGCGTCAGCCAGATTATTTTGTATAAACAGGTTCTTAAGAACCTCTGTAACCTTGCAGTTCTGTTCCTGGTTACTGTTCGTCTTTTGAAACCTCTGCGATTGATTTTACAAGCCCTGCAATTCCCTGGATTTCCGAAGGAATGATGATCTTTGTTGCCTTTCCGTCTGCCGCCTTAGCAAACGCTTCCAGACTCTTGAGCTGGATGACGCCGTTATCCGGTGCCGCCTCTTTGATGAAACGGATACCATCTGCTGTAGCCTGCTGTATGCTGAGTATCGCCTGTGCCTCACCTTCAGCTTCCCTGATGGTTGCTTCCTTTTTCGCTTCAGCACGAAGGATTTGGGACTGCTTCTGCGCCTCTGCTTCCAGAATCACCGATTCCTTCTGGCCTTCTGCAACCAGGATTGTTGAAGTCTTCTCGCCCTCTGCACGAAGGATCGCTTCCCTTCGTTCACGTTCAGCCTTCATCTGTTTTTCCATGGCATCCTGGATTGCTGCCGGTGGAATGATGTTCTTAAGCTCGACACGGTTTACCTTGATTCCCCATGGGTCTGTTGCAACGTCAAGAGCCGACCTCATCTTTGTGTTGATCGTCTCCCTTGAAGTAAGGGTCTCATCCAGTTCAAGATCGCCGATAATATTCCTGAGGGTCGTCGCCGTCAGGTTTTCAATGGCCATGATTGGATTTTCCACTCCGTAAGCATAGAGCTTTGGATCCGTGATCTGGAAAAACACTACCGTATCGATTCTCATGGTTACATTATCCTTCGTGATAACCGGCTGCGGCGCAAAATCAACCACCTGCTCCTTTAAAATCACCCGTTTTGCAACTCTGTCGATAAATGGGACTTTAAAATGAAGCCCCACACCCCATGTTGCCTGGTAGCCGCCAAGTCTCTCTAAAACAATTGCATTTGCCTGCGGCACTATCTTTATGCAGGATGCAACAATCATCAAACCGATAATAATCAAAAATATTACTGCACCCGTTCCTATATAACCCGTATAATCTGTCATTGTTCATTCTCCTCCGTCTTCTCCTCGACGATCAGTTTCACGCCGCTGATTTTTTTTACAGTTACTTTTTTCCCCTTTGCCAATACCGTTTCATCTTTTCTGGTCCGTGCCGTCCATTCCTGGCCGTTCAGCATTACCTTGCCTTTTCCTTCCAGATTGTTGATGGCTTCCATTACGATTCCCGTCTGTCCTACAAGACTGTCTACATTTGTTGCTGTTTTGTTCTTATTCAGATATTTAACAGCGAAAGGTCTCGTAAGAAACAACAGCACAAGAGACACTCCCAAAAACAAAACAATCTGTACTCCCAGATTAGCACCTGCCGTAGCTGCTATAAACGCTGCAAGCGCTCCGCCGGCGAACCATATCGTCACCAGTCCGAAAGTCATAAGCTCAGCTACCAATAGCACAGCCAGTATGATCAGCCAGTATACTGCTTCCATAACTGTTCCCCCTTTTATTGCCGGATAGAGTGAAGTTCAAGTCCACAACTGTTTTGTCCATCCAACCGTTATTTAGTTACGTTTATCTTACTATACTATTTTTAATATTACAAGTTTTAGTGAAAGCTTTTTACAATTCTGCCCTATTATGTTAGTGTTCACGCGGTCACCAGCAACAGAACAGGGCTGCTTCTCCATGACTAAACAGTAGTCATGGAGCTGCAGCCCCTTGATTTTAGTGGAAAACGTGATTTCCTATGATTGTATATGATGAGTAGGAACCTAAGTTCGCGCTGCTTACAGTTCTGAAATGAAGGTATCCGCCTACATTGTTCGTTCCTGCCAGGGCATCATTCGCTGCCTGGACGCATGCTGAGCTTACGCCCTTTGCGATTACGCCTGAAAGTCTTCCAACGGTTGAGAACTGACCTGACTGATAAATAACGCCGCTGATCGTGTTCGGGTATCTTCCGCTTCTGACTCTGTTTAAAATGACATTTGCAACTGCGAGCTTTCCTTCGTAGGATTCTCCGCCCGCTTCCATCTGAATGATTCCCGCCATAAGCGTTACGTCATCATAAGAAGCCGATGTTGCTGCCTGTGTGGTAGTAGCCACACTCTTGTTTTTTGCTGCTACCGCCGCTTTCGCTTCTGCCGCTGCCTTTGCTGCAGCTTCTGCTGCCGCTTTCTCTTCTGCTGCCCTGATTGCAGCCTGTTCTTCTTCTATCGAAATGGCTTTTCCCAAAACCAGTTCAACGCTTGCATATGCGCTTGCGATATATCCTGTATTTCCTGACGAGAGCTGTACTGTTACCCACTGACCGTCATTTGCTGTTGCCGTATATGTCTGGCCTGCTGCAGCAAGTTCGAAAACGCCTGCTGTTTCTGAAGGCTCTTTCCTCACCCTTAACGTCTGGGTATTGACTGTCGCTGTAAGCTTTCCATCTCTGTTTGCTACCGCTTCGGCATCCTGTTCAAAAGCAAGATATTCATTATTCACAAATCCCTGCACCGATCCCGAACTGATTCTTGTCCAGACATCTCCTCTTTCAAGGATATCCGCTGCCGCTCCTTTATAAAGCTTTCCGACTATCGCAGATGCTTCATCAGCTGTTTCCCTGATGTTTGCAAATTCTGCCACATTTGCCATTACTCGGTTAGCCCATGGCGACTGTGCCGCCATTACCATTTCAGCCCTGTAGGCTTCAACAGTTGCGATGACCGTATCCTGGTCCTGAGCGATTGCCTGCTCTTTTTTTATCTTTGCATCAATTAATTCCGTCAATTCTGTTTCTACATATGCAAAATCTTCACTACACTGAATTGTTTCTGTCACATTCTGATTAGTATCAGCAGCAGCAGCCTGTTGTGTGTTTCCTGCAAAAGCAGTTGTTATCATCATAGCGAGTGCCATAATGCCACTTGTGACTACCTTTCTGTTTCCTAAATTCATATTTGACCTCCTGACCAATTGTTATGTTTGATAAATTTCCAATACATAGCTTCCCGGCAACATGGTTTATATTCATGCGCCATTCTGCAAACTGTTGAATCGTATTGTGCAAATTAATTCAATTCTATTACAATTGTTACGAATTTATTACGAAGTAATTGTAACAAACTTAACATTTTTTGTCAACCCCTGTCTTCTTCCCCTCCCGAAACCCCAGTGTTTATGCGGGTTTCAGAACCCTTCATGTTTTTGTAAACAGACTATTTTTCATTTATTCCAGGCAGAATACCTCTCAAAATCAAAGCATCAAGAGTTTCGTTTACGAAGCTCTTGTACTAATGCGCAGCCGCTTCTGCGACATATTCTTCTTGCGCGTCATGCGCCTCTCTTGAAGTGTTTTGATTTATAGTAAATTCAAGGAATTTTTCATAAAGACTAGCAACTGCAGGTCATCTTTGCTCATGGGCCGGAATATCTCCTGGCAATAACGAAAATGCAGGCAAAAAAGAACTTTTTATCATGCACAATATCAGCGTATTTCAGCCCGTAGAGAAAAAAACAGGGCACATGTGGCGGTAGCACATTCCATGCTTATCTCCATATACAACATTTTGAAGTATGGCGAAAGCTATAAAGAACTTGGCTGAGACTACTAGAACCATTGCAACAAAGAAACGTTTTCATAATAAAAGCCCTCTTGTAACGTTCGGCTTAGTCAATTTGCACAGCCACCAACTGCTGCACAGTGATACAAAACATGAATTGATGAGCAGCTTTATGAAGACGTTGGTACTTAGGCCGCGTGTTTTGCGGCCTTACGTACCACTACGTCTTCATCTAAGCGAGAGCGCGCTGCGAGTCAACATGTTTTGTATCACGTCCTCATTCGAAAACCTGTGCAAATTGGCTTTTGACACTCCTAGAATAAAGAGTCTGCCTTGGCAGACTCTCGCGCCGAGCGCGGTCGCTTTTGCGACGTGATTCCCATCGCGCGAGTGCGCTTCCACGCGGAGCGTTTTTTATCTCATAGGACGAACTTTCCTATGAGATAAAAAAAAGCCTACCGTCTCTGACGGTAGGCTTCATACATCAATATGGATGCAGCGATCGCTGCATTTAAGGATTCAACGCTTCCCTCCATGGGGATTCTGATCAGGCGGTCGGCTTTCGAAGACAGTTCCCCGCTCAGTCCGTTCCCTTCATTCCCGATCATGAAGGCAGTTCCATTTTTATAATTTTCCCTGTCATAATCATTTTTTCCATCAAGGTGGGCCGCATAGGTCGTAATGCCGTTTTCATGCAAAGCCGGCAGAACAGAGGCCAGATCCTCCACATAGATAAAAGGCATCCGGTATATGGATCCCATTGTCGACCGGATTGTCTTGGGGTTGTAGATATCTACCGAGTTTCTGCTCAGCAGGATTCCCGTTACGCCTGCGCCCTCTCCGGTACGGAATATAGTGCCGAGATTTCCAGGGTCCTGAAGATTCTCTATGAGGACCAGATGCGGATTTCTGCTCGCCAGGATCTCTTCGATGGTGTAATGATACTGCCTGATCAGGCACAGGATGCCCTGGGGAGTCTGGGTGTCGCTGACCAGCTTGAATATGTGGTCTGACACGGTTTCAAACTCCAGTCCTTCAAGCATTGCAGGCGTATCCGCTTTTGCATAGAAGGTTTCTGAGACATAGGTCTTGATGATCCTGTCTCTCGGCGCTTCCCGGAACATCCGGATCCCCTCGACCAGGAAAAGATCCTGTTCCGTTCTTGCCTTGGATTTCCTTCCGATCTGTATCAAATTTTTAATCTGTTGATTTGCTGCAGACGTTATCATTTCGCACCCTATTCCTGTTTTATATTCCCTGTTTTATATTTCTGTTTATCTCTGTCTGATTTTTCTCAGTGAATCATTATTTCCAACAAGCACGAGGGTATCATCTGCTTCCAGAGGCGCATCAGGATTCAGATCGACATCCAGATTATCGCCCTTCTTCACAGCAATCACATTCACCCCGTACTGGTCCCTGATATTCAGTTCCCTGAGGCTGCTTCCCACCCATGCTTTCGGAATACCCATCTCAGCCATGCTGAAGGTAGCAGAAAGTTCCACGAGATCGACAAAGTTTCCTGAGATCATGTTATGGGCAGTCCTTACGCCCATTTCCTTTTCCGGGAAGATGATGGCGTCAGCGCCTACTTTTTTCAAAACAGTTGCATGTCTTTCGTTCTGTGCCTTTGCGATGACATAGTTCACGCCAAGCTCTTTCGCGAGGATTGTAGCCATAATACTTGCCTCCAGGTTATCTGAAATCGCGACTACCGCTCCGTCCAGATTGCTGATACCCAGGGACTGAAGAACATCCGGATCAGTTACGTCCGCTTTTACCGCATAGGTCACTATGTCCGCAATTTCCTGAATCTTCTCTTCATTGTTGTCTACTGCCAACACTTCGCATCCGCTTTTTGCCAATGTTTCTGCCACACTGTATCCAAACTTGCCCAAACCAAAAACCGCAAACTCCTTATTAGCCATTTTACTAATCTCCTTATAATAAAAAAACTGTGGCACCACCTTCAGCCTGTGAAGGTAGTGCCAGGATTACTCAGGTCAATGCGCTGCTGCACATTCCTTAATCATGCTATACTGCAAGCATTTTGCTTACTTCATACTGGTATTCTGAAATGCCTTTTGTCATGGCGAGTGCTTCGTTGATGTCGAAATCTACATAATCGCCGTCCCTGTAGCCTACTACACGGTTTGTCTCTCCTGCGCATAAAAGATCTACCGCAAGGGCACCCATCATGGATGCATACACCCTGTCTTTGGCAGTCGGGCTTCCGCCACGCTGCATATGTCCAAGGATTGTAGCTCTTGTTTCAATGCCTGTTGCCGCTTCGATTCTCTTTGCCATGCTTGATGAATGTCCGATGCCTTCTGCATTTATGATGATATGATGCTTTTTGCCTTTTTTCCTGTTTTTGATGATGTTGTTGATCAGCTGCTGCTCATCGTATTCATATTTTTCAGGAAGGAGGATGTCTTCCGCACCGTTGGCGATACCGCACCAGAGTGCGATGTATCCTGCATGTCTACCCATAACTTCAATGATGCTGCATCTTTCATGGGAAGTTGAAGTATCCCTGACCTTATCGATTGCTTCCATAGCAGTGTTTACCGCTGTGTCAAAACCGATTGTATATTCTGTACAAGCGATATCAAGATCGATTGTTCCTGGAAGGCCTATCGTATTGATTCCAAGGTTTGCCAGCTTCTGTGCGCCTGCAAACGAACCGTCGCCGCCGATTACAACCAGGCCGTCGATTCCATGTTTTCTGCAGATCTCAGCACCCTTTGCCTGTCCCTCAGCAGTCCTGAACTCAGCACAGCGTGCCGTATACAGAACAGTTCCGCCTCGCTGGATGATATCCGAAACATCCTGCGCTCCCAGATCTACGATATCTTCATCAAGAAGTCCCGCATATCCTCTTTTAATACCTTTTACCTTTTTACCGTTTGCGATTGCTTTTCGTACTACTGCCCTTATTGCCGCATTCATTCCCGGTGCATCTCCACCACTTGTTAAAACGGCGATCGTATTGATTTCTTTCGACATACTGCTACCTCCCAGACACAAACCTGTTATGTCAATGATAATTCCTCTGTTTACATGACTATTATATTTGTTACTGTTAACGAAGTGAACAGCAACTATATTTTTTCCTGTAACAACACATAATATCACAAGTTACATTTATAACGCTTAAAGTGACACTCAATATCACGAGTTACATTTTAATTCATTTTACCGATGTTTTCAATACTCTTTTCTATAACTTTTACATTCTTTTCACCAAAGTGTTTTGAAAGCACGCCAATCAGCTCTTTACCGGCTTTCACGCCCTGGCTTTTCGGAAGTCTTTTTATGGATTTCGGAGAGGCCACGTAGATTACGATGCCGTCTTTTCCGTCAGAATCCTCAATCAGCCCGTAAAGGTTCCTCTCGGAAGCCTGAAACGTTTCCTTATCCGGAAACTGTATCCAGATTTCCTTAGGCACTTCTCCGAAAGGCATGATCTTCTCACAGATCAGCTTGCCCGGCTTGTCCTCCTCGGCTGACACGCGCCCCTTCACGAACACCTTTTCATCCTCTGTTATGAAGGCTGCGTTCGCCTCGTAGTCCCTCGGGAAAATAACGACTTCTACCGTGCCGACCAGATCCTCTATGGTTATGAAGGCCATGGCCTTGTTGTTCTTCGTGTATTTGATCGTCTTTGAGGTTATCATTCCTCCGACGATCTGTTTGGAGCCGTCCTCCACCTTGATCTGGTTCGTTTCATCGTCAAGAACAAAATCCGAAGTCAGGGCTGAAATATTCCGCCTCCACATCGCCTCATATTCCTGCAGGGGATGCCCGCTTATGTAGACGCCGAGGACCTCCTTTTCGAAGGCCAACAGAATTTCCTGAGGATATTCCCCGACATCGGGAAGTTGTATCTCAAAGTCCTTCTTCTCCTCTTCGCCCACCAGGTCGAACAGGCTCATCTGGCCTGTCATGGAATATTTCTTCTTCTGCGTGGCCTCGTCGATCAGCTGCGCATAGACCATCATGAACTGCTTCCTGGTTCCTCCCAGGGCATCAAGAGCACCTGCTTTTATAAAGCTTTCAACTGTCCTCTTATTGACCTCTTTGCCGGAAAGCCTTTCGATGAAATCCCGAAGGGAGGTAAAAGGACCGTTCTCATTCCTCTCGCCTACGATCGCTTCTATTACCGGACGGCCGATGCTTTTCAGGGCAGACAGCCCGTATCTGATGGAATTTCCCGAAACCGAGAACCTTCCTTCTCCCTCGTTGATATCCGGAGGAAGGATTTCTATGTTCATGTTTCTGCTTGTCAGGATGTATTCCGAAACTTTTGTCGGATTTTCAATCACGGAGGTCATAAGGGCCGCCATGAATTCAACCGGATAATAGTACTTCAGGTAAGCCGTCTGATAGGATACCACTGCATATGCCGCGGCATGGGATTTGTTGAAGGCATACTTTGCAAAATCCGTCATATCGTCGAAAATCTTGTTTCCTACCTTTTCGTCAATGCCGTTCTTCAGGCAGCCGGCAACCCCTTCTTCCTCATTTCCGTATACGAAATTCTGCCGTTCCTTTTCCATGACGGAAGCCTTTTTCTTGGACATGGCCCTTCGCACAAGATCGCTTCGGCCAAGGGTGTATCCTGCCAGATTACGCACAATCTGCATGACCTGTTCCTGGTATACGATACAGCCATAAGTAGGCGCCAGGATTTCCTCAAGCTGCGGGCAGTCGTATTTTATAGAAGACGGATTGTTCTTGCCCTTTATATATTTGGGTATGAAATCCATGGGGCCCGGACGGTACAGGGAGATTCCGGCTATGATATCTTCCAGGCTCTGGGGCTTTAACTCCTTCATGAAGTTCTTCATTCCGGCACTTTCGAGCTGGAACACGCCCTCTGTACGTCCCGTCCCGATTGCATCGAGGACCGCCTTGTCATTGTAGTCGATCTTAGCCAGGTCTATCTTCCTGCCGATGGACTTTTCAGCCATGCGCACCGCGTTCTGTATGACGGTGAGGGTCCTGAGCCCCAGGAAGTCCATTTTCAGCAGGCCAAGCTCCTCAAGGGTGGTCATGGTGAACTGTGTGGTGATGGATCCGTCCGCCGCCCTGGAAAGGGGCACATACTCCTGCACCGGAAGCTGGCTGATGACGACTCCCGCCGCATGCATGGAGGTATGTCTTGGCAGGCCTTCCAGCCTCATGGACATGTCTATGAGATATTTCACCTGCGGGTCATCGTTATAGAGGTTCTGGAATTCAGGATTCATCTTCAGGGCTTTCTCGATGGTAATGCCCAGCTCCATCGGAATCATCTTGGCTATGGCATCCACCATGGCATAAGGAAGATCCATGACCCTTCCCACGTCCCTAATCACGCCCTTTGCCGCCATGGTACCGAAGGTCACGATCTGCACGACCCTGTCGGTGCCGTATTTCCTTACCACGTAATCGATGACTTCCTGCCTTCTTTCGAAGCAGAAGTCGATATCGATATCAGGCATGGATACTCGTTCCGGATTCAGGAACCTTTCAAAAAGGAGGCTGTATTTCACCGGATCGATATCCGTAATTCCCAGGGTGTAGGAAACGACGCTTCCCGCAGCCGAACCACGTCCCGGCCCAACTATGATGCCATTGTCCCTTGCATATTTGATGAAGTCCCATACGATCAGGAAATAATCCACGTAACCCATTTCTTTGATGACGCCCAGCTCATATTCCAGGCGTTCCTTCAGTTCGCCCCTGTCGTCAGGGTACCGTTCCCCCAGACCCTGGAAGCAGAGATGGTTCAAATAGCTCCAGGAATCATAGCCTTCCGGCACGTCGTATTTCGGCAGCTTTGTCACGCCGAATTCGATCTCCACATTACACCTTTGGGCAATCTTATAGGTATTTTCAAGGGCCTCCAGGGCATAAGGGAAAAGCGCCTCCATCTCTTCCGGAGATTTCACAAAATACTGCCACCCCTCATAGCGCATGCGGTTCTCGTCTTCCAGCTTCTTTCCCGTCTGCAGGCAGAGAAGAATGTCATGGGCAACCGAATCGTCCGAATGGGTATAGTGGATATCGTTTGTGGCTACCAGGTCGATGCCCAGCTTCCTGCTCATCTTCATGAGCTCCTGTGCCACCACTTTCTGCTCCTGTATCCCATGATCCTGGATTTCCAGAAAAAAGTTCCCTTTTCCAAATATCTCTTCATATTTCAGGGCTGCCTTTTCAGCTTCATCAAGGAGTCCTTTCAGTATATACCTCTGGACTTCCCCGCCGAGGCAGGCACTCAGCGCAATAATTCCCTTGTGATGCTTTTTCAATATTTCGGCGTCGACCCTGGGCTTGTAGTAGAAGCCTTCCACAAATCCTGAGGAAACGATCTTCATCAGATTGTCATAGCCTTCATTGTTTTCCGCAAGGAGCACCAGATGGTAATACCTGTCCTCTCCCCCGCTAATCTCTTTGTCAAACCTGGAATTCGGGGCCACATAGACCTCACAGCCTATGATCGGCTTGATTCCGGCTTTTTTTGCCTCTTTATAGAAATCGATGACGCCGAACATTACCCCGTGATCAGTGATCGCCGCGCTGTCCATACCGAGTTCTTTGACTCTTGCAACATATTCTTTTATCTTGTTTGACCCGTCCAGCAGACTGTATTCCGTATGGACATGTAAATGGGTAAAATTCATTTTGTCACCTCCTGATAATCTGCTTTATTGTATCACAAACAGGCACAGACTTACAACGGCACTGATGCCGAAAACACCCGCGATATTTACCCTTTCTTATGGGATATTTTACACCATTGCCGTCCACTATGCGACCAGCAGCTTTACGCCTGTACCAGAATCGGAGGATGCGTCTTTTCCATTGACATATTTAAGAGCAGATATTATAATAAAACAGTAATAATTATTGTTATTAAGAAGCCATAGTGATATGGATTTCTAAGGAGGAGCAAACTATGACCACCTTAAAATACAGCCGCCAGAGAGAAGCAATCAAAGATTTCCTTGCTGGCAGAAAAGACCACCCGACTGCGGATACGGTCTATACGAATATGCGCGGACAGTTCCCGAACATCAGCCTCGGAACTGTTTACCGGAACCTTGCTCTGCTGTCTGAAATAGGCGAGATCGCTAAAATCAGTACCGGAGAAGGCGCTGAACGCTTCGACGGAAACCCCGTGGATCATTACCATTTCGTCTGCACAGGCTGTCATTCCGTTTCAGATCTTGAGATGCCCGAAATAGCCCATATCAATATTCTGGCAGGCCAGAATTTCGATGGTGAGATCAAAGGCCATGTTGCCTATTTCTACGGACTATGCGGAGACTGCGCAAGAAAACAAAAGGCCAGCCATGCAAAGAAATCGAAGCAGGATACTATTTTTCAAAAAATCCGGTAAATATATTGACATTCTGAAATTTATATGATAAATTAATATCAGTAATAATTACTATTATTAATTATTGCATTAAAATTGAGATGAACGGTTGAAACGAAAAATCCCAAACCGTCCTTCATACACATTACAGAACTAAAATATCAGATGAAAGAAAAGGAGATTTTAAAATGAAAAAATTCGTATGTCAGATTTGTGGTTATGTTCATGAGGGAGACTCAGCACCTGAGTTCTGCCCAACCTGCAAAGCACCAGCTTCAAAATTCACAGAACAGTCAGGTGATCTTGCCTGGGCTGATGAGCACGTTGTAGGAGTTGCACAGGGCGTAAGCGAAGATATTATAAAAGATTTAAGAATGAACTTTGATGGCGAATGCAGCGAAGTAGGAATGTACCTTGCTATGTCAAGAGTCGCTTTCAGAGAAGGCTATCCTGAAATCGGCCTCTACTATGAAAAAGCTGCTTTCGAAGAAGCAGAACATGCATCAAAATTTGCTGAACTTCTTGGTGAAGTCGTAACTGACAGCACAAAGAAAAATCTTGAGCTCAGAGTTGCTGCTGAAAACGGTGCATGCGCAGGCAAAAAAGACCTGGCTACCCGTGCAAAAGCTGCAAACCTGGATGCAATCCATGATACAGTTCATGAAATGGCAAAAGATGAAGCGCGTCACGGAAAGGCATTCAAAGGCCTTCTTGACAGATACTTCAGCTAAGATTATGACGCCGGCACGAATGCCGGCTTATACAAAAAGGCAACCGCACAAGCGGTTGCCTTTTTGCTATTTTTTGAACAGTCCGCCCAGCAGATTTCCGATATCATCCATAATATCTCCATCCTTGTCGGAATCAAGCAGGTTCGTGACAACGCCCATGATGCCGCTGCCGCCTCCCTGGCTGAGGAGTCCGCTGAGCATGCCGCCAAGTCCCGATGAATCCAGGTTCTGCTGCTGTTTCTGCTTTCCCAGCGCTCCCATCAGAAGGGGTGCCAGCTGGGTCATAATACCCGAGACCTGTCCCGTCTGCAGTCCCGTCTGTTTTGCAAGGTTGTTCTCTACCCTTGCATCATTGCCTGCGAAGATATGTTTCAGCATTTTCGCCCCGTCATCCATGTTGACGTTCTTCAAAAACCCATCAATATCATCGACGTCTTCATCCTTATGCTGTTCCAGAGCTTTGTTCAGGGCCTCTGCGCCTTCCGGTGTACCTGCATTCCGTTCCATTGCCTTGAGCAGCGCCGGCATTCCGAGCTTTGCAAGCTGCTGCACCTTTTCCGGTTCGACACCCGCTGTTGTTCCCAGCTTCTTAAGGGTATCCGGATTGTTGATCTGTTCAGTAATCAGTTTTAAAATATCCATGATATACCTCCTTTGATCTATCCTCATCTCTGCGTTTCGACCGCCAATACCTGGCCTTGTACTTGGCCTTGTTCTTGGCCTTGTACTTGTCCTTTTCCTCGTCCGCATCCTTATCCTAGTCCGGAAGGACCTGAAATTCCGGACTTTCTATGTAAGAACATTATACCACGTAATTCTTTTCTTTCCATATATAAAGC
The DNA here is from genome assembly GCF_900096945.1 of Anaerobium acetethylicum. Classification (GTDB taxonomy): domain Bacteria; phylum Bacillota; class Clostridia; order Lachnospirales; family Lachnospiraceae; genus Anaerobium; species Anaerobium acetethylicum. The sequence continues at coordinate 46,591 of NZ_FMKA01000006.1, read as the reverse complement.
AGAAAACAGGAGCACATTACTGTTCTCTCTCCAAACCAGCAACAAGAGCCCTTTCCGTTTTTACCCGGAAAGGGCTCCTGCAATTGATTTATTCTGCTATTCGTTTCATTAGCAAGTCCTTACAGACCAAAATCGCTCATAATTTCTTTGAATTCCGGTGAATTCGCAAATCCATTCAGGATGTCTGCACGGCTTACGTTCTCACTCATTCTCTTCAAGTGGTAATCAAGTCCTCCCTGATCATATTCCCTTCCCATAAAGGTCTGGTAAAGGACTTTCACATAGTCTTCATTTGAAAGCTTCCTGTCTTCAAATTCTGACGAGAAGATAAAGTTCTGGGCAGCCTGTACAGGGGTTACGTTTTTCGCAAGGATTTCTCTTGCATAGTATTCCAGCCCATTAGTTTCCGCCGCTCTTCCCAAAGCCTTCGTATATATACGGGATATAAACATGGTCAAGCCGGCATTCTGGTTTCTGGCTTCCTCCAGCACCATGGATCCACGTTCGATTCCATAGGAACTGCAGATATCTGTATATTCTTCCGATTCCACAAATCCACGGAATACAAATTCTCTGGAAACTCCGTTGTCAAGCATATCCAGCCAGTAAGCCTTTCCGCCTTCATCAGAGCCGCGTCCCATAAAGGTCTGGTATAATACTTCGATGTAGTCTCCGTTGCTCAGGTTTTTGCCTGTAAACTCAGGGCTGAAGATAAAGCCTTTTCCTACATCCGCTCCGGATGATGCATGGGAGTTGAGGTTATCTGTATAGAAGGAAATCTCCTCATCCGCTGCAGTCCTTTCAAGGACCTTGGAATAAAGCCTTAAGACAAACTCCCTTACTTTATCAGCAGGTGTTACAATAACCTCTTCTGCTGGTACAAGTGCAGTTATGGCTGCTTTAAGTTCGTTCTCTGCGCTGTTGATCTGAACCTGTGCAGCACTCAGGTCATTTTTAACTGTGTCTGCTTCTGCAAGGGCTGCTTCAAATGCGTCAAGGCTCTCTTCCGTATATTTTGTCCTGTCGACGCCGTTTGCAGTCTGGATTGTTGTTTCCAGGGCCGTTCTGCTTACACGGCCGTTAGCGTTGTCAACTTCACCCAGCTTGAATTTAGCCTGGACAATATAACAGAGATCCGTTGTGACTCCACCGGTCCAGGACAATGAAAACGCCTGATCCCAGTGTCCGTAGGAATCCATAATAAAGGTTCCGTCAGACTGTACGACGATTCCGGCATATCCTGTGTCTCCGGATTTGGCATTGTTTGCAAAGTCTTCTTTCAGAAGAATTCTGTATTCTCCTTCGTTCTGCTGTATCAGGTCTTCATATGTACCGACCCATGCTACCCAGTCTCCTGCCATCCAGTCATTTGATTCAATCAGTCCATCTTTGTCGTAATCCAAGGTGATTTCACGGAATGTAATGACAAGGCGTCCGCTTACAGGATCGTATACAGCCTTGTGCCTTTCACCCTGGAGGGATCCATGAAGTTCTTCAGGTCTGCTCCATGTCTCGCCTTCGTCATCTGAATAGAACATAACAGATTTATGCATATGTGACTGGCTTCTTGCAAGTCCAACTATCCTTCTTCCATCCGGCGAGCGGAACATTCCGACTTCACAGATCTGGTAAGTTGATTCGATTGAACGGTAGCTGCTAAGGTATGGAACTGGTTCGCTCCACTGTTCGTTTCCGTTTTCGTCAAAAGTCAGATAGGTTTTGTAATTTACATAGCCAAAGTCGTGGTATACACCCATCCATTTGTCGATCAGGTTTCCGTTGGCATCTTTCATCTGCACAAGACTTGCCATTGGTACAATTGTCTTGTTAGGTGTCGTTCCAATATTGGTGTACCAGTGTTTGTATTCTGTAAAGGTTTCTCCGCCGTCATCAGAATAGGAAGTATTCCAGCCAGTAGTGCCGTCTCCCCATCCAGGACAGCCTGTGATCATCATGATCCTTTCTGTACCATTCTTCAGATTCAGCTTGAACATAGTCGGTGTTTCCATGGATCTTGCCCATGAAGAAGGAGTTTCCTTTTCCACCCATGTAGCACCGCCGTCATAGCTCTTCTTGAGCACAAGAGGGCCTTTTCCGTGTCCAATCGGATAAGCTGTAAGCAATGATACGCCGTCATTCAGCAGCACCATATCCGGCTGACCCAGATACTGGCGGTCAGTACCTTTGCCGTTTTCAATTGTTGAAATGTGTTTTTCATCCAGCCTGTACTGCGGAATCGTGTACTGGATCTGCAGGCGCGTTGTAACGCTGATTGTAACCGTTTCTGACAATCCTGTCGCTGCATTCTCAACCGTGATGACTGCGGTTCCTTTTCCTTTCGCTGTAACCAGACCTGTTTCACTGACTGTGGCAACCTGCGTATTGCCGGACTGGTAGGTAAGAGTCTTGTCAGCGTTATCGGACTGTATGGCTGCATTGATCTGGTAAGTGTCACCTGTTGAAAGGTTCTTTGTGGATTCTGCAACGCTGATACCATTGAAAACAGGCAGCGTGCTGATTTCCTGCTCGGTCAGGGCACGGTTAAATACTTTGACCTCATCTATCATACCTGCAAATCCGCGACCGCCGATTACCTTGGTAGGTGCGATAACAGGTGTTCTTGTATTCTGGTCCCATTCATTTGTGCCAACAAGCGTTCCATCGATATACAGCTTCAGGGCAGAAGCTGAACTTACAAATGTTACATGTTTCCAGGTATTTCTTGGCAACTGATAATTCTGTGTCGAATATCCTTCTACGATATGAATCGACATTTTTGCTACTGAAGCATCACGGCGGGCATCAATGGAAACTGAGCCGTTCTGTGAGCTGGCATTTGTAAATGCCTTTCCATCCCAGAAAATGGATGAGGTTTCGTTTGTTTCTTCATAATTGACCCAGCAGGATACTGTCCAGTTCTTGCTAAGGGTCACTGGAGAAGTGATTTCCAGTTTGTCTTCTTTTGCAAAACGGAGCGCTGTTCCGCTTCTTCCATTCACAACCGTTCCGCCTGTGAGGACGCCGTCTGCATTTCCCCAGCTGTCAGTTACCGCTGTTCCTTCAACATCGTCAAAGGAATAATAGGATGTCTGTGCTGCAGTATCAATTGATGCATTGGCTACTGTAATAGTGATTTTTACGGTCTTTGTCGGATCAGCCTGTGAAGCCGCAGTAATTTCCGCTGTACCAGCTGCTTTTGCTGTAACGAGTCCATTTGCATCCACAGCAGCAATGCCTGCGTTTGAAGAAGACCAGTTTACATATGGGTTGATCAGTGTAGCTGGCAGAACCTGTGCATGAAGCTGGGAAGTTGATCCTGTCGTTAAGGAAAGGGTGTTTCCTTCCTGCATGGATATAGATTCGACTGCTGTTGTACCAGTTTTAAGCACATTGATATAGGTTGCAGAAAGGGTCTGAATATCTGCTTTTATGTTGTCCATATCGGCAGAAACAGCTGCCTTGCCTTCTGCAGTCAGGTAATAGCCTGAAGATGCATAACTGCCTTTTACCGTTGCCATCAAAGCATCCACTTCGGCTGCGAGTGTAGGGGCATTTTTCCTGATCAGCATCAGTTTATTGACGTCCCTTACGCCTTCTGCCATTTTTTCAAGTCTTACGCTTGATTTTGAAACCGGCGTTTCAGCAGTTCTTTCATCCGGGAAGATCAGGAAGCAGTCTCCGGCCTCAAATGCGTTGTGTGTGGTATCTTCCAATGGATTCTCTACCCAGGAGTCATATGCCCATCTTAAGAAGCCCTGTCCTCCTACAGAATAGGAATACATCATGGTCCAGTAGGATTCCGATGGCGCACTCAGGGAAAAGTTTCCCGGAATATGGCCTGTACAGGAATACACCGTTGTACGGAGGCCTGCCGCCTTACGGTCTGCCAAAAGCTGTGCAAAGTCTGTTGGATGGGCTTTTACAGCTACTGAACCTACATTCAGGTCATCAACTCTCATTGCCAGGTCTTTCTTGGTCACAAAACCATCCATTGCTCCTGCTGTTTTCAGGGAGTCTCCATGGATGCCTCTTACGCTGTCGATCAAATCAAATGCCGCCGCACTGAAGCCGCGTTCATCGATACCTATATAGGTCTGGTCGAACCAGCCTTTTGCTTCCAGATGTGTCACGAAATCATTCAGGAAAAGTCTCCAGATACGTGTGTATTCCGCTGTTCCTGCTGAAGAAAAAGAAAGCATTACATTCTGTGATGTAGCTTCATCATAATATGTAAAAGAATTGTGCCATGGCGCAATGCTGTAGGCAACAATCTTATCGCCTATGCCAAGGTCCTTGTTGAACTGCACCCATTTATCAAAGCTGGTATAGTCAAAAGCAAAGGAACCGTCTGCCTTCTTTGTCCATTTTACCATGGAAGGATAATGTACTGAGTTGGCACTGTAAGTCTGTCCGCTCCATGCATCTTCCACAATTGTAGTAGTGATGGAATGTCCGCCGATTTCTTTGTACTTTAACATATGTGGCCTTAAAATTTCAAAATGTTCCTGGGAAAAAGGAGTTACATTGTAATACTCAGCTACGCTGTATGGATTCTGCCACAATTCAATGTCGAATCCATCCTTGAAAGAAGCTACATCAGTAAGAGCTGCATCCATTACTTCAAGGCTGTAGGCGAATTCCAGAGGGGTGGCAACTCCGTCTGCAGTCACCTTGATCTTTCCTGTATAGGTACCTGCCTGAGTTCCTGCCGGCACGGAAAATTCAACCCATACTGGCTGAACACTGTTGAACGGAATGGAAATTGGTGCTGACTGGTAGAGGATATCATTTGTTTCGGCTCTGCTTCCTGTTGGAACGGCTCTTGTGGTGCTGCCATAACCTGGCATGCCTGTATAAGCAAGGGCAGATTTTATAAATGTTGCCTTCACGTTTTCTTTAGCCAGGATACTGGCTCCATTCGTAAAATCAGTTGCTTCCACTTTTACGTTTGAAAGCGCTGAGCTCCTGCTGATCAGGGCTATTTCGGAAACGGCCTTATCATTTTTCCACGCATACAGGCTCTTGCTTACTACCCCAAGATTTGAAATCTCGGCATAGCGGTCCTGTGTATACTGGGTATTGGTATCTACGATGCTTCCATGGATCTGTGGATTTGCAGATGTTACAGTTACAGTGACTGTTCTGGAAATATTGTTTTTTGCAGAAGTCATTGTAATCACGGCAGTTCCGGCGGATACTGCTTCAATCAGCCCGGCTGCAGTGACAGTTGCGACTGCCGGTTTGTCAGAAGTATACACAAAATCCGTTACTTCTGCATAGTCAGGCGTTACCGTATAGCTGATCTGACTCTGTGCACCCTGAAGAATGGATAAGGACGTTTCCGCTACGGCCACGTCAGTTACCTGATAAGGTGCGTGATATACCACTACCTGTGCACAATCAATTAAATTGCTTGTGGATGAAGCATCCCTTTCACCTGTCGCTACTGCTCTGAATACATGAGGACCTTCTGCAAGTCCTGAAATTGTTGTAATCAGCGTCGAGTCAATATTTGATGAATTGTAAAGACTGAATACGCCCTTGTCCACACCATCTACATAATAGTGGACTTTACCCATAGGCCTGTTTTTGCCGGCGTAAACATCTATTTTATTGCCTACGAACTGCACTTCATACCATGTATCAGCAGTGGTTGTTCCGGCTTCGGTTCCAACAGCATTGGACCAGACATGGGCTGCATTTCCTGCACTCCAGTTACTTGAAAATGTAAATTTGTTGTTTGTTCCTGTAATTTTCGTGTGCGGAATTGTCGTGACCTCATCCGCTGCCGCTGCATAACTTACTGTTCCGACTGACTGCAGAACAGTTGTAAAGACAATAACAAAAGCCATTACAAAATGTAACAGGCGATTTTTAAAGCTCCTTGACTTTTTCATTTTTCTTTCCCCACTTCTACCTTGATAGATTTTCCAGTCTCCCATAATCCAGAATCCTGAACACTCAGCCGGCTGCTATCTTTGGCGTACCTGTACAAAACTCTGGAAACTGCAATTGCTGCCAATTAAACGATGTCTTCCATTCCTCCTTTTGCCTTCGGCCTGCTCCTTTTTTCTTCTCAAAGAAATCATATATAGTAATTATACGTAATCCTCTCTGGAAATTATTTATCTGTGCATCTATTTTCTTTGTACAATAAGCATTATTAGCGCTATCATGCGTGATTGCTCCATTAAGAATCAAAAAAAATCACCCTCCATACTGGCGGCTGCCAATATAAAAGGGTGATTTTTTATGTATTCTGTCGAACATAGCCTGTCCGGGCCTATGACTTATATAGCAGTTCAGCTATATGTCCATTTTCTACTTCTGGTTTGCTGGTTCGATATTTACTGATCTGCCTTTGATTTTTGCACTTTCCATTGCTTTGAGCACTGCAGATGCATATTCCTTAGGAACTTCAACGAATGTGTATTTGTCATACATGTCGATGCTTCCTACTAATTTTCCAGGCATTCCTGTTTCGCCTGCGATTGCTCCGAGGATATCGCCAGGACGTGCATTCTGTTTCTTTCCGATGTTTATGAAAAGACGTACCATGCCTTCTTCAGCGCCTGTATCTCCAAAATCAGTTCTGTTCGGATCAAAGCTTTCAATTGCTGATGACTGGTCTTCTCCCATGGAGAGCTTCAGGAATGCAGCAGCAAGATCCATTGAAGTGTAATCTTCTTCATTGATTCTGCTTTCGATGATGTTGATCATTTCTGTAAGATCTTCTTCGCCGATGATTGCGCTCACGCGGTCAAGGATTTTGCTTACTTTTGTTGAAGCCACATCATCTGCTGAAGGGATTGGCTGAGCAAGGATTTTTGTCTTGCAGTATTTCATGATATCTTTCAGTTTGTAGATTTCTTTTCCTGCAACGAATGAGAACGCTCTTCCCATTCTTCCGGCTCTTCCTGTTCTTCCAATTCTATGTACATAGTATTCGTCATCCTGTGGGATGTCATAGTTGAATACCGCTTCAACGTCATCAACATCGATACCTCTGGCTGCAACATCAGTTGCAACAAGGATTTCAGTCTTTCCGTTCCTGAAGCCGTTCATTACACGGTCTCGCTGGCTCTGTTTCAGGTCTCCGTGAAGTCCTTCCGCAAAGTATCCTCTTCCCTGAAGAGCGGTAACCAGCTCGTCTACCATTCTCTTTGTGTTACAGAAAACGAGAGATAATTTAGGGTCATACATGTCTAAAAGTCTTGAAAGCACTTCTTCCTTATTCTTAGGTTTTACTTCATAGTAATACTGTTCGATTTTCGGAACTGTAAGTTCTTTTTTGATTACTTTGACAAGTTCTGCATCCTTCTGGTATGTTTTCGCGATATCCATGATTGCTTTCGGCATTGTAGCTGAAAACAGGATCGTCTGTCTTTCTTCCGGGATTTCCTTTAAGATTGTTTCGATATCTTCACGGAATCCCATGTTCAGCATTTCATCAGCTTCATCAAGAGCGATCATCTTAACGCTGTCGAACTTAACTGTTTTTCTTCTCATATGATCCATTACACGGCCCGGAGTTCCGATGATGATCTGTGTTCCGGCTTTTAATGAACGGATCTGTTTCACGATATCCTGTCCGCCATAAATAGGAAGGACTTTGATTCCGTGCATGAATTTGGATAATTTCCTCATCTCTTCTGCAACCTGGATTGCAAGCTCTCTTGTAGGGCAGAGTATAACTCCCTGTAAGCTCTTATCCTTCATGTCAATCTTTTCGAGCATCGGTATACCGAAGGCTGCAGTTTTTCCAGTTCCTGTCTGCGCCTGGCCGATGAGATCCTTACCTGACAGAGCTACCGGAATCGCTTTGGTCTGAATCGGAGATGCCTCCTCAAATCCCATTGCTGTTACCGCTTTTAATATCTGTTCTGACAGACCAAGTTCATCAAATCTAACTGTTTCCATAAATACTATATTTCCTTTCTTGTTAAAAAATCTGTTTATCTACAGGTTTCTTTGCCAAGGACTATTCAATATGAGATTATAATCACCATTTATTCATATGCCTGTCTTGCAGGCCTATATATATCTCGTGCGGAATTTTTATGTCTATTTTCTCTAATTCTTCCACATTTTTCCCATAAAAAAAGCTCTTATACATAAGTTGTACAGGGCTTAAACTCAACTTTTCATTTAGTTATTAATCCAGACAAAGCATCACATATATAAAACTAACACAAATATCACAGTATGTCAAACCATTTTTTTGACTTGATTTTAATTTACTTATGTTGTAGTATTAAGCATAGATGATGTAGTTTTTAAAACTACATATAATTTTATAAGGAGGTCTTCATCCATGTCATTTAAAGAAGCTATTACCAAACCGAAAGATCCTGGAAGCGCAATCACCCATTTTATAGGAATGCTCATGGCGATATTCGCAGCTCTGCCGCTTCTGATCAAAGCTGCCGGCAACCCAGACCGCATACATCTGTTTTCACTGGCAGTCTTCATTATAAGCATGATCCTTCTGTATGCTGCCTCAACCTCATACCATACATTCAACTTTTCGCCGGAAGTCAACAAGATCCTCCGGAAAATCGACCACATGATGATATTCGTGCTGATTGCTGGTTCCTATACTCCCATATGCCTGATCGCATTGGGCGGTAAGACCGGATTCATGCTGTTTGCAGTTGTCTGGGGGATTGCTATCGGAGGCATCATCGTCAAGGCGTTCTGGATAACCTGCCCGAAATGGTTTTCATCGGTACTCTATATCGGGATGGGCTGGGCATGCGTGCTCGCTTTCACACAGCTTTTAAACTCCCTGTCAACGGCTGCTTTCATCTGGCTTCTTGCAGGAGGTCTGATCTACACTGTCGGCGGGATCATATATGCCCTGAAGCTGCCTATCTTCAATTCGAAGCATCAGTATTTCGGATCCCATGAAATCTTTCATCTTTTCGTTTTGGGTGGAAGCCTGTGCCATATCATTCTGATGTATGCCTTTATTGCGGACATGCCTGTCGTATAATCTGAAAACAAAGAGTTTCGCTTGCGAAAAAATCAGGCTGGATCCGGATTCTCAAATCCGGCTGTCAGCCTGATTTTTTCATTCCTGCCCAGCTTCTTGATTTCATTCTCACGCCTCATGGCCTCTTCCCTGGTTTCGAAGGTTTCATAATACAGGAGGCTGACCGGCCCTCTTCCCCTTGTATACTTTGCCCCCTTCCCACTGTTGTGGTCGGCAATCCTCTTTTCCAGGTTATTGGTCCATCCCGTATACAGGGATTCGTCGCTGCATTTCAATATATAGGTGTAGTTCATGATTTCTCTTCCTTTCAAAAAGGGCCCTGCAGACCACCTTTGACGGCGGAATGCAGGGCCCTTTTCTCACAAAACCGCAATTGCGGAATCATTCTCACTTGTTAAAGCGGATATTCGCAATCCGCTAAAGCTACTTGCTCATAACCTTATTACCACTTCGTGGTATTTCAGTCGGAGTTTGGACTCCTACTGAAACAAGCAAGTCCATACCCCCGCTTGAAGAAGCAGGTTATGGACTTTCTTGATAAAGTTAAATTAGTGGGAGTCAGTTGCACACTGTACCAGACAGCCTCAACCCAATTCATTCGTGCATATATTTTATTACATACGGCCGGATCCGCCTTGTTACATCCGCCCATGAAAGCCTTTATTTGTTCCACCTACAAATTATACGCGTCATAAGCAGTGTCCTTGTTCGGAATCCGGCTGATGCAAATTTTGTATAATCGTATAGAGAATAAACCAAGCCTACCGCAGTAACTCCCCTTTGTTCTGCGACCAAGTGAATGGTGATTATATGCCGTGGTCTATTTTTGTCCTCTTATAATTATACATCCCCTGAAATACGAAACCGCATTTCGATAATAATTATAACATAAACAAACAAATTCGTAAATGTTAAAAAATTTTTTTTCATTTTGCATCAGCTTTTTCCTTCTGTAAACGGATAAATATAAATAAATTTATATCCCGCAATATTTCCAATGCTCCCTCCATAATATTTATTCGGAAAAGGTTCTTCTGTTTTTCTCCCACCTCCAAACAAACCAACAAATCGATCTGTTCTGACTATATATTCATTTCCCTCTAAAGCAATAATTGGAAATGGCTGTCCTTTAACAATTGAAATTATTTTTCCCTGTGACTGAAAATAGTCAGCTACTTCCTTCAGTATTTCTTCTGTAGATTCCACCGGTTCCTTTGGTTCAATCCTGTATGCGTATTTTGGAGCTAACTCCTGCTTATATTTTTTTAAATTTTCTAATGTCTTTTCTAATTTCATTTCATAACTTCCCCTTCATTAATTAATTGGTAGTACTCCTTCATCTCTCACTTCCTCTAAAAACCGCAGTTCAAGCAATAGGAAAAGAGTTTCCACTTCGCCCGAATGCCGTCACTACAGCAAACATCCGACGAAGCGGAAACCCTGGCCTGTTACCTGTCTTTATTTTACCCCAAATCCACTCATGATCTGATCGAATTCAGATGACATTGCAAATCCGAGCAACACATCTTCCCTTGTTACTCCATTTGAAAGCCTTTCCATGTGGTACTCAAGTCCACTCTGATCAAATTCCCTTCCCATGAAGGTTCTGTATAATACTTTTACATAATCATCATCTTCCAGGTTCTTGTCCCGGAATTCGGACGAGCATATGAAGTTCTGGGCCGCCTGGATTGCCGTTACCCTGCCTGCAAGAATTTCTGCCGCATAATAGTTCAGTCCGTTTTCTTCTGCTTCCCTGCCTAATGCTTCACGATATAAACGGTTGACATACATGGTGAGGTTTACATTCATGTCTCTGGCATCTGTAATGTCTGCCGTTCCTCTTTCGATTCCGTATGTACTGCAGATGTCTGTGTATTCCGGGGATTCTACAAATCCTCTGAATACAAAATATCTCGATACGCCGTTGTCCAGATAGTTTGTCCAGTATGCCTTGCCTTCCGCATCGGATGTACGTCCCATGAATGTTTCATATAATACTTCAACGTAATCCGCATTGCTTAATGCACGGTCTGTGAATTCAGGGCTGAATACGAATCCGCGGCCTACGTCTGCACCTGTCTTGTCTTTTGCAGTAAGAGATGTGGTGTAGTAGCTGATTTCCTCTTCTGCTGCCGTCCTGCCGAGCACTTTTTCGTAAAGCCTTACTACGAATGCTTTAACAGGATCCGTTACAAGAGCTGCCTGTGCCTGAACCAATGCTGTCTGCGCGCTCTGGATTTCTTCATCCGTTGCTGATGTGTCTTCCAGTACAGCCAGTGCATTGTCGCGTGCTGCTGCGAAAGCTGCCCATCCTGTCTCTTCGTAGCTGTCGTCCGAAAGCGCTTCATACTGGTTGTAGGCAGCCTGCAGATCTTTTTTGCTTGTGACCGAAATCCTGAGGTTGTCTAATATGAAGTCCTGTTGTCCCAGATTGCCGCTTCCGTCAACTGTAGTTCCGTAGATGCCGAACCATGTCTGGCCTGAGCTGCTTCCTGTGATCTGCGTCGTGTAGGTGGTTGTGTTCAATGCCTGCGCATAGGTATCGCCTACTGCCGGTTCTCCCGTTCCATCGCCAGTTACGAATGCATATCCGCCTTCAAGTCCTGTCTGATAGTCGAAGCTTACTGTGTAGGTTACCCCTGGTTCGAATCTGAAGTTCTGTGGGATCGTCTTGTAGATGACGCCTTCATAGGAACTGTCATGATTCTTTAAGGACCAGTTTCCTTCAAGCACATCATCTGTTACTCTGCCGCCCCATCCCTTCTGGGTATAAGGTGCATGTTTCTCTGATAAATGTGTCCTGTGGTCTGTCACACCCTGTGCCGGTCCGAATACAAACGGGTAGCATCCCTGTGCAACTGTTTCAAAGTCCTGAACGAAGGTTGTTTCGTCAGCCTTGTTTGTTAAAGTCTTTTCAATGATTCTGATGTCATCGAAATATGCTTTTCCTGTTCCTGCATCGCGTGACAGCGTAAGGGTTGCTGTCTCACCTGCTGCCGTAAAGCTTACAAGCATGATCTGGAACATGCTCTGACTCTTGAGGTTCCTGTTATGTGCATCACATTTTACAAAGTTCTGTGCAATGGATGCCATTGTGTAGTTTGATATGATTTCAGTTCCATTTGTAACTGCGATTCTTGCTGCTGCATCGCTTCTGTTGTCCACGTAAACCTGTGCCACATAACCCTTGCCTGGCGTCAGGCCTGTGATGGTCTGTGAAAGTGATACGTTGGTTGCAGAAGTGCCGATTACGAGCGCTTCGTCGCCAAATAATTCCTGAACGGATGCCGCACCGTCAGCATCTGTTGCTGTCCATGCGAAGAGTCCGTTGCTGTTGAATCCAGGGTCTGTTACATGTGATCCTGTTCCGAATTCAACTGTTACTTCTGCTGCTGTTCCCTGATATACGACATAAGGAGTTTTTGCTGTGGCATTGAACGTGATTGCTCCATTTGTTACCGGGAGTGTCTGTTCATTGATTTTTCCTTCGTCTGCCAACTGATAAATCTTTACGTTTTCTAACGCATTCCATCCAGCCGGCAGTTCCCATGTGGTTTCTCCGCCATCATAGTTGAAATGGTAAAGCTTTTCTCCGCCCGGTGCTGCATCGTCAGCCCATGGAAGAAGGTATGCGTCGTCTTCAAGAACCTTGACTCCGTTTAAGGTAATGGTTCTTTCAATGATGCTGTCGTTTCTTACAGTACCGACATTCCTTGTTACAACGACTTTGTCGCCCTCATCGTTCTTTAATGCGATTTCTTTTTCCTTATTTGCTGTCCTGCATGCTGCATCATCAGCTGCATAGTCTGTCCAGTTGGTCACTTCATAATGCTGCAGGAATTTTGCAGGTACGTTGTCAGTAAATGTCTCAACGATGTAGTTATCGAAGTTGTTTGTTGTCCAGCCTTCAAAGCCTGTAAGCTCCGCTCCGCCCAACAATGGGTTGTCGGCTGTTCCGCTGTATGGCGGATGGTTGAGCACGAAAGAATCTTTCTGGTGATTCCTGATGAAACGGATCACTTCACTGTTGATTCCCTTGGATGCAGCGCCGCCATAGCTTGCTTCCGTTGCCCAGTGCTGCCATGTAGAGTTGTATTCACCTGCTGTTCCGAATTCCGTGGAAAATCTCCATCCGAGGTTGTTGATCTGTTCTGCAATTCTTCTTGTTTCCCATGAATCCCCATACCATACATCGAGGTAGATGAAATCCATTTCAGGAACCTGGTCTTTTAATGACTGAAGTCTTGCTGCCCTTGCCCCTGATGACAGGTCATAATTCCTGTTGATCGTGTAGGAAGGATCCAGCCAGTCCCATCCGTCTGCTCTTCCATTGATCAATTCTTCACTGAACATGTCTGCTTCAGGATATGTTTCCTGTGCATTGATATGAACGCCGATCTGGGCATCATATTCATGAGCGATGTCGATCAGGGTGTTCATGTCTGTTGCTCCACCGATACGTTCACCGATGTCGCCGTAGTCTGAATGTCCGGAGTCATGTCCTTCGTTCGCATACCCCTTGAGCATAACTGCCTGTCCCAGTCCGTCAGTTGCAAGATATACCTTTTTGATATTATCTGCTGATTTGAGGAATGGATTTGTCGCCTGGCTTGAGAAGTTCATGACGATTCGGTAGTTTACAAGTTCAGGGATATCCTCTGAACCCAAAGGATTATTCATAATGTCACGGTATTCGATCGCGCCGTCCTGCCAGTCTGCAGCACCGTCGTCATTTACATCCGGCGTGATGCATACTTTTGTGCAAGGAAGCTCTTCCTGCGGTGCGCCCATCATATCTACCTGGTAATACCATAAGGAACTTGCCAGCGAGATAGTATCTGCCGTATTGTTTCTCGTCACCCTCTTGTCGCCTGGTGCTTCTGAATTGCTCCAGATGCCTGCGCTTAAGCCGTCCGCTGAAACGAATGCGTATGCATAGCCTGCTGTTTCATTTGCAGTGAATCCGCTGTCGAATGTGATTGCCGAGTCACCACATACAGTCGTGTTTCCAGATATGGTAGTGCCCTTGAAAGCAGCTCCTGCCTGTGTGCTCTTAACTGATACAAGATTCAGTTCAGGGATTTCAATGGTGTTGATCTTCTGTACATCCTGAATATTGTTCTGTACCTTTGTGATTTCATAAGTAAGATCATTGTCTGCAACACTGATCTTCACATCGATTACTGCATCGATGTCATTGTCCGTATCCTTCGCAGTCAGCGTGTAGGTTGCTGAATCTCCTGCTTCCGATACTCCGTTGAATGTTACCTGCGGATAGAGGAGAAGGCCGTTGATCTTGACTCCATAGATGCTTTCTGTCTGTCCGTAGAAGTTCTTGTCCGTTGTTCCGTGGTAGGTGTATCCTTTTACTCTCGGGAACACCTGATCAATGGCTGCCGTGAGTTTTTCCGAAGTGATTGTCGTGATATTTTCAGGTGTCGTCGGTTCTGCTGCCGGTACGATTTCCCTGATTGAAAGGTTGTCTATTACAAAAGAGTTGGCTGACCTTAATTTGTAAAGTCCGAAATATCCTTCACCGGTCGGAGCTGCCGAAGGAAGTGATGCTGAAATCACTTTGGTTTCGTCGACCCAGAGCGTAATTGCCGTATCAAGCAGTTTTACCTTGATGTGGCGTGTCGTTCCTGCGGTAAGGGCCGGACCCTCGAACATGCTGCTCCATGAGTTTCCGTTTTCGCTCCATACCTCGTAGAACCACTGGTTTGGAGAATCGCCGCATCCGATGAAGATCAGGCTGTTGTTTCCTGTCGCACGGAGTGCAGTTCCGAATCTTGTTCCGTCTGATTCAGGAGTAACGTCGAATTCGATTACGCCGTTTTTGAACATCCCGCTATTGGAATCCACCATGATCGTCTTGTTGGCTGAATCAGCTCCGACAGCAGCCTTCATTGCGTATCCGCCGTCTTCATCCGCTACGGTTGTAAAAGTCGCGTTAGATGGCACGTTTCCGATATTCCTGAATGTGCCTGCTGAATCTGCAGTATCGAAATTGTTTACATATTCTGTCGTTTCAGCTTCATAGATTTTTGTGTAGCTGATGGCATTCACGCTGATGCCTGTATTTGCATTCAGGGCCTGGAAGCCGATCTGTCCTGCAGCCATTCCTGCAACTGCATCTCCAAGCTCTTTTGTTCCCTTGCTTACACCGTCCAGATATAAGGTAAGGTTTCCGCCTTCAAGGGCAACCTTGACTGCGGTTTCCGTTCCCTCTGCAGGTGTTGCAGCATCGGTAAAGTAACCATAGTTTCCTGTACCATTTACCTTATATTCGTAATACCAGCCTGCCGTGGTATCATAACCTGCGAAAACCCAGTTATCCGCATCCACATATCTCAAGGCGATTCCCGCCTTTGAAGCAGACGCTGCTGTATCGGCTCTTAATACAGCTTCTACAGATCCGTTCTGCATTTCGCACGGATAGAGTGCTGCCGCTGCTCCGGTGTTCCTGAGCCAGGTGGCATCAGGCACTGCAGGTGCTGTTGTAAAGGTCTCACCGCTTGCAGTTGATGCCAGGGCCCATGTATCAGCTCCGTTTTCAACTACAGTTTCAGTTGTACCGTCAACGGTCTTTTTGATTACCGTATTCGCAAACTGGATTTCTGTAACTGCTCCGCCGTAGGTTGCTGCCCTTAAGCCGACTGAAGGGTTCGAAAATGCGGAAAGCGCTGCAATTTCATTCGTTCCCTTTAAGACGCCGTTTAAATAGAATTTCAATGTGGTTCCGGCAAATTCTGCCTTCACATCGACGGTCTCTCCGGCTGCCGGCGCTGGTGCGGACTGGTAGCTTCCATAGCTTCCGTCAGTGCCGTTCTGGTACTGCCAGTACCAGCCGCTGCCGTTATATCCCGCATATACATAATGTGTTGCATCCACATATTTAACAAATAGACCAAATCTGGTATTTGCAGGTGTCGATACCGGCTTGATCGTCATTTCCACTGTTCCGTCTGACATGCCTGCCGTTGCGGCATTGGTGTTCAGAAGCACTGCAGGGTTGTCTGCATTGTTGTTGTTTGCTCCCGCTTTCACGTCATGCCATACTACGCCGCCTTCTTCCACGGCTTCAAATGTACCTGTCTTCACCCATGCCGGATCCGAAACTGAAAGGTCAAACGTTTCAGTCCTTGTCACAGGCGCTGCATTTACGGTCAGCGACGGTACCAGTTCCAGTACCTGGGTCATCATCATGACCCCCGCTAAAAATCCCGCTATTACAGAAGATTTCTTTTTTCTTTTCATAATAACTGTTCCTCCTCATTTTTTTGATATGCATTTTTTGCACATCTGATCTATTTTTATAGCAACTATCCAGAACCCCTGTCCCGCGAGGACATCGTCCTGAATCGTTACTTTTGATAAATCACGGCCAGGAAAGCCACAGCATTCCTGGCCATGATCTATTTCCCTTATTTTTCGCCTGTTTCTACAATCCGAATCCGGCCATGATTTTTTCAAATTCTGGTGCTTCTGCAAATCCAGGAAGAATCTCTTCTCTGCCTGTCCCTTTGTCCATTCTGTTCAGGTGGTAATCCAGACCGCCCTGGTCGAATTCCCTGCCCATGAAGGTACGATACAGCACTTTTATGTATTCGCTGTCCGAAAGCTTCCTGTCCCTGAACTCGGATGAAAAAATGAAGTTCTGGGCCGCCTGAAGCGGAGCCATTCTGCCGGAACCGATTTCTCCCGCATAGAAGTTGAGCCCTTCAGTTTCCGCCGCTCTGCCAAGGGCTTTGTCATACAGGCGGAACACATACATTGTAAGGTTCGGATTCTGATCCATCGGAGCCTCCAGCGCCACACTTCCCCTGCTTATTCCGTATGACTCGCAGATTTCTGTGTATTCCGCTGATTCAACGAATCCCCTGAATACATAAAGCCTTGAGACTCCGTTATCCAGGAAATTTGTCCAATATGCTTTTCCTTCTTCGTCAGAAGCACGTCCCATGAACGTCTCATACAGCATCTCGACATACTCCCCGTTGCTCAGACTTCTTCCTGTGAATTCAGGGCTGAATACGAATCCGCGTCCTACATCCGCTCCTGTCTTTTCCTTTGCGTTCAGGGATGTCGTATAGTAGCTGATTTCCTCCGCTGCTGCCGTTCTTCCCAGTACTTTTTCATAAAGCCTTATTACGAAAGCTTCTACCGGATCCGTCACGGTCTGTACCGTTGTGAAGCCTAACACTGACGGTGAGGATGCATTTCCTCTGCTGTCCGCCGCTACGACCTGGATAAACTGGATCATCTCAGGCTCCAGGCCGGTAAGGGTGACTGATGTGCCCTTTACAGCCTGCCTTGCACCGTTTACATAGAGGAAATATCCTGCAGTATCTGCCGATGCGCTGGCATTCCATGAAATGACGGCTGATGTGGTTGTAACCTTTGATGCCTTCAGTCCAGCCGGTTTTTCCGGTGCTGTCGTATCCGGCGCCGGGATCGTCTTTGCTGCAATATGTGCCGCTGCTGATTCCCCTGCTTCGCTGACTGCGGACACACTGATGTCATAGGCTGTGTCTGCTTTCAGATTCCCAACCCTAAGGCAGGTATCTTCTGTTTCCGCAAGGAGTTCTCCGTTTCTGTAAATCTTATATTTTGCCGCACCCACGCTTCCTGTCCATGCAAGCGTAAAGCTTTCCTGCTCCGTGCCTGTTGTCTTCAGATCCAGAGGCGCTGCAGGTGCTTGAGCGGCAGATGGGTCTGGCACAAGCGCCGTTTTTGCCGCTTCGAATGCAGTCAACGCTGCCGCTACTTCGTCTGCCGTTGTATCAGCATCATTGATCACAGACACCGCCTCTTCAAAAACAGAGCTGTATGCCGCCCATGAGGATGCTGTGAATTTATCCTGTTTCAGCTCGTCAGATGCTGTGCTTACCAAAGTGAAAAGTTCCGCCTTGTCTGTTTCTGCAATCACCGTGTCAAAAATCTTTATGAAGTCGATTGATATCTTCGTGCTTGTTCCGCCAGTGTTCATAGGAACCGCCTTGATTACGATGGTGTGTGACTTATTTTCCAGGTTCCTGTAGGAAGCCAGAAGGGCCTGTTTTGTATCCGTTGCCGAATATACGGTTACAGGTGTCTGCGCCACCCCGTCAAGGGTGATCTCCATCTTTGTGAAATTCGGATTCTTCTGCCCGTACAGTTCGATTCCCGTTCCCGTAAAACTATAGGTACAGGTCGAGTTCAATGTCGTAGTTTCCAGCTTCGAGCCGTCTGACTGCCCGCTTTCCGACCATATGTACCAGGTACCTGTCAGGCCAAACAAAGGATTGATTGTTGTTCCGACAGGTGAATCTTCGATTACTTCCGATGTTTCAGTATTTGTGGCTGCTGTGGCATCAGCTGAAATCACCTTGAAATAGTCGATTGCAACTTTTGTGCTGGTTCCGCCTGCCGTATCGGCTACTGCCTTTATGCTTATTGTATGCTCCTCGTTCTCCATGTTCCTGTAGGAAGCCAGAAGCTGCTGGAACACATCTGATGAATTCTTTACGCTTACGGTTTCCTGTACTTCACCGTCAAGGGTGATTTCCATCTTCGTGAAGTCCGCATTCTTCTCACCATAGATTTCGATTCCCGTTCCCGTAAACGTATAGCTGCATACTGCATTCAGCGTCATCGTTTCAAGCTTTTTACCGTTCAGATGTCCGGCTTCCTGCCAGATATACCATCCTGATGATGTTGTAATTGCAGGATTGATCGCTGTTCCACTTAATGAATTCGGAATGATTGTGGATATTTCAGCTTCGCTAAAACGAATCGGAACGACAACCGTACCTGCTACTCCGGAGCCGTCACGAGCTGTTGCCTTAACAGTTACCGAACCATTTTCAGTTCCAACTGCGGTCAGCAGTCCATTTGCATCGATCGTTGCCTTTGATGTGTTGTCCACCGACCATGTGACACTTTTATCAAATGCATTCGCCGGTGTTATTTCAGCTTTCATCTGTAGTGATCCGCCCATTGCTGAAATTTTATTGATGCCCGACTTGCTGCTTACCGTGATTGCGCTTGCCTTGGCACGCGTGTCGCCTACTGCGGCAGCCGCAGTCATGGCTGTTTCCTCAGCATCCGCTACTGCTGAAAGCTTGTACTCGATTCCCCCCAGAACCTCGTTGGCGTCAGCATCCGTGAATGTTGTTCCTGTAATTCCCGATTTGATTTCTACGAACTCTCCCGTACCGATTTTTCTGAATACGTTATAGGTTACAGTGCCTTCTCCTGCCACTGCTTCCCAGCTCAATTCCACTGAATCCGCATCTGTCCTTGACGCAGCCAGTCCTGCCGGCGCAGCCTTGACTTCTGCTGCCACATCCATAGGAACGATGGTGTAGGTTTCGCCTGCCACGCTCTCGAAGGAAACCCTGTCCGGGCTGACTGCTGTGATGTCTTCCACAATTGTTCCGTCGCCTGTCACTATTTTTGCATGGCTGATATCATCGTAATCTACGACACATTCTCCTCCATCATTTGACAGGATGGTGATCTCGTCAGCCTTTTTGTCGCTCCATTCGATCCCGATTTCGAAATCTCCTCTTGCAACAAGCCCGTCAACGCTTCCTGCATCCCATGCATCCGGAAGCGCCGCAAGTATATTGATGTATCCTGCATTGCTCTGAACCAGCATTTCTGATATGCCTGCAGTTGCGCCGAAATTTCCATCAATCTGGAAAGGCGGATGCGCATCCCAAAGGTTCGGATACATTCCTGAATCGAAAAGGGACTGGATCAGCTTGTATGCGTGGTTTCCGTCTCCGGTCCTTGCCCATGAACAGATTCTCTGTCCCATTCCCCAGCCTGTTGAACTGTCGCCTCTTTCCGTAAGGGAAACGATAGCCGCATCCATCCATTCTTTTGTATCCGTTGTGATCATATCGCCTGGGTAGAGTGCCAGAAGCTGTGACATATGCCTGTGGTTTGCACCGGTTCCCATGCTGTATAATGTCGTTTCGTCATACCATTCTTTGATCTGTCCGTCGTCTCCGACTTCGATTGGATCAAGTTTCGCCTGGGTCTGCTTCCATTCTGCAACCAGTGCCGGATCTGTTTCAAGAAGCTCTGCCGCCTTAATGGTGTCTTCATACAGCTGCCAGATCAGCTCCTGCTCATAGGCATTTCCCAGCGTCCTTGGTCCCTGTTCCGGAGAGTATGCAGGTGCTGACACCATTCTTCCTGTTTCCGGGTCTTCGATGAGGATCTGTTCATACAGCTTCACTTCTTCCTTCATCATCGGGTAGATCATTTGCTCCATGTATGCCAGGTCGCCTGTGTATTCATAATGCTCCCAGCAGTTCTGGAGGATCCACGGCACTGCTGCCGGAGACCATCCCCAGCTGAAATCCCATCCCGGACAGGTCCATCCGAAAGGAGTGTTCTGGGTATGTGCCATGAAACCATTTTCTGGATTTTCCTCGTCACTGACAACACCTGCATAGATTGCTGCAGTAACACGTCCCGGTTCCCTCAGGGCATCCACATACTCGACCAGCGGTTCTGCACATTCCGCAAGATTCGTGGAATAGACCGGCCAGTAGTTCATCTGAAGGTTCACGTTCATATGGTAATCGGAATTCCACGGCGTCGCTTCCCCCGCTCCCCTGTCATTCCACATCCCCTGAAGGTTTGAAGGAAGTTCATTGCCTTCCCTGGAGCTGGCAACTGTAAGGTATCTTCCATACTGGAAAAGGATGACTTCCAGGGCACTGCTCTGCGCTTTCGTTGTCTTATCTGCTTTATACTGTTTCAGCAGTTCATCTGTAGTCAGTGTCGGCGTTTCCTGTCCAAGGTCCAGGTCCACTCTTGAAAACAGTTCCTGGTAATCCGCAAGATGGTCTGCCTTGACCTGATCATAGCCTTTTGTTACGGCATTTGTGATGAGGTCTGCTATTTCTGCATTGAGCTCTGCATCTGTCTGTCCCGTCCTGTACGTATCATATAGGTCCGCATAGTCTGTTCCCGCAGAGATGTAGAGCACTACCGAGTCCGCACCGCTCACTGTAAGCTTCGATCCATCGGCAGTAACCGTACCACCTGTCGGAACCGCTTTCAGCTGTCCGTTGTACTTCATCTGGTTGTCTGCAAGTCTGCCTTTCAAAACGATGGTGTCACCGGATGCTACCGGAGTCCCACCTGCTTTTGAAGGAAATCTCACATCGAAATTCAGGCTGCCTGCTTCTGAGGCTGACAGTTTCATTACCATTACATTGTCAGGGTAGCTTGTGAAATATTCCCTTTCATAGGTAACTCCTTCATAATCGAACTGCACCGATGCGATTGCAGTATTGAGATTGAGGTCTCTTGTATAATTGGTGGCTTTTGTGCCATCGAACCCGAAGTCCATGTAGATGTCTCCAAATCCCGTATAGCAGCCGTAGCCGTTTGATGTGCCGACAAGCTGGTTGCATAAGCTGCTTGCCTGTGCATCCTGCCCTGCGATAAACAGTGCCTGAATCTCTTTCACTGTCTGTCCATTATTCCCTTTCGCTTCAATGTTTCCTCCGTTGTAGGCAGGTCTGGATTCACTTGGTCCTCCGGTCCATAATGTCTTCTCATTGAACGTCAGGTGCTCACTGGCAATTTCTCCGTATATATTCGCTCCGATAAAGCCGTTACCGATTGGCAGCGTCAGCTGCTGCCAGATGTTATTTGCAGCCGTTGTAGATGCACCGGCACTTAATATGGTCGTGCCTTTTGATGTGGGTTCATCATACCACAGACGCAGGTCATTTCCTGTTTCAGAGTCCGTTCCGCTGTCAGCCTTAACAGCTGCTGTTTCTTCGGCAGATGAATCAGCACCCGTTTCCCTTACTGTCCCGGCCGCTTTAACAATTGACGCAGCCTGGAAAGCCCCAGCTCCAAACCCTGATGTCGCAATCATCGCCGCCGCTAAAACCAAAGCCGTGACTCTTCTTGTGCAAGACTTTTTCATTTCTTTGTTCCTCCCTTTTGACACCTCTGCCTTGACAGCATCCATGTTCTGTCAATCACATGATCGTATCTGTCTTTATTCTGTCAGATAAATTATAATCCAGGGCCGAATGAAATTCTTTGTACTATTGGTTAGTATTTTTGTACAATCTGTTTTTTATTCCCTTATTTGTAATATATTTTTATGCATTTTCACACTGTGTTCCTGTTTCCAGCGCTCACAATCTGTCATTTTTACACAATTTCAGCCAACAAACTTCTGTCACTGGATATACGCCTTTAAGACAAAAAGCTGCCACAAAACCGATTTCCCTGGTTTTGTGGCAGTCCATTCTCTTTTTCCTATACTTCATTACAATCTGTTTCCGTACTTACTCCCTGATTTCCCTTTTCTTTTCTTCCAGCCTTTTTGCCTTCAGCCTTTCTAGCTGCTGCTGCTTGCTTTTCAGTCTGTTTATCAGCTTTTTTCTTCGCTTTTTCTTCCCTTTTTATAGCTGCGTTTTTCTTCCCCGCTGCATTTGTCTCAGCTTCGCCGGTGACGGCTTCGTTTTTATAAGCCTCTCCCGTTTCCGCCCCAGTCATATCCGGCTTCTCCGCTCCGGCTTTCTCCAGCTCCTGCAGCGCTCTCTTTTTTCTTCCGGCCTTATCCTTCTGATCCCTGCTGTTTCCTGCCGCTACGCAGATGCCGCCTATTCCTGCATACAGTAAAACTACGATAGGACCTATCGGAACTTTGCTTCCTTTCACTGCCGTGTCAAGCACCAGCCCTGCTGCCTCTGCATCCTGCATCGCAGTTCCGAAAACGCCTGTCATGAACACACCTGCAAACATGGCAACTGATGATATTCTTTTTCTCATTTTCATAAACCCGCTCCTTATTTTTGCTAGTATTCTGCTGACCATTTCCGGCGTTCCCCATACCGGAGCTGTCCTTTGTATCTATATTATATCAATCTTCATACAAAGATTCTTTAGACAAAAAATTTGATTATTTATATAATCAGAGCAAATTCACACAAAAATAAGGGCTGAAATTCCTTTTTTGGAATTTCAGCCCTATATCATTCACAACAAGCGGTAGCCTCGTCCCGACTTACAGAATACGGAAGCCTGACACCGTGACCTATTCTACTGTAACGGATTTTGCAAGATTTCGTGGTTTATCAACATCAAGACCTTTGGCAACCGATACGTAGTATGCGAGAAGCTGCAGTGGTATGACTGCAAGAGAGGTCATGAAGCAGCTCATGGTCTTCGGAACGTATACGGTAAAGTCCGCAGTATCTTCCATGGCATAGTTACCATATGTCGTAAGACCCATTACATAAGCGCCGCGGCTCTTCACTTCAACGATATTGCTTACCAGTTTTCCGTAAAGCTGTTCCTGCGTGGCAACACCGACAACCAGGATATCCTTCTCAATAAGAGAAATCGTTCCGTGTTTCAGCTCGCCTGCAGCATAAGCTTCTGAATGTATGTAGGAAATTTCCTTCAGTTTTAAGGATCCTTCAAGACAGGTTGCATAGTCGAGTCCTCTTCCTATGAAGAAGATATCATGGCTTGATGCAAACTTGTTCGCAAACCACTGGATCCGTTCCTTTTCCTCAAGAATTTTCTGGATTTTTTCAGGAAGCTTCTGGATTTCTTTGACCATGTTCTTATAAGCTTCCTTCGTAACCGTTCCCCTGATCTGTCCAAATAAAATGGAAATCAGATAGACTGCCGACAGCTGGGTGCTGTATGCCTTGGTTGTGGCAACTGATATTTCAGGGCCTGCCCAGGTATACATGACATTATCTGCTTCCCTTGCAATGGAGCTTCCCACAACATTGACGATTCCTAAAACCTTAAGTCCTCTTGCCTGCGCTTCCCTTAGTGCAGCAAGGGAATCTGCCGTCTCTCCCGACTGGCTGATTATGATTACAAGGGCATTGTTATCAAGAATCGGATTCCTGTAACGGAACTCGCTTGCAAAATCCACATCCACCGGAATCTTGGCCACTTCTTCAAGGACATATTTTGCGCTGATTCCCACATGATATGCCGAACCGCAGGCCACGATCTGAATACGGCTGATTGCCTTTATTTCCTCATCTGACATATTAAGCTCTTCAATGACAACTTTGCCGTCCTTGATCCTTGGACTGATCGTATCCCTGACAGCCTTCGGCTGCTCGTAGATCTCCTTAAGCATGAAATGCTCGTATCCGCCTTTTTCAGCAGCCTCCGTATCCCATTCTACCTTAGTGAGCTCTTTCTGGATCTCTTCCCTGTCTATGTTGTAGAATTTGATTTCCTTATCGCTCATTTGTACTATTTCCATGTTCTGGATATAGTATACTTCGCGGGTGTATTTCAGGATTGCAGGCACATCCGATGCTATCAGGTTTCCTTCTTTCGAAGTACCTACGATAAGCGGGCTGTCCTTACGGACTGCATAGATTTCACCCGGTCTGTCCTGAAACAGGATTCCAAGTGCATAAGACCCCTGTACGCGGACCATGACTTTGGTAATCGCTTCAATCGGATCTCCTTTATAATAATTATCAAGCAGATGGACAAGGACTTCCGTATCCGTCTGTGATACGAACTCGTAGCCTTTTTTGATAAGCCTGTCCTTCAGTTCCAGATAATTCTCTATAATTCCGTTGTGCACAAGCACAACTCTTTTATCCTTTTCAAAATGAGGATGGGAGTTTATAGCTGACGGCTCACCGTGGGTTGCCCATCTTGTATGCCCGATACCGCAGAATCCCGGAACGGAGCTTCCGTTGTCGGTCATTTCCCTGAGTATCTGCAGGCGTCCTTTTGCCTTCACTACCTCAATCGTATTATTTCCATTCTCATCTAAAGATGATACGGCAACGCCTGCCGAGTCATATCCTCTGTATTCCAATTTCGCCAGTCCGTCCAGCAATATAGGTGCTGCCTGGCTTCCTCCAATATAACCAACTATTCCACACATGATTTTTTCTCCTTGCAAATAATTTTATTTGCCCTCTCCTGTGAACCCTCTAAAACCCAACTTTTATTTATACTATTTTCAGGCCCCCGCCATCTGTCATATTACCCCTGACACTATCCGCATTATAATACCACTTTTCATACTTCATGTCTATATTTGCGTGAGATTTCCGTTCCCTTCCTCCTGGCTGCAGTCAACCCGCCTGTTTATGCAGTTTTACGCACCAAATTAACTTTCATACCTGTATCTTCATTTCTTATTATATGGTATTTCGAGTCCGCCGATGGTATAATTAATTATAAAGGTAACTATTCAGGACTACGTCCTTCATAGTCACATATGAGGCACATAAATTGCAAAACCAGCAATTTGGCGCACGAATGTCTCAGGTTTTTATGCGAAATCAGCATAAAAACACCTTGCGAGGGAGGGGTACATATGAAAAATTTATTATTGCTGACCGAAGAAACGATCTGTTATTTCGCAGATGATCCAAAACGCATCCAGCATTTTATAAAGGTACACAGTTTTGCAAAGTTGATTGGAGAGATGGAGAGCATTGATCCTGCCACGCTGGAGATACTGGAAGCCGCTTCCATACTGCATGATATCGGAATCAAGACCGCCGAGCAGAAATATGGAAGCTGCGATGGAAAGCTTCAGGAACAGGAAGGACCGCCGATTGCCAGAAAGATGCTTGAACCCCTTGAATATGACAGCCGGTTCATTGAAAGGGTCTGCTATCTGGTCGGTCACCACCATACCTACGACTACATCGCGGGCATTGACCACCAGATCCTCATCGAAGCCGACTTCCTTGTCAACATCTATGAAGATGGTTTGTCAAAAGGTGCTGCTTTGACAGCTTATAACAAAGTCTTCAAGACGTCCTACGGAAAATTTCTATGCCGGAAGCTGTACGGTCTGCAGGAATAAAAGCCTGATCAACTTAAAAAAGCGGTGCCGTCCCGATTTCGTTTCCGGGCGGCACCGCTTTTATTTTTGTAACGATGAAGGGCTGCGCCCTTCATCGTTATTTACAGGTAATGTACAGAGCTTGCGGTTATACATGGCTTCTCTTTTTCACTTTATTTTCCCTCACTTAAAGCCCGAAGCTCTTTATGATATTGGAAAATTCCGGCGATCCGGCAAAGCCTAAAAGAATTTCCTCACGGCTTACGCCCGCTTCCATCCTTGCAAGATGATATAACAGACCGTCCTGGTCAAATTCCCTTCCCATGAATGTCCTGTATAATGTCTTTATATAATCCTCATCAGAAAGGTTTCTGTTCCTGAATTCATCCGAGAAGAAGAAGTTCTGGGACGCCTGCACCGGTGTTATCCTCTTTGCAAGAATCTCTTCTGCATAATAGTTCAACCCCTGTGTTTCCGGAATCCTTCCTAATGCCCTGTCATACAGACGGTATACAAACATGGTAAGCTGCGGGTTCTGATCCCTCGCCTCTGTCAATACATAAGATCCTCTTTCAATTCCATAGGTATCGCAGATTCCCGTATATTCAACGGATTCTACAAAGCCTTTGAATACAAATGCTCTCGACACTCCGTTGTCGAGCATGGTTATCCAGTACGCCATTCCATCCGGATCAGATGCGCGGTTCATGAATGTCTCGTACAGCACCTCTACATACGCTGTATTGCTCAGTTCACGATTGGTAAATTCAAGGCTGAACACAAATCCTGCTCCTACCTCAGCTCCCGTCTTCTTCTTTGCTAACAGGTCTGCTGTGTAATAGCTGATTTCTTCATCACCGGCTGTTCTTCCAAGCACCTTGTCATACAGCCTTACAACGAATTTTTCGACCTTGTCTGCAGCAGTTTCTATAACTGCAACGTTGCAGACAACCGTCTTGCCTCCGGCACTTGCCGTAATCTTTACAAAACCTGCTCCGACTGCAGTTACTTTTCCTGTACTGTCTACCGTTGCAATGGTTTCATCGCTCGATGTCCAGGTTACAACCTTTATGGCTGCATTATTCGGAGTGATGGAGGCCGTGAGCTGAAGGGTATTTCCCAGTCCCATAATAGTCTCACTGGTCGAACTAAGGGCAAGGGATTCCACCGGCACTTCCACAGTTATCGCACAGGATGCGGTCTTTCCGCCGTCGACTGTTGTCGCCGTAATTGTGGCCGTTCCATTTCCAACTGCCGTCACTACTCCGGCTGCACTTACGGTTGCTGCTGCCGCATTGCTCGAACTCCATGTTACAGATTTATTTGCTGCCTTTGCAGGTGCCACAGTCGCAATCAGCGTTTCCTGTCCGCCTATTGCTGAAATTGCAGCTTCCGTCTTATTAAGGGTTACGCCTGTTACCACTATCTTTACTGTAACCGTACAGGCTGCCGTCTTTCCTCCGTCATCCGTTACAGCTGTTATAGTTGCTGTTCCATTTCCAACTGCTGTTACCAGACCAGCCTGGTTTACTGTTGCAACTGCTTCATTGCTGGATGTCCAGGTTATATCCTGTATCGTCGCATAAGATGGTGAAATCGTTGCTGTCAGACGTTCTGTTCCTCCTTCTGATGTCAGGGTTGTTGAAGTCTTGTTCAGCGCTACCGATTCAACGCTGACCTGGCCCAGGGAGTTGTACCATTCACTGATGCTCATGACATCAAGTTTCCCCTGCTGCACGTATTGTGATGCATAGTCTACAACTGACTGGAAAATCGAGGTCTTGACTGTATATTCATTAGCAGTAGCACCTACCCCGTGGATCATCAGAATCAAGGTATAATTGTTATCAACGGTGCCATCAATCTCATCCTTGATCAATTTTTCTTCTGTCATAATATTGAAGCTCTTCAGTTTGTAAAGCGACTCAACCGGAAGGCTCTGTGCATCGCCCCAGGTCGTTCTGCAGGTTTTAACGCCGATTTCCTTCAAAATATCAATCAGCTGTTCGGAATATGCCCCAAACGGATAGGCAGCATGGTATGCGCCACGTGTCCATCCCTGGGAAATGAGCCAGTTCTGGTTATCCAGGTATGCAGCTCTCAGTGTAGCAAGGCTCGCTTCATCAGTATCATATCCTCCGCTGTAGTGATTGATTGTATGGTTTCCAAGATCCCATCCGTAATAGGAATAGAGCTGTCCCATTTCAGATGCACTCATGGTTCCTGTACCCCAGTCCTGCTTATCTATATCTCTTCCGACATAAGCCGTTCCTTTCAGGCCTTTCGCATACAGGATAGGTGCCGCAACTGAAAGGGCGGATTTGTCCCCGTCATCGAAGGTGAAAATCAATTTTGCTGCTGGTTTGTTCAGGATAACGCTTATATTGCAGGCTGCATTTTTTGTTCCGTCAGCAGTCGTTGCCGTTATGACTGCCGTTCCAGCTCCTTCCGCCGTTACATTTCCGGAGCTGTCCACAGTGGCTACTGTAGAACTGCTCGTCGTCCAGGTGACTGCCTGGTTTGCCGATTCCACAGGATATACAGCTGCCTTTATGGCTGCCGTTCCACCGACCATAAGTGTCAGGGCAGTCCTGTCCAGACTTACCGATGTCGGCGCACCCGCAATATCCTCGACGGTAATGCTGCAGGTTGCAGTCTTATTTCCATCCTTAGTCGCCACCTTTATGACTGAGGTTCCTGAAGCTACTGCTGTCACCAGTCCCGTGCTGTCCACAGTCGCCACTGAAGCATTGCTGCTTGTCCATGCAACTGTCTTATCCGCTGCATCTAACGGAAGTACAGCAGCAGTCAGAACTGACGTTCTCCCCGGAGTCATCTTCAGAGATTCTTTATCCAGGGTTACCGACTGTACGGCCACTGGTGGTGCATTTACCGTAACGCTGCAGGCTGCCGTTTTTCCGCCCTCCACGCTGGTGGCGGTTATGACTGCGCTGCCAACGCCTGCTGCAGTCACCTTGCCAGATGAATCCACAACTGCAACTGCTGAATTGCTGGTCGACCAGGTGACAGCCTTGTTGGATATGTATTCCGGTACTACCGTCGCTGTCAGGGTCTCTGTATCGCCCGTAGTAAGCGTCAGGGACGTCTTATTCAGGGTTACCCCTACAGGAAGTGAATCATACCATTTGCTGATAGTCGTCACTTCCAGTTTACTCTGCTGGGTGTACTGGTATGCATAGTCTACGATTGACTGGAAGTATGAAGTCAAAACAGTATATTCATTCTCCGTATCGCCGACTCCGTGAAGCATCAGAACGATCGTTGATCTGCTGCTTACAGCATCGTCAATCTCTTTTTTCACGTCCGATTTTTTCGGATCTATATCAACGCACCTGAGCTCATAGGGTTTTATAAGGGGAAGAGTCTGCAGACCGCCATAGGTAATCCTTGCAGTCTTAACCCCGATGCTCTGCAAAACATCCATCAGGGCATTGCTATATGCGCCAAAAGGATAAGACGCATGTTTTGCACCCCTGGTCCATCCCTTTTGAATCAGCCAGTTCTGATTGTCCAGATACTCCTGCTTCAGCGTAGCAAGGCTGGCAGCATCCGTATTATAGCCAATGGTGGTGTGGTTCAGGGTATGGTTTCCAAGATCCCATCCATACTCGGTATATAATCTTCCCAGCTCTTCGTCAGTCATCTTTCCCGATGACCATGGCTGAAGCGGTATATTCTGCCCCACATATGCGGTAGCGCTGAATCCCTTCGCCTGCAGAATCGGTGCCACAACGTTGATGTTTCCTATGTCCCCGTCGTCAAAGGTAAACAGCAGTTTTGCCACGGTCCCGCTTTCCGCACCTACAGTTTCATCCGCTGCATAGGCCAGATTTATCGAAATGCTGAGTAGCAGAAGCACTCCCGTTAAAATCATGCTGATTGTCTTCCTGATCATTTTCATATTCCAGATCTCCCTTCTTTGATGTTTCCTGATGCTTATCAAATGCTTAAGCCTGTGACATAAAAAAAAGCACTTTTCAAGCCCCTCCCCTAATCATGGACAGGTGGTTGAAAAGTGCTAAGCGTCTGATCGTATATCATCCTGATAATACTCCAGACCGGATTCCACCTATCAACTTCCATTTTAACCCGTCCACTAATTTGAGATAAATGATAGTGAAAAGAAAAAACAAGTATCAAGCTGAACATATGATGCAGACATGTTGGAGAATGCTGAACTCATGCTGTACAGAATCAGGTCTTACGAATAGCAGTAAATTATCAGTATCTTTTTCAATTTATTTCATCTTTCGAAATCGAATTGACTAAATTAATTCTAGTATCTATTTTGTTTTCTGTCAATAGCCATTAACCCCTACCTGAGATATTCGCTTCCGCAGAGCTTATACACATTTTTATGAAGGGTTATGCCTTCCGAGGCTCCTATTTCGGTATTGTCAATTATACACAGGAATCCTTCCATATAGTTCTCCGTAATATTTATATCGGAGACTTCTGCAAGATAAAAGCATCCTGATCCTGCATTCTTTGTTGCCGCATACATCTGATTGCCCGATATTTCGGCATTGAAGGTATTGCTCATGCCGATTGAAAACCGCAGCGTATTGGAGAACAGATTGTTTTCAATGACCGTGCCTTTCATTGGCGTTTTCTTTACGGCCGCGATATTTATATCCACTGTTCCGTTCCCAAAGAACTCGCAGCTTTTTACGCTTACATTCCTTGCTCCGTTCCCAAAGCCATAGGTAAGGCCCTGCACGCCGTTGTTGCTGAATGTACATTTGTAGAAACTGACATTGTCGGCCATCGGCTGGATGCCGTCGGGTTCAATATCGACGCCCGCTTTGGGCATCGTCCTGTCCATTCCGTTGAAAACCGAATTGGTCACATACATTTCCTTTACCCCGCCTATGGTCAGGCCATTCCTTCCACAGCGGTCCACGTAGGCGCTGTCGATATAGATATAGCTGCTCAGGGAGCTGTCTTTGTATGGAGGCGAATTATAGACCGCCATGCCGTCTCCCCATGCATCCTTAACAACCACATTGCTGATATGGACATAGTCGCAACAGGATATGACAATCAGCGTCCCTCCTTCACCGGCCGTGTCCAGATGCTCATCCCTCTCTCCAATCCAGTTTCCTCCTGAAACTGTAACGTCGGAGGTGTTCCTGATCGTCAGCAGGGTCGGGACCGGACTTGCCGTAGGCAGGAGCTTGAATGTTGCACCTGCATCTGCATACAGCTCCATGCTGCCTTCTATAAACAGACCCTGTCCATCCCTTGTTTCAAATGGCGTATCGACGCCTTTCCCAGCTTTTATCATATAGGTTCCAGCCGGAACATAGAGATCCTTGCTGTTTTCCACACAGTAGTCTATGATATTCTGCAATGCAACAGTATCATCGGTAATTCCGTCACCAGCTGCGCCCTTAAGGGGTGATGGCGGATTTTTCGCGTTTAGGAATCCCTTTTCTGCATACAGTGCAGACTGCTCATCCGAAGATTCGGAATCATCATCCGTACCTGTTCCCACAGAATCAGAATCCGGCGGCGGAAGATCTGCGCCTGCCGTTTCAGGCAGATCCACCTTCTCCTCATCCGGAGTCCCGCCGCCAAAGGATATCAGTATGACTCCCACCAGAACCAGCCCCAGAAGCCCTGCAATGAAGCGCTTTCCGTTCCTGCCGATTGTGCTTTTTCGCTTTTCGTCTGTCAAAACGTCCACCTCTTTCCTCAATGGCAAATGACATGCTCTTATTTCTCAATCCCCGCTTCTGTTGCCCGCTTTTCTTCAAATTCTTCCTTCAAAATAGAGTAGTTTACCTGATTCCAGTATTCTCCCTTTTTATAAATCCGTTTGCGGAGCACACCCTCCTGGGTGAATCCGCATTTCTTAAGCATCTTCTGGGAAAATATATTTTTCTCGAGGGTAAGTCCGGTGATACAGTGCATGTTCAATTCATCAAACGCATAAGCCAGGATTCCCATGGTGGCGTCGTTTACATCACCCTTGACCCTCTTTTCAATATCGTTGACCACCTTGTAGAACAGCTCGGCCTTCCTGTTTTTCCAGTCGATATCCACCAGACCTATGGTGCCGATGGTAGCACCGTTGACGACATCGATCATGCATCTCAGTTCCTTGTTGGGATCAAAATGTTCAAACCACTTCATCTGGTTCTCCTCAGACATAGGGAATGACCATCCTGCCATCATATTTTCCACATCCGGATCATTTAAGATAGCAAGCAGCATCGCCATGTCTTTTCTTTCCAACGCACGCATCGTTACACATCCGTACTGAATATTCATACGTCTCTCCCCCTGCCTTATTCCACAGCATTCTGCCTTATCCGGCATCATACGCTGACTCTGATTTTCGCTTTTGAGACTGTCAGCCCCAGCTGGTTCCTGATCGTCGCCTTGATGGTCAGCAGCTGAAAAGTGTCATTCTTTTCTGTAACCTCTCCACGTATGGTGAGAGTGTCGTTTATATATACAGGTTTTGTAAACTTAAGTTCCATCTCATGGATCAGGCATCTCTCTCCCGGAAGGAACACGCCGACAAGGGTAGAATAATAGGATGCCGTAAGCATGCCATAAACCACCCTGTCCTTAAACCCTCTTCCGACAGCAAACTCCCTGTCCCTATGCAGGGGATTGACATCTCCGCTCAGTCTGCAGAACATGTTCTGCTCTTCATCACGTATATCCGCAGTGAATTCATATGCATGACCGATTAAAATTTCATCATAAGAAAAGGCATTCATAGGTTTCCCCCCGTTCTTACTATTGTTCCGGCTCTGATCTTCAAATCATCCAGGATTACTGCGCAATCGACAGTTTTTTTTCAATAAGGCGGGACATGTCACCCACGTCCTTAAGTGCCGCCACTGCCCTGATATCCAGTTTGATTTTGAACTCATGTTCCATGGCTACGATCAGGCGCATCTGCTCGAAGGAATCCCAGTCTTCAATATCCTGCGCTGATGTCGATTCCGTTATGATCAATGTATCATCATCAAAATTATTCCTGAAAATATCCTGGATCTTATCCATTATCTCTTTCCTGCTCATCATAAAATACCTCCATCACGCTGTTTTTATTCCTGTATTCCTCAGGTATGCTGTATGACCAGACTGTCCCGGTTTCGCTTTCCTCTGTCTTTTCAAATCCCAGTTCCTCGTACAGCCCTTTTACCAGCAGGTTTTTTTTGGTCGGCAGATAGGAGGCTTTGATCTTTTTGACGCCTTTTCTTTTGCACTCCCTGATCAGTTCATCGAATATGGCAAACTCCAGATTCCGTTTGAAGACCCTGCAGCTCATGACCCAAAGCTCGATTACTGCTTCGCCGTCTTTTACGGGGGCTATCATGGCTGTTACGATGCCTGCGTTTTCGAATTTGTCGCATAGTCTTGCTGCCAGGGTTATGACGCTTTCATCCTCAGCGGCATTTCTGACCTCATTTTCAGTAAGACGTTTCGTTGTCAGATTGAACTGGTTCGTCTTGTTGATTAGCTGGGTAATCCTGGGGATCACAGGCTCCGTGAAGGGGCTCATATAACACTTCATCTGCAGAGACACAAGAAATTCGCCGTAGTCCTCAATGCTGTTTTCCAGAATTTCCCTTTGTATGATGGCCTTGTAGGACTGGTTTCGGTTCATGTCGTCTTCGGAAAGGGTTGTTATTTCAAAATATCCCTCCTGGTCCAGCGCTTTGATGTATTCCTCCGGACTTCCTATCTCTGGTACGCTGACCTCGGGCAGCCTGGTCCTGACAATTTCCCTCTCCACCGGATTGTCATCCACGAACACGATGCTGTCCAGGCCTATATTGATTTCTTTTGCCATGGCGGCGATGCTGATATTCTTGTCTGTCCAGCTCACCTTCCATGATATGAAATCATCCCTCTTCAGCACGCTTCCCTCATGAGAAAAACCTTCCACCGCAAGGGATTCTTCGTTTTTCGAGCATGCATTCAGGGTGATTCCCAGGGTCGAAATCTCTTTCAGATAACGCTGGAATGCCGTAAAAGCCCTGCCTTCCGGCGATTCCTCCCCCAGTCTGATATTTTCGACACCGTCATCCCCAATCACTCCGCCCCAGAGGGTATTGTCGAGATCAAGAGCCAGAGCCTTTTTATTTTTTCCATACAGGGACTTCACGATCCTGGATATATTCCGACAGAGAAGCGGTATGGCATTCAGATCCATAGCCTGCTTGTACAGATACCAATGAGAAGGGTTTGACCATTTCTCCAAGCCATACCAGGAAGCAAGATAGCTGATGTCATTGATATAGAACCCTGCGTTGGCATTTGCATACTCATACATTTTCTGATTCAGATGGCTGATAAAATTATTTTTTCCGTACTTATGATAGGCATCCGCATTTCCCAGGAGCCTGTAGGCCAGCGGCTCGAAGTTGTTCTGGATGACCGGACATCCATAACGCTTTTTCAGCTCGGTCCAGACTGTTTCGTATCTCCTGTATACCGACTCAAGCTTTTGCGCCAGAACAGCTTCTCCGTCTCCCACACATGGAAAAACGTCAATATTTTTATTGCTTGTGTGTATATAAATGATTTCAGGCTGGAACTCCTCCAGGCCGGCATTTCCAAATACAGCCTCTTCATAAAACCTGTTATAGGAACCTTCGTAAAATACCGGTCGGATTCCCTGGTCCAGAAGAAAAAGTTCAAGAACTGATTTCACATCGCCGATCGTCGAACCGCTCAGGATCGCAATTTTTTTATCAATAAAGGGGCTGTCCTTATCGAGGAGCTCCTTCCTGATTGATTTCTTCTTTTGCATGATCATTTCGTCGTCAAATGGATAATTCAGATTAAACATCGCGAAACA
Organism: Anaerobium acetethylicum; assembly: GCF_900096945.1. Lineage (GTDB taxonomy): Bacteria > Bacillota > Clostridia > Lachnospirales > Lachnospiraceae > Anaerobium > Anaerobium acetethylicum. The sequence goes on along the minus strand of NZ_FMKA01000006.1, from coordinate 11,923 downwards.
CCTCCGTCGCCTCAGCAGGACATTTTTGCTGTTTCAAAATTAGAAAATATTCCATTATTTCGTTTATTGTAAGTATAGCACATGATGTTGATTATATAAAGCGACAATTTTTAGTTTTTTTCACTGTTTATCGACATCTTTTTTCTGGTGCCGGCTGATTGATGCTAGCCAGTCAAATACCTCAAACCCTACTGCACCTCCTTCGCGGAGCGTTTTCAACTCATAGGCCACGCTCCTATGAGATAAAAAAAATGCCATGCAACGCTGACTGCCTTCAGCTGCGCATGGCACCTTCTCCCTGTTATTTTTCATCTCGTTCTTTAATTAATTTTGCAATCATCTGCCTGTTGTAGATAAGATGCATCATCATTGCATATTTCGCTGCACCGGGATCCCGGGATCTGATCGCATCGGCTATATCCCTGTGGGTAGAGATCGTCTCCTGTTTCAGCTTGCGTTTTGTAATATCCGCAAACAGGACGACAGCTGTATTGATGACCGGTATGATCTTCTCGATAACGACATTTCTGCTGCAGCGCGCAATAAGTTCATGGAATTTCACATCCTCCAGCCTGTGGTCTTCGCCTTTTTCATACAGTTCCTCCACCTTCCGGCACTGGTCGACGATTTGTTCTATTTCCTCATCTGTCGCCTTTATAGCCGCCATACTGGCAATCTCAGGTTCAAGTATGATTCTCACATCCAGCAGATCCATGGCCAGCGCATATTTATCATGGACAAACGCCAGGCCAAGGGGATCTTCCGCAATCCCTTTTTTATCCGATACGTAGGTTCCGGCTCCGCGCCTGATCACGAGCACATTTCTGCTGACTAAAAGTTTGACAGCCTCCCGGATCGTACTTCTGCTGACCCCCAGTTTTTCAGCCAGCTCAAATTCATTCGGTATCCTGTCTCCTGCCTGCATATCATTTTCTATGATATATTGAATCAGGTTTTCCTCAACCATCTCTGCCAATGGCTTGGCAGAAGAAGTATCTTTATTCATCAATTCCATCTCCTTCACGTCAAACAAACTCTATCTATAATTATATGGAAATTCTGATAATTATCAAGTAAGGCTTTAAGGGCATTGCAGAACGCAATGCCCTTAAAGCCTTTTTCATTTATTTTTGGTTATCACCTGGCAGTGCGGCAGATGCACTGCTCCAACTCCTGGCCTTCAGCTATTTTACAATTACTGAAATAAGAAGCGCTACCACAAATCCCGAACCGCCTACGATCGTTTCCATCATGGTCCATGATTTAAGTGTCGTTTTTTCATCAATCTGAAGCAGGGATTTTACAAGCCAGAAACCTGAATCGTTGAAATGGCTGCATACTGTTGCACCGCCGGCAATGGCTGCCGTGATGCATGCAAGATGTATAGGGGAAAATCCCGAAATGGCCGGCATAGCCGCCACAATACCTGCAGCCATCGTCATGGCAACCGTGGATGAGCCAACGGAGATTCTGACAAGCGCAGAAATGATAAATGCAACCACAACCATTGGGAGTGCGCTGTCTGCCACGAACTGGCCGATCACATCCCCAAGTCCTGAATTCTGGAGCACATATCTTAAAACACCGCCGCAAGCTGTTACAAGGAGTATCATGCCTGTAGGTTCAAGTGACTTCGTCATGACTTTTTCAAGTTCTTCACGTGAATATCCATGTCTGATGCCAAGTATGAACATGGCAACCAGGGTGGATACGGTCAGTGCTACAAAAGGTTCGCCAAAGAAGGCAAGAACAGGGGCAATTGCCGCCATTGCAGGCACGACGCCGGATACGGTCTTGAGCAGGATCAAAAACAGAGGGATGAAGATTATTCCAACTACCGTGCCGAACTTTGGCAATTTTGATTCATCATAATCTTCCATTTCCGCGATATTAGTAGGAAGCGGAACGAAAATCTTAGTGCCGATATATTTTCCCCATACAGGACCGCCAAGGATCATCGCTACAGTACCACAGATAAGGCCGATACCGATTACATATCCCAAATCCACGCCAAGAAGGTTCGCTACAAGTATCGGGCCCGGTGTCGGCGGAATAAATGCATGCCCAACTGCGAGACCTGCAAGAAGAGGAATTACGTAGAATAACGTTGATTTCTTCGTGTTTTTTGCAAGTGTCAATGCAAGGGGAATCAGAATGATGAGCCCTGCATCAAAGAATACCGGCATTGCGATTACAAGGCCTGTTATCCCAAGTGCCCATGCCGCTTTGTTTTCACCGAATTTATTTACCAGGGTCAATGCGATTCTCTGGGCACCACCGGATATTTCCAGTATGGCGCCGAACATTGAACCAAGACCTACCAGCAGCGCAATGCCTCTCAGCGTATTTCCGATACCATCGCCTATGGAGCTGATGATCGCTGCAGGCTCCATGCCCGCAATTACGCCGATCACGCTGGCGCTGATCAGGATTGCAAGAATCGCATGAAGCTTGATCCCGATAATTAGTACCAATAAAACCACCAGACCGATTATTGCCGCCGCAATAAGCCGGGCAGGATCAGCTGTTGCAGCTGCTGTTGCAGAAGCTGCTAAGAATAATGTATTTCCCATGATTTTTTTCTCCCTCGAACTTTTCCTATTTATTTTTTGACTATTCCTGTTTATTTTTTGACTATTCAGGACCATGCCCTTCATAGCAATAGACGATGCATGCAAATTACTCCATATATCCGCCCTTCATCGGCGACACGGCGTGCTGCGAGAATATCTTAAGAACCCCGCTCTTATATTTTTCTTCTTTTGGAACCCAGTTCTTCTTTCTTTCAGCAAGGATTCTGTCCACTTCCTGAAGCGGCATTTCCTGACCTTTTACACCGATAATCTGGAGAATTCTCTTCTCGATATCAATTTCAATCAGATCATCCTCTTCAACGAGGGCAATCGGACCGCCTGAAGCAGCTTCCGGTGAAACATGTCCAATCGCAGGCCCTTTTGAAGCGCCTGAGAATCTGCCGTCCGTAATAAGGGCAATCGTCTTTCCTAATTCTTCATCTGACGAAATCGCCTCAGTCGTATAGAACATTTCCGGCATTCCGCTTCCTTTTGGACCTTCATATCTGATGATTACAGCATCTCCCGGCCTGATCTGCCTGCTGAGCACCGCCGCGATCGCATCTTCTTCACAATCGAAAGGTTTCGCCTTTAATACTGCCTTGTGCATTTCCTTAGGAACTACAGAATGCTTGACGACAGCTCCTTCAGGTGCGAGATTTCCTCTTAAGATTCCAACGGTTCCATCGTTTCCGATCGGATTGTCAATGCTGCGGATTATGTCTGTTCTTTTGAGCCCTGTCTTGGTAAGCAGTTCCTCACATCTTTCGTAGTAGCCGTTTTTCTTAAGATCTTCCAGATTTTCTCCCAGGGTCTTTCCAGTTACAGTCATCACGTCAAGGTGCAGCAGATCCTTGATTTCTTCCATCACACGGGGCACGCCGCCTGCATAGTAGAAATATTCAGCCGGCCATTTTCCTGCAGGTCTGATATCAAGCAGGTATTTTGCACCCCTGTGGAGCCTGTCGAATGTATCCGCATCAACCTCAAGTCCAAATTCATGGGCTGCTGCTGGAATATGCAGCAGGGAGTTCGTGGATCCCGAAATCGCCGCATGAACGATGATTGCATTCTCAAAAGACTTCATCGTCACGATATCGGATGCCTTCAGGCCCATTTTGGCCAGTTTGACAGCCTGTTCTCCGGCTTTGTAGGCAACCTTCTTCAGATCTTCACATGTAGCTGGCATCAGTGCGCTTCCCGGAAGCATAAGACCAAGCGCCTCAGCCATGATCTGCATTGTAGAAGCAGTGCCCATGAATGAGCAGGATCCGCACGACGGACATGCATGATGTTTATAATAGGTCAGCTTTTCTTCGGTGATTTCCCCACGCTGACACATCGCACTGTATGCGCCGATCTGCTCGAGCGTAAGCAGATCAGGTCCGGCCTCCATGACGCCGCCTGTTACGATAATTGCCGGTATTCCAAGTCTTCCAATAGCCATCAGATGTGCCGGTACAGCCTTGTCGCAGCTGGCTACAAAAACGCCGCTGTCAAAAGTTGTCGCATTGGCATGAATTTCAATCAGATTGGCAATGGCGTCTCTTGAAACAAGGGAATAATTGATTCCGTCATGGCCCTGCGCCATTCCATCGCAGATATCCGTAGCAAAGTATCTTGCTCCTTTTCCGTTATGTTCCTGAATGCCCCTGACGGCTTCTTCCACCAATCCAAGCAAATGTACGCTTCCCGGATGGCTGTCGCCAAATGTGCTCTCGACAATAACCTGCGGTTTTTCCAGATCTTCTAATGACCATCCTGCGCCCAGACGCAATGGGTCCATCTCCGGTGCTAGTTTTCTGACTTCCTGACTCCTTAACATACTTCTTCCTCCTGTGTTGACGTATAACGTCTGACGTATTTCTTGATTAAATACTAGCATTTTGGAGTTGCACTGTCAATTATGCATTTATTTTTCGTTATTTCGCACAAATTCCAGGGTGAAACACACTCTATACATCCGATGTTTTTATTGATTTTCAACAACAAAAAGGAGTTTTGCACTGTAACCTCGTTGTTATAAGCGCCTTTCAAATACTGTTCTACGCACAAACATCCAAAGTGGTCAGACCTCCTCCCCGAAATTCTGCATCTTCGCTTGTCCCCAGTTTACTGCTCACTCCGTGACAAGTAACGCGCTGCGCGATGCACAGAAATGGCATGAACAGTTACACCCGCCAGGCCAGATTATAAAACATTCCGAAAACACTTGACTCTTTCTGGTCGGGCATGTTATAGTAAGCAAGTATTACAGATGTATCAATAGATTTCACATATTTCTAGAGATTGTATGTATGATGCTGATATATATATAATTTGTAGAAATATGTGAATTTTTTTTACAATGGAGTATAATAAAAAAATGGGAGGTACCACAATGAATAAGGGTACAGTAAAATGGTTTAACGCAGAAAAAGGATTTGGTTTTATTACAGCAGATAACGGAGCAGATGTTTTCGTACATTTCTCAGCTATCTTAGGAGACGGATTCAAATCATTAGACGAAGGTCAGGCAGTAAGCTTTGACATCACTTCTGGCAACAGAGGAGATCAGGCAGCTAACGTAACAAGATTATAATCAGCTGATCTAATCTTATACAGCAGCAAAAAAAAAGGGCCGCGGGTATTTCTCGCAGTCCTTTTTTTGCATATATTTTTTATATAATTTGCCCGTGACAGACAGTCCCTATATTGACGACTTCGTTCCGGACTGATATACTGAAATTGACTATTTATCCGGAAATTAATAAAAAATGATATTTGCAACTACGAGCAATCGTTGTCAAAGCTTTTAAGGAATCGTCTTATCAGGGGATAATACGGTTTTATGAAGAGAAATGCAAATTTATTTAATTGATGAAGCAACGGCTGGTATATCCATACTATTTAATTATATATAGATAACAGGCCGGTTTTCTATACGGCTTAAACAAACGGACTAGGTCAATTCACTAAATTATGAAATACAGGAGGTATTTAATTTGAATACGAACGAAGACACAAATATTGAAGAATCAATAAACAAAGAAATACAGATCGAAAAGCCGCAAGTCATCGAGGCTTCAGGCGATCAGACAAAGAGCGATAAAGAGGAATCGGACAAACCGGCTGCCCGCAAGCCAAGGCCAAGAAAGCCAAGAAATAAAAGCGACAAACCTGTTGCCGACCCCGCCGCCGCTGAAAAAGCAAATGCCGAAAAGCCGAAGGCTGACAAGCCTAAGACCGACAAGCCAAAAGCAAATAAGCCAGCACCTCAGAAAGCAAAAACAGATGCAGCAAAAGCTGCCGCACTCCCGGGCTCCGAGGCCGTGACTGAAACAGCTCCAAAAGCCCAATCAAAATCCGGCACAAAAGCTGCGAAAGTGAAAAGCGACAAACTCCGGATCATCCCTCTTGGCGGACTTGACAAAATCGGAATGAATATCACTGCAATCGAATATGAAGACAGCATCATTATCGTCGACTGCGGAATCTCATTTCCAGATGAAGATATGCTGGGAATCGACCTTGTAATCCCGGACATCTCCTATCTGAAGAACAACCTTTCAAAAGTCAAAGGGTTTGTCATCACTCATGGACACGAGGATCACATCGGCGCTCTCCCTTACGTATTAAGGGATATCAACGTTCCGATCTATGCAACCGGACTGACTGTCGGACTCATCGACCACAAACTGAAAGAACACGGCCTGCTGACAAAAACAAAACGAAAAGTGGTAAAGCACGGACAGTCAATCAACCTCGGCGCTTTCAGAATCGAATTCATCAAGACAAACCACAGCATTGCTGATGCTTCTGCCCTTGCAATCTATTCACCGGCGGGCATCCTTGTGCACACAGGAGATTTTAAGATCGACTACACACCGCTGTTCGGCGATTCTATCGACATTCAGCGATTTGCAGAAATAGGAAAAAAAGGCGTACTTGCCCTTATGTGCGATAGCACGAATGCATCCAGGCCAGGCTTCACGCCGTCTGAGATCAAGCTTTCAAAAACTTTCGAAAATCTTTTTACAGAACACAACATGCAGCGCATGATCGTAGCAACCTTCGCATCCAATGTCGACAGGGTTCAGCTGATTATCAACACCGCTCACAAGTTCGGGCGAAAAGTAGTTCTGCAGGGCCGCAGTATGGTCAACGTAATTGCCATCGCCTCGGAACTCGGCTACATCACTATCCCGGACAATACCATGATCGATATCAAACAGGTGAAAAATTATCCGGACGAAAAGCTCGTATTTATCACTACTGGAAGCCAGGGCGAATCCATGGCTGCACTTTCCAGAATGGCTGACGGCAGCCACAAGGACGTCAGAATCAAACCTGGCGATGCAATCATCTTCAGCTCGACTCCGATTCCAGGAAATGAAAAAGCAGTTTCCAAAGTCGTAAACGAACTGACCATGAAAGGCGCAAAGATAATCTTCCAGGATACGCATGTATCCGGACATGCCTGCGCCGAAGAGATCAAGCTGATCTATTCGCTTTTGAAGCCTAAATACTCAATTCCTGTCCATGGCGAATACAGGCATCTCGCAGCACAGGCTGCCCTTGCAAATGAGCTTGGTATTTCTCATGAAAATACATTCCTGCTGAAGTCAGGAGACGTGCTTGAACTTTCCAAAGAGAAAGGACGCGTTATAGACAAAGTCCAGTCAGGCGAAATCTATGTTGACGGCCTCGGGGTCGGAGACGTCGGAAATATCGTCCTCCGAGACAGGCAGAGCCTTGCAGAAAACGGCATCATTATCGTGGTCCTCACCCTTGAAAAAGGAACAAACCACATCCTTGCCGGACCGGACATCGTTTCCCGCGGCTTCATCTATGTCCGCGAATCCGAAGTCCTTATGAAGGAAATGCGCAATGTCATCAACAATGCTTTAGACAAATGCCAGACCCGCAACGTTACAGAATGGGGCAAGCTAAAGAATGAAGTCAGAGATGACCTGAACGATTTCTTATGGAAAAAGATAAGAAGAAGTCCCGTTATACTCCCGATTATTATGGAATCTTAAGAACAAGCCCTGTGGCCTGAGGACAAACTTTTTCATGAGATAAAAACAGCCCTGTGGCCAGGAAAACATCTTCCTGGCCACAGGGCTTTATCAAAAGAGAGGACATCTTATGTACTATCAAATCAGCACGGAAATCATGCAAATCGGCTTTTCAGAAATTGATCCGGACAAAATAACAGTCGGCCTCATTTCTCTGGAAGAACTCGAACGGAATTATAAATGTTTCGGTTTCGCAAACTCTACGGTACTGGAATGCAAGAGCGACCGGATCCATCTTCACGGGAACATCGATGTTTATGACGACTACCATTTCGGCATCATAAACGGCATCGATTCGGAACACATCCTGAAACTGCAGGACCGGATTGCAATCTATATCAAGCGCAATCTATTCATGATCGTTATCATCGAAGATGCTGACGACAGCGTAGCCGAAAAGCTTTCAAAAGCCATGGAACGGCTGAATCCGAAGAAACTGACTCTGGAAAGAGTCATCTACGGGTTTCTCGAGCGGCTCATCGCAGATGACTACGACGCTATCGAGGTTCTGGAAGAAACGATCAGCGGTCTGGAAGAGGAAATAAGCAAGAAACAGCTGAATGACGACTTCCCTGCCGAAATCACCAGTATCCGCAAACGCCTCCTGGTAACCCACAATTTTTACGAGCAGCTGACTCTGCTGGGAATGGCGCTTCAGGAAAATGAAAACGATCTGTTCCTCGAAGACAAGCTGCGCTATTTTACCATATTCACGAACCGGGTATCGAGCCTGAACAGCAATATACAGATGCTGCAGGACTACTGCGCCCATGTAAAGGAAGCATATCACGCCCAGCTCGACAACAACCTCAACGCTGTCATGGAAGTCTTCACGGTCGTTGCTGCCGTCTTCCTTCCACTCACCCTGATTGTAGGCTGGTATGGAATGAACTTCAAATACATGCCCGAACTTTCCTGGAAATTCGGCTATCTTTTCGTGATTATCCTTGCTATCCTTGTCGTGACAATCGCACTCCGGTATTTTAAAAAGAAAAAGTTCTTTTAATCTGTCGTACAGAACAATCTTTCCTGTGGCACAGTAAGGAGCCAGGCTTTGTGGTAAACCAACCACAGAGCCTGGCTCCTGTATTTTTACAGCTACTTCGGAATCCATTTTTCAAAAACTGTAATCCGGTGCAGGGATTACTCCTCTTCGCCTATATCATCCAGCGGTGTCTCGGAGGCATTCTCATAGGCATCATCATAGACGTCATCGAAATCATCATCTACTTCCGGTTCCCCGGCCGGCTCTTCAGCCGATGCCTTTGTTCCGCATCCCGGGCAGTATGCTGCATCTGCGCCCATATCGGCACCGCAGTTTTCGCAGGTCTTCACACCTTTAATTTTATTGATTTCGCCTTTCAGCTCCTGTATCTTTTCAGAAGCCGACTTGATTTCCCTAAACTGGGATGCATAGGGGCCGTCTTCTTCTTCCCTGTGCAGTTCAAAATAAGCCTTCCCAAGTTCAGCATACAGCTTACTGACGATCTTTTCCTGGCTGCTGATCTGCACGCTCAAATTCGAAATGTCTGCCATCTCTTTTGCCTTCTTTACTGCTTCCTTACCCTTTACAGATAATGTTTCTCCTACCTTTTCAAAAAAATCCATAACTGATTCTCCCTTCCATCTATTCATGAAGTTCCAGCGGCAGGCCATCAGGATCCTGAAAGAAGGTCATCTTCTTTCCGGTAAATGCATCCAGACGCACAGGTTCCGTTTCTATGCCTTTTTTGTTCAGTTCCCGGACTGCTTCTTCGATGTTTTCGATTTTAAATGCCAGATGCCTCAGACCGCAGGCTTCCGGATAACTGGGCCTTGGGGGACTGTTTTTGATACCGAAAATCTCAAGTTCGCAGTCGCCCAGAGCAAGATCGAGCTTATAGTCATCCCGTTCTTCTCTGAAATTTTCACGGATAATTTCAAATCCCAGCAGATCCACATAAAAATGCTTCGATTTTTCGTAGTCCGATGCAATGATTGCAACGTGGTGTATTTTGTCAAACATCATGGTGTTTTTCTCCTTGTAATATTACTGCGCCAGGGTAACTATTCAGGACTGCGGCCTTCATAATTAAATATGATGCACAACATTTTGTTACCCAAAAAGCTTCTCCTTGTAAACGCCTTCTGCAATAAGCTTTTTAAAGGATTCAACTACCGATTCTTTATCTTCTTTATAGGTAACGCCAAACCAGCTGTCGTTTGTATCGAGGACTCTGACGCTTGCCTCTCCTGATTTGATGAGGCTGTCGATGATTGTTGGCAGAAGGTATTCTGCTTTCAGATCCTCCGCCGAAAGCTTTGAAAGGAATTTCACAAAACCCGATTCGAGAATATCAAAGAATTCCGGTGTCAGTCCCCACATGTTCATTGAAACATAAGAATCTGAATCAATTGGTTCCTGTTTTCCATCTTCCGCAAGAATGGCTGCGCCGGTGGAGGTTTTTATGATATTCTGGGTCTCAACCACATCCGCAAGCATACCGTTTTCATCGATTCTGCATACGCCTCTGGTGACTCCGCCGTTTTCACTCAGGGTATTTTTGAGTCTGAAGCCAGCCATGCAGAACTCAGACTTTTGGTCAGCAGATAGTGCGGACAGATATTTATGGACCTTGACGAAGGCTTCTTTTCCATAGTAATCGTCTGCATTGATTACCGCAAACGGTTCCCCGACGATACCCTTGCAGGCCAGGACTGCCTGACCGGTTCCCCATGGCTTGGTTCTGCCTTCCGGTTTTGCAAAGCCCTCCGGAAGATTATCTATTTCCTGGAATGCATAGGCCACATCACAGATTTTTTCTATTCTTTTTCCGATCACCTCTTTAAAGTCTTCTTCCAGATCTTTTCGGATTATAAACACTATTTTGTTGAAGCCTGCTTCGAGGGCATCGTGTATGGAATAGTCCATAATGATTTCGCCATTCGGTCCAACCGGTTCAAGCTGTTTGATTCCTCCGCCGAATCGGGATCCGATCCCGGCTGCCATGATTACTAAAGTTGTTTTCAAGTTGTAATTATTCATGATTTTCTCCCCGTTTTTTTCAATATATAAAATAAACAAGTGTTTTTCTTTTTCCCTATGCGACTATGAAGGACTCAGTCCTGAATAGTTGCATAACAAACACTCTCTGTTCTATTGTATAGTCAACATTTAACAATGTCAAACAAAAGGCACCAGGAATTCCTTCCATCCCTGCACATCACGCCTTCCCTGAGCGTAACCCAGCTCATAGCTTTCTGTAAGCTTCCTGTAATCCACCTCGCGGTTGGATACCGGCATGACATCGGGATAGACCAGGAATGCCTTCCCTTCGCTCTCCAGCTGCTCTAGTTCCTCCAGAGTCCTGTTGTATAAGATATGGCGGTTCATCATCGCTTCCGCCACCAGGGGATAGTGCCGATAATAGGCCCTGAGTGCGCCTGTGTATTTCAGCGGTCTTTTCCTGTAGCCTTTTTCGCGGGTAAGGATAACGAAAAATTTCTTCTTTCCATCCTTTTTTGCAACATCGAGGGCGATACCTCCGCCCAGGCCTCCGTCCACATAGCAGCGTCCTCCAAAATGGGTGGGCGGCATGAAGATCGGCATGGACGAAGATGCACGCACTATTTTCATCAGGTCGCTTACATTCCGGATGTCATCCTTGGTATAGTAGACCAGCTCACCTGTTTCACGGTCAAATGCGCCAATACGCAGTTGTGCCGGATTCGCCTTGAACGTATCGAAATCGAAGGGTAATACGCCACCCGGCCTTGGCGTTTCTTCGTATATATACTTCGAACGGAAAAAACCTTCTCCCCTGATAAAATATTTCCATCCGCCGAAGTTTTTATCCTGGACCAGATCCACAAAGGATCGTTTGACCCTCTCTGTATCCCTCGACAGATAGTTGGCGCTATGGCTGGATCCTGCAGAAATGCCTGCGACATAGTCGAAATACATCTCGTTTTCCAGCAGCGTGTTTAAAAATCCGGCGGTATAGCTTGCTCTCATTCCGCCCCCCTCAAAAATCAGGGCTGTGTCTTTTATATTGTTTGTCAGCTTTTGTTCCATCATTGATGATTGTCTCCCCTTTTCAGATTGCTGCACCCATCCTGGTACCAGGTACCCGGATGTATAGATAATATAAGTATATATCTTCATACCTCCAATCGCAATGTTTGTACGGAAAAGAATCCAACCAAAGATTTCATTCCTAAATTGAATTTTTAAATTCCACCCCTTTTATACAAGGTATGGAATTTAATCTTGCAATCTCTTGTGTGGAATTTAGTCTTACAAGCTTTTCT
>NZ_FMKA01000084.1 GCF_900096945.1 Anaerobium acetethylicum | reverse complement strand
CAACAATTGAACCAGATGTTACCGAGACAGCACAAGCTGCCTCGTAGGCATAAATAAATTTAAAGAATTACTGACAACTATCTTGACAATCAGCGGATCCCCACTATATATGCTGTAAATGCAGGAATAAAACACTCTCTGTTTATCGGGTAATCCAAAAGATCCTATACAGGGAATTCATTATGATCCATTACCCAATTTCTCTGATATCCTCACCCTTCACCACCCTGCCCGCACTCTCAACAATACACTTAATGGTACCTGACACCATAAAGACGACTTCATGGTGTCAGGTACCGACTCACAATAAGCCGCTTTAAAACCTGTTCTTTTGTCTCCGCCACTTTCTAAATCTACCGTTCCTGTTCTCTTTGCTAATTTATTTCCAATTGTATTAACAAAGGCCCGAGTCACAATATTATTTAACGGAATAGAATTAACAGAAAAATAAATCAGTGCATGCGCATATATCTCTGCTGCGACTTCTTTTTGTGTCATATTTTCAATTCCATGATATCTTAAGATAGCAAAAGCAAATTTATAACATTCATATTTGTTTAAATATGCCCTACTAACCTTAAATGAAAACGTGCTTCCTGTATTCCTTAAGGTCCACGCTGTCTACCAATCTACCAAAACCAGTGCTTTTTCTTCACTACCAGATATCCCGCAGACAGCAGGGCAATGACAGCGGCAAACCCGATAATCACATAAAGGCTTACGGATACCCCTTCCAGCTTCTCTTCTGCCAGCAGATACGTTCCCCCTGTATTGATCCTGATATCCGAACTGTCTTCTGCCCTGATGTTTTCATACCTTCCCTTTCCGGTATTAAAAAGATACAGGTATCTGTACCGGTTTGCAGCATTCATCTGAATCACGATTTCCCCTGGAAGCTCCCGTCCCTCATTGCAGATAAGCTCCATCCCTTTTTCCGTCTTCACGATCTTTAAACCTGTAGAGAGCTGATTATCGCAGTTTACAATATCCTTTCCTTCCAAAACCATCCTGTAAGTATCGCCTCGTATCACCATGGTTTTTCCTGACTCATAAAGGCTTTTCAGCATGGCTGAGGTGATCAGCGGATATTCCCCTGCTTCGATTTCTATCGGGCCGTCCTTTGAGAGAAGATCGATTATGGACTGCTCCTGGACTGTCGCTATCTGGATCTGGATCTGGTTTTCAGCTGTTGCTGCTGCCCCCTCTGCAGAAGTCATATTCACGATTACAGTAACCGCACTTGTCATGTCTCCATTGGACACCAGTATGGTGGTGTTCCCTGTTTTTCTGGCCGTCACCCTGCCGGATTCTGAGACAGACGCGATTCCTTCATCCGCCGATTTGAAGGAAAGGGCCTGGGCTGCCTGTTCAGGAAGGACTTTTCCTGTGATTATGCAGGTATCTCCCTTTTTCAAGACCAGGTACGTTGTATTCAGTTCAATGGAAGTGGCTGCTATTTTTATATGTACCGGCAGCTTTTTGGAAAATCCGCCTGCTGTTAAGGTGATTTCTGCGCTTCCCGGTGTGATTCCCTTTACTTCGCCTGTGGAAGTCACGGTAGCGACTGCGGCATTGCTGGTGGTATAGGTCAGCCTGCTGTCCGTCGCATCCGATGGGAGAACGGTTGCTGAGAGGTTCAGGGTTTTATCGACTTCCAGCTCTTCCTTAAAGTCCGAAACCTCAATATCGGTTACAGGAATACTGGATTTTTCGGTAGATTCCGGTTCCTTTACCGTCAGTTCGAAGGATTTCGAAATGCCGCTACAGCTTACGGTAATCCTGGTTTTTCCTGCGGCCACTGCTGTCATTCTCCCCATGGCATTGACAGTGGCAACGGATTCATGTTCCGACTGGTAGGTAATGGTCTGGGAATCGGCTGTCAGGGGAAGCAGGCTTATGGATAGAAGCTGCTTTTCCCCTGTCTCCATGGATGCATTATAGTCTCCAAGATCAATATCTGTAACTGCCGTTGCCGCAACAGACTCCGCCTGCTCCGATGATTCTGCGGAAAGGCTGCTGGCATGGATCAGCGGAGGTTCTCTCAGAATCAGCGAAGCTATTAAGCATAATGACAGGATCCCGAAAGAAATGCCTGTTCCTGCCTTTCTCAGACACGGGGACTGCATGTGTTCCTGATCTTGTATCTGCTCTTTACTCTGTATCTGTTCTTTACGCTGTTCACATTTTTTACTCTGTATCTGTCCGTTACTCTGTTTACATTTTTCACTCTTGAATTGCCTATATCTCATCATCTTGTCAGTACCCCCAGTGCCTCTAATACATAATTGAAGTAGGTCACTTCATCATACTGGATTCTGGCCTCTACTGCCATTCCATTGGTAATGTCTGCCTTATTCCCTTCCTTGCTGACAAGATACTTATTGTCCGGTTTTATATATACTTTAAAATAAGAAGAACTCTCTCCTGTTTCTGCGTTTTCTGATGTAGTCATGTCACTGTCTATGCTGGTTACCTGACCGGTGATTGTTCCATAGACCGACTGGGTAAGGCCTGCAATGGCAATGTCAGCCCTGTCTCCGACATGTGTTCTTGTTACGTCGGAGGGACTCATATATGCTACTACCTGATAGTTATCCCTGGCCGATGCAATGCTTGCAATTGGCGCTGCCGCCTGTACCACCATGCCTTCTTTATAATCCGACATCATATGTACGATTCCCGATGCATTGGCTGTAATGGTATACTGTCCCTGTCCCTGTTTAATGGCTGTCAGCTGCGCGTTGATTCC
>NZ_FMKA01000007.1 GCF_900096945.1 Anaerobium acetethylicum | reverse complement strand
ATTTCAGCAAATCAAAAACCCTTGCATATATTTTATCATAAAACGTCGAGAAAATCAGTAAAATCAATGGTTTCAGGTCTGCTCAGCAGACACTATTTATATAGTAGCAATCGTTATTGTTGGCCGTATCCGTGATCCTGAATTTGCGAAAGAGCATGGGGAAGCTGATTAGCTTCAAAACGGTACCTGACACCATAAACTGCAGTTTATGGTGTCAGGTACCAATAAAGGGTTTCCGAACATTGGATTATTCTCGCGGCTGTGCTGCCAGAGGTTCCAATGCCAGGAAACCCTTTAAATTTAATCCGACCTCTTTTTCCTGACGTTAGCATAACATAAAAATGGAATTTCAAGCGCATTATAACAAAGAGGAATTTTCAAAATTGATAGAAATTAATAGTTTGTAAAACAAAACTCACAAAGTTGACAAAAAACAGGAATTATGATAATGTTAGTTTACAATAATAGAAAAGAGGTGCAAGCAATGGTTGAAAGAAAAGAAACCTTAGATGACTTGATTAGCTTTAAGGACAAAAATTTAATAAAAGTTGTGACTGGAATCCGTCGCTGTGGTAAATCAACCATGTTTGAATTGTTTCAGGATTATTTAAAGGAACATGGAATAGCGGAAGAACAGATCATTACAGTTAACCTGGAAGATGGCGATTATAGGGAAATGCGCACATCAATGAGACTATATGAGTATGTAGATGGAAAATTGATCAAGGATAAAATGAACTATGTATTTCTTGATGAGGTTCAGCAGGTAAATAATTTTCAGGAGGGTGTAGATTGGCTCTACGCAAAAAAAAATGTAGATTTATACATCACGGGTTCAAATGCATTTCTATTATCTGGAGAACTTGCAACACTACTTTCCGGTAGATATGTTGAGATAAAGATGCAGCCACTTTCGTTTAAAGAGTATGTGGCAGCTTATCCAGACAATACCAACATGTCCGCATTATATATGAATTATTTGCAGAATAGCTCTTTTCCAGGAACCCTTGAACTTACGAGAAAAAAGGATATCAGAACATATCTTGAAGGAATTTACAATACAATTCTACTCAAAGACATTGTTACAAGAAAGAAAATATCAGATCCGTCTATGCTTCAAAGCGTAGTAGAGTTTGTTTTTGGTAATATTGGGAATATGTGTTCCTCTACAAAGATAGCCAATTCAATGACATCATCAGGCAGAAAGATAAGCGTGCCGACTGTTGAGAGCTATCTTTCTGCGCTTGCTGACAGCTTTATTGTATATAAGGTCGGCAGATACGATATAAAGGGGAAACAGTATCTTGCTACAGGATCAAAATATTATGTCGCTGATATTGGACTTCGTTATTTCCTTTTGGGAACCAGACATACGGATATGGGGCATATCCTTGAGAATATCGTATATCTTGAACTTTTAAGAAGAGGCAATGAAGTCTATGTAGGAAAAGTAGGTGATGCAGAGGTGGATTTTATCGCCATTAATGCCGACGGTGAAACGTATTATCAGGTATCTCAGACCGTGATGGAAGAGCAGACGCTAAAAAGGGAGCTCTCATCGCTAGATGCTATTAAGGACCATAATCCCAAGTATCTGCTTACGATGGACTATACACCGGTTGCTTCTTATAATGGAATTAAACAAATAAATGTATTGGAATGGCTGATAAAAGAGTGATATATCTGAAATATTGTTGATATATTAAGCCGCTTGTAAAATCATACCAATGGATATGTTCCCTGCAACAGTCAGGGCATAAAATTGTCGTTGACATGGTTCCGACAACGGAGGAAACTGCAAAAAGCCGAAATAGAAAAACAAAAACGGTACCTGACACCATAAACTGCCAGTTTATGGTGTCAGGTACCGTTTTTTAGCACATTCATTGGTTGAGTGGAATCATGACAGTAGCTACAAAGTAGCTGCCGTCAATCGATGTGTCAAAGATACCATTGGTTTTTTTGACAGTGCTCTTAATAATCCTGAGGCCAAGACCGTGAGCTTTCTTGTCACGCTTGGTAGTCTGAAGTTCGGGATTTTTCTCAAGAATATTTGAAGCCACCTTGTTTTTAATGCAGCAGACGAGGTGTTGATTCTTGATATTCATAAATATTTGAATATCGGGATCGATTTCGTTTCTGCTGGCTTCAATAGCATTGTCGAGTAAGTTGAGTAGTATTGTACAGAAATATTCTTCGTTGATATCAAGCGCTTCTGGAATCAGAATCTCGGTGTATGTTTTGATATTGCTTTTTCTGGCAGCCGAAATCTTGGTGTTAAGGATGTGGTCTATGAGCATGTTATTTGTATGAATACCACCTGTTCCTTCAGATAGCTCGCCTATATGATCAATAAGAAAGTTGTTTAGCTGGTCATATTTTTTTTCTCGAAGAAGAGTCTGAATATAGAAGTATATGTTCTTTAACTCATGGCGTTCTTTGCGGGCCTGTTCCTCAATAAGAATAGTATAACGATATCTGGTAAGCTGTGCAGAAGTCTCTGTAAGTGCTTTTTTCAACAGGTACCTGGAGTCGTACTGTTCTCCGATAATTGAATAAAGGTAGAACAGAACCGGTAAATTAATAAGAAGTACTATGGCTGCTACTGTAAGGAATACCATATAAGGAACATGTACAGACGGATCAGCCATCTGAAGCAACATAAAGAAGCTTGCAGGACCGAATATCAACAAAATAGTCTGGGTGATTGTAAGCTGAAACTGGAACTTCAGAGGAAATCTTAAAAAGATTTTTGTAAGTGCGTACATTCCCGCAAATATGACGAAGAATGTTACAAAATCCAGTGTTTTATATATAGCAGGAGTAATATTTTGCTCCTGCGCATATAAGGCTGCCAATATAAATTTGAAGCATTTATATGTCGCATAAAAATATACGAGATATGGAAGCTTCTGTATTGCCTTTCCTGTTAAAAAGAGTAGTGCCCAAGTGAAAGATACAATCATAGAAGAGGCGAAGTAGTAATAATATGGAATTGTGGAATTGCCAAGTGCATACTGAGGAAAATAGTAAATGATACAGAATAGTATGACTGGAATTACATAATTTATAAATCTGTTCACAAAATGCTTAGGGGTAAACAGTTTAGAAAGCGTATAATGCAAAAGCGTAATAATTGCAATATTACTTAAGTATTGATATCCCTGATAAATATAATCAAACATTAAATACCTCTCGTAGTATATTTAAGAAATTTATTTTTCATTTCATCTACATGACCACGACTAATAGGAATGATAGAGTGGTCTGTCAGTTCTAAATCATTTTTTCTGACTTTTGAGATATACTTGTAATTTACTAAATAGCTTCTATGTGGCTTTAAAAAGTCATATTCCGCGAGCTGTGTTTCTATCTCCATAAGTTTGGTCTTAATAGTGGTTGAGCCTTTTGTTGTAACAATCATGCAATTCTTGCCCTGCGCTTCAACATACATAATCTGACTTATGTCAAATGAAAACAAATCCTTTGATCCTGGCTCTTTTATTTGTACAATGTTAGGATGCCTTCGCGCCATCTCAGTCTGGATGGAGGCGACTAGCGATGGGAGAAGCGAATCATAATGGCTTTTCCTTATAAATCTAAAGGGTTGTACCTCAAAAGAAGAGAAAACCAGCTCATCCTTATTGGAAATAAAGACAACCAGTGTCTCGGAATTAATCTGTCGAATCTTGCGGCAGATGGAAATACCGTCTATTTCAGGCATCTCAATATCCATAAAAAGAATATCAAAATGATAGTGCTCGTCTATCATTTTAATCAGTCTGTTGCCATTATTAAACACTTCGAATGAAATCTCTATTCCGACTTTCTTAAATTCACTGGCCAGAGTCTTTTCTATATATTTGGAAATTTCTGGCTCGTCTTCACATATTGCGGCATGAAACATAATTTCCTCCCTTCTCATGTTTTGCGGGTCCCAAAGTCATGTTTTTTCATGCAAGCATGAAACACATGACCTTTTGACCCTGGTATCATATGATGTTGGGGTCAAAAGGTATTTTGACCCCGGATACCTACGGATTGTTACGCACTTTGTGCTCCCACAATCCTAAAAACATTCGAAATCCGCCCTGGCCGGGCTACTTTCTCATGTTTTGCGGGTCCCAAAGTCATGTTTTTTCATGCAGGCATGAAACACATGACCTTTTGACCCTGGTATCATATATATTTCATTATACCAAAATTATATCAGCATGCTCTTGCAATTCATACCTTATCTGTGCGATTCATACTGATTTTCGATTTTCAAAGAATTATTTGCTATACTCTAGAAAATTAGTTGAGATTTCATATGAGGAGAAAAAGCACATGAGTGAAGTAGTACTTGAAATCATGGGTATGAGTAAAAATTTTGGTCCGGTAGTTGCGCTTAAGGACGTAGCTCTTAAGATTTGCAGAGGACAAGTTCATGGACTTGTTGGTGAGAACGGAAGTGGTAAATCAACTATTACTTCCATTGCGGCAGGAATGCAGCCAGCTACAAGCGGTGAGATGCTATTTATGGGAAAGCCCTGGAAGCCAGCTTCTATGATTGAGGCACAGCACAACGGTTTGTCTATGATTCTTCAGGAGGCCAATACAATTCCGGGATGCACAGTTGCAGAGAATTTATTTGCTGGAAAAGAAAACGAATACTCAAGATTCGGATTTGTAAATAACAGGAAGATGAATGCAGATGCAGATGCATTGCTTGATCGGTTTGGCATCTCATATATGAGAGGTAAGGATCCGATCGATCAATATGGATTTGAGGACAGAAAGCTTATCGAAATTGCAAGAGCTGTCAACGAGGATACAGAGATACTTATTGTTGATGAGACAACAACTGCTCTTTCTATGGAAGGCAGAGATATCTTATACAAGATTGTTGAAGACATGGTAAAGAGGGATAAGGCTGTCATCTTCATCTCGCATGATATGGATGAAATCATGGAGAAATGCACAATCCTTACCGTTTTACGTGATGGAGAAATCAGGGGAACAGTCACAAGCGAGGAGATTGGTCAACTAAACAGTATTGGAATGATTCGTCAGCTCATGGTAGGCAGGGATATTGGCAACAAATTCTACAGAAGTGACTATGATCCATCTTGCAGTGATGAAGTTGTTCTTGAGTTCACCAATGTAAGTGGTCCAAATGTTAAGGATTTCTCACTTAAATTGCATAAGGGTGAGATTGTAGGAATCGGAGGCCTCTCAGGATGTGGAATGCATGATATTGGCCGTATGGCATTCGGAATGGAAGAAATCGACAGAGGAAGTATCAAGTGCAGAGGCAAAGAAGTTGAATCTGCAAAGGATGCGGTTGAAAAGGGGATCGGATATATCTCAAAAAATCGTGACACAGAGGCTGTTATCCTGCAAGGACCAATTGAGAACAATATTGTACTGCCATCATTAAAGGATATCAGCAAGGCTGGTTTTGTTTCGCCGAAGAAGCGTAAGCAACTTGCTGATGAGCAGATTAAGCTTTTGAAAATCAAGTGCAATAAGAGCAGGCAGTGGGTAAATACTCTGTCTGGTGGAAATAAGCAAAAGGTATCCTTTGCAAAGTGGATTGCTAAGGGCTCAGATATTGTGATCATGGATTGCCCTACACGAGGAGTTGATATAGGCGTCAAGCAGTCGATGTATTCGTTAATTGATCAGATGAAGCATGAAGGCAAAGCAATTCTTATGATTAGTGAAGAGATGTCCGAGTTAATCGGAATGTCTGACAGATTAATCGTAATGAAAGACTTTAAGATCAGCAAAGAGTTTATTCGTTCAGCAGAATTATCAGAAGCTGATGTAATCGAGTACATGATTTAGGAGGGACATGATGAAAAAAGGATTAACAAAGGACTTGATTTTAAATCATGGTTCCGACGTATTAGGTTATGGTGGAGTACTCTTATGTGTAATTCTATTTGGTATTTTAAGCCAGGGAAGATTATTCAATGCATATAATCTTCGTATTTTAATTCAGGCTGCCTGTGTGTATGCAATTCTATCCATGGGAGCAATATTTATTTATTCCATGGGATACATGGACATCAGTGTAGGCGCACAGCTTGGAGTATACAGCATTATGCTAATTCTGATTTCCAACAAAACGGGATCGCTTTTACTGGCATTTGGAGCTGTACTTGCAATATCGCTTGTCTGCGGCCTGATTAATGGATATGTGGCAGTAATGCTTGGATTACCTTCGATTGTAACATCGATTTTCCTTATGTCGATTTTTGGAGGTATTCAGGTTATTGCAATGGAGAAAATCGGTATCAATTCTATTTCAATTGAAGCCAATATGGATTTGTTCGCAGATGTTAAATTTATGATTTTTGTAATTGCTGTTATCGCAATCATTTCTGTTTATCTTTTCAGATTCACGCAGTTAGGAGAGTATGTAAAGAGTATTGGTGCTAATGAGACTGCTACAGAGTATGCAGGTATCAGTACTACAAAGTGGAAAGTAATTGCTTATATATTCTTTGGTATTTGTGTGGCGGTTGCAGCATTTATGCTTACTGCCCGTTCAGGAGCTGCGGGTAAGGGTACTGGTACCGGATACGCAATGGACATCATGGTTGCCCTTCTGCTCGGAGGAATGCCTCTTTCGGGAGGAATGAAGGCGAAGATTTCAAGCTCACTGATCGGAGCATTCACTTATGTAATTCTTTCAAATGGATTAACTTTGGCAGGTGTAAGCGTTGAAGTTGGTTATGTAATTAAGGCACTGGTATTCCTTGCAGTAATCCTTATTACATGTAGAAAGAAAGATGGCGTATTGCCCAGATAGTTTTGTTAAATACCCCTGGAGGGTCATTTATAAAGGAGGAAAAGAAAATGATTAATTTCAAAAAGTTGGCAGCATTAGGGCTTGCCGTAGTAATGGGAGTTTCAGTACTTGCAGGGTGTGGAGCTGATGCTGATTCAAGTGCTAAGGCAGATGGAGACGCAAAGGAAGCAGGCACTGAGAAAACATCAGTTGAGACAAAGCATCACAAGATTTCAGTAGGTCTTTACACTGACCATGGCAGATCTGTAGAAGCGATCAATGCTTACCTTGATGGTATTGATGATGTGATCGATGTAGAGTTTAACACATTCGTATTATCTACATATGATGAGAACGCAAACCTTACAGCAGTTCAGAACGAAATTTCAGCTGGTGCGGAAGGTATTATCATGACAGCTGATATGGGTACAGAAGCTATTCTTAAAGAATGTGAATCTGCAAACGTATATGTGGCAGGATTCCTCAACGACTACAACATGAGTTTCTATACAGCCAATGAAGCAGTATTCGGAAATGAGTATTTCCTTGGATCTGTAATTGATGGACCTCTTGATAACAAGGGTTATGCAGAAGCTGTTGCAGCTGACGTAATCGAGAATGGTTACAAGCATGTCGGGGTTGCTACATTCCCGGATTGGGCTTATCCATTACAGCAGGATCTTGCTAATGCATTCATCGCAAAAATTGATGAGTACAATGAGACAGCAGAAGAAAAGATTGAAGTATATGAGATCGCAGAAGTCGACTTCGGAACTGGTCTTCCAGCAACATACTTCACAGATCATTCAGATATGGACTGCTTATTCTCAGTTGCAGCCGGCGCATCTTTGGTATACCCACAGATGGTATCTGACAATCGTACAAACATCGCGCTTTACACAACTGGTTTCGAGGCTACAGAAGATATTGAGAACTTCCGTTCTTCAGGAAATGGAACATTCAAGTCAATCTGCTGTTCAGCTCCAGAAGCTATTGCATATCCTGTCTGCTTAATCATTGACAAGTTAAACGGAACAACCTATTCAGACCTTCCGGCTGAGAAAGAGCGTGTTGACTGTGCTGCATACCAGATCATCTCTGACGACGAAATGGAGCAGATGAAGAAGACGCTTTACTATACAGCTGATTACAAGGATGCAGCTATCACAGGTGAGGATATCCTTAGCATGTGTGCATCTTACAATCCTGATGCTACATACGAAGAATTAAAGGCTAAGTTGCTTGATCTTGGCATCTGATTAACAAATTAAAGTTAAAGGTAACTGTTCAGTAGTCCAGTACCGCGAGGTGTTTTTATGCTGGTTTTGCATAAAAACCCGAGTTCTGTGTGTGCCAAATTGCCGACTTTGCAATTTGTGTACATCAACAAGTGTCGTGATTTCACTTGCTTGCAAGGGTGAAATCACAAACGCTAAGAGTGAAAGTGTTTTTCTTTCACTCTGTGTGACTATGAAGGACGCAGTCCTGAATAGTTACAGTTTAAAGAACGTGCAGAAGCATCGCCCTGGCAATGCTTCTGCCAATTAAAAATAATTAATGGAGCAGCTATTATGAAAACAAATAAGGCACGTAATTTTATGAAAAGATTTTTCCTTACGATGTTATTTCCGATAATCGTCTTTAGTGTGATGTTTATTCTGGCAAGAGGTAAGGGAGTTACATATTATGGGTTCTCTATGGATATGTGGCGGACCGTCCTTGTAAATACATCAAGTACAGCAGTAGCTGCCCTTGCAATTTGGTTACAGGTAAGGAACGGAAGATTTGATTTCTCAGGTGGAGCTGTAATGGTTCTGTCAGCAATTATTGCAGGTAATATCGTAATTAGCAATCACTTAGGACCTGTAGTTTACCTGGTTCTTTCAATTGTTATAGCAGTTGTACTTTGTATTGTTACAAGTTTGATTTACATCTATGGACGGCTTCCAATTATGATCTGTACCATTGGTGCAGCATTATTATATGAATCAATTACATATCTGGTTTTTGAGGCAAGAGGTCTCAGTATGATGAGTAACACTAAGCTTACTATTTTTGGCAGAATGCCTTACATCTTTATCGTACTTGGAATTGCTCTTGTAGTATTTATTGGCTACTCATACTTTACTGTTGCAGGAAAGCGCTCAAAGCTTCTTGCCAACAATCAGCAGGCAGCAGTAAACATTGGTGTTAACGAAAAGAAAAATGTTATTCAGACATTTATTGTTTGTGGAATCATTTTAGGATGCGCAGCAGCTATTCACGGATCAAAAAGTTCTGTTTCTCCACAGGCTGGTCTGTCAACAGCCAGCACGTTATTCTCTAATATCATTCCCGCATATATGGGTGTATTTGTAGGTATGGCAAGTGTTGATGCTGTAGGTGTAGTAGTAGCTGCTTTGGCTATGGAGATTTTAAACTACGGACTCAGCTGCATCGGATATGGTTCAGGCGGATGGCAGCAGATTATTGTTGGAACATTCATGCTGATATTTTATGCAATTACAGCACAGTGGCCCCGTATGAAAGCTGCAAAGGCTAAAAAAGCAAGAATTGCAGCGGCAGAATAGGAGAAGAGAATGAATTTTAGCGAGATTATGAAAAAAGCCCCATACAATCTTAACGATGAACAGATGAAATGGGTTATGGATACAAAGGCAGGCATGACAATGGAGCAGAAGATTCGTCAGATGTTCTGTACAATTGCCTATACAGACAACGAAGGATATCTTGCAGGAATCGCTGCAGGAGAGTACGGTGGACTTATGTGCCGCGCAATGCCAAACGAAGCAGTAGTCAACCTTGTTAATTTCATGCAGAAGAACTCAAAGATTCCGGTATTTGTGGCTGGAAATATGGAAGCAGGAATGAATACCTGTTCTGAGGATGGTACACATGTAGGATGCCAGATGGCTATCGCTGCAACAGAGGATGTTCATTATGCAACCGAGCTTGGCAGAATCGTTGGAGAGGAAGCTGATGCGCTCGGAATAAACTGGGCTTTTGCACCAGTTATTGATATTGATAACAACTGGAGAAATCCGATTACGAATACAAGAACTTATGGTTCAAACCCCGAGATGGTAGCAAAGATGGGAGCTGCATATGTAACTGAGGTACAGAAGCATGGTGTGGCTGCATCTATTAAGCACTTCCCGGGAGACGGTGTTGATGAAAGAGATCAGCATCTGGTGACATCCGTTAACTCTCTGTCAGCAGAGGAATGGATGGATACCTATGGAAAAGTATATAAGACAAGTATTGACGCAGGTGCCCTTACAGTAATGGCGGGACATATCATGCAGCCAGCCTGGTCTAAGAAGCTTAATCCAGAGCTGGAGGATAAGGACATCCTTCCTGGATCAATGTCTTATGAACTTCTGACAGGACTTCTTCGTGGAGAACTTGGATTCAATGGAACAATCATTACTGATTCATCAGCAATGGCAGGAATGACAACTCCGCTTCCACGTCGTAAGGGACTTCCGGCAGCTATCAATGCCGGATGTGACATGATTCTTTTTGCTAAGAATATGAAAGAGGATCTGGGGTATATTCGTGATGCCATCGAAAGCGGAGAAATCTCTGCAGAGCGCGTTGAGGAATGTGTCGTTCGTATTCTTGCTCTTAAGGCATCGCTTGGACTTCCGGAGAAGCAGGCAAGTGGAGCTATTTATCCATCAAAAGAAAGAGCAGATGGAGCAGTAAACTGCGAAGATCATGACAAGGTATCTAAGGAAGTTGCAGACAAGTCAATTACGCTTGTAAAGGAAGAAGAGGGTGTATTCCCAATTACTCCGGACAGATACAAGAGAGTACTTGTTTATTCAAAGGAGTCAGGCGGAACAGATTTAGCTTTCGGTGCAGCAACAAGAATTGGAGCTTTTGTTGAGCGTATGGAAAAAGAAGGCTTTAAGGTGACAGTGTGGGAGCCATCGCCTGGATTTGAGGGGCTTGAAGCTCCAATGTCAGACATTATCGAAAACTATGACTTAATCATTTATGTGGCAAACTATGTAACAAAGTCTAACCAGACTGTAGTTCGTATTGAGTGGGCTCAGCCAATGGGAGCAGATTGTTTATCATATGTGGATGATATGCCAAATATATTCATCTCACTTGAGAATCCGTATCACTTAGCTGATGTTCCAAGAGTTCGTACATACATCAACACATATGGTTCAACAGATAATATCTTAGATGCATTGGTAGAGAAGCTTACAGGAAGAAGCGAGTTCAAGGGTGTTAGTCCTGTAGACGCTTTCTGTGGATTCTGGGATGCACATTTATCATAATAGTATTATAAATGATACGGGGGCAAGAGGTATTTTGCCCCCTGATACCTGCGGAAAGGATTATGTTACTGGTCACAGAGTGAACAGTAACAGGGTTATATCTGGTATGAGCAAATTAGAAAATATAAAGGGCGTAATTTTTGACTTGGATGGAGTGATCTGCTTCACCGATCAGTATCACTTTTTAGCATGGAAGGAGATAGCTGATAAGGAGGGCATCGAATTCAATGAAGCAATCAATGAGAGGCTTCGCGGTGTATCAAGAGCTGAAAGTCTTGAGATTATTCTTGAGAAAGCAACAAGAGAATATTCTGCTGAAGAGAAAACTGCACTTATGGAGCAGAAGAATAACATATACAAAGAGCATCTTAAGGATATGTTGCCAACTGACTTATCAAAAGAAGTAAAAGATACATTAGATGAGTTAAGAGCAAGAGGATTAAAGCTCGCAATCGGATCATCTTCAAAGAATACAGAGTTCATTCTTGAGAGAATCGGATTAGATGGATTCTTTGATAAGATTTCAGACGGAAAAAATATCATCAATTCAAAGCCTGATCCGGAGGTTTTCCTTAAAGCTGCTGATATGATTGAGCTTAAGCCAGAAGAGTGTCTCGTAATTGAAGATGCTGAAGCTGGAATTCATGCAGCAGTATCAGGGGGATTCCACAATGCTGGAATTGGAAGTGCATCAAAGTATGCCAAGACAGAGAATGCAATTGCAAGCTTCAGAGATATTTTAGAACTTGTATAAATATGAAAAACGGTACCTGACACCATAAACTGCAGTTTATGGTGTCAGGTACCTGCTTTTCTTAAATCAGAAAGGATTATGACATGAAAAACCAAGTATTACTAGATAAAGCGCTTGCACTTTTACCAAAACTGCACGAGACAGAGGTGAGGGTTGCAAGAACAGTGATCATGAATAAGGAAGATGATAGTATCAGGATTCTTCCAGATGAGGATTACAACAAGAAGCTATTAAAAAAGGGAGATAAGATCATCCTTGATTTCGGGAATCATCAGGTAGGCTACATCTCAATGAAGCTTAATTCAGTGGGATTTCATGCAGATGCACCAGTCTGGCTCAAATTTCACTTTGCGGAGCAGCCTGTAGAGCTTTTTGAGAATGGAAAGGACTTCGAGGGATGGATTTCATCATCATGGATTGAAGAAGAAGAGATTCACGTGGATGTGATTCCATCAAAAGTAAAGCTTAGCAGACGATATGCTTTTAGATACCTTGAGATAGAGGTGCTTGCAATCAGTAATAATTATTCACTTGTAGTTGAAGATATAACTTGTACAGCTGTATCTTCCGCTGATGACAGGGACTTGATTCCTTATGATACAACGGACGAGAATAAGAAGCAGTTAGATAAGATTGCAATAAGAACACTTCACAACTGTATGCAGACAGTATTTGAGGATGGTCCAAAGAGAGACAGAAGACTCTGGATTGGAGATTTAAGAATTCAGGCTTTAGCCAATTATGAGACATACAAAAAGAATGATTTAGTAAAGGCTTGTATGTATTTATTTGCAGCTTTACCAAAGTCCGATGAGCAGATCGGAGCCTGTGTATTTTTAGAGCCAAAGCCAGCTGTAGATGATAATGTAACAGATGGACAGGGAACTTTCTTTGACTATGCATTATTTATTGTATCTATTCTATATGATTATTATAGAGAGACTGATGACAGAGAAGCGCTGGAAGATATTTGGGCGTGTGCTAAAAAGCAGATAGAAATAGCTGCAAGAAGAGTCGGAGAAGATGGACTGATAAAAGGCGAAGACGTATTCGGCTGGTGCTTTATTGATTGGAATATAAGTCTCGATAAGCAGGCAAGTGCACAGGGTGTTCTCATGTATGTCTTAAATCAGGCAATATATCTTGCCTCAGAAATCGGGGATTCTGAAATAGAAGAAGAGTACAGAGAGCTTTATGACAAGCTATATACAGCCGCCAACAGATATTTGTGGGATGAGGAAGAATGCTGCTATGTAAGCGGCAAGGATAGACAAATTTCAATCGCTTCTCAGGCATGGCTTGTACTTGGTGGTGCTATTGAGGGCATATATGCAAAGAAGCTTCTTGAAAGCATCGAATTTAAGGAGAATGTACAGGGAATGGTGAGTCCATACATGTACCATCACTATGTGGATGCCCTTATACAGTCTGACGCAAAGGACTTAGCTTTAGAGAAGATGACCGAATACTGGGGAGATATGCTTAATCAAGGTGCAGATACATTTTTTGAACTCTACAATCCTATGAATCCAAATGAGTCACCATACGGCGGAACTATCGTCAACAGCTACTGTCATGCATGGAGCTGTGGGCCAACTTACTTCCTACGTAAATACTTCAACTAATGATACTGTCCGCGCACCGAAAACGGTACCTGACACCATAAACTGCAGTTTATGGTGTCAGGTACCTGCTTTGAGTGCGGAAGTATATGGCATAAGAAAATGAAATATGATAAACTTGAGACAAATACGAAACCCGCAGGGTTTTCTGTATGAAAGGCCAATGAGTGTGAAGGATGCAAAACAGCAAT
This sequence comes from Anaerobium acetethylicum, assembly GCF_900096945.1. GTDB lineage: Bacteria > Bacillota > Clostridia > Lachnospirales > Lachnospiraceae > Anaerobium > Anaerobium acetethylicum. The sequence goes on along the minus strand of NZ_FMKA01000007.1, from coordinate 128,065 downwards.
CGATGTGCCAAAGAATGAGAAGAGCAGGAGAAAATGATGATAGACGAATTCATAAATACATACCTGAGCAGCGGGGCGCTATTCGATAAAATCAGCGATATTACACGAATTGTAGACCCTTTGCAGAAGAAGGTCATGGAGTACAAAAATAACGAAGCGGTTATGGGAGAAATGCGCTGCTTTGATTTTTGGGGAAAGAATAAAGTATGCAGCAACTGCATTTCCATGCGGGCTTATAACAACGACAGTACCTATGTAAAAATAGAATATAACAAAGACAGAACATACATGGTCACAGCGGTTCCCCATGATCTGCCTGACAGAAGGGTTGTCGTTGAGATTCTCAAAGATATCACAGACAGTATGTTTTTTGAATCAGGAGAAGGCTCAGGCGCGAAACAGACCGGCATCCATGCACTGATAGACAATATGAACAAACTCGCTTTCAGCGATTCCCTGACGGACCTGTACAACCGCCGGTATATAAATGAAAAGCTTCCAGTCGACATTCTCAACACAGCACTGCTGTCAAAGGAAATCTCCATCATCATGGCGGATATCGATTACTTCAAAGCGGTTAACGATAACTATGGCCATCTTGCCGGAGATCAGACCCTGAAAAACGTTGCGGCCACATTTTCCGGCTGCTTGAAGCGCAGCAACGACTGGATCGCACGGTACGGAGGGGAGGAGTTCCTGATCTGCATGCCGGGAGCCGGTCCGGAGGTTGCAAAAGCAGCGGCTGAAAGTATGCGCAGAGCCCTTGAAAAGGTAGTAATACGGTACGAGGATAAGGAATTCAGCGTAACCGCCAGCTTCGGTATTTATAGCATAAAACCAGCAGCGAATGAAAATGTCGACGATCTGCTGAAGCATGCAGATGAAAAGCTGTATCTTGCAAAAAGGAACGGACGCAACAGGGTTGAATACTGATATTCCTATTGGGAGCATGCAGGAATCGCACGAGAGGCGATTGAAATTTTGAAAGGGGAATTCCAAAGAAATGAAAATTTGTATCCGACAATATAATCCGACAGACATCCCTTCCATGATCCGTATCTGGAATGAAATCGTAGAAGAGGGAAATGCGTTCCCTCAGGAAGAGTTTTTAAATCAGGAAACAGGCTGTGCGTTTTTCGACGAACAGACATATTGTGCTGTTGCTGAAGATCTTGAAAGCAGAAAAATATATGGGCTGTATATCCTCCATCCGAACAATGTGGGAAGATGTGGGCATATCAGCAATGCAAGCTATGCGGTTGCTTCCGAAAGCCGGGGACTGCATGTTGGGGAAATGCTGGTACAGGACTGCCTCTATCAGGCGAAACAGCACGGATTCACTATTTTACAGTTCAATGCCGTGGTGGCAGCAAATAAGCCGGCAAGACATTTATATGAACGGCTCGGCTTCAGGCAGCTCGGAACGATTCCCGGAGGATTCCGGATGAAGGATGGACATTTCGAGGATATCTGTCCTTACTATATTGTCCTATAAGCATGAGAAAGGCTGATTGACTGGCGTCAATCAGCCTTTCCGCACTTCGAAGTGGCCTCAAGATTGCGGGCAACTTTGTCTAAGTGGCGATATCTGAAAACCATAGAAAGATATCTATAGACAATCGTGCTATTCTGCAATAGTATAGATTGGGAAAGTGGCAGGGGACAATTTGGCACCACCTTGGTGCCAAATTGGTACCTGACACCATAAAAATCCTATAAAATTTCCATAAACTTAAAGGAGTAATACAATGGTACGGATTGCAATTGTGGAAGACGACAAAAACTACACGGATGTATTCATGAAATATTTAGAGAGATATGGGAAAGAGAGCGGCGAAAAGTTCCAGATCTTCACGTTCCAGGACGGGGAGGATATCGTGGAAAACTATAAGGGCGACTATGATATCATCCTCATGGATATCGAGATGCGGTTCATGGACGGAATGACATCGGCGGAGGAAATACGGAAGCACGATTCCGAGGTCGTGATCATTTTTATCACGAACATGCCCCAGTATGCCATGAAGGGGTATGCTGTGGAAGCGCTGGATTATGTGCTGAAGCCCATCAATTATTTTGCGTTCTCCCAGAGGATCGACAGGGCGCTGGCGCGGATGAAGCGCCGGAGCAGGAAATTTATTTCCATCAATTATAAGGGGAGCGTCAGGAAGATCGACATTAACCAGATCTATTATATAGAGGTGCAGAATCATGATCTGATCTACCATACAAAGGAAGGCGATTTTTCCGAAAGGGGAACCATGAGGGAGATCGAGGAAAATCTGGGGAGCGAGGGGTTCTTCCGGTGCAACAAATGCTATCTGATCAACCTGGAATATGTGGAAGGTTTTCAGGAAGGGAAGGTTTTTGTGGGAAACGACCAGGTGCAGGTCAGCCGGTCGCGGAAAAAGGAGCTGCTCGATGTGCTGAACAACTACATGAATGAGGTGAGCAAATGAGGGAGATCAACTGGGTGAACACCCCGGGATACTATTATGCAATCGCATACTGGCTGGCAAGCTATCTGATCATTCTCACCGCACCCAAACGCCAGGAGCGGAAGAAGAGGGGCATCAGCATGATTTTGTGCGGGGTCCTGCTTGTTTCGATCATGACGGCTACCCACGGCAGCAGTGAGAAGCTGTTTATCCCCTTTATGGTCCTGTACTTCTTCATGATGGGGGCGGCAGTCTATTACAACTGCGCATACGACCTCAAGACAGCAGTCTATTTTACGGCAAGGGCATTCATCATCGGAGAGTTCGCGGCATCCCTGGAATGGCAGATCATCTTCTTTCTGGTGAATTATTTCGATATTCCGCTGAATTATCTTGTTGACATGGCTTTTCTGGTGGCGGTCCACGGGATCGTATTCACCATCATGTACCAGCTGGAAAAGAAGAATCAGGACGTCAACCGGAATATCACGATTAACCGGAAGGAATTCTTTTCTGCCCTGACGATTGCAGTGGCGGTGTTTGCGGTCAGCAATCTCAGCTATGTGCTGCAGAAATCGCCTTTCAGCAGCCGGTTCGTGCTGGAGATTTTCATTATCAGGACCCTGGTGGATCTGGGAGGCGTGGCGATCCTGTACGCATACCACATACAGTTGGGGGAGCTGAAGACGAGGTTCGAAGTGCACAAACTGCAGGAAATGCTGAATATGCAGTATAACAATTACATGATGCTGGAAAAAAGCATATCCGCAGTGAACCAGAAGTACCATGACCTGAAGTATCAGATCGCGATTCTGAAACAGGGGATCCATGCAGAGGAAGGCAAAGAGTATCTGGAGCAGATGGAGAGGGAAATAAAAAGTTACGAGGCCCAGAATAAGACAGGGAATAAGGTGCTGGATACGATTCTGACGGGAAAATCCCTGTACTGCCAGGACAGCTGGATTGAGCTGACGAGCGTGGTGGACGGAAAAGAACTGGAGTTTATGGATCCGATGGATATCAGCACATTGTTCGGCAACATTCTGGACAATGCGATAGAGAGCGTCAGCAGGATTGAACACAAGGAAAAGAGGCTGATCCATCTTGCGGTGGTCAGGCAGAAGGGATTCCTGAGAATCAGGGCGGAAAACTGCTACCAGGATGAACTGGTTTTTGAAAACGGGCTGCCGGTCACGACAAAAAAGGACAAGAACTATCACGGATTTGGATTGAAGAGCATACAGAATACCATAAAAAAATATAATGGATCGGTGGCGATCAGCGCAAAAGACGGGTGGTTTGAACTTCGCATACTGATTCCGCTGGCTGGATAGTATTCGTCAATTTGCACAAGGTCTAGCAATGAGGACGTGATGCAAAACATGTTGATTCGCAGCGCGCTCTCGCTTAGATGAAGACGTAGTGGTACATAAGGCCGCAGAATACGCGGCCTAAGTGCCAACGTCTTCATAAAGCTGCTCATCAATTCATGTTTTGTATCACTGTGCTGCAACTGGCGAATGTGCAAATTGACTAAGCGAAGGTTACAGGAGGGCTTTTGACACGCTATCCTCAGAGGACGTGATGCAAAACATGTTGATTCGCAGCGCGCTCTCGCTTAGATGAAGACGTAGTGGTACATAAGGCCGCAGAATATGCGGCCTAAGTGCCAACGTCTTCATAAAGCTGCTCATCAATTCATGTTTTGTATCACTGTGCTGCAACTGGCGAATGTGCAAATTGACTAAGCGAAGGTTACAGGAGGGCTTTTGACACGCTATCCTCAGAGGACGTGATGCAAAACATGTTGATTCGCAGCGCGCTTTCGCTTAGATGAAGACGTAGTGGTACGTAAGGCCGCAAAGTACGCGGCCTAAGTACCAACGTCTTCATAAAGCTGCTCATTGAATCATGTTTTGCATCACTGCGTGTTGGATGGCGTTTGGAAATGAGGACGTGATGCAACTGGCGGATGTGCAAATTGACTAAGCAAAGATTACAAGAGGGCTTTTGACACACTAAACTGGAGAGGACTGCAGTACACGTTTTTTAGATGACCGTTCACGACAAGGACGGTCATCTTTTATTGTTATGATTTATACTGTTGTAAGCCGGAAAACGGGATGTTCTTTATATGGTCTGCAAGGAGGACGGGTACCGGGTTCTGTGTGTCAGGGGTGGCTGGGAAGGACGTGGTCCTGAATGGCAGCACCAAATCAAAAGAAAAAGGAGAAATGAGAAATGAAAAAGAAGTCAGTCCAAGTATGGCGCGGTTTTCTTGCCGTGTTTCTTTCCCTGTCGATAGCGCTGGCAAGCCTCACTGGTGTTGCAAACACCTGGAGAAGCGCGATTGATCAGGTTCTGGGAACAACAAGCACCAAAACAACAAACGACAGCAAGTTCGTATCTGTTTATAGCGATTCGGATGAACTTGTTGACGCTCATGTTGCCCTTGGTGAGCAGGTTGCAGAGGAAGGGGTCGTTCTGCTGAAGAACGAAAACAATACGCTTCCACTCAGCAGTGAAAATCCCAAGGTAACTCTTTTTGGAATGGGCAGCGTGTATCCGTTTATGGGAGGCACAATGGGCAGTACGGTAACCGGCGAGTCCCAGAGGGATCTGGTGCTGGCGCTGCAGGAAAAAGGATATGAGGTAAATCCCACAATGTTGGATATTTACAAATCTTTTGGCAACATCGTAACAGGCGAAAAAGAAGGCTGGGGTGGAAAAACGCCGATCTACGGAAACAGGCCGGCCAATTTCTCGACACCTTACAAACCGTCCGAACCGGCACTGGATGCCTATGTCGCTTCCAAGGAATCTGGCGGCGGCGGAGCAGAAGCAGGATATGCCGACAGCTTCCAGGAATACAATGATGCGGCTATCGTCGTATTTTCACGTCCAGGATCGGAAGGCAGCGATTATTATCCTGGCGAGGAAGGAATCGACCAGGAGGCATACGGAACAAAGAGCGCACTTGGTCTGACCAACAATGAAAAGGCAGTCCTGGAGCTTGCGAAATCAAATTTTGAAACTGTCATCGTGCTTATCAACAGCGGTTCCACGATGGAAATTGAAGATCTGAAGAATGACGCGGGAGTAAACGCCATCTTGTACATCGGCTTCCCTGGCGCATACGGATTCCTCGGAATTGCGGACATCCTCAACGGAAACGCAAATCCGTCCGGACGTCTTTCAGACACTTATGCAGTCGATACTGCAAATGCTCCGGCGGCACAGAACTTTGGAAGGATCGCCCTTTCAGACCTCAGTGCAATCACTGCAACGGATTCGCTGATGGGAAATCTGGAAGCGACTTCTCCGCTTGGAAGCTTTGGTGGAAAAGCTTCGCTTGCAGCAGATCATTTCCTGATTGAAGCAGAAGGAATCTATACAGGATATAAATATTATGAGACGAGGTATTTTGACAGCGTTCTCGGAAACGGCAATGCGTCAGGCGCAGCAGGCGCATCAAACGGCGCATCCGCATGGGAATATGAAGAGGAAGTCACATATCCCTTCGGCTACGGCCTTTCCTACACGTCATTCAGCCAGACCCTGAACAGCGTCAAGGCAGATATGGATAATCAGACTGTCGTTGCAGAGGTGACTGTGAAAAATACAGGTGATGCGGCCGGCAAATCGGTAGCGCAGCTTTATGTGCAGACTCCGTACACCGAATATGATGCGGAACATAACGTGGAGAAATCGGCAATCGAATTCCTTGGAATGGAAAAGACAGGAATTCTTGAGCCTGGAGCGGAAGAACAGCTTACGATCACCATCGACATGAAGTATCTGGCAAGCTGGGATTCAACTGCAAAAGACGGAAAAGGCGGCTATATCCTGGATGGCGGAGACTATTATTTCGCACTAGGAAACGGAGCCCATGATGCTGTAAACAACGTGCTCGCAGCGCAGGAAAACAGCAATGCTGACGGCGACGCAGCGCTTGTATCTGTACAGAAGATCGGCAAAGAGGGTGCGGTAGACGAAACTACCTTTGCCAAATCAGAAAATGGAACAGAAATCGTAAACCAGCTTCAGAATGCTGACATCAACTACTACAAACCTGATTATGCAACCTACCTGTCCAGAAGCGACTGGGAAGGAACCTTCCCGAAAACTTATGACGATCTGACGATCGACGGCGATAAAGTGGATGAATGGGTTCAGAATCTGACAAACGAAGTATACAAGATCGCTGAAGGCGGAAAAGCCGATATCAGCGGATCGGGCGGTACACTGACCCTTGCAGACCTTGCAGGAAATGACAATATCAATGATCCAACATGGGAAGAACTGGTAAGACAGATTCCAGTCGAGACCCTGATGGCAAAAATCATAAAAGGCGGAAGCGTCAGCGACATTATTGACGAAATCGCATCCCCGCTCGTGTACCAGAATGACGGACCGAACGGATTCGGCGGAACGCTTGACGGCAGAGGGCTGAATGCGGATGACAAAAATGCATCCTTTTCAATGGGAACAATGGCGAATGAAGTCCTTCTTGCCTGTACGTTCAACAAGGACCTGCTCCTTGAATGGGGAAGGCTTATGGGAAATGACGGCCTCTGGAGCGGAAACTGGCTTGTCTGGGGATCGGCAGCAAATATCCACCGCTGCGCCTATAACGGAAGAAACTTCGAATACTATTCAGAAGATCCGATGCTTTCCAATTACATGGCAGCAGCAACAGTAGCCGGCGCCCTTGAATATGGCGTGATCGTAGGACCAAAGCATCTGGCATTCAACGACCAGGAATCACAGCGAAGCGGTGTTGCTCCATACATGACGGAGCAGAAGGCCCGTGAAGGAGATCTCCGCGCATTCCAGGGAGCATTTGAAGATGCCGGTGCAATCGGTGCCATGACTTCATTCAGTCGTATCGGTGCAACTCCTGTCAACGGTTCCGTGGGAGTGCTGAAAAATATTCTTCGTGAGGAATGGGGATTCAAAGGACTCCTGTCAACGGATATGGTAAACAATTCCGGATATTTCCGTCCTGAGATGTGCATCTATGCAGGCGTCACCATGATGGCTGATTTCGGTACAGATGAGACCATGAAACAGGTCGCAGAATCCTGGCCATACATGACCATGGACCTGGTTTCCCAGGATGAAGAGCTTGTCAATTATGCAAGAGAAAATATGAAATATCAGCTTTACGCGTTTGCACACAGTGCTGCACAGAACGTGGCAACAGAGCACGTGACCCCTTGGTGGGAAAAAGCGCTTTACACCACTCTTTATGGAAGTGCCGCCCTCAGTGTCGTATGTCTCGGATTCTATGTCGTATGCCGCGTAAAAGGTAAGAAGGAGGAAGAATAATGGAGTTCATGAAAAAACAGAAATTCGGTTTTCTGGCAAATGTGGTTGTTGCCATTATGGCGCTTGTTTCGCTGGGCTTCTATATCTCCAATGTCACGAGTGCATATTACCAGGACATGAATGTCAATGTGATTATAATGATGGCCGGGGCGCTTGTCCTGCTTGCCGCATCCATGTTCATGCCGCACATTGCGCAGGGGGTTGCAGCAGCGATTGCAGTCGACCTGCTCCGTGTCGGGGCAGCCGTACTGATCATCCTTTCGGGGGCTGTATTCATCGGCATGCGTGTTGAGTCTTTTGGCTATATCTTTGCTTCTAACCTTGAACTTGGCAATAAGGCTGCGTTCAGCGCAGGCACACAGGCAATCGTTACGATCATCCTGTTTGTTGTAACATGGATTTTCTCCCTTATTGCATCTTTTATTGAAATCGGGGAAAAGAGAGCATAAGACATGACTATGAAGGATATAGTTCTGAATAGCGACAAAAGAAGTAAAAGACAGTAAGTGAGGCGGACGGGCCTGGTTAATTCGTACAGGCCCGTTTGCTTTTTATCTCAAAGGAAAGTTCGTCCTATGAGATAAAAAACGCTTCGCGTGGAAGCGCACTCGCGCAACTGGAATTGTGTCGCAAAAGCGACCGCGCCCGGTGGGGGAATCTGCCAGGGCAGGCTGTTTATACGAATTGGTGAAAGGAGGTCATAAGTTGAATATAGAAAAATGTTTTGAGAATCCTCTGGTAAGGACGAAGATCACATCCGCCGTCGTAAAGCCAAAGGAAATGGTAATCGGGTATTTTATAGGTCCTTTTTGTGCATTGATTTCGAATGCAATATTTTCTTCATATCTGAACAGATACTATTCGGACGTATTGGGATGGACAGACACTTCAAAATTCGGAATATTTTCAGCATTGCTTCCAATGATTTCCGTTATATTCGTGATTTTCGGAAATCTGTTTGTGGGCAGGCTGATTGATAATACAAGAACCAGTCAGGGAAAAGCAAGACCATATATGTTTCTTTCGGCGCCGTTGGTCACGGCCGCCATTGCGCTGCTGTTTCTGACGCCGTCAGAAAGCAGTCCGACGCTGCAGATGATATGGATCACGGTGTCCTATAATCTGTACTATGCAGTTGCATATCCGTTTTTTTATACTTCGCACAGTTCCATGGTGGCGTTATCGACCAGGGATTCGAACAGGAGAGGGCTTCTGGCAACGTTCTCGAATGCATCAGGCGTGGCGGCAGTGGGAATCGGCGCCAGCATCCTCGTGCCGATGCTGCTTCAGGGCTTCCTGTTTGTAGAGAAGGACGGAGCCATCGACCCGGCGGCGAGCTATCAGAACTGGCGCCTTGTCATGGTTGTGCTATGCATTGTTACATTTCTGGCAATCCTGCTGGAATATTTTTTCACAAGGGAACGCATTACGGAAGAAAACAGGAAGCTGAATATCGCCGAACGGAAGCTTCCCATGAAACAGCAGATAAAGGTCTGCATAAAAGAGAAATACTGGTGGATCATCATTCTGTATTTTCTGCTGTTCCAGTTCGGAGGGCTGGTTAAAAACGGTTCCATGAGCTACTACTGCAGATGGATGTTCGAGGGAATATCCACCGAGTCGGCAGCAGGAACTGCCATGGGCACCCTGGGTCTGATCGGAGGAGTTCCAACCGCCATAGGGATGGTTCTGGCCTGGCCGATTGCGGACAAGCTTGGGAAGCAGAGGGCCGTTGTGATCGGAATGATCATTTCCGTGTTCGGCGGCATGGTGAGCTTCCTGGATGTCCATAATTTTACGATCGTATGCATCGGCGTGATTCTGAAGGGAATCGGATCGATACCGGCGATGTATGTCACTTTGGCGCTCCTGTCCGATGTTCTGGATCATCTGGAGGCAAAAAACGGCTTCAGGAGCGACGGATTCACCATGTCCGTCTACGGAGCCATTATGGTGGGAATGACGGGGCTTGGAAATGGAATCATCAATGCATTGCTGACAGCCAGCGGATATAATGCCGCTGCAAGCGTCCAGAATGCAGCCGTCGGCAATATGCTGGTGCTCTGCTATCTGGGGATCGAGCTGATCTGCTACGCCGCAATCGTCCTGCTGCTGGCATTTCTGAAAGTAGAGAAGCATATCGGAGAGGACCAGGAGACCATCCTGAACGCCCAGAAGGCAGCAGTCCTTGCAGCCGGCGGAGAGTGGGTGGAACCGGCGGAGAGGCTTCGCATGGAGCAGGAAGAAGCAGAGCGGAAGACAAAATCGTAACTAAAATTAAGGAGATAGGTAACTGTTCAGTGGTCCGGTAACGCGAGGTGTTTTTATGCTGGATATGCATAAAAACCCGAGTTCTGCGTGCGCTAAATTGCCGATTTTGCAATTTGTGTGCATCATCAGTGACTATGAAGGACGTAGTCCTGAATAGTTACGATAGGTACTGTGAACTGGCTGGTTCCGGGAAACGAATGAGGAGATAACGATGTTAAAGATTGACAGGATTACAGTGGAGAATCTGGAAAGGGGCTGCGTGACGGATCATCCCCATCCAAGGATATCCTTTTCGCTGGAAAGCGATGGACATGATGTGGAACTGAAGCGGGCGAAGGTCTCCGTGGGAGACTGGACGGCAGAAACGGCTGACCAGGCGGCGATCCCTTACGAAGGAAAGGCGCTGCTTCCTTTTACCGGGTATGAGGTGAACGTTGCAGCGGAGGACAATCATGGCGAGAGGGCCGAGGCAGCAGTTTTCTTCGAAACGGGGCGGCTTGGAACGCCGTGGCATGCCGAATGGATTACGGACAGGGAGTATCATTTTACGGAAAAAAAGGCGTCTCCTAAGACCATGACCTTCCGGAAAACAGTTTCCATTGACCGGCCGGTGAAAAAAGCCCAGATCTATTCGACTGCTATCGGCATCTATGAGCTCATGCTCAACGGAAAAAAGGTCGGAGAGGATTATTTTGCGCCGGGCTACACGTCCTACAAATCCCATCTGCAGTATCAGGTATATGATGTGACTTCGCAGGTCGGAAAACAGAACCAGGTCATGGCAGTCGTCGGCGGAGGCTGGGCGGTCGGTGCATTTAACTATAAACGCGTGAACCGTGCCTATGCAGACCGCCAGGCATTCATGATGGAGCTGAGGGTGACCTACGAGGACGGGACAACAGAGGTGTTCGGGACCGACGAGACCTGGGAGGTGACGGAGGATGGGAATTACCGGTTCACGGAATTCTATGCCGGAGAAACCTATGATGCCACGGTCGAACTGGAGAAACTGGCGTGGAGAAAGGCGGGAATCGAAAAGCTGAAGATCCACCCGGAAATCAAGGCTTCCTATGGAGCCATGGTCCGTGCCCACGAGGAGTTCAGGCCAATTTCCTGCACAAAGGCTCCAAGCGGGATGCTGATCTACGATTTCGGACAGAATTTTGCCGGCGTTATCAGGGCTGTCATCAGAGGAAAAAAAGGGCAGGAGATCCTGTTCCATCATGCAGAGGTGCTCATGGACGGAGAACTGTTCACGAAGCCGTTGCGCAGCGCCCTGCAGCAGGCACGCTATATCTGCACGGAGGGAGAGCAGACCTATTCCCCGAGGATGACCTACATGGGATTCCGCTATTCGGGGGTGGAGGGGATTCGGGAAGAAGACCTGGAGCTGACAGCGATCGCCCTTTATTCCGATCTGGAACAGACCGGTACTTTTTCCTGCTCCAATGCGCTTGTCAACAAGCTGCAGGATGCGATTGTCTGGGGAGCGAAATCCAATTTTGTCGACATCCCCACAGACTGTCCGCAGCGCGATGAAAGAATGGGATGGACAGGCGACATTGCAGTGTTTGCGCCGACGGCTGCCTATAATTTCAACATGGGCCGTTTTTTGGAAAAGTGGCTCCTTGACGTAAAGGCGGAACAGCGCCCGGGAGGCGGAATCCCCATGGTCGTGCCGAATTCCACAGTGCCCATGCAGTGGGAGCTGATGATTCCTATGGCAGTCGACCACTGGGGCGACGCCTGCATCTGGGTGCCATGGGCGGAATACCAGGCCCGCGGCGACATACAGATCCTGAGGGACATGTATCCGGTGATGAAGAACTATCTGAAAGCCTGCAGATTCTGGGCGGAACTTTTTTCTGTCGGAAAGCGCCGCAGGATATGGCGGCTGCTCCATCACTATGGGGACTGGTGTGCGCCTAACGTCAGCCTGATGGGCTGGATGAGCAGGGGAAAATGGACAGCCACGGCGGCCCTTGCCCGTTCCGCGGCAAATGTGGCAGAGATTGCAGAAATCCTCGGCGAGAAGGAAGATGCCGCTTATTATGAGAAGCTTAGTGCCGAAACAGCCGATGCTTACCGGAGCCTTTTGATGGACAAAGACTGCAGGATCAGGAACGAATTTCAGACGGGATATGTCCTGCCGCTCCATTACAGGATGCTGGATGCCGAAGACCAGAAGAAGACAGCAGCGAATCTGGTGGAAATGGTGCGAAAGAACGGATACCATATTGCGACAGGATTTCCGGGCACGCCGTACATCCTCTTTGCCCTTGCTGACAACGGATACATGGAAGACGCATTCAAAATGCTGCTGACAGATACCTGCCCCTCCTGGCTTTATGAAGTCAAGGCGGGCGGAACCACCATCTGGGAACGCTGGGATGCCCTGCGTGAAGACGGCACCTGCAACACGGGCGAGGATGACGGGACCGGAGGGATGGTATCCTTCAACCATTATGCAAGCGGTTCGGTCGGAGCCTTCCTGTATGAAAAGATTGCGGGAATCCAGCCATTGAAGCCGGGATACAAAGAATTTGCAATCAGGCCCCTGATTGGCGGTGACATCACGTCAGCCCGGGGAACCCTGAGGACTCCTTACGGCGAGATCATCAGCGACTGGAGGCTGGAGGGAAAGCAATTCTGCATTTCTATCCAGGTGCCGGTCGGGACAACCTGCCGGCTGGAGCTGCCGGATGGGACAGTGAAGGTATATGGAAGCGGGTGGTATGAAAACCGCTGAGCCCTCCATTGGTACTACCCCCCCTATTGGTACCTGACACCATAAACAAAATTTAATGGTGTCAGGTACCAAAAAGGGTGGCAACAAGGTAGAAGCCAAAGAACTTTTTGTGAAAACAAAGTGTTCTTTGGCTTTTTCTGTTCGAGCTCCGGGCAGAGGACTGATGACAATTCTCAGAAGTACAGAATTGTCATTAGTTTTTTGTATTGTATGCAGCTTGGAACATTTTGATCGTTATCCGGTTCGTAGGAATTATATTTTATTACTATCGTGCCAGAAAATGATACTTTACTGTTGCTTTGAGTTAGCTTAACTCCGCAAGGAAATGATACATGATATAATACCGGCAGGCGGGTTATCATGGTGTCGAACGAGAGCGTTTCAAGTACGAAAGGGCTGTTGCAGAAGTTTGATACATTGATTGACAGACTAAGAAGAAAATCAGAAATTAAAGAAGGGGGCCCTGTAGATGTTTTTTCGGCATGTAGGATACAAGGCTGTAAGGTGGATTGATGAGTTTTTTGAGTGGATTGTTAGTTGATGACAGGAGTTTTTATAAGAAGACCGCAATTATCGCAATTCCGGTAACCCTGCAGTCTTTGATTGCAATTGGAATCAGCCTGATCAGTACGATTATGTTGGGTTCTCTTGGGGAAGCGCAATTAGCAGCAAGTTCCCTTGCAAATAATTTTGTGGCGATCTTCCAGATACTGTGTATGGGCATGGGGTTTGGAACAGCGGTTATGACAGCCCAGTACTGGGGGAGCAAGGATAAGGAAGCAATAAAATCCGCTGTTACCATCATGTATCGGGTTAATATTGTCACGGCACTGCTATTTATGACCATAACTTTGCTTGTGCCGGATGTTATCATGAATATTTATTCCAACGATTCTGAGATAATAGGTTATGGTATAAAATATCTGAGGATATTGGCAATGACCTATCTGCTCCAGGGGCTTTCATTGACTACAACCATAATCCTGAGGAGTTATGGCAAGGTTAAGATTCCCTTGTACTGCTCCATTGCAGCATTCCTGTTAACGATATTCCTGAGCTGGGTATTCATCTTTGGTAATCTGGGGGCTCCGAGAATGGAGATCGAAGGTGCCGCTGTTGCAGCACTTCTTGCAAGAGTTTTAGAGTTTGTGGTGATCATGGGGTATTTCCTGAAAGAGAAAGAGATTGGATATCGTACTTCAGATTTTTTTCGAAGGTGTGATGACAAGATGAAACCGTTTATGAAATATGCGGTTCCGGTCATCGTCAGTGACTTTTTGCTCGCCATCGGAATGAGCATGATTGCGATTATCGTCGGACATATCAGCTCCTCCTTTGTGTCAGCAAATGCTATCATCATGGTTGTACTTCAGATTTTTACCGTATTTACACAAGGAATATCAAATGCTGCCAGTATTATCATTGGTAACACCATCGGCGAAGGAGGCGCGGAACAATCATTTCGTCAGGGGGTTACTTTTTCGGTACTGAGTTCAATCATTGGCATCATATCCGTGCTTTTTGTGCAATTACTTGCACCTTCCGTCATAGGGTTCTACAAGGTCAGCGGTGAAACGAGGGAAATCGCATATCAGCTTATGAATGCGCTCTCCTTTACTATCATTTTTCAGACGGTCAGCAGCGTAATGACAAAGGGAGTGCTTCGTGGAGGAGGGGATACAAAATTCCTAATGATAGCTGATATTCTGTTTTTATGGGTTGCTTCAGTGCCATTGGGGATGCTGGCGGCTTATGTGCTTCATCTGCCGCCATTTTTTATTTACATCAGCCTTAGAATTGATAATTTACTGAAGACAATATGGTGCATCCATAGGTTGTTGGGGAAAAAGTGGATCAAGGTAATCGATCAGGGCAAAGTTGAGGGAGCGTATCTGCCACAGGATAGTATGGTTGATTTTGAATGACAGAAAAATCGGATGAAAGCTGGTACCTGACACCATAAACTGCATTTAATGGTGTCAGGTACCGGTATTTCTATTGATTTTTTCTGTACTCCTGCGGTGTTTTACCGGTCAGGCTCTTGAATTGCCTGGAAAAGTAGGATATATTCGGGAAGCCGCTGGTCAGAGCAATATCGCGGATACTTATTTTACTCATAAGCAATAATTCCTTTGCCCGCTTAATTCGTTCATTCAAGATGAAGGTTGTTAAGGATTCTCCGGTTCGTTCGCTGAATACATGGGACAGGTAGTCTGGGCTCAGAAAAACCAAAGCCGCTAGTTTCTTTCGGTTCAAATCATCCTCCAGGTGCTCGCGGATATATTTCTTGATCAGTTCGATGGAGGTATCGGACTGGTTGATTGCAGACAGGCAGTCAGCAAATACATCGATGGTGTGGATAATCCATTTTTTCATCAGTTCGATGGAGTTGCAGGCTTGATCAAAAATCTGCTCCGAGGTGTTGTTGTCGAATAATCTATGGGCAGACTTACCGTTTTTCTCAAGGATTGAATAGATGACCTGCATAAAATCATGATTAAACTTTATCAGATCACTTCGGCTTGCCATATTCGATTTTTGAAGTCCTGTCAGGAAGTTCAGGGCCTGAGCCTTTACCTCTTCAGGTTTGTTCTGCATCAGAAGATTAGACCATTCGTTCAGGGAAGGCATATTCTTATTGTAATTTTCTGATTTTGGCTGTGTGATATCAAAGACCTTGCGTTCCTCATTAATGTTATTGTAGGCATAGTTATGAAGACGTTGAAAGGAGCTGCCGATGTTCAGCAGGGACGTTGAATTTCCGAGATAGATCTGGAACAAGCCTGGTAATGAATTGGTCAGCGAACGGAGGATCTGGCTGCAGATTTTTTCGTGATCTTTATGAGCAGCAATATCAGTGGTGTTGATACATAATAGATACTGTTTTTCATTCACACGAGTCAGAACCGGATGAATATGAAACTTCGCTAATATTTCGAAAATAACATTTTTGATTGCATATTCGTACAAGTTGATTTCCCAACGTTCTTCTTCCTTCTTGATATGGGCCTGCAGAAGCGCGATATAATATGTCTGGTTCAATAAGGTCAGGGGAAGATGATAGCCTTTCAATTCCTTTGATATCTGCTCTGTATCCGGCGGAATGATCTGTAAGCATAAATCATTCCAGAACTGATCCTCCAATTTTTTCTTGGATATATCCCAGTACTTGGATTTTGTTTTGTATGATTCCTGAGTTTCCAATTGCCTTACTTTGTGGATTGCAGTCAGCATACAGGTATGCAGCTGTTCTGTATCGATTGGCTTTAATAAGTAATCGATACTCTGCAGCTTTATAGCGTTGCTGGCATAATCGAAATTGGCGTAAGAAGTCAGGAAGATTGTGACAGTAGGATATCCCTGGTCACGTACCCATTTTAACAGATCCAGTCCGCTCCCTTTGGGCATCTCAATATCACTGATCATAATATCAATCTGATTGGACTGATAAAACTCCTGGGCGTTCTGCATGCTGTAAGCGCAGAAGATATGCTCAAAACCAAGCTGCATATGTTCGATTGAAGAGCGCAACCCTTCAAGACTGTAATACTCATCATCAACCAACAATAAATTCAAAATGTCTCCTCCTTAATTACGCACGGGATAAATGGTAATACGATATCAATCCGTGCACCGCCTTCTGGTCGGTTTGAAAAGTGAAAATCGCAATTTTCAGGGTCGAATTGCAGGTAAGCGCGCTGCAATACATTACTGATGCCGATGTGTTTTGTTGATTCCTCATGCAAGTATTGATCTATGTTCTGCAGACGGTCGAGTAATTCTTTGTCAAAACCGCATCCTGTATCCCAAATGGTAATTGAAATAAAAGCATTGTTTTCTTTCTGTATCATGGAAGTGTTTATGTGGATCTCAATTACTTTTCCAAGGACAACCTCATATTTTATCGTATTTTCAACAAAGCTCTGAAGCAACAGCGGGATGACTTTAGCCTGTAGCGTCTCCGGGCTGATTTCGGAATGAAACGAGATACTGTCAGGGTAACGGATCTTTGACAACGCAATATAATTGTCTATATGCGTCAATTCCTGTTCTAAGGTAACTGTCTGTCCGGAGGAGATTGTGTACCGCAGATAATTGCTCAGATTTTTGAGCATCAGTTGTACCAGGTCCGTTCGGTTTATCTCAGCCAATTGATAAACCATGCTTAAACAATTGATTAGAAAGTGTGGTGTGATCTGCAGTTTGAGGTATTGGGTATGAATTCTCTGACGTACTATTTTTTCCTCATAAACGTCAATTTTTAATGACTTAATCTCATGAACCATTTCGTTAAAAGCATTGTTAACACCCTCATATTCCTCGCAGACGCCATCCGCCTGGATTTTTGTGTCCAAATCCCCGCTTTTGAGTGCGTTGATTGCTGAATTCAGACGATTCAGCGGAAGGATCACCCATTGATTGATGACGTAGCCTACCAGTGACATCAGGCAAAGAGCAAGAATAAGTATGAGGATTACAAAAGGGATGTATTTATTAATATCCATCATGAACTGGTTCTCGGGAATCAGCGAAACGATATAGAGATCGCCAAAATCCATTTTGCAGGATACGATTAAGTTATCTGCATTATCGATTTTGATATACTGATATTTCTCCTGTTCCGTTAAGGCCTGTTACGGTATTGTCCCCGCTGGTGGAATATTGCTGATTACTGTACCATTGGTATCAGACAAAAGTACGCTCTGGGTCAGTTCTTTTCCAACCAGAGGCTGGAGCATCTTTTCTGTGTCAATCCAGCAGCCAACGTAACTGTCGTGGATTTTAAAGGCACGGAACAGATAGTATTTGCCGCTTACCTTCAGGGAGAACCATTTGCCTTTGTTCGTATTTGTCAGAAAGGTATCGGACTTCATTTTTTCATAGATTACATTCTGTATGTTCCTGTACTTATCATAAGTGATTTCTGATTGTGTCTCTTCGATGTAGGTGTCGCCAGTTGTGGAATAAAGAAAAAATCCGTCCATATCATAAATGTTTAATGCAGAGCGGAAACTTTTTTGAACATGATAAATGGCGGAAAAATATTGCTCCGTCGACAAATCGTTTTTGTCAATAATCCGGACATCGACATCATCATAGGCATAATTTTTGAGATAGTTTTCTGTTGTTTCAAAACTTTCAGATAGTCTGTTCTGATAGATGACCAGAGTTTCTTTCATGGAATCATATATTTTGTTCTGAATCTCCCGGAAGACGATCAGGTTATTTGTCGTTATCAAAGCCAGCAGAAGAACAAAAACAAGGATAATAAAAGCAGCCAGACGAAAACGTAATGAGCGAGTATGGAAAAACTTCAAGTGATTTCCCCCCTGATTCAACTTATTTAATTGCATAATGATGATAACATATAGAAAATAGGCTTTCAACCTTAATGGGCAATGTCAAAGAAGGATACTAAATCACAGCATGATTGTGCAAATTCATAACAGAATAAGTCTTTTGTGAACAACATCCGCCAGTATATAATGTGTTTGTCAAAGCAAAGCTGACAAAACAAATCAGGAAAAGAGAGGGTTAATTATGAAAAAAGTTGTAGCACTGTTTTTAGTTCTAATGATGATTTTCGGTTTGGTTGCCTGCGGCAAAGCAGATAAAGGCAATGACGCCGGACAGACCTCAGAAGCAGATCAGGGATCAGACTCAGATACTGCAGGCGGTGAAATCACACATCTTGTCATGAGTTTTATGACATTTACGGGTGCACCTGCAGACACACAGAAAGTCCAGGATGCAATGAATGAAATATTAACAGAGAAGTACGGAATTGAAGTGGAGCTCCAAATTTCTGATTATGCCTCTTATAAGCAGAATATGACACTTGCTTTGTCAGGCGGAGAGCAGATCGACGTGTTCAATACAATCACAACCGGATATAATTCCATGGTACAGCAGGGATATCTTGTGGATCTGGAAGAAAATGACCTTCTGAAGAATTACGGTGCAGGAATCACGGAAGCGGTCGGCGAAGAATATATGAATGCCTGCCGTGTTAATGGTAAATTATACGGTCTGCCAAATAACCGTGATATGGCTCAGGGACGTGGTTGTGCTGCGATTGCGACAGAATACCTTGAGGGAATTGGTTATACCGTTGATAACAGTACGGAAATCATAAAAATACCTGTGGATGAACTGAATGAGATCTATGCAGAACTGCATGATAAGTATCCGGATGTTGAAGTTTACAGACCTACTATATTATCCATGAGCCAGTTCTCCAATGTTGACTTGCTTGGTAATAACGCATTTGGTGTATTGCTGAATTATGGTAAGGAACTTGAGGTAGAGAATCTGTTTACCAGTGATTTCTATAAAGAGTATTGTGCCCGCATGTATGATTACAATCAGAACGGTTATATCAGCAAGGATGCGGCAACGGATACAACAGCAGTGACTGAACTTGTGAAAGCTGGAACCTTGATGAGCTATACGACCGGTGGCAAGCCAGGCATCAAACAGCAGGAAACAAACCTTTGTGGACGTCCGATGACAATCTTCCAGACCCTGGATGATTATGTGAGTTCTGCAGCGGTAGCATCATTCCCATGGTCAATTTCAATCAATACTGTAAGCGCAGAAGCTTCCATGAAATTGTTAAATGCTTTATATACTGATCCGGATCTGGCGAACATACTTTCCTGGGGCATTGAAGGAACACATTATAAGGTTTTAGACAGCGGAATGAGCACCTTTGCAGATGGTGTAGATGCTACGACTTCCGGATGGAGCCACAATGTTACATGGCAGATGCCAAACCAGTTCATCACTTATGTATGGGAAGGCAATGACCCGGCTTTGTGGGAGAACATAAAAACATTCAATACAAATGCGCAGAAGTCATCAGCAAGTGGATTCACCTTTGACACGACCAATGTGGCAACGGAGATGACCAGCGTTCAGAATGTATACGATGAATACCAGAAGAGTGTGGAATATGGATTTGTTGATCCGGGAACAGGTATTGAAGAAATGAATGCGAAGATGCTGAAAGCCGGCCTTGATAAAATCATAACAGAAAAACAGACACAGCTTGATGCATGGGCTGCAGCTAAATAGTAATCAGATTTAAATATGTAGTAAGACAGGTAACTGTTCAGTAGTCCTGAATAGTTACTAAGATAGAACAGCAAAAAGGCCTGACAATTGACAATGAGGAATAACAGTCCAGTCATTTCCAATTGTCAGAGCCTAACCTAAGGAGATGATGGCGTGACGGATGTCAAAATACATAAAAGGGCAAATAATAACGAGAGCTCATCGAAAAAAAGAGCAAAACTAAAACGCTTTATTCCGATCTATATCATGATGCTTCCTGGACTTGTATATCTATTTATCAACAATTATATGCCGCTTCCTGGGTTGATTGTCGCGTTCAAACAATATAATGCTAAATTAGGTATTTATGGAAGTAAGTTTATCGGATTTAAGAATTTTGAATATCTATTTAAAACAACTGATGCATGGGTCATAACCCGCAATACCATCTTATATAATATTGCTTTTATCATCGTGAATACAGTAATGGCTATCATGGTAGCAGTTATATTAAGTGAATTGAACGGTAAAAGAAAAAAAGCATACCAGAGTCTCATCCTTTTACCGAATCTGATTTCAACAGTAATTATCGGATACCTGGTATTTGCATTCTTAAGTGTTGAAAATGGCTTTGCTAACAATACAATTCTGCCTCTTTTTGGTAAAGAACCGATTGACTGGTACAGTGAACCGAGATACTGGCCTTTCATAATTATCTTCGTAAGTGCATGGAAGAGTGTCGGATATAATTGCATTGTATATCTGGCAACAATTATGGGCTTTGACAGATCTTATTATGAATCAGCATTGGTGGATGGAGCTACGAGGTGGAAACAGTTTCAATATATTACCCTTCCGTTGTTAAAACCTACGATCATCATGCTTACCCTCATGGCGGTAGGAAGAATCTTCTATTCTGACTTCGGACTGTTCTACCAGGTACCGATGAACCAGGGCGCCTTGTATTCTGTTACAAATACAATTGATACCTATGTATACCGTGGATTGCTGCAGCTTGGCAATATCTCCATGTCCGCGGCAGCAGGTCTATATCAGTCGATTGTTGGTTTCATATTGGTGCTGAGCGCTAACATGCTGGTTCGCAGGCTTGATAAGGACAGCGCATTGATTCAAGGAGGGAATTGAGAATGAAGACAAGAGAAGACAAAATATATGATACGATTGGCCATGTAATCATGACGATTCTATCCCTGGTGGCGATTATACCGATTCTCCTGATGCTGGTATCTTCAGCGACGGACAATAATGCACTTCTGCAGAACGGGTATTCCTTTTTCCCGGAAAAATGGAGCTTGTTTGCATATGAATGGATCTTTAGTTCGAATAGTGCCGTAGTACTACGGGCATACGGAATGTCCTTTGTTCTGACTGGATCGGGTGTCACCATCAGTCTGATCATAACGACGCTACTCGCATATGGTTTATCAAAGAAGGATCTTCCATTCCGTGGGGCTCTGACCTTCATGGTATTCTTCACGATGCTGTTCAACGGAGGTCTGGTATCAACGTATATCAATTACACCAGGGTATTTCACGTAAAAGATACCTTTGCAGGTCTTCTGGTACCGGGCCTTTTGATGAATGCTTTTAACGTACTTTTGATGAAAAGCTACTTCGTTACCGGTGTTCCGGATGAAATCCTGGAAGCAGCTTATATCGATGGCGCAGGTGAGTTCCAGACAATGTATGCGGTAGCACTTCCCATGGCAAAGCCGATCATTGCTACAATAGGCATGTTTGTCGGCATCTCTTATTGGAACGACTGGAATAACGGTTTCATTTATCTGGTAAAGAACACGGATTTATATAGTATACAGAACCTGTTGAACCGATTGATGCAGAATATTCAGGCACTGTCACAGAATGCATCCAATCTAAGCGATGCCAGCCAGGGTCTGGCTCAGATCCCTACAGCAACTGTACGTATGGCGATGGCCACACTTGGAATCCTTCCAATTGTGATTATCTATCCGTTCATTCAGAAGAACTTTGTAAAGGGCATTACGCTTGGCGGAGTCAAAGGGTAAAAAACAGCAGAGAGTTAAGGGGGTTGGTTTCATGCGCTGGAAAAAGAATATGGATCCTTTGGATATGTCAAAGTTTCATGATGTCCTGATTGAGGATGAGGATGGAAGCATTCAGCCAAAGGATGAGCCTTATTTCAAGTCGAGATTAATAGCACCAGGGACATGGCAGGTACTCAGTGACGGTGATTATACCTATGTAATTGAAGGTGATGATGAACTCATTGCCATTGACAGTGGCATGGGTGCCGGAAACATCAGGGAGTTCTGTCAGACCTTGTCCGAAAAACCGTTGTATCGTCTTTTGAATACCCACAATCATTTTGATCATACCGCCAACAACTTTTTGTTTGATGTTGTCTACATGTCACCCAAGAGTTATGAAGGGAGATGCCAGGCGTTTGGCGGCTTTGAGGGCATGGATATTCCGGATGATTATCCCGTTGTTTTTCTTAAGGATGGCGATGTGATCAACCTGAATGGCCGTGAACTGGAGGTTTTTAATATAGAAGAACACTGCAGCGGTTCTCTTCAGTTCCTGGATCGTAAAGCACGCATCCTGTTCTGTGGTGATGAGCTGAACGGAAACTTTTTTGACAGCAGAATATCGGTAGAGCATTCATTCCGCAATGTCAAACGCTGGATGTCATTTCGGGATTCCTATGATCTTCTCTGTGCCGGAAACGGCATTCACGATGCAGACTATGTCGACAGATACTATGAGACCCTGAAGTATATTCTCGACAATCATGAGGACGAGGGAGAAGAATTCTACGCACCATATGAAGATCCCAGAGCATCTGTCGGCAGCAGGGATGGCAAGCCTGTTTTTGCGCGCCGCAGTCCTGATATGCAATTCGTGGCAGACGGTTTAAAGGCTGCTGGTTTCGAGAAACATCTTGAGCTTAGCGGTGGAAGAGGCTGCTTTTGCTTCATGAGAAAGCTGACTCCGGACGGAATCTTTGACAGGCAGCTAGAGAAGAATGGCTGCAGGGTCTGCTACTACCAAAATAGAATCTGGGATAAAAAGGAGAAAAGAAATAATGAATAAATCAAAGCCGAGGGCAATTATTACGACGGATCTGGAATGTGATGATATGAACTCATTGATCCATCTTTGCCTTTATCTGAATGAAATCGACATCGATGGTATTGTGTACACTTCGTCACAATTTCATTTTAACGGGGACGGGGAACATACGCTCGGAGAAGTAACTCCAAATTACCGCTGCATAGGGGAAGCCGCGTATATGACGCATGTAGGTTATCCGCACCCGGATCCTGAAGCGGAAAATCTTACGAGCTATCGGCCGTTTGAGGAAGGCTGGATAGAGTCCCTTTGGAAGAATGAATATGCTTTGGCATACCCTTACTTACTGAAAAACAATCCGGATTTTCCGTCGCCCGAACGATTGCTGAGCATTACAAAGTATGGGAATTTCGCATTCGAAGGAGATGTCAGGGAAGACACAGAAGGTTCTGATCTTATAAAAGAAGCCATTCTGGATAAAGATGAAAGAATTCTATACCTGCTTTCCTGGGGTGGAGTGAACACAATCGTCCGTGCGTTATTATCAATAGCAGAGCAATATAAAGGTACGGATCAGTGGGAGCATATTTATGCGTCAGTATGCCGTAAGGTCAGGATTCTGGGGGTAAATGATGGTGTCGGTCAGGATAATAGTTATAAAGACCACGCAGAGGCATTATTTCCGGACATAAAAATACTGAACACTGATTTTATGTATGGCGTATTTATGGCTTCCGTCAGTGAGCAGGCGGACTGCATCGAGACATTCCGCAGTGAATGGCTGAAGAAAAATATTAAGTTTGGTCACGGCGATCTGATGTCCAAGTATGGTCTTTTTGGAGACGGAACTTACTATGAAGGCGAGCCGGATATTTTTCAATATGGAAAGCAGCTTTCTTTGAACTGGGGATTTGACGCTGTTCCGAATGTAACGTTCAATCAATATGATTTCCTGGGAGAGGGAGACAGTGGGACCTATGTTCTGCTGTTTGATGTAGGATTAAGAGGACTTGAGAGCGGAAATTACGGCACATTACTGGGACGCGTTTTTGAAAGCGGCAAAAGACCGCAGAAGGGTTACAATTTCTTCACTGGAAGTGAAGGTAACCCTAATCGGTTTTTACGTGCGTATCAGGAGGAGTGGGCGGCCCGTGCAGAATGGTGTACGAAACCGTTTGAAGAGTGCAACCATCCGCCGATTGTCAGTGTCAGAAACGGGGATATAACAGCCGCCGCTGGCGAAGTCGTATTGCTTGAGGGAAGCGGATCAGATCCGGATGGGGATTGCTTAAGATCATACTGGTATGTATATCATCAGGGCAGTCAATATTCCGGGCTGGCTAACGATCTGCGCGTATGGGAACCGATGCGTTTCTGCACTAATTTTACGATTCCGGAAGATGCTGAACCGGGGGATTATTTTAATCTCATCCTGGAAGTGCAGGATGATGCTAAGAAACCAATTACCCGTTATGCACAAGTAATCGTGACGGTGAAAGAACCGGAAGATAATCAGGATGAAAAAAACAAAGCACAAAAGAAGAACTTTTTGGAATCGCTGTTTCGTGCAGGTGAGGAATAGCCAGATATTGGTACACCATATTGGTACCTGACACCATAAACAAAATTTAATGGTGTCAGGTACCAAAAAAGGTATTAAAAAGGCAGATGATTGCGCAAAAGACTGTAAAGATCTTGCTGAAATGCAGGGGATTACGGTCTTTTTGCATTAATACCCCTATTGGTACCTGACACCATAAACAGAATTTAATGGTGTCAGGTACCAATAAGGGGTATCAACGGTAAATGGTACCAGGTACCAAAACAATAATCAATAATCAAACATTTTATAGAATTAAGTAACCATATTTCCGCTATTCCCTGCTATAATAAGTATAAAAACAAGAACCGGAGGCCTACCATGCATATCAAAGAAAATATTAATCTAATTCAATTCCTGGAGACTGTCAGACTGTGTAAGGCAGAGGTTTATTTTGAAACCGCAGAAGGCGATTCTCTCGCCCTTCGTTCCGCTTTATGCCAATATATATTCTGCACCCTTTCAAACAAACCTGAAATCTTATATCGGGGTAATATCCGGTTTGATGATCCGGATGATGTAACTTTGGTATCCGGATATCTGAACGCTTAGTAGAAAGGAGTCACCCATATGAATATTGATGAACGGCTATCCTTCTTTCAGGGGCTTATCAGCTGCAACTACAGGGTCTATTTGTGGACATATGATGAAAAGGTCAACCTTCTGGATACAAACTGCCCGTCGGAACTGATTGCGAGCGATATGATCACGATGCTTGATTTTTCATCCATGCTTCTTGCACATGCGGGCAATGAGAATCCGTATCCGCTGATACTGGATACGGAGCTGGGGCTGATCTGGATTGCGGCATTTGAATTCAGGTCTGGCGCGCTGCACCGGATTCATGTGATCGGTCCGGCATTCACCGGGAAAAATTCGCATCTTTTTATCAAAAAGAAGCTGGACGCCTATAATCTTTCGGTTCAACTGCGGTCGCAGATTTTCAGGCAGGTGGATGATGTTCCGATCATCCCGTCAAATACGCTGCTTCAGTTTGCTGTTATGCTTCACTATTGCATCACGGAAGAACAGATTTCCATGGACTGCGTCTGCTTTAAGACAACCGGGGAGGATCAGGAATCGGATGAGATCAGACTGATCTCGGAGGAGCATCGCGGAATCTGGATCAGTGAGCAGAATTTATTGGCGATGATACGGGAAGGGAATCCAAATTATAAAAAGGAGCTTGAAAAAAGCAGGAACCTGAGCAGCGGTGTCAGGGCTGAATTCGGAGACAGTCTGAGGCAGCACAAGAATAATGTTCATGTGCTTCTGGTCCTGTGTTCCAGGGCCAGTATAGAGGGAGGCCTCTCGCCTTCTATCTCGTATTCCCTCCATGACTATTATGCCAAACTGATCGAAGAGTGCCGCAATATCTCTGAAACCACTTCTGTCGGCCGGAAAATGCTCGAAGATTACGTGCAGCGTGTGCGTCAGTCAAAAGAGTCTTCCGATGTGTCCGGGCAGATCCAGGATATCTGCGATTATATATCAATCCATGTGACTGAAAAAATAACGCTTTCGGAGCTGGCCCTTCGTGCGGGCTATACAGAGTATTATCTGTCTCATAAGTTTAAACAGGAGACGGGACAAAATATCAATGAATATATCCGCCATAAAAAAATCGAGGAGGCCAAGCTTCTCCTGTCAGGCACGCAGATGAGCATCCTGGATATCAGCAATGAGCTTTCCTTTGGAAACAGGAGCTATTTTTATTCCTGTTTCCAGAAAGAAACGGGATTATCCCCAAGCGAGTACAGGGATAAATTCTATAAGCATTAGCAGAAAAGGATGTTCAGCCGCTATTGAATGCTCATATATTTCCCTAACAGCCTGATTGCAAACTTAGGGCTGAATTTGTACATGATATTCAGCAGATTTGCATCTTTTCCGATGAATATCCGGAATTTATCTTTTTCGATTCCTGCGATGATCAGATCGGCTGCGTTTTTGGGCGTCAGCAGAAGACTGGTTCCTTTTGCACTCATATTGTTCGATTCGGTTGTAATGTTTGAATTGTTTAAGATATTCGTTGCAATGCCTCCCGGAATTACGGAAGTAACTCCTATGCTGGTACCGGACAGCTCCGCGTACAAGGCTTCTGTCAACAGCTTTACGGCCGCTTTTGATGCGCCATAGATGCTCTGCCCCGGAAATGGGAAAAAGCCGCCCATGCTCACCTGCATCACTTTTTGGACGATATCCATGTCGATCTCGCTGACCGGGATAAACGGCTGTATAATGCCTGCATTGTTGATCACCACATCGACACAGCCATGATATGCCTTTATTTCATCGACTACCTGGATCACGTTTTCTTCGGATGAGATGTCCGTCTGATGAATCGACATGCTTTTGTTTTTGCCTGAAAGCGCAAAGGTCGTGTTCAGGCCCTCGACATTTACATCCAGCGCAGCCACCTTTGCGCCCTTATTCAGCAGCGCCAATACTAGTTCCCTGCCTACGCCGTTACCGCCGCCGGTAACCACTACCACTTTGTTGTTTAATTCCATTGCAATCTCCTTTTGTAACGATTCAGGACCACTGAACAGTTACCTTCTTTTTCATAGTTTATCATTCAGATAGACATATTGTACCGGATGACTGCTTTTCTATCTATTGTACGTTTGGGCAATCCATTTTATGTAACTATTCAGAACAGCTGTTATTTGATTCAATCACATTATATGTGACTATTCAGAACAGCTGTCATTTGATTTAATCAATAAGTCACAAGTTTCCTCACGATTGCACATGCAACTGCTTCAGCCCTGGAACCAACATCCAGCTTCTGATAGATACTGGACAAATGCGCTTTGACGGTTCTTTCGGAGATGCCCATATCCAAAGCGATTTCTTTGCTTGCTGATCCCTTTACGATCCTGCCAAGAACAGACAGTTCCTTTGGAGTAAGCAGAGAGTCCTGTTGCAGCTTCCTTTTTGCCTGCAGGATATGCTGAAGTTCAGGCTGCAGGACGGATTCGCCTTTTGCAGTCCGCAGGACAGTCTGAATCATCTCCTTCCTTGCGGCATCTTTTAACAGGACGCTTTTTGCGCCTGCCTGGAGTGCCGCCTGGATATCGTCAGCATCATCCGATGTTGTAAGAACCATTGTGTTGATGCTGATTCCACGATCTTTCAGCTGTTCAAGAAACGTAATCCCATCCATGACCGGCATGCTGATATCTAAAAGGATCAAGTCAAATTTGTTCGTTTCAGCAAGAACCAGAGCAAGTGCTTCAGCGCCGTTCGATGCCTCGTCTTCGATGATAATGCTCTTCTCTGTTTCAAATATTAATTTCAGACCTTCCCTGACAATGGGATGATCGTCGACAATCAAAATCCTGTATTGTTCCATCGTGCTCCCTCTTTTCTCCTATACCGGGACGATCAGTGTAATGCAGGTCCCGCATTTTGCATGGCTTTCAATCGTGAGTTCTCCATGTATGGCTTTGGCTCTTTCCTTCAGGCCGATCAGGCCGTAATGTCCGTAAGAGGTTCCTGGACGGGAACAGGCAAATCCAATCCCGTTGTCTTCAATGCGCATATAGATCCTGTCAGCTTCCAAAGTAATATTGATCAATACTTTTGAGGCTTTTGCGTGCTTCTTAATATTGACCAGTACTTCCCTGACAATGTACAGAACATTTTTGCAGAGTGTGGTGTTAACAGATAGTTCGCCGCTGCAATTGCCGGCAATCAGAAGCTGCGTCTCGTTTTTAAAATATTCGATTTCCTGATCGATTGCAGTTCTTAGATTTTTGGAATCCTCCCGGCACAGCCGTAAATCCTGTATGATCGCCCGTGCCTCGTTCAGATTGCAGCGAACCTGCCGGGTGGTGCTTCTGATGATTTCTCTGCTTTTTTCCAGATTTCCGTTTTCGAGGTGAACTTCTGAAGCCTCTAATTTCATAAGAACGCCTGCAAGACCCTGAGACAACGTGTCGTGCAGGTCCCTGGCGAGCTTCTGTCTTTCCGCTTCTCTGGTCATGGCTTCAAGCTTATCATAGGCCGATTCCAATTCATACAGCAGACTCTGCGTCTTCTCGTGAGCCTGCAATTGTCTTGTGTAAAAATATCCGTAGGCCAGCATTGCGGATGAGATCAGCATCAAAAGTGAAAGCGCGTATAATCCATTTCGCAGTCCGTCAAACAGAATGCCTGTGAACATGTAAATTCCATAATAATAAAGCACTGCAGACATGATTTTTATTCGATCCTTCAGCAGATGAATGCATTGAGAAATGATTAAAGGGATCAGGCCTAAATATGCCGCCTGATAAAGTTCCTTAATAACCAGTGATAATAGAAAAATCAAAATCCCCTGTACAAAAAAGTAGATGCCAAGCCGGTTTTTGAAAAGCACCTTTCGGCAGAGATATAAGGCAGCATGCAGCACGATGAGGAAAGAAAATCCTAAAATTGAATTCAGATTCCAATTCGCCCTGTCCTGGAAAAAAATAGTTGCGGTGTAGACAATGAGAACGGCGCCCACGACCGGCAATTCAGGCGCCAGAATGTCTTTTTTGATTTTCATGGCATCAGCCAACCTTCCTGATCTATTTACCATTTATTTTAGCATAGTCCCCGGATCTGCATGTGTTCTTATTCGCTATTATGTTTTCGTTTTTGTGTTTTTTCTCTTAAATGCATCCGTTTCCCAAAAGTACAATAGTGAAGCGGTCTGAATAAAGCTACAATAACATGAGGATAACGAATCAGGGAGGTCTATGATGGATTTTGAAAGCGTGAGAGATAAAGTGGTAATTGTAACAGGCGGAGGCAGCGGAATAGGCAAAGCGATTGCAGTAAACTATGGCAGGCACGGGATGAAAGTGGTATGTGCTGATATAAATAGTTCAAAGGGTGAAGAAACTGTGGATCTGATCAATGAGAACGGCGGTGAATCTGTTTTCTGCCACACTGATGTGGGGGATTCTGAAAGCATAGAACGGCTGGTGAAGTCTGCAACGGAGCGTTTCGGAAGACTGGACGGAATCGTCAACAACGCAGGGATTGGCCTTGGCGGGTTCCCGCTTCATGAATACAGTATTGCAGAATGTGAGAATATACTTTCGCTGAATCTGAAGAGTGTTTTTTCTGCCATGAAATTTGCATCTGAGGCAATACTGAAGTCCGGGTCGGATGGCGGATTTATCATTAACATTGCCTCAGTTGCCGGGCTGGTGCCCCAGTCAGGACAAAGCCTCTACACTGCAACAAAGCATGGTGTTGTCGGAATAACGAAATCGGCTGCTATTGAATATGCGCCACACAATCTTACGGTGAATGCAATCTGTCCAGGATATATCATGACGCCGATCTTTGGGAATGCGCCTAAGGAGGCGATGCAGTATTTCAGCAGCTGCTGTCCTGCTGGTCGGATGGGGACGCCGGAAGACTGCGCAAACCTTGCCCTGTTCCTGGCATCTGATATGGCGCGCTATATAAGCGGCGCGTCGATTCCGGTCGATGGCGCATTATCTGCCGGAGCAAGAAATCTGATGCAGTGGAAAAAATAGGCATCTTCATTGTTGAGAAGATAATCGGGTTGATATCAGAAAGTTGACGTATAATCAAAGAGGAACATGAATCGCAAAAAACAAGCACGAATTATAAATTATAAACACGAATTATCAAACACAGGAACGAAGAACTTCCGGTATAATACAAAACAGGAGCATAACGATTCAGGCCTGCTGAACAGTTACGCAGCAACAAAGAATATGGAAAGCATGAGGAAAATGGAAGTATGATAGCAATCAATCTGAAAACCGATCATATGAGGAACCCCATGGGCATTGATGTTTCAAATCCCTGTTTATCCTGGAACTGCAAAGAGGGAATTACCCAGAGTGCCTATGAAATTGAGGCTGTATCAAATGGTGCGGTGATCTGGAACAGCAAAAAAGTGCAGACCCGTCAGATGCATGCAGTTTTTGGTGCAGAAACAGAGAGCAGGCAGAAGGTTTCATGGCGTGTCAGGCTCTGGGATGAACGGGACGAAGCGGGAGAATGGAGCGAAGAGGCTGCCTTTGAAATGGGGATTCTGGATAAGGCACAGTTTACTGCAAAATGGATCAATCCTGAACTTACCTGTGATCCGGAGATACATAAGCCGGCCAGTTATCTGAAAACTGCTTTTCAGGCACCAGCCGGCCAGAGTGCGAGGCTCTATATTACCTGTCACGGATTGTATGAAGCGTTCCTCAACGGCAAGCGTGTTGGCGAATTCGTTCTGGCACCAGGCACCAGTACCTATGATAAAAAAATAACCTGTCAGACCTATGATGTCACAGATTTGGTCAGGGAAGGAAACAATGAGGCTATGGTCATCCTGGGTGACGGATGGTATAGGAGCTGTTCAGGTGTTGACGGAGACCGGAATTTATACGGAGAGGATATCGCATTATTTTTCCAGCTGGAGATAGACGGTGTTCCCGTATGCGTGTCTGATGAAAACTGGCTGGCCAGCCAGGACGGGCCAATCCGGGAGAACGATATGCAGCAGGGCGAAGTATATGATGCCCGTATGGAGACGCCGGAAAACTGGCATGAGGTGAAAGTGGAGGAGTTTGGCACTGAAACCCTCGCTGCATCCGATTCTGTTCCTATTGTAGAAGCGGAACGTTTCCAGGGCAGAATCATCATCACGCCAAATGGCGAAACAGTCATTGATTATGGGCAGAATCTGGCAGGGTATATTGAATTTACGCTGTATGCCCGTGAAGGAGATACCATTGTTCTGACACATGGAGAATCCCTGGATGAAAACGGCAATTTCACGGCAGAAAATTTCCAGGACCGCAGCAGGCATAAGGAGGGCGGGACAAAGCAGCAGGTCAGGTTTACCGCGAAGGAAGGCCTGAATCATTATAAATCAAAGTTTACAATATGGGGATTTCGCTATGCAAAGGCAGAGACAGACATGGATCTGTCCAATGCAGCGTTTACTTCCATTGCAGTATATTCAGAAATGAAGCAGAACGGCTGGTTCGAGTGTTCCGATCAGGACGTGAACCAGCTGGTAAGCAACAGCAGATGGAGCCTGAAATCCAATTTCTGCGATGTGCCCACAGATTGCCCCACAAGAGAGAGGGCTGCATGGACCGGAGACATGGGAGTGTTTGTGGACGCCGGCATTTATCTGGAGGATTGCTATCCCGTCATCCGCAAATGGCTGGCGGAGTGCAGGCTGAACCAGTACGATGATGGCAAGGTGGCGAACATTGCCCCGAAAAACAATTTGCCCACAAAATTCACCGAGATGCTGGCTGGTTCTGTAGGCTGGGGCGATGCGTCAATCATTGTTCCTTATGCCCTGTATAAGAGGGACGGAGATGTCCGGATTTTAAAAGAAAATTACGGGATGATGAAAAAATGGTATGGCTTTCTGGAAGGGCGTGCCAGACAAAAAGGCGAGAAAAGCGTCATAGAGAAAGAGAATCCTTATGCATCCTATACCATCGAGACCGGCGTCGATTATGGCGAGTGGTGCGAGCCGGATGTAAACGGAATGATGGCAATGGCAAAGCCACAATACAAAGTGGCGACTGCCTATTATGCCTATTCGGGAAAACTCCTGGCAGAGATTGCAGAGATTTTAGGGAAGACAGAGGATGCTGCTCATTACAGGACAATTGCCGAACATGCATCAAAAGCGTTTCACCTGGTGGCAACGGAAAATGGGAAAATCAAGTCAGACCGCCAGGCTGAATATGTCCGGGCCATCTCATTCGGACTTTTATCCAGGGAAGAGGCACAGGAAGCGGCAAAGGACCTGAACCAGATGGTAATCGAGAATGGCTATCATCTCAATACGGGATTCCTGTCGACGCCTTCTCTGTGCAGCGTGCTGGCTGACTACGGATTTGTGGAAACGGCCTACAAATTATTGCTGCAGGACACCATGCCGGGCTGGCTTTATGCAGTGAAAAAAGGAGCAACAACGATTTGGGAAAACTGGGACGGAATCAATGAAAAAGGTGAAGTGAAGGCATCCCTGAATCATTATTCCTACGGAGCGGTCAGTGGCTGGCTCTTTAGCGGGGTGTGCGGAATCAAAGTAAATAAAGAGGAAGTGACCATTGCGCCCCAGCCCTGCAGGCAGCTTGCATATGCCAAAGCAGTCTATGAATCCCCGCTGGGTGAACTTACAAGTGGATGGAGATATGAAGGTGAGCAGATCACTTATGAAATTACCATACCTTCAAATGTAACAGCAAACGTGATTTTGCCGGATGGCAGACAGGAAAAGCTGTCAGCAGGCAGCTATATATTTTAAAAGGAGATAATTTATGAGAAAATTTTCAAGCGATTTTCTGCTTGGTGCAGCAACTGCTGCTCACCAGGTAGAGGGAAATAACACAAACAGCGATTGCTGGGCAATGGAACACATGGAGAATACCTGCTATACAGAACCATCTCTCGATGCAGTAGATCATTACAACCGTTACGAGGAAGATATAAGGCTTATGGCAAAGGCAGGCCTCAACGCATACCGATTTTCGCTGGAGTGGGCGAGAATCGAACCATCTGAAGGCGTCTGCGACGATCAGGAAATCGAACACTACCGGGACGTGATCAGATGCTGCAGAAAGTACGGCCTTGAGCCTGTTGTCACGCTCCATCATTTTTCCAGTCCCATATGGGTCATCCGTAAAGGCGGATGGGAGGCAGAGAGCATAATCGACGATTTTGCCCGTTACACCCATTACGTGGCTGCCAAGCTTGGCAGTGAAATGAATTATGTATGCACCATCAATGAAGCCAACATCGGTCTGCAGATTGCAGCCATAGGAGAGCGGTACAAGCG
Organism: Anaerobium acetethylicum; assembly: GCF_900096945.1. Classification (GTDB taxonomy): domain Bacteria; phylum Bacillota; class Clostridia; order Lachnospirales; family Lachnospiraceae; genus Anaerobium; species Anaerobium acetethylicum. Next base: position 94,730 of record NZ_FMKA01000007.1, on the reverse strand, counting down.
CCAGATGATGGCCCAGATGTCAAAAAACCAGGCTGATGCGGGCGCAGACAGCACAGACGGAGCTGTTCAGATGGGCATTAATCTGCAGAAAATGATGGATAACCAGAAGGCTGTCCTCGAAGAGAACAAAAAAATATTCGGGGTAGAAAAAGTGGATAATTTCACTTCCATGCGTACAGCGGAGGGCGATATCCTGATTATGAGAGTGCACCAGGCGGCAAAGGCCGTGCTGAAAGAACTCTGTCCGCACCTGCATGTGGGGCTTACGCTAAGCCTGCATGATATGCAGGTTGTGGAAGCGGGCGGAGAACGTTTTGCGGAAAAAGAGTGGGAGGAGGAATTTACCCACTATCTCCCATATATTATGGAGGATGATTTCTTAGGCGTACAAAATTACACCCGTTCTCTTTTTGGCGCAGACGGTGCCCTCCCATATCCAGACGGCTGTGAAATGACGCAGATGAACTACGAATTTTACCCGGAGGCATTGGAACATATCATTCGCAAGGCAGCTGCCAGCTTCAAGGGGGATCTGATCGTTACTGAAAACGGCATTGCCGTCGCGGATGATGAGCGCCGTGTTGCCTTTATCGAAAAGGCATTGGATGGCGTATCCAATTGCATCAGGGATGGAATCCCTGTAAAGGGCTACTGCTACTGGAGTCTGCTGGATAATTTTGAATGGCAGAAGGGCTATTCCATGACGTTCGGGCTGATTGCCGTTGACAGGGCAACGCAGACCCGTATGCCAAAAGAGAGTCTGGAGTATCTTGGAAGCTGGAGGCAATAAGGCTGAATCAGAGGTATGTTATCCGATTCACTAATATGTTCTGTTTTTTGCGATTGTGGAAAAACGAAATGAAATTACAAACAAATTGCGTATTTTTCAAACGTATCATTTTCTGAAATCCTATATACTTGTATCAAGAGGAAAGCTCTTGATAATAAAACGAATTGGAGGACTTTTTTATGGTCAATAAGAAACCTAGTCAGAGTGAAATTGATGGTGTTGAATACCGGCGTGCAAAGCTTTGGCAGATCATCCTGTATGCATGCAATGCATTCATCGGCATGAGCGTCTACTCGTTAATTAATCTTGCAAGCTACAGTGCAAGCATCGGGTTCGGAATCACTACTGCAGTCATCGGTATTGTCCTTACTGCAACGCGTATCTTTGATGGAATAACCGACCCATTATTGGCGTTTGTCTATGACAGGGTCAATACCCGGTTTGGGAAAATACGAATACTCATGATATCTGGCTTCCTGATTGAAGCATTGGCCCTGTTGGGCATGTTTGTATGGGCTCCCGGAAAGGGCCTGGGTCTTGTCGGATTTGCCGGATTATATGTCATCTATGTCATTGGATACACAATGGTAAATATGACGGCTCAGACGATTCCACCGCTTTTGACAAACGATCCAAAACAGCGCCCGACGCTGGGTGTATGGTCAACTGCTTTCAATTACCTGATTCCTATGTCCTTAAGTATTGTACTGAATGTCGTGCTGTTGCCGAGGGCGGGCGGATCCTATAACATTGTTTTTCTGGCGCTGGCCTGCAAGATCTGTCTTGTAATTGCATTTATCGGTCTGATCCTTGTGTGCATCGGAGTTACGCCTTTCGACAAGCCGGAAAACTTCCAGGGATTGAGAAAAGAGAAAAATCCGCTCAAGCTTAAGGATATGTTTGAAGTATTAAAAGGCAACCGCCCGCTTCAAAGCTATATCATATCGGCTTCGTCAGACAAGATTGCACAGCAGACTGCTGCACAGTCCATTATTGTAACGATGCTGGCGGGAATCATCATTGGAAACATGGGACTTGCAACTATTTTAGGTGTCGCAGGCATGCTTCCATCCATTCTGTTTGCTGTTTTTGGTGCACGCTATGCCGGAAAGCACGGCAATAAGGTAGCGATTATAAATTGGACGAAATACAGCATTGTTCTGGCTGTTATCATGTTCGCGTTCTTTGTCATGATTGACCCGCGCCAGATTGCGAACATGGGTGTTATGACTGGCATCTATATCGTTTTGACACTGCTGTTAAACGGTGCAAAAATGTGCGTTACGACGGCAAATACTGCTTTTATGGCAGATATCATTGATTTTGAGCTTGACCGAAGCGGGCGTTACATCCCGGCAGTCGTGACAGGCACATACAGTTTTATAGACAAGCTCGTATCATCTGCCAGTGCTGCAATTGCTGCCGGTTCCGTTGCGTTGATTGGCTATACGTCCACCATGCCGCAGCCTGGTGATGCAAGTACACCGCAGATCTTCTGGGTGACGATGATCATTATGTTCGGATTTCCGATTCTTGGATGGATCTGCACGCTGATTGCGATGAAGTTCTGCAAACTGGACAAAGCGGAAATGGTTGAAGTGCAGAAACGGATTGCAGAAAAAAAGGCTGCTGCAAAGGAAGCTGCTGCAAAGGAAGCCGTTGCAAAGGCGGAAGCTGAACTGGCGCTTTAGTAACTATTCAGGACTACTGGACAGTTCCGCCATTTATTTCAAAAGGCACCTGCTGTAATTGTGAAGGCAAGTGCCTTTTGTCATCTCACAGGGCATACTCCCCATGGGATGTGCAGCCGGGCTTAGGGTATTTTATTAAGGAAAGGAAACTGATATGAGGAATATTTCATCTTTTAATGACAACTGGATATTTGTAAAACATGCGTCCGATGCAATGGATGCGGTCCATTCTGCCGGGGAAGCCGTCGCGCTGCCCCACACATGGAATGCTGTTGACGGGCAGGATGGCGGAAACGACTACCACAGGGGACTCTGCTGGTATGCAAAAGAGTTTGCGAGGCCGGAAACGGATCCTGCTGAACGGGTTTACCTGGAATTTCTCGGCGCAGCAATGACTGCGGAGGTATTTTTAAATGGAGAAAAACTGGCTCGCCACGAAGGCGGCTATTCTGCTTTCCGTGTCGACCTTACGGATTCTTTAAAGGAAATGAACCAGCTTGCTGTTTCTCTGGATAATGGGGATAATGATACCGTATACCCGCAAAAAGCGGATTTCACTTTTTATGGCGGACTTTACCGCCCGGTCAATCTGATTATTGTTCCGGAAAGCCATTTTGCGCTGGACTATTGCGGAACGCCTGGAATCAAGGTGACGCCTGTTGTTGATCTGGAAAAGAAAACGGCAGAGGTCACGGTGGAAGCCTGGATAAGCGGTCCGGCTGACAGGGCCGTATTTACGGTATGCGATGAAGTGAAAGAGTCGGCGGTGGAAAACGGTTATGCCAGGGCGATATTCACCATTGAACAGGTGCATCTCTGGGATGGTATCGATGATCCCTTCCTGTATACAGCAACGGCATCCCTGGAAAGCGGCGACTCTGTAAGTACGCGTTTTGGCTGCCGTCATTTTGAAATCGATCCTCAAAAGGGATTCTTTTTAAACGGACGCAGCTATCTGCTTCGGGGCGTATCGCGCCATCAGGACTTCAAGGGTGCAGGCAATGCGCTGACGCCTGAGTTGCAGAAACTGGATATGGAGATCATCAGGGAACTGGGGGCCACGACCCTCCGCCTGGCACACTACCAGCATTCCCAGGAATTTTATGATCTGTGCGATGAAAACGGTATTGTGGTATGGGCAGAAATCCCGTACATCACCATGCATATGAAGTCAGGCCGCGCGAACACCTTATCCCAGATGGAGGAGCTTGTGGTTCAGAACTATCATCATCCCTCCATTTTCGTCTGGGGGCTTTCCAATGAAATTACTGCGGCAAGTGCCGTGAATGAAGATCTGATTGAAAACCACCGACTCTTAAATGAGATCTGCCACAGGCTGGACCAGATGCGCCCCACCACGATGGCAAATGTGTTCATGCTTGAGATTGAAAATCCGATCCTGGAAATCCCTGATATTAACAGCTATAACCTCTATTTTGGATGGTATCTCGGCGAGCTGGAACAGAATGATGAGTTCTTTGATGAATATCATGCAAAATATCCGGACCGCTGCATCGGCTTTTCCGAGTATGGCGCCGATGCGAACCCGCAATATCAGTCGGCCGCACCGGAACGCGGGGACTATACGGAATCCTATCAGGCAGTCTATCATGAGCACATGCTGAATATGATCGAGGAACGCCCGTGGCTTTGGGCAACCCATGTATGGAATCTGTTTGACTTCGCTGCCGACGGCAGGGATGAGGGTGGAAAACATGGAGAAAATCAGAAAGGCCTTGTGACCTTTGACCGTAAAATCAAGAAGGATGCCTTTTATCTTTACAAGGCGGCATGGAATAAAACCGAAAACTTTGTACATGTATGCGGACGCCGCTACGTTGGCCGCACGGAAGATCTGACGGAAATAAAGGTATATTCGAATCAGTCCCAGGTGGATCTTTTCGTTGATGGAAAGCATTTTGGCACCCAGAGCGGAAAAACAGTATTCAGATTCCAGGTGCCGATTAGCGGAACCCATATAATCGAGGCAAAATCCGGGTCATGCTCAGACCGTATACAAATACGTCATGTCCTGGAGCAGAATCCCGATTATCTTTTCATAAAGACAGCACCTGTCCTCAACTGGTTTGACGCGGATGAATTTGATCCTGGATGCTACTCTGTTTCTGATACCTTAGGCGATATCCGCTCCAATCCGGAAGCCGGGTCCGTTGTCAATCAGATGATGGCTCATGCGGCACAGAGCCGCGGGGATGTTGCTGATGCAGTCAAGGACAATCCTGCATTGCAGCGGATGATGAACCGGATCACATTGATCAGCCTTCTCAAGCAGGGCGGGAGCGATGAAGAGAGCGTGAAACAGATCAACAGGGTTCTGCAGGGGATAAGGAAGACAAGCTGAGGAAAGGAAACGAATATGGATAAAATAATCTGCAATCCACTTGATCTGGAGTATAGATATCAGTATCGAACCAGTCCCATGGGCGGCGTTTCCCTGTCGAGGGAGGCTGCCGATCCGACCATAGTTCTTTTCAAGGAAACCTATTACTTATTTGCGTCTATGTCCGGCGGATTCTGGTATTCTGATGATCTGCACGAGTGGAAATTCAAAGAAACACCAGAACTGCCCATCTATGACTATGCTCCCGATGTCCGCGAAGTTGCCGGCCGGGTCATATTCAGCGCGTCGCGCCATGGAAGTCCGTGCTCCTTATATGAAAGCTGCGATCCTGTGAATGAACCTTTTGTTCCATTAACGGAACTGTTTGAATTCTGGGATCCGGACATTTTCGAGGATGAGGACGGAAGGGTCTATTTTTACTGGGGCTGTACGAATACGGATCCTTTATGGGGGATCGAAATCGACCGTGAGACCATGCTTCCGATAGGGGAGAAGAAGGCGATGTTTGGTGAAAATGAAGCTGAGCATGGCTGGGAGCGCAAGGGCGAAAATAATAAGCTGAGTGAACCGAAGACAGAATACGAGCGCATGATTCGCCAGTACGTCGGAACCAAGCCGTTTATTGAGGGCGCGTACATGACAAAATACAAGGGGAAATACTACCTGCAGTATGCGGCACCCGGCACTGAGTGCAATGTATATGCGGATGGCGTATATGTTGGCGATGCCCCGCTGGGACCTTTTTCCTACCAGCCCCATAATCCGTTTTCTTCAAAACCGGGCGGGTTTATTACCTCAGCTGGTCATGGAAGCACATTCAGGGACAAGGATGGCAACTGGTGGCATGTTTCCACCATGCATATAAGTGAAAATGAAAGCTATGAGCGCCGCATCGGCCTTTTTCCCTGTGATTTTGATGAAGATGGAATCCTGCACTGCAATCAGAATTTTTCCGATTATCCATTTGCCCTGCCTGAAGGTGAGAGCATTCTGATGGATGCTGCGGCACCAGCCATGCAGCTCCTCTCCTATCAGGCAGAGGCAAAGGCCTCAAGCAATCAGGACGGGTTTGCGGCGGAGATGGCAGTTGATGAGAATATAAGAAGCTGGTGGGCCGCATCGGAAGACGATCCGGAACCCTGGTATGAAATAGATCTGGGCGAAAAGCAGTCCGTTGAAGCGATTCAGATAAACATGGCCGATCACAAAATGCCAGATACCCAAATCCCGGCAAATAATCAGGTCTTCACACGCGCAGGCGGACGTTTTATTTATACAAAACCGCAGCGGACGGCATATTTGCTGGAAGGATCGGCTGATGGCATAAACTGGGAAATGCTCCTGGACACACATGATGAAAACAGTGACCGGGCTCATTATTTATGGACATCAGAAAAACCAGTGGAACTTCGTTTTGTCAGAATCAGCAGCTTCATGATTCCTTTTGGCGGCGTTCCAGCCATCAGCGGCCTGCGGATATTTGGAACAAGCAACAGTCCCGCTCCGGCCCGAGTCAAAACCATAAACGCATCCAGAAGCGATGACGGAATCAATATCCTGCTCAGCTGGGAGGCGATTGCGGGTGCCGACGGCTATCAGGTACGTTACGGAATTGCCCCGGACAAGATGTACAGCAGCTGGCAGGTAATCGGTCAAAATGAGCTGGATCTAAGCACAATCAATAAAAACCAATGCTACTATATTGCTGTCGACAGCTACAATGCAGGCGGGGTGACCGCGGGTGCGGTAATTATGGTGGAATAACTTAACTGTTCAGTAGTCCGTGACTATGAAGGGCGCAGTCCTGAATAGTCACGAATAAACTTCGCAATACCATGTTTTAAGGAGAGATTTAAAATGCCAGTGAAAGCAGTTCAGCAATTTATGTTAGGTACAGTATTGAATAATGAAAAGCAGGCAAAAAGCACTCTGCATGCAGTGAAAAACGCAGGATATAATGGTATCGAACTCTGCAGCTTTATGATCCATCCGGCGGGCTGGCTGGTAAAGGCGCTTACAAGAGCGGCGGGAATGCCTGTTGGAAAAGGAGGAAAGCTGGATTGGCATAAGCTGATAAAAGAGTCTGGACTCCAGGTGATCAGCCTCCACAGCGATTTAGGAAGCATTGAGCGTAATCCCCATGCGGCTGCTGCAGAAGCCAGAAGTTTCGGCGCAACATACATTGTCATTACAGGAATGTACCGGTTTGATTATGGTGACGAAGCCTCGATGCACGAGCTCGCAAAGCGCCTTAATCAGGCAGGAAAAGCATTATCCGCTGAGGGAGTCAGCCTTTTATATCACAACCATAACTGCGAGCTGCGAAAAGTAAATGCTGGCCAGACGGCTTATGATATTCTGCTTTCGGAAACAGACCCTGAATACGTCAATTTTGAATTCGACAGCTACTGGTTTGCAGAAGGCGGGGCGGATCCCCTGCTATGGATGAAAAAGCTTGGCAGCAGAATGAAACTTTGGCATATCAATGACCGGGGGACCCGTATGAGCGGTTCCTCTATGACACCAATCATAAAGATGGACAGCATGGAACTGGGAACTGGAAACATGAATCTGGATGCCCTTTTTCAACAGGCTGAATCAGTGAATGTAGACGCTGTCATACTGGAGAGCCACCGGAACTGGATCGGTAATTCTCCTGTGAAGAGCCTGGAGATGAGCGCCGGGTGGCTACGCCAAAAAAAGGTACCTGACACCATAAACAAAATTTAATGGTGTCAGGTACCAAAAAAAAAATTTAATGGTGTCAGGTACCATAAACTGGAATTTAATGGTGTCAGGTACCATAAACATAATGGTATTAGGTACCATAAATAGGGTACCAAAAAACGGATAAGCCAGCATAATAGCATACTGTCTTATCCGTTTTTCTGCCTGAAACCATTTATATTAAACGTTACTTTATGCTTTGGCAGAAATTGGATTCACATTAACAAACGATTTCGCATCAAGCAAACACTAATATTCATGATTTATCTTTCATTTATTAACGCTTATACTTCTGGATCTGTTCTGACTGAAATACACGTCCCTTGCTGTCGATTCCAACAATCAGACGGAGCTTTTCCACTTGCAGCCTTTTGATTGATTCTGTTCCAAGGTCTTCATATGCAACGACATCACAGGTTTTTACCTGGTTAGAGATCATTGCAGATGCACCTCCAATGCTTAACAGATATACCCCTCCATACTTTTTGCAAAGTTCAGGCACAAAATCAGACCTGTCGCCCTTTCCAATCATCCCTAACATTCCCAGCTGAAAGGTCATTTCCACAAAGCTATCCATCCGCATGCTGGTCGTTGGCGCTATCGAACCCATTGTACGTCCCGGTTTCGTCGGACATGGTCCGGCATAGAAAATCAGCTGATCTTTGAAATCGACTGGCTGCGGCTTTCCCTCTGCGAGTGCTGTCTGCATCCTCTTATGGGCTGCATCACGAGCTGTATAAATTGTACCTGTTAACTCCAGTACATCTCCAATATTCAAATCCTTAATATCCTCTTTTGTCAAAGGTGTGTGCAGTTGAATAATCTTATTCATTGTCTTTTCCTCCCTTCTTATATTTCTGCTGATGCGTGTCGGCTGGCATGGCACTGCAGATTGACGGCAACTGGTAATGCTGTAATATGACATGGGAAATATTCAATATGAACATCCAGTGCGGTGGTCCTGCCTCCCATACCAAGCGGTCCGATCCCTAAATCATTGATTTTCTCCAGCAGTTCTTCTTCCATGCGGGCATAATGAGGAACTGGATTTCTCTCTCCAATTGGTCTTAAGAGTGCTTTTTTTGCAAGCCATGCACACTTATCCATGGTACCGCCAACACCTACTCCAACAATAATTGGAGGGCAGGTCATTCCGCCGGCATACTCAACTGTCTTCATAATAAAGTCTTTTACCCCTTCTTCACCCACTGCAGGTACTAAGGTTGTAAATGCACCCATATTTTCACTGCCGCCGCCTTTTGGCATCACGGTAATATGCACTTTATCTCCAGGTACGATCTCGGGATGAAATACACATGGGGTATTATCACCAGTATTCACACGGTCGAGCGGATCACGAACCATTGATTTACGGAGATATCCCTCTTCATAGCCTTTACGCACACCTGCATATACAGCTTCAACCAGCGGCATTCCGCTCCAGGATATTTCCTGGCCGATTTCCATTATTACAACCGCTGTTCCTGTATCATGGCAGCAGGCAATCTGCTCCTGTTTCGCATATTCTGCATTTTTTATCAGAAGATCAAGCGTATCTTTTCCGTAAGGAGACTCTTCCTGAGTATACGCTTTCTTCAATGCATCTATTAAGTTATCATTTAGTTCGTAACATGCTTTTTTGCATAAATCAGCAATAACCTCTATCACTTCACTTGTATCCATATTTCTTGTCATAATTATTCCTCCTGAAAATTTTTTTGATTCCGATCTTTAATAAAATGGATAAAAAATCGGAAGCAATATCATACTAACTACAAAACAAACTGCACTTACGGCAAGTCCAGGTTTCAGGAAATCCTTGAATTTCACATTTCCTGGTCCAATGATCATGGAATTCGCCGGTATCGCCATTGGTGTACAAACTGCTATGCTGCTCGCGATAAATACTGCTATTACTACCGCCCTTGGATCTGCGCCGATTGATTCGGCAATAGTCCAGCCGACGGGACATAAAAGCGTACATGCTGCAGTATTGCTCATCACCTGTGTCAGGGCCCATGTGAGCAGCCACAGAGAAGCCATTACAATCATAACTCCCGAATTTCCGGTAAGCTTGATCACTGCATCGGCAATCATTTTCCCGCCTCCGGTATTATTCAAAGCATTTCCCAATGGCATCATAAATGCCAGCATGAATACCGTTAATGTCTCAAATGATGCAAATGCTTCTTTTTGTGTCAATACTCCTGCAAGCACGATTACGATAGCGGCACAGGAAGCAGTGATATGCATCGGTGGAAGAAAACTGATATAATCAGCTAAAACCATTCCAGTAATTGCAAGTACAAATACGATTAGCGTCAAAGTACGGTGCCATGAGGGGATGTCACTGTAATCATTTTCGTCTGAGCCAGAACTCAGTGAACCGGCTTCGCGGTCAGGAATCAGCTTGGAACCGAAAAAGTACAGGAATATTGCTGTTGCAGCCAGTAAAGGAATACCTATTTTAGCAGGTTCAAAAAAGGCAATAGACATGGTACCCTTACTAAGTTCTTCAATTGTACTTTTTGCAACTAAATTTCCTGGTGAACCGATAATAGAAATATCTGCTCCGACTGTCGCACCAAAAACAAGGGGCATTAACAATTTAATCGGTTTGATATTACTGCCCACTGCAATTCCCATAACGATAGGCAGGAGCACTGCAACAGTACCGCTGTTGGAAACGAAGCCGGACATAATACCACCGACCAGAAAAACAACCACCATCAGTCCTTTTTCTGTTTTTGTATACTTGAGCAGCATCTGACTTGTGTTATAAGCCAGTCCGGTCTTGAAAAATGCTGCGCCCAGAACGCACATTGCCACAATCAAAATTACATTGGCATTTACGATAGATGAAAAAATTTCTTCTACTTCGATAACGCCTGTAAAATAAAGGGCAATCGGCACCATAAAAGCAATAAGACCCATCGGTAATTTGTCGCTGACAAACAAAGCAATTGCTACTACCAGAATGATCAGGGTAATAATAGCTGGTGACATAAGTATCCTCCTTAAAATATCGATTTTTAATTGTTTCAGTTGCCGTCAAAATCTCCCGGGCAGCAATTGTAATAATTGCTATAATTTTCTCGACTTCTTGACTCTAATTATACACATTGCACAGTATAAGTCAATTTGATTAAATTTATATTGCCATCAATAATATTGATAATGATTGCGATGGGCAATTTCCTTGATTTCAAATTTCAAACACGTATAATGAAACTATAGTAACAATTCAGGACTACGCCCTTCATAGTCACAGATGATTCACACAAATTGCAAAATCCGCAATTTGGCGCACGCATGTCTCGGGTTTTTATGCAAATTCAGCATAAAAACACCTCGCGAGACAGGGAGTGTGAATAGCTACAAACTATAAAATATAATGGAAATCGAATTATCCAATGCACCGTCTTGAGGAGGAATGGAATGCAGCATGAAATGAAATATATTCATACAATCTATGAAGAAGGAAGTTTTTCCAGGGCAGCCGAAAAGCTGTTCTTATCGCAATCTGCACTTAGTATGGCGGTCCAGCGTACCGAAGAAATGTTAGGCGATTCTATTTTTGACCGCAGCAAACGTCCGCTCAAATTAACGCCTGTCGGAGAGGCCTACATACAAAAATATTACGAAATACGTCAGTTGGAAAAAGAACTGGAAGAACAGATTAATGATATCCGTAATTTAGAAAGCGGAAACTTGACAATCGGGGGGACGCAATATATCTTTTCCTATATCCTGGCACCCGTTCTTCTACAATATACCACTCAATATCCGAATATAAATATTCAGCTTATCGAATATGGGTCGAATCAATTGGATGCTAAATTGCTGGATGGTACTATTGATATCTGTTTGAAATGCGATGAAGTGAAGCCCCCGCTGACAACATACGGTCATGTATTTTATGATAATTTATTCCTTGCAATGCCCAATTCTTATACCAAAAAATACAAGCTTCCCCCGGTAGGATTATCACGTGATCAGATTATAAGCGGTGAATTTCGCGCTGAAAAATATGATTATCTGCCTCCTTCCTATTGGGGCGATATCCCGTTATTATTGCTGACTTCCGGAAATAATCTGCGCGCACGGGCTCTCGAAATATATCAGGAAAACAATGTGACGCCAAATGTTACTTTGGAAATACAGCAGCTGGTGACAGCCTACCATCTTGCTGTCAGCGGTCTGGGTGCCACCTTTGCAACGGAGTTCATTATCGAAAAAAGCAGGGAACCGGATGCTGTCTATTTCAAATTGGATTCTCCACTAACAATCAGGGATTTTCAATTTGTCATGAATAAAAAGGGATATTTGTCAAAAGCTGCCTGTAAGTTTATGGAGATGGTGAAAACATACTATGGGACTTGACACTATTACCACGGTGGTACCTGCCACTTTGGTACCTGACACCATAAACTGCATTTAATGGTGTCAGGTACCAATAGGTGTGTCATTGATTATCAGCCAGCAGGAGAAGTGTCCAGACAGGCATTTTTCACAACGGAACATTTTTACCCTCTGCTTTATGTGCTCGGTGCCTCACGTCCGGATGACAGGCTGACGATCTTCACCGATTCCTGTACCCTGGGAGCAATATCAATGACAAGCTATTTGTTTGAGGCTTGACAACAATTCGAAAGGGGAGATTCCTATGTCAGATCTTCGAGATGAAAACAAACCTACAGTTGTGGTGAGCAGGTGCCTGGGATTTAGCAAATGCAGATACAACGGCGATGTAATTGAGAGCGATTTTGTGCAGGGATTAAAGGAGCATGTAAATTTTATTACAGTCTGCCCGGAAGTGGAGATTGGCCTGGGAATCCCGAGGGATCCCGTGAGGCTTGTAACGGAACAGGGGAAAATAGAACTATATCAGCCAGCCACCGGGAAACTATATACGCAGGAAATGAATCAGTATGCAAGCGATTTTTTTGAATCTGCAGACCGGATCAATGGATTCATATTAAAGGGAAGATCGCCATCCTGTGGAATCAAAGACGTGAAAATATATCTGGGCAAAGAAAAATCGTCAGCATCCATGAAAGGGGCAGGTTTGTTTGCGTCCCATGCGATGAAGCATTACCCATATCTCCCAATCGAGGAGGAAGGACGCCTTACGAATTATGCCATAAGAGAGCATTTTTTAACAAAATTATACACCTTCTTCAGATTCCAGAAGGTAAAAGATTCAAACTCCATGAAGGAGCTGGTAAAGTTTCATGCCGACCATAAATATCTGCTTCTCGCGTATAACCAGACCGAATCAAGAATTCTGGGCAAAATAGCTGCGAACCATGAAAAGAAGCCATTTAAGGAAATCATTGAGAAATATGAACTTCATCTGGGCCTGGCATTTGCGAAATTACCGAGCCGGAATAATTATGTGAATGCATTCCTGCATATATTCGGATATTTTTCGGACACGCTGACCAGCAAAGAAAAAGCATTTGTTTTGGACAGATTTCAAAAGTATAAAGAAGAAAAAATCCATATGAGCGTGGTTTTGAATCTGTTAAGGACCTATGTCATTAAGTATGATCATGACTATCTGCTGGACCAGACGATATGGGCGGCATACCCGGAAGAACTGCTGGATATTGGTGATTCTGGGAAATAGATATATTGGTACCTGACACCAGTGACTAAGTGACTAGGTACCTGACACCATAAACTTTTGTTTATGGTGTCAGGTACCAATATAAGGGGCCAATATAAAAAGGAGGAGACCTGTGAAAAAGCATCTTAGAATAGCCTTGATCGCCATAACAGCACTTATTATTTTATTGGGCGGTGCTTTTTTGATCTATGCATCTGATTATTACAGAGCAGATGATACAGCGATTGCAGTTATGCAAAGTGATTCGGATTTGCATATTCAGGATAACCTGGTAGTTCTGTCTTCCCCAGTATCCAGTGACACTGCGCTGATTTTTTATCCGGGCGCCAAGGTGGAATATCTGGCTTATCTGCCGCTTCTTGAAAAAATCAGGGAGAGCTGCGGGATCACCTGCATCCTGGTTGAAATGCCATTTAATATGGCTATTTTCGATAAGAATGCCGCCGACGAAATCATCAATCAGTTTCCCGAAATCAGGAACTGGTATATAGGAGGCCACTCCATGGGCGGCGCAATGGCCAGTGACTATGCCTCGAAGCACCAGGAAAAGGTAAAGGGGCAGATTTTGCTGGGGGCTTATATTTATGGCGATTACCCGGAGGAAAATGCGCTGACAGTTTACGGAACATTCAATACAAGCGTGGAGGAGAAGATAAACTACACTGAGAATATCGTTGTGATAGAAGGCGGAAACCATGCCCAGTTCGGAAATTACGGAAAGCAGAAGGGCGATCCAGACGCAACGATTTCAAGTGAAGAACAACAGAACATCACCGTTGAAGCGATTGGAAAATTTTTGGCAGACAGGAAACAGTGAATAGGTCTGTCATAGAAAGATTGCAGAAAACACGTTTACTGGTGAAAAAATATCCAGAGTGAATGCAGAACGGTGCCATATGAAGTGGGACATCTAAAACCAGATATAAAAAAGCCGGACAAAACAAGATTAATGTTTGAATTAACAGACAAATATATTATAATATAAGAAAATGTAGTGGCAAGGAGCAGAAGCCTATGGATAAAAAAATCAACCTAAACCACACCGTATATGAGATATGCATGGAATATCCGGAAGTCACAGACATTTTAAAGGAGATGGGCTTCCACGACATTGTCAAACCGGGCATGATGCAGACAGCGGGACGATTCATGACAATACCAAAAGGCGCATCCATAAAAAAAATCAGTCTGGATCTCATTAAGAATGCGCTGCAGGAAAGAGGATTCCGAATAGAAGAATAGGAGGAGACTGGATGAGTGAATTGATTAACAACAGGGAACTAAGGCAGAAAGCAATAAAAGACATTATCAAACAGCTTCATGAGGGAAAGACAGCAGATGAAGTGAAAAACCAGTTTGAAGAAGCTTTTGAAGGCGTATCCGCCTCTGAAATTTCGGAAGCGGAAGGGGCGTTAATTGCAGAAGGGCTTCCAGTGGAAGAAATTCAGAAACTCTGCGATGTTCATGCTTCCGTTTTTAAAGGTTCCATTGAGGAAATCCATCAGCCGGCTGATCCATCCCTGATTCCGGGCCATCCGTTAAACGTACTGAAGCTTGAAAACAGAGAGATCGAGAGAATCATAAAAGACGAGATACGTAGCAAGCTCAATCTGATCCATAGCGAAGCAGGCATCAGTGAAATCTGCTCCGGGATTGAAAGCCTTGGGAAAATAGGCATACATTATCAGAAGAAAGAGAATCTGCTGTTTCCTTATATGGAAAAGTATGGGATAACCGCGCCCCCTAAAGTCATGTGGGGAGTGGATGATGAGATACGGGCAGCCATAAAGGAAGCGAGAGGACTGTTCGAAGGCGGAAGCCGTGATGCAGAGCAGGCCGCGGCAAAGCTGGAGGAGGCTCTCACCAAGGTTGAAGAAATGATCTTCAAAGAAGAAAACATCATGATTCCGATGCTGATGGAAAATCTGACCCAGGATGAGTGGAAAATCATTGCAGATGAAAGTGGGGAAATCGGTTACCTGATTGAGAATATTCCGGTTTGGAATCCTGCACCTAATGCAGACTTCACACAGGCTGAAACCATTGAAGCAAAGGAAGCACCAGGGTTTATCAAGCTGCCGTCGGGAATATTCAATACAGAAGAACTGACCTGCATGCTGAATACGCTTCCTTTTGATATCACCTATGTCAATAAAGATGATGTGGTCAAATATTTTTCGGAAGGCAAGGAAAGAGCGTTCCCGAGAACGAAAGCGATTATCGGACGAAACGTATCAAATTGCCATCCGCCAGCAAGTGTACACGTTGTGGAGCATATTGTGGAAGACTTTAAAGCCGGCAGGAAAGATCAGGAAGATTTTTGGATCCATGCAGGAGAAAAGTATATCCTGATCAGATATTATGCTGTTCGGAATGAAAAGGGCGAGTACCTCGGCGTTTTGGAAGTGACGCAGGATATCAGGCCGATACAGGGGATTACTGGAGAAAAGAGATTGTTATCTGAATAGAGCAGAATTGAAAAAGCCGTTGAGAAGTCAGCGGTTTTTTCTTACTAAAATTTAATTTTGAAATAGAAATCATAATTATAAAGGGGGCAGCGTAAAGTTATGATCCAAAAAATAATCATGCTGTATAAAAATAAAAAGATATGGGTTATTTTAAGCGGGTATTTTGTCGTCGCCTTATTCTTGTCGATTCTTATTATTCTGATAGATCATAGAATACTGCCAGTTCAATCGTATATTCCTGCTATATTGTTTACTACTGTGGATTTGGCGAGACAGATTCTGGGAATGCTGTCTGGCGTTCTTTTGACAATCACAACATTTACCTTTTCTACAATTCTGGTTGTGTTGACAATGTATTCCTCTCAATTTTCGCCTCGTGTTGTGGAAAACTTTCTGACAAATAAAATAACGATGAAAGTTCTGGGCATATATGTGGGAGGTTTTTTTTACTGCATCACGAATTTGCTGTTTTTGAGAAATACAGATTTGGATTACCAGGTGATTTGTGCAGCTGTTGGTGTAATCTATTCCATCCTTTGCATGATCTATTTTGTTGTGTTTGTATACACCGTGTCATCATCGATACAAGCCAATAAATTAATTGAAAGATTATATGATGAATCAAAGCAAACCATAGAGAACACGATTTCATTACAAAAGGACAAGGAACGGAGCAGGCAGTACAGTTTTGACCAGAATGATCTGAAAATCGAGCTATTTTCAAAAAAAACCGGTTACCTGGATTTAATTGACTTAGATTTGATTTGGAACCTGATTAAAGAGTTTGAATATAAAATTTTTATACATACGGGCATAGGAGATTTCCTGTCGGAAAATCAGAAAATTGGAGTCTTATATTATCGTCAGGGCGAAATTGATGAGGATTTCATCAGCCAATTATCAGATTGTTTTACTGTGGGAGATGAAAGATATGCGTTTAATGATTATAAATTTTCGCTTCAGAAAATCATTGAGATATCATTGAGGGCGATTTCGCCAGGGATAAATGATCCTTACACGGCGATCCGCTGTATAAGGATGCTTGGGGTGTTGCTGGGGAAAATGGCTGGAATTGACGGCTGTTATACCGTTATAAAATCTGATGAATCGAAAGCCGCGATTATTTATGAAAGTGTAGATTTTCGAAAAGATCTTTATTACACATTCTACCAGATTATTCATTATGGCAAAGCGGATATATCAGTTGTCTTAGCGCTATTCGAGGCGCTGGAAATCATTAAAAGAACAGCATCCATATATAATCAGAGGGTTGTGAAAGAATTTGCGGAGTACATTTATTCCGTTTGTATATCTGAATACGAGCATAAAATGGATACAGATCTGATAAAGGAAAAAATGGACAGCATCAGGGAAGCAACAAGGCTTTCATGATTTTACGCTGTATACGCCGGTGCAGTTTCGGAATCTTTGAATTTGAAACGTATAGTCTGGTGTGTTAATATCAATGATAAGACGCATAAAGTGAAAGCTGCTATGGAGGATATAAAAATGGATATAGAAAGAACCATAAAAAACCTAAGACAGAAAGGCTACAAAGTTTCTTGTTTTGAAAATGCGGAAGATGCTGCTGCATATCTGAATCGTATCATTGATCAGAAATCCGTTGGGTTTGGTGATTCGACGACTTTATTAAGCATGAAGCTGTTTGAAAGGCTGTCTTCTCATAACGAAGTTTTGGATCCGCAAAATTGTGCGGCTGAGACGGACTTCATGGATACTGCAAAGCAATGCTTAACAACGGAAGTCTATCTTACGTCAATGAATGCTTTGTCAGAAAACGGCGAGATCGTGAACATGGATGGCACCGGCAATCGCATAGCTGGATCTTTGTTCGGCCATGAAAAGGTTTTTTTTGTCTGCGGAACCAACAAACTGGTTCCCACCCTTGAAGAGGCTGTCTGGCGGGTGCGGAATATCGCGGCGCCCCAAAATGCCATGAGATTAGGACTGAAAACCCCTTGTGCAAAAAGAGGAGACCGCTGCTATGATTGTTCCAGTCCAGAGCGGATCTGTAATGGCATGATGATTCATTTTAATAAAATGCATGGGATTGAAATGGAAGTTGTTTTGATAAATGAACAGT
This sequence comes from Anaerobium acetethylicum, assembly GCF_900096945.1. Classification (GTDB taxonomy): domain Bacteria; phylum Bacillota; class Clostridia; order Lachnospirales; family Lachnospiraceae; genus Anaerobium; species Anaerobium acetethylicum. The sequence goes on along the minus strand of NZ_FMKA01000007.1, from coordinate 76,956 downwards.
TAGGCTTTTGATGTTGTACTGACAGACCTTATAGCAATACCGTTTTGAACCATATAAACAGACTGGTGTGCTGACACATTGACACTTAAGCTAATGACCCCAACGTATCAGTGCACTAGAGCAAGAAAGGATTCGCTGTCCGTCATTTTGGGGCAGCAGGAGGATTATGAGAGAAAACAGCAATAAGAAAATCAATATACCAGACCCTGCAATGGGACCCATAAGATTCACGGCCGCAAGTTTCAAGAATGCAATTTCAGGACTCGGCGCACTTATAAAAAAACCGAAAATGTTAATGATTACGATATTTATTTCGGTCCTGCAGACCGTGCTGTCCTATCTGAAGATCCTGATGCCGTCTTCTGTGGCGGTTGCTTATGCCAGCTTCTTCACGTTCGCCCAGGGTGGGATGTACGCCGGACTTATAGGTGCCGTGGGTGGAATTATCGGAAAAGGAATCTATGCATGGTTTATCAACACCCTCATTTTCTCTGCGCTCACAGGGAAAAAGAAAAAAGCCAATGTTGAGAAAGAGCCGAAGATAAAAGGAGAATTTGTGCTTTCGCTGGCGGGAACCGGCATTGCGCTGATTGTCTATAATTTTCTGACGGGAAATGCCGCCCTTGAAAACAGCGTGATCGGGGTGACTGCAGTGGCAGCCTGTGTGCGTGCGCTTAAAAGGAAGAACGGATTTCTGATCGGATTCATATGCTCCTTCACCAGGGGGCGTATGACAAGGAACAGAGCAGGAAAGGTGATCAAGGGAATGATAGCCGGATTTTTGATCGGCGTTTTATCATCCTTAAAATTCAGCGGCATCCTTTGCTACATCGTCGGAGCCGTCATGTTGATGCTCGCCCTGGCTTTCATGATCGGAAGGAAGCGGGCAGCTGCAGCCGTGACTGCCATGCTGCTGGTTCTGAGTGCGGCACTTCCGGTATCTGCGTCATCGTCTCCTGATTCCGACGAGTGGCTTACTCCGCAGGAAGCGTATGGGATTCCGGGGGATACCCTTTCAAGCTATATGGAGCTTGCGAATGCAGTCAGCGCAGATCCGCCGGCATCCATGGAACTGACCCTTGTGGCAGTGGGTGCAAGAAACTTCGAGGAGTCCCTGCGGCTTGATAACCAGCAAGTCGTGGCGGAAAACGGAGAAAGCGGCGTATTTAATGTGAATGCAGCGTTTTCGGAATTCAGTTTTGACAGCACAGTAAGCCTTCACATGGAGGAGGATGGCTGGTATGCGGATTCCTCCACGTCCTATGCTGCAAACAACAGCTGGACAAATGATGAGACGGAAGAGGGGACATACAAAGACTACCAGAAATGTTATTTTTCGTCAGGCCATCTGGGAGCAGCAAATTATCTGTATGAACAGTACCTTGAGCCTGGAAAATTCTATATGGAAATCAATATCCCCTTCGCATATGGAGATGTTTTAGGTGAGAGCCAGGCAAGCAGTGCGACCCAGATCTTTGCCAGGGTCGACCGCGTGAAGAGAACGGAAGATGAAGGCGGAAGCGGCCAGGTGTCCGGAATCTGGGAGCTGAAGGGAACAGAGACATATATAATCAGGCAGGTCGACAGCAGCGTCAGTACAGCTGAAAAATTTACCGGCCAGTGGACGGGAAATGATCTGGTTGACGAGATGGATATAAGCGTCACGGGAAATACGATCACTTATATCAGAACGAGGGCATATTCCGAAGGCGAGTTCATAAATGACCTGACGGCAAGCTTCGGAGAGCCGCCGTCTCAACTGAAGGCATTCGACACCCTGCGCATATCGGTAAGTGAAGAGGGTACTTTTTATGACAGCGGAAACAACAGCAGCAGGGAGTTTGAAGGCGGTCTGGCATGTGCCGGATTTCTGCCAGGCACAAGAAGCGAGAGCTTCAGTACCAGGGAAAATGACAGTGATTTAATGGCGTATCCATTTGGAGCAGGACTTCAGCAAATCTGGTTCGAGAATGCAGACGGATTTCTTCAGTCGTCCATACCGCCGGGGCAGACACCGGGAGAAATGATGACCCTCGAGCTGGCATTTGGCGTGCATGAGCCCTATGACACATCCCAGGGAAGGATTTGGGAAATACCTGTCATTGCATACCTCTATGAATGGAAGAGCGGGGGCGTATTGCCGCCGGAATCGGAAGAGGAAGAAGAAGGTACCGGAGATCAAACAGCCTGGGGAGCCGATATCGAGATCGGCGGAGACTGGGATGAACATGCCAGCGGGGAAGAAACGGGCGTAATCAGTGCCCTGTCAGCCCTTTCAGCCATTGCGGGAGCGGCCGCAGCTGCAGCTGCAGCAGGCGGGTTCGGCGGAGGCCCCGGGGGCGGATCCGGAGGATATATAAAAAGGAATGAAGAGGATGACCTGGTCGTGAGGGATCCGGTAACGGGAGAGGAAAGCCTTTATGTAATCAACCGAAAGACAGGATTATATACAAATCCCCTGACAGGGGCGGATTACACGGAGGAAGAACTGACCGGACATATCGCTTCCCGGGCAGAAAATGCCGGCGTGCTGCGCCAGGACTATGAGAAGGCAGAACAGGCGAAAAATGAGCAGCGGGAAGACAACCAAAAACTCAGCCAGGCCGGGAACGAGCTGGAACTTGAAAAACGGATGAACGATATGAAAAAGAGCCTCGGTGAAAAAGGGGAAGAAGGCGATGAGATAGCTGCAGCCATGGCTGCAAAGCTTGACCAGCTTCATCAGCAGAAGAAAGCAACAGGATCCTTTAACCAAAAGGACCTGGAGCGTTTCAGACATACATACGGCAAATGGACAAGAGGAGATATTGCCGGAAGCAGCGGCCTTCCGAAGGCAGAAAACGAATGGGAAATCTTTAAGCAGGGAATGGCGAATACAGGCGAGGAAATTGCCAGAGGCGACAGCTGGAAAGCGATCGGACTTAAAGTCGCTGTTGGGCTTCTAACGGGAAGCCTGGTTGCACGTGCGGCCATATCAGCTGCTGCTGCCGCAGTTGCCGAGGCAGGCCTGGAAATTGCACAGGCCGGCTATGTGATGAAGGATTATGTGGATAAAGGCGGAAAGGACTGGAAGGAAGGCGCTCAGCAGGCGATTACAAAAACCCTTGTCGGAGAAGCGATCGGAAGGACCTTTGGCCTGGGATTAAAAGGCATTGGAATGGCTGCATCGAAAACAGGACAGGTACTGTCTAAATCAAAAGCCGGCAAATATATCGTTGACGGGATTGTCGATTCAGGCGAAGCGGCAGGCAAAGTGCTGAATGCAAACATTGGGGATGTGCCTAAGGTAATCAGACAGCTGGGTAAAGAGTCAGGAGAATCTGCAGTCGCAGCAAAGGCAGTAAATGCTGCAGCTGCAAAATTAAGGGATGCAGGTGCAAAGGGTGCTGACAGTGCCGGGAAGCAGGCGGCAGGAAGCGTGGAAAGTGCCGGGAAGCAGGTGGCAGGAAGCGTGGACAGTGCCGGGAAGCAGGCGGCAGGAAGCGTGGACAGTGCCGGGAAGCAGGCGGCAGGAAGCGTGGAAAGTGCCGGGAAGCAGGCGGCAGGAAGCGTGGAAAGTGCCGGGAAGCAGGCGGCAGGAAGCGTGGAAAGTGCCGGGAAGCAGGTGGCAGGAAGCGTGGACAGTGCCGGGAAGCAGGCGGCAGGAAGCGTGGACAGTGCCGGGAAGCAGGTGGCAGGAAGCGTGGATGATACTGCAAAACAGGCGGCTCCGGGGGCAGAGGATCTTGCAAAGAAGACTGAAGGCACCCCAAAGATGGTAAAAGATACGGATGCATATAAAAAAGTATCAAAGGAAATAGATAACAGTCTGAATAAATCAAAAGAAACGGCAGCAGAAAAAATCAATAAATTCAGAAGCAAGGCATCGGAAGATCCGGAACTGGCAGCCAGACAGGCAGCCCACGAAGAGGGCGGCAGAATAGGAATCGAAAAGGTTGAAAGGCTTGAGAATGCACGAAAAGAACTGGCAGGCAATCCCGATTCCCCGGAACTGAAGAAAGAATTTGAAAATGCGGTCAGAGATGTGCAAAAGAACAAGCATGCCCAAAAGGTAATGAATGAAAAGGAACTGGTGGGAAATGACACGCGTCAGGGCTTTAATGATTATAAGGTGAAAAAGGATGCGGTCATATCACTCAACACAAGTGAGCGTGTAGCGCTGAAATTGGGATTTGACCCTAAAAATGTAAGCAATGTACAGGCTACGAATTCCATGGATACCGGAGGAGTCGGTGACATAGCAGGCGTTGCAGGTAAGCGTGATTTCGGAACTCCAAGCGGGGAGGCACCGAGAACATTTTCGGAAAGCGATGTTGATGCAAATGGACTGGAAAAGAAAGGTGGAGAAAAAATCAGCATCGATCTGGACCAGACATACCGGGTGGAAATCAGGATGAAGGACGGTACGGTCATTTCGAAGGATCTACCTGCATCCGAGGTGCGCATGATCCAGAATGAAGAGGCATATAAGGCCTGGAACAACGGGGAATTGCCGCTGAAAAAAGATGGCACAATCGACCATGAGGCTGTCAAAAAATTTGCCGATGATATGGACTACACGGTAGTGGATGCAAGGAGTCCGGATGCTTATGGTATTCCAGGAGACCTGCAGCAGGCTTTGAAAAACGATGGTACAGTAAGGGAATATTCAGATCCTGAGGCTGTAAGCAAGACAATTTCCTATAAATCAGATGAGTGGTTAGAAAGAGGCGCTAAGAAGGCTGATGATGGGGATATAATCAATGCAGAAGGCGACGTGGCAGAGGGGATCAGGCAATCCACAAAGCAGTTCGACAGCCAGCTGGTTTACCAGGTAAAGGCAATCAATACCAGGGCAGGCACCACACGGGTGGTTATTCCGGAAAAACTGGCAGAGGGCATGTCCGTTTTGAAACAGATCGGCCATGGGCCGGGAAAGATCAGTCCTGCGGAGGCGGAAGCCGTACTGAATGAAATGGGCACGAATACGGAAAGCATTTTAAAGCTTTGCGCCGATGAGACAGAATTTATCAACAGATTAATTGTGGGAGGGTTAAAGAATGAATAACAGACCAACATTCAGCATTCCTAAAAATGCTGTTTCCGGGGCAGGAGATGTGCTGGGAATAAAAGCAAACCGGCTTGCAGGTTTTTTCGGACTCTCCGAAAGCAGGGAAAGGAAAATGCCGGAGGAGGGTGGGGAAACGATCCTGCCGGAAGAAGACTGGAAAACGATTCTCCCGGAAGAGGGCTGGAAAAAGATCCTCCCGGTCATTCTCAATCCTCGTAACTTTTCGGGGATCATAGCGCTGTTTCAGGATGACAGCATGCTTTTTACAAATGTCCTTACTGGCGAAGAGGATGCCGTGTTCTGCGGGGAAGAAGAAGGAAACCTGAAGGTGATGCCTATGACCCAGACAGAGATCATAGAGCTCCTGGCTTCCTATCTTGGTGAGACGGGAACTCCGTCAAAGATAAAACAGGAGCTTTCGGCAGATGCGTTGATTGCCATGCTGTCCATTGCCGACAGCATCAGGCGTGCAAGGCTTGAGAATATGCTTGATCCCTCTAAAAATGATTTTGAAATCACCGGAGAAAGCCTGGGAAGGGAATGTGAAAACGCGGTCAAATCAGGTGATTTGAGATGGCTTGCCCCTTTTATGGCAGAGCTTCGCTGGGAATCAAAGCCCGTGGATTTCACCAAAGCCCTCAGCGAGCTTAACCGGCTTGGTATCATCCGGTTCCAAAACGGCAAAGTCGACATAGACGAACGGGGAGAGGTCTTTTTTCAGGAACTGGCCAGCCGCAAGGCCATGATCGGCATCAGGAGCGTTTTTTATCACGAAGGAGTACTGAACTATCTTTCCATGGCATTTATGAGGACAGAGCATTATTTGTGGTACTTGGATGCTGCGGACAATGGATGCATGATGTCCCTGGAGCATGAGGAGCTGAAGGGAATGATAGGAACCATGATTGCACCCGGCGAGGCGCCGCCGGAAGCGACTGCAGCGGCCGGGATTAGCGAGGCGGTTGGGATTAGCAAGGCGGCCGGGATTAGCGAGGCTGCCGGGATTAGCGAGGCTGCCGGAATTAGTGAAGAAGCCGGATTTCTTGAGGAAACCGGAATTAGCAAGGCTGCCGGGAAATCCGACGAAAATAAGGAAGAAAGAACTACCCCTAAATTCTGCAAATATTGTGGAGGGAAATTGAATGAGGGTGCGAAATTCTGTAAAAGATGCGGAAATAAAATCGGATAAAACGGGAAAACATAGGAGGGCGAGATATGTTTTGTGAAAACTGTGGACATAAAATGGAAGAGGATGCCGCATTTTGTGAAAACTGCGGTCAGCCTGTAAATGGAAAGGCTGTGGAAAAAGAGCCTGAGGTTCGGGAAAGAGCTACAGAACAGGAATCTGCGGTTCAGGAAAGAGCTGCGGAACAGGAACCTGCGGTTCGGGAAAGAGCTGCAGAACAGGAACCTGCGGTTCGGGAAAGAGCTGCAGAACAGGAATATGCATTTCAGGAAAGAACTGCGGAACATGGGACAGGGGCTCGGGAAACTGTAAAGAAACAGGAAAAGACAGAGGCGGCAGGAGAACAGGATCAGCATGTTCAGGGCCACATCGTGGAGGAAGCAGGCACCTACAATTGGATGTATGAATTTTCCCTCTGGAAGAATCCCTCCGTATTCATTACCGTCTATAAAGTGATGCTGATTTCCCTGGCGTTTCCAGCGCTGCTCATGTTTTTCCTGACTTTGGAAGAGGGAGTGGAAGAAGCCTTTAAACTGCTGTTTGCCATGATCGGCTACGGCATTATCTTAATAACAGGGTTGACGATTGTGGCATATGTTTTTCTGGGCATCCTGTACGGAGGCAGGTACTACGTATTGTTTAAAATGGATGCAAAGGGAATCAACCACATTCAGCTGGAGAAACAGTACAAAAAGGCACAGGCTCTGGGCTTTCTTACGGCTTTAACAGGTGTTTCCGCAGGCAGCCTTTCTGCCGGAGGCGCAGGTCTTTTGGCAGCCTCCAGACAAAGCCTCTACACAAGCTTCAAGAAGGTAAAATCCATCAAAATATGCCCGGGAAGGAATACGATTTATCTCAACGAATCCATGGCACGAAATCAGATTTACGCAACGAAGGAAGAGTTCCAGTTTGTGAAGGAATATATTTTGAAGAATTGCCCGAAAAATGTAAGGGTTATCGAAAAGTAAAAAAAGGTACCTGACACCATAAACTCGCAGTTTATGGTGTCAGGTACCAAAATTCTTTGGACAAATGGCCATTCCTATTGCTAAAGCAATGGGACTTAAGGTGATTGTCAGTGGAAATCCGCAGGCATGCGAGCAAACAATCGAGATAGGTGCAGATCAATATATCGACTATACAACTGAAAATTATTGGGAGCTGCTTAACAACATAGATTATGTGATTGATACGCTGGGACCTGACGAATTTGATCATGAACTTTCGATTCTTAAACAGGGAGGCAGGCTTCTTTCTCTGCGGACTGGTCCTAACAAGCGTTTTGCAGCAGATCATGGATTTCCAGGTTGGAAACAAAAGCTCTTTGCTGTTGCTGGGGCTAAATATGATAATAAAGCGAAGAAAAAAGGTGTTCAATATCGCTTCATTTTTGTTCGAAGTGACGGAGCACAATTAGAAAAGCTTAAGAAAATCATTGAAGATAATGAGATTGTACCTGTTGTAGACCCGACAGAATTTCGTATTGAAGACATTAATAAAGCACTGAATCTCGTTGCACAAGGACATACAAAAGGGAAAGTTGTCATTAAATTTTAAGAAACGAATTTCTTGAATCGGTACAAGTTCGAATTTCTAATTAATGATAAATATATGAAGTATATAACTATTTAGAGCATTAAGACACAACCATTAAAAAAAGTGAGGCAGAAGAATGAAGATAAATATTCCTATAGAGGAAACGATTAAAAAGAGAGTTAGTACAAGAACGTATGATTCAAAACGACTTTCGAAAATTGACAAAGAAAAATTAGTGAATGAGATAAGCCGGTTAACGAATCCATTTGGAAAAAATGTTCGAGTTCATCTTATTGAAAAAGATACAGTATCGAATGGAGAAAAGCTAGGCACCTACGGGGTGATAAAGGGTGCCAATACATTCTTAGGTGTAACGACTGATAAAACAGAGTTAGGACTTGTGGCAGCCGGCTATCAGTTTGAAAATCTTGTGCTGATTGCTACTAATATGGGACTTGCCACCGTATGGCTTGCCGCTACTTTTAGTAGACAGCAATTCGAAAAAGCTATGGATATACAAGAAGATGAACTTTTTCCGGCAATTTCACCGATTGGATATGCAACCGTTAAAAAGAGCATTACAGAAAGCCTGATGAGAAAAGCAATGAAGTCGGATAAAAGGAAGCCATGGGAGGAAATTTTCTTTCAGGATTCTTTTGGAAATACACTTTCAAGGAAAGACGCTAATGAATATGTTGATCCATTGGAGATGCTTCGACTGGCACCGTCTGCTACCAATGCACAACCATGGAGAGTAGTAAAAAAACAAGGCTCATATCATTTTTTTGAGACACACAAAAGGAATGCAAGCGAAGATGAAAAAATGATTAAAAAAGTGGATCTTGGTATTGCTTTAAGCCATTTCCATCAGACAGCCTTAGAACATGGATTAGCAGGACGATTTGAAAAATTGGAAGATATAAAAATAGATATTTCAGAAAATACAAATTATATAATATCGTGGAAAGTAGAAAAATAAGAGTACCTGACACCATAAACTGCAGTTTATGGTGTCAGGTACCAAATGCGGGGTATCAATGCGCGGATACCAATATAAGGAGGAAATAAAATGGAGATAAAGCATATCAGAGGAAATACATTTTATATTGATACCGGTATGTCAACATTGCCTTTTTATAAGGTCAATGATGAGGAAATCATCATGCTGGATACAGGATGGGCGGAAGGCGAGAGGGCGGGAATAGAAGCGCTTCTGGAAGCCAATCATTACAAAGTATCCGGGATCATCTGCAGCCATTCCCATATCGATCACGTGGGAAATAATGCATATTTCAAACAGAAATACAATTCGACGATTGCAATGTCATCTTATTGCGCCCATGTCTGCGCATCGGAGGTGAACCTGAAGGTATATTACAGCAACCAGAACCTGACTGATGTAGCAGAGCATTTCGGGCATATGGTGTGTGAAACGGATATCATGATTACCGATGAACAGACGAAAATATATGTTTGCGGCATTAAATTTAAAATCCGCCACACGCCGGGACATAGTCCGTCTCATATATGCATTATAACCCCCGATGATGTGGCATATCTTGGCGATTGTCTGATCGGCTATGAAGTCATGAATGGCGCTAAAATGCCTTATGCATTTATACTCAGAGAGGATCTGAAAAGCAAGGAAAAGCTTCACGAGTTGAAGTGCAGCAAATATATCGTATCCCATAAAGGGGTTTTCGATGACATAACGGATCTGATCACTGACAACATAAATTTTTACAAGTTAAGGGCGGAAAAGGTCTGTGATGTCATAAAAGGCAGTATGACAATGGAAGAAATCATGAAAGAGATTATGATTGTTTTTCATATACGTGTGCAGACCACCCACAGATACGCAGTAATCGAGAGGATGTTAAGGTCGTTCATCGAGTATCTGAATGAAACAGGAGCTGTCGAGGCGAATATAGAGGACGGGTTCCTTAAGTATAGGCGGATCCGGAAGCTATGATTTTTCAGGCGCTTTTTGACCTGCACTGAACATGTCTGAAGTTGAAAATGAGGCATGAATGCTTGAAAAGGCTGCATTCATGGGGCATATCCGGTGGCGATCATTATACAATCAGACAAATGGCAAGGAGGGAGACTCTATTGAATAAGAATAATATACCTAATTTTCCGTGCGATCTGCATGGACATACCATAAGGTCAGATGGCTCAGATACGCCCCGGGAATTCATTGATCATGCAGTTGAGGCGGGAATGAAGATTGTTGCCATAACGGACCATGATGTGATTCCGCCGGAAACGATTGAAGTTGATGGAAAAGAGATGGATATTGTCCAATATGCAAAGGAAAAAAATCTGATTTTGATCAGAGGGATGGAGATATCCTGTGAGACTGAAATAGAGGATGTCCATCTTTTATGTTTCGGATGCGATTGGAAGGATGTCTTTTTTCGTGAATTTGAGCAGGATATGGCGAAATCCAAAATAGAGAGCTACAAAAAACTGGTTGAAAAATTAAATGCTGACGGAATCTGCATTTTCTGGCAAGAAGTGCTTGAACATAACGGAAGCCCGGTCAAGGAAGAGCGGGTTCAGAAAAAGATGATATTTGAATTAATGGCAGGGAAGGGATTTTCCAATGACTGGAAAGATGCAAAAATGCTGATTAAGAGCCGGCCAGAGTACCAGGTTAAAAGAAAAAAGCCCGATCCGGCAGTAATCATAAAGGAAGTGCACAGGTGCGGGGGAATCGTCATTCTGGCACATCCGTATCTGATTTGCGATAATCCGATTTTGAAGGGAATCCGGGTGACGAGAGATGAATATATAGACTGTCTGATTGAAAAAGGACTCGACGGTATAGAGGCTTCCTACACGTACGACAAAACCAGCTATGATGGAACAAAAAGCAAAGGTGAATTAGCCACAGAAATCCAGGAGAAATACGCAGACAGGGTCGCTGTTCTGTCAGGAGGATCGGATTATCACGCAGATCATAAAAAAGGCGTGAGAAATGCGAGGTATATTGGGGAATGCGGGATAACGGAAGAATATTTCTATTCCAACGATAAATTAAGGTACCTGACACCATAAACTCCAGTTTATGGTGTCAGGTACCAATTTTTTGCCACCATAATGGTGGCAACATAAATATGCTGCTAATGCTATAATCTAAATATGAAAGAATCCTAAAAGAATGACCATAGAAAACATCAATACAGAAATAAACATTACATTGAGTATTATTATTCCAATAAAATGTATAATATGGTTTTTGTGCTGGCACAATGGTATTATCTTTTGAATATTTAAGTAGTTGCTGCTGGAAAACACAACAGACAAAAATATAGATAAACAAAAGATTCTCTCGATCCAAAGACCAATACCCGTAACATCTTCTGTTTCTAATGTTAAACAAAGCCAAAAGATCAGCAGATATCCTATGGTTGCTAAAATCATACGCCAGGGAGTATGCGTGCGAAATCCGGGTGGAATAAGAGATTTCCATGATTCGATTTTTAGAAAACCCGCATTGTCATTGGTTTGTTCAGTGGAAAGTTTTGTCTGAAGTTCTGAAACTGACTTGAATCTGTCTGCCGGATTAATCTGCGTACATTTTGAAATTATATCATCGAATTCATGGGTTGGTGTTTTTAATGAGTATGCAAGTTCCTTCAGCAATACACCAATTGCATAGATATCCGTTTGCTGTGATGAAGAGCCAAAACCATATTGTTCAGGAGCAGCATATCCTTTTGTACCTAGCAGAACAGTATCAGATGACTTTTCGATTGTAAAATATTTGGCTGCATTAAAATCCAAAAGAACAACATGATTATATGATGTTATTATGATATTTGACGGTTTTATGTCTCTATGTATGATTGGCGGATTCAGGCTGTGAAGTTTGTTTAATATAATACAAAGTTCGTTAATATAGTGAGTTATGTCACTTTGCGCTAAAGAGCGGGCATCGATCTTATCTTGCAATGTTTCACCAGAGATATATTCTTCAATAATTTGAAGAGAATGATCGTCTTCATACATTTCTATGATTTGCGGAATTCCCACAATCGGAGTGGTTTGCAGGTGTTGATAAATGTCGGCATTATACACATTAAGAAATTTTTTTACAAATATTTTTTGGGATTCCTGATGTTGTACTAAATATACTTTATGTTCATCATTCAGGGTTGCTATACTTTTATAGTATGATATGGATAATCGTTTTGAGAAATCCAATAAATCAAATCCTTTCACAAATAGATGAGTTTATTATATCAGATAGGAGACTTTTATGAGTGAAAAAAATACACAAGAACTTGAGAGTGTCCTGGGAAGCACCCATTCCAGGGACTTTGAATCGTTTTACAAAAATAATAAGGGGAGTTTAATTGACGAAAAATCTGCATTTAATACATATGTCAAAGATTTGTTCAGGTCCAGAGGGCTGACGCAGCAAATTGTCTTTTTGAAGGCGGACATTCCAGAAAGATATGGATATAAACTTTTGTCTGGAGAAAAGCATACAAAGCAGAGGGATATCATTCTGAGAATTTGTTATGCGGCAGAGTTTACCCTTGAGGAAACTCAGAAAGCGCTAAAAAAATATGAAATGCAGCAATTATATGTAAAAATACCGAGGGATGCACTTTTGATGATTATTTTTAATGAAAGACCGGGAAGTATCATAGATGTGAATGGATTGCTGAAAAAGCACGGTCTTGATCCATTAAGGACCAGTGGTTTGCAGGATTAGTTTGAAATTCCCACCATAAAGGGGGCAACTGTTTTTTGCATAATTTGTTATAATACTAAAAAGCGCTAATATTATATAAATATATAAATCAAACAAAAAATAGGGTTTTTAGAAGGTTTGTGTTCGAATTTGATTATTGTTGGGGGGGGAATAATGCAGCAAGTCACGGAAGTATTTTCTTATGGCGTTTTTTCTTGTTCGCTATGGAACTTCTTCAGGTTACACCTGGCGCTGAAGGGAAATTTGATTTGTGCTATATTGCAGTTGGATTTCAAACTGAGGCAGTTGCTGTTTTATTTATAAAAAATTAAGGAGGAGTAAAAAATGAGGAAAAAAACAAAATGGGTGGCAGTTTTACTGAGTCTGGGTTTGGTTGTATCGATGGCTATGGGATGCGGCTCATCGGATCCGGCTGAAAAAAAGGATATCGTTACTACCGATAAGGGGGCAGCTGGCGATGAAGCAGCTGATGAAGCGGCTAATGACGAGACTGCTGAGGAGGATGCAGCAGGCAGCACGGATGTAACAATCGAGGAACAGGTTCTTGTTGACCAGAATGGAATTGTTATTAAAGCTACAGAATATACAACAGACTCTATTTGGGGAGATGGAATTAAGCTTGTTATTGAAAATAATTCTGATCAGAATGTTTCGGTCGGCTGTAAAGCATTAATCGTAAACGATTATATGATTACGGACTTATTTGTATCAGATATTGCAGCTGGCAAGAAAGCCAACGAAACAATGTATTTATCAAGCACTGAGTTGGAGGCTGCGGGTATAGATTCTGTTGGACAGGTTGAGGTTTATTTTCATGTATATGATAGTGCATCATATGATGATATCTTTACCACAGAAGCTGTGATTATACAGACATCAGAATATGCAAATATGGATACGACTCCCAATGATGCCGGAACAGAGCTTTACAACGAAGGAGGCATAAAAATCGTAGGTAAAACCGTCGATGAGGATAGTTTCTGGGGAACTGCTATCTTGCTTTATATTGAAAATGCATCTGGAAACAATGTAGGAGTACAGTGTGACAATATGTCGATCAACGGATTTATGATTTCACCATATTTCTCATGCGATGTATATGATGGAAAGAAAGCTTTTAATGAAATTACAATTATGGACAGCGATTTAGAAGATAATGGAATTGAGAGTATCGATGAGGTTGAATTACAGTTCCATGTCTATAATGTGGATACATATGATACAATTGCAGACTCAGATCCTATTAAATTTTCCGCACAATAATTTTAAATGGAGGTTTAAGAAAAATGAAAACTTGGAAATTAGTATCAGGAATTTTATCGATTATTTTATTTGTGGTTGTTACTTTTCAGTCATGTGCTGCAGGTGTTGTTAATGCCTTAGAGGAGAATGGCGGTACTTCCGGATCTGTAGGTTTTTTGGTTGCGGCGTTTATGCTTGCGGGTGGAATTGTCTCCGTAGCATCCAGAAAATCAGTTAAAAAGGGTGGAAACATTGCTCTTGTTATTTTGTTTGGATTAGCCGCACTTATAGGATTTGCAGGATATGGGAATTACAGTGATCTTGTTATCTGGTCCGTGTGGTGTTTGATTAACGCTATCCTGGCTGTCGCAGCTTTAATTACGGGAAAGAAAAAAGCTGATACAATAACTGATTCGTTATAAACGATCACATGAGAGGCAGGAAGGAATTATTAGCTTTTTGCCTCAGAAAAATTCAAAAAATATTAATGCCACAGGCTAATGATCAAGCTTGTGGCGTTTTTTTTGTGATAAATTAATGAAAAATTAATGGTACCTGACACCATAAACTCCAGTTTATGGTGTCAGGTACCAATTTAGATATCCAGCGCGATCCTGCCGTCCTTAATCTCAATGATGCGGTCCGCCGTCTCTGCGATGCGCCGGTCATGGGTGATGATGATGAAGGTGGTGCCCATTTCTTTGTTGATGTCCCGGAGCAGATTGTATACGGTCTCAGTGGTTTCCGAGTCCAGATTTCCCGTAGGCTCGTCGGCCAGGATGATTTTGGGGCTGTTCATGAGGGCTCTGGCGATAGCAGTACGCTGCTGCTGTCCGCCGGACATATTGGTTGCTTTGTTGTTCTTGACTTTTTCGAGCCCCACCAGAGCCATGAGTTCATTGGCTCTTTTCAGCTTGTCCGCCGGGACCTTGCCGTACTGGATGCGGTAAGGCATCAGGACGTTCTCCAGAGCGGTGAATTCCGGGAGAAGGTAGTGGAACTGGAAAATGAATCCGATGGTCTCGTTTCTCAGAGTGGCCAGTTCATTTTTGTTCATCTGGTCGGTCCTTTTTCCGTTGATGTAGACCTCGCCGTCTGTGGGCTGGTCCAGGGTGCCGATGATATTCAGCAGGGTGCTTTTTCCGCTTCCGGACTGCCCGATGATGGAGTTGAAGCTGCCTTCCTCGATGGCCAGGTCCAGGTCAAACAGAACCTGGGTCTTGACCTGGCTGCCGTAGATCTTGTTTATTTTTTTCAGTTCTATCACATTACGCATTTCGGATCACCTCGATTGGATTCAGTTTAGAGGATTTTCTTGCGGGAATGAGGGCGGCCAGTGTGGAAACCACGATTGCAAACCCTGCAGACAGTGCAATAAATCCTGGATTGATGTAGAGTGGTACGACTGGCGTGCCGTCGGGGTTCAGGGCAAAACGGGTGAAGACATAGGCAAGCCCCAGGCCTAATAAAATTCCAAGGATCGCGCCGGCAATTCCCAGCATGAGGCCCTGGAAGACGAAAATCAGACTGGCTGCGCTGTCGCGGATTCCCATTGCCTTGAGGATGCCGATCTGTCTGGATTTCTGAACTACGGTGATGGCCAGGACGCTGGCGATGCCAAGGAGCACGGAAATCATGACGAATACCTGGATCATGTAGCTGGAGACGCTCTGGCCATTCAGGCCGCTCAGGAGGGATGCGTTCTGGTCTTTCCAGTTTTCAGCCAGAAGGTCCTCGGGGAGGTCTGCCTGGATGTCGGATGAAATGGTATCTGCAAGGAACACGTCCTCCACCTGCATTTCGATGCCGGTGATCCGGTCGTCATAGGAGAACATGGACTGGGCGGTCTCCAGGGTGGTGAGCACCCAGGAACTGTTCAGGTTTGCCACCTGGAAGTCGAAGATGCCGGTGACGGTCAGCGCCTGGTTTTCGCCGGAGCTTGTCAGGACATCTACCTCATCCCCGATTTGGATGCCTGATTCATCCTTGAGCGTCGTTCCGATCAGGACTTCATTTTTGTTTTCTGGCAGGGAACCTTCCACCAGGCGTTCTTTTGTTTTATAGATCCCTTCTGCAGCTTCGAAGGAAAGGCCGCGGACGAGGATGCTGTAGTTTTCTTCGTCGGAAGTGACCAGGGCAGGTCCGTCAGCAGACGGAGAAACATGTTTCACGCCTTCATAGTCTGAAGAAATATCTGAAAGCCGGGACTCGTAGTCGCCGATGAGTTTGTCATCTGAAGTGCTCGTGATGGTGATCTGAGGCTGGCTCCCGATGGTGGTGTCCACCAGATCTATCTGCAGGCCCTGGATGAGAGAGCCTATGAAAATCTGGACAGAGACGCCGATTGCGATGCCCAGTGCAATAAGGAAGGTCTGCCCCTTGCTGGAGTTTAAAAAACGAAGGGCAATGTTAAATGATAGTTTCATGAGAGGTTCCTCCTTCCAGGTTTTCCAGTTCTTTTAAGGATGTCACGATATAGTCGGCCTTGAGAAGATCGGCGTGGGAGCCAGCTTTCTTGATTGCATTTCCACCCACGATGATTTTTACGGAAGCATCCTTCTTGCGGACCGCCTCTATGATATCCCTTGTGGAAACCAGATGATAGGGATTGGAGATGCTGATGGCGATGCAATCGATTTTCCGGATGTCCATTCCAGCTTCGATCACCCGCAGCGGCGTGTTGCTGTCCACGAAAATCGCGTCATAGCCCAAAATCGTCAAAATATCGGTGACCATGCGGGCCCCCACATTGTGATATTCCTCCGGGGGACAGAGCACTGCCACGGTCTTGCTGATGGAGATGCCCTTTTCCTCTTTTTCCTTCATGACATAGGGATAGGCATTCTCCAGGATCGTTTTGATGATGGAGGTTCTGACGTGTTCCTTCCAGATATCTACATTTTCATTTTCCGAGGGCACCATAAGGTTCAGGGCCGGGGCCAGGATTTCCTCGTATACCTCCAGGATGGAAAGCTCCTTCTTTTCCAGTCTGTCCAGGACAAACTGCAGCGCTTTATAACGATTTTCAGTTTCGATGATGCTTAGGAAGTCCATTAGATTCTTGTTCATTTCGACACCTCTTCTTTCGCTTTCTTGTTTAGTCGTAAAACATGATGAAATTGCCATTTTGCGGCCTTCTAATCCCTAACCAGGTTCCGGGTGATGATTTCGCTGGTTCTCTGGAACTGCTGAATTTCCTCTTTGGTAAGGCCATTGAAGCAGGCCGCTTCCCAGAGCGCGAGAGTCTCATGCAGCTTAGGGATCAGCAGATGTCCCTGATCCGCCAGATGGCAGGTCTTGTTCCGCTGATCGGCTGCATCTGTCTCGCGTCTGATCAGCCCTTTTTTCTCCATCATCTGGAGCAGCTTTGTTACATTTGCTTTATCGGTCTGCAGAAATGGAATTAAAAGAGCCTGCCCCATCCCCGGAACCTGTTCGAGGACAAGCATCACGACAAGCTCGCGCCAGTCGACTTTGAGCGGACAGAGCATTTCATCCAGCTTCTGTTTCCCGTACTTGTTAAACACGCTGATATCACATATGAACATAGTTTCACCTCGCTATTTTTGTGATCGTTGCATGATATGATTGTATAATACAACGATTAAAATTTCAAGGGCAGTTGGTGGTTTTAATGCGTTACCTTAAGGGGGTACCTGGTACCGCACTGATTTAATGCGGTAACGTGGAGAGGTACCTGACACCATAAACAGGAAAACCATTGCGCCGAAAGTCATGCAGGTGTATAACAGAATCATGGATAGAAGTGACGGAAAGAAATCCTAAAATCATTTGAAAGGTATTGGTGAACAGCATGTATGAAACAGACCTGGAAAAGATTCTCGCAACACGACATGATAATGGCGCGGATTTTTGGGCGACACCAGACGGGCGGATTGGCATAGAAAAGCCAATCAGCACCCTGACAGCCCTGTTGATCATGAGTGAATTGAAAGTAGATAAGTCTCATGAAGCGCTCCAGGGGGCGGCGGAGCTGGTCCTTCAGGCCATAAGGGATGATGGGCGGGTGCGCATTTCGCCGAAGGGCTCCATCTATCCCTGCCAGATGGCGCTTGCGGCTGCAGCCCTGTACAGAAACGGATATGCCGGTGACGAGCGCGTAAAGAAGGTGCTGGAATACCTCCTTTCCAACAGATTTGAAGATGGAGGCTGGAGATGCAGCAAATTCCTGTTCGGACGAGGTCCGGAAACGGATTTTTCAAATCCCGGGGTAACCCTTCTCGCCCTGGACGCATTCCGGTGTGCGGGAATGAACGAAGGGGCTCATGATCTTGACCAGGCAGTCGAAACCCTTCTTGACCATTGGACTGTCCGGGCGCCGACCGGTCCCTGCCATTATGGAATGGGGACGCTGTTCATGCAGGTGGAGTATCCGTTTCTGAGATACAACCTGTTCTATTATGTATATGTGCTTTCTTTTTATGAGAAGGCCCGCAGGGACAAGAGATTCAAGGAAGCGTTTGCAGCCCTGAGGGGGAAGCTGGACAGCAGCGGCAGGCTGATTGTCGAACGGCCGAACCGCAAGCTGGAGAAGCTGGATATCTGCAGGAAGGGCGAACCGTCGGAAGCGGCCACGGAGAGATATCTGGAAATCGTCAGGAATATGGGGAGTAAATAAATGATTGCAGCTGTTCGGAAAAAAGGTACCTGACACCATAAACTGCAGTTTATGGTGTCAGGTACCAATATAAGGAGGTAATATCATGCCGGAAAAATTAGATTACAAAAAGCACTACAAGAATCTCTATCAGCCAAAGACGGTTCCAGCGATAGTCGATGTGCCAAAAATGAAATTCATCATGGTCGATGGCAAAGGAAACCCAAATGAGGAAGCGGGAGAATATGCGAAAGCCATCGAATTGCTTTACGGACTGTCCTACACCATCAAAATGAGCAACAAGAGCGGGAAAGCCCCTGCGGATTTCTTCGACTATGTCGTGCCTCCGCTGGAAGGCTTATGGTGGACAGAGGAGGACAGGCCTTTTGAAACGGGGCAGAAGGATAAACTGATCTGGACTGCGATGATCCGGCAACCGGAATTTGTCACCGAAGAGGTTTTTCGGTGGGCGGTTGATGAGCTGCAGAAAAAGAAGCCGGAGCTGGACACTTCAAAAGCGAGGCTTGAGGAGTTCGAGGAAGGGCTCTGCGTTCAGATGATGCATCTGGGTCCATATGACACGGAAGCAGTAACTGTCAAGGCTATCGACGATTTTGCTATATCCAATGGATACGTAAATGCCATTTCAGAAGTACTTCCAGACGGTCATATCCGGAGGCACCATGAACTATACCTGAACGATCCGCGGAAAACGGATCCGGAAAAGATGAAGACAGTGGTCCGTCATCCGATCCGGAAATAATCATGAAGAGTTTTGACCAGTCACGATATCAGTTCGGAAAATGGAAGATCGGACGAGGAGGCGGGATATGGAACGAAATGAGATTGTCAGCTGGCTGCTGGAAGGTGATGTGTCAATCCAATACCAGACGCATCGGGATTTATTGAAATCAGAGCCGGACATATTGATTCCGTTAAAGAAAAGGATAGCGACAGAAGGCTGGGGATATGAGTTTCTGAAAAGGCAGCATCCGGAAGGCCACTGGGGTAAGGCTTTTTACCAGCCAAAATGGACATCGACCAATTATACGCTTCTTGATTTGAGAAATCTATGTGCCCCGTGTACTGCAGAAATAACGAAAGCCCTTGATGCCATAGTAGAGACCTGCAAGGCTGCGGATGGCAGCATAAACGGTTTTGTGAGCGTGCCGCAAAGTGATCTGTGCATCAATGGAATGTTTTTGAACTATGCATGTTATTTTGGCCTGGAGGAAGAAAAGATAAAGTCCGTCGTGGATTTTGTGATAAGCCAGCAGATGAAGGATGGCGCCTTCAATTGTCTGCTGAACAGGTCCGGGGCCAGACATAGTTCCATGCATACGACAATTAACACGCTTGAGGGGATCATGGAGTATATCCTTCAAGGGTACGGCTACAGGCGGGAAGAGCTGACCGGGATTGAAATGGAAGCACGAGAATTCCTTCTCCGGCATCATTTATTCCGGTCTGACAGAACAGGCGAAATTATCAATCCTGACATGCTCCATATGGCATATCCGACACGCTGGAGATACGATATTCTGCGTGCACTGGAGTATCTCCGTAAAGCGGAGGCTCCCTACGATGCAAGAATGCAGGAGGCACTGGATGTGGTCTGTAAAAAACGCACAAGTGATGGCCGCTGGAAAATACCGGCACATTATCCGGGTTCGGCAGTGCATTTTGAAATGGAGCAGGCTGGAACGGTCAGCCGCTGGAATACGCTCAGAGCCATGCGGGTATTGGATTATTTTACCTGATTAGGGGAATTTGAAAACGAATGCATA
Source organism: Anaerobium acetethylicum (assembly GCF_900096945.1). Lineage (GTDB taxonomy): Bacteria > Bacillota > Clostridia > Lachnospirales > Lachnospiraceae > Anaerobium > Anaerobium acetethylicum. The sequence continues at coordinate 56,808 of NZ_FMKA01000007.1, read as the reverse complement.
TCACGAGATGATATCATATAACAAAATCAGACAAATAGTTACCATGGTAACACCTTTTTTCTGTCTGGATAAGTATAATAACTGTAAACCATGCATATTGAGGGCTTTCCGTACCTTGTCTTACGATTTGTTTTGGTTTCAGGCAATTGTATTTTGAAAAGAGAGGAGGAGGGTCAATGAAGTATGTGGCAACAGGAGTCAGGCTTCTGTTTTTGGGAATATTTTTATTTTTGGTCCTGAATGGGAAAATGGTGATCTGGCTTGGCATTTTTGCAATCAGCCTTTTGCTGGCATTGGTTTTCGGGAGAATTTACTGCGGTTATGCATGTCCTATGAATACGATCATGGGACCGGTGGAATGGCTCTCCAAAAAATTGAAGCTTCAGGCAAAAACGGCTCCGAAATGGCTTCTTTCAGATAAATTACCATGGATTTCACTGGCGGCCAGTGTTCTCGTTATGGTGGCAGCAAAGAAGACAGCCGGGCTGAACTTACCGCTCTTGCTGATCTGGCTGGTTATATCGGCATTAGTGACATTGAGGTACCGGCCATATGTATTTCATAATTACATATGCCCCTTTGGAGCACTGCAAAAATACTTTGGAAAGTATGCAAAATACTCGGAAACCGTAGACCGGAATTCCTGTATAGGGTGCAGGCTTTGTGAAAAAACGTGCCCGACAGAGGCGATAAAAGTAGCTGATGACAAGAAAGCGGCAATCAACAAGGCTCTGTGCCTGCAATGCACGAACTGCCAGCAGGTATGTCCGAAAACTGCAATCCACTATAAAAATAAGTAGCATAAGCGGGTTGCGCATAACCGCTTTGACCAAGATTAGAAGAGGAGGAATAATATGATAGAACAGATCTATAAAATATCAACAGGCAATGAAAAAGCCGTAGAAAAAGTAATCCAGGATGACAATGTACATTATATCCATATGGTATTCAACAAGGGAGAAGGCCTTCCGGAGCATTTTTCCAATTCCAATGTGTACATGACAGTTGTAAGAGGAATGCTTTCCATCGGATTGGATGATCAGGAGATCCATAAATACGAGGCGGGCACTGTGCTGAAAATTCCTGTTGATACGAAAATGAATGTTAAGAATCTTGATGAACCGGTGTTGGAGCTGATTGTAGTGAAAGCGCCGGCACCAGTGAAGTAGTTTGGGGAACACCTGTATTTGGTGTTACAAAGAACAAAATGCGCAGCAGGCGTTTGTTCAAAACTGGCAATTTCAGCGGGGATTCAGTAGTTACTAAAAGGGCTGTCGCTAGCGACAGCCCTTTTGGTTGATTGAAACCAAAATGAAAGATATGAAAGCAGAGAGACCAAGGTTTCTGGAATTTATTTAAGGAAATAAATTTAATCCAGCCTCTCAACCTGCTTCTGAAAAGCCAGCAGATGGCTGTCGGAGCCTCTCTTCAGGGAAGAGAATACTGTGGAGACATTTTCAGGCAAGTCGTAAGTCAGGAAAAGTTCGTACATCGCAATATTGTCGATTTCGGCCTGGACACCGATCTGTGCAGCTTCAAGCAGATCATCAGGTACAACAATATGATCGGCAGAGCCGTCGGACGGGAAATCGAGTCCATAGGAAAGGTATACTTCTTTCAAATATGCAAGATGTGTCTCCTCGGCACGAATGATATTGGAATAAGGTCTCTGGCTGCCGAACTTTTCTACGATGGCCAGATACTCCCCGTGCGCTAAGTATTCATCCTGAACTGCATACAGGAGCATATCGCGAATGGTCAGATCCTTATCGACGAGGGCGCCTTTTGCCCCGTATCCTTCAAGAGACAGAACCTGATCTTTATCTGTCAGAGGAGTGGGATCCATATCGACATTATGGTCGACGGGCTGGGTGGTTTCAGGTGTCTGGCTGGTGTCTTCCTGAACAGGCTGGGTGTTTTCGTTATCAGCGTCTTTGGCAGCGCTGCAGCCTGACAACATAAATATGCTGCTGACAGCAAGTGCTGCAGCCATTAGAACAGTGACAAAAAATCGATTGAATTTCAATGCGGATTTAGTTGTTCCCATAGCAATTCCTCCTCTGAATGGTTTTGAAAATAATCAGTAACATGTCAGGACTGCATCCTTCATAATTGCAATAATTATACCATGAAAGTGCTGGTACCTGACATCATAAAGTGCGGTACCTGACACCATAAACAAAAATTTATGGTGTCAGGTACCAAGCGAGGGCTACTGCGAAAGTGGTGGTACCTGACACCATGAACAAAGTGTGAATGGCCAGATGATATGCAAAAAAAATAAGGATTCCGCAGACTTGAACCTGCAGAATCCTTATTTATTAAGACAATGGAATATTAACTGGCATTAACTCCCTTGTCATTTGTTCTTTTTTACACGCAGCCCTTTTTCAGGTATTCCTGCTCGTATTCCATAATTCTGTCTACCTTGGGTGCTGATCCGCCGCCTGCGAAATCGCAGTTCAGCCAGATGTCCACCAGGTATTTTGCGAGTTCTACGCCGATTACCCGTTCGCCCATGCACATGATCTGTGCATCGTTGCTCTTTCTTGCGCGTTCTGCTGAAAATGGATCGTGGCATACCGCGGCTCTGATGCCCGGCACCTTGTTTGCGGTTATCGCCATGCCGATGCCTGTTCCGCATACCAGGATTCCTCTTTCGAATTCCCCTTTTGCCACGGCTTCTGCTACCTTTATAGCTACGTCGGGATATAATACGATATCACCTGCTTCAGCGCCAAAATCTACCACTTCTATATTCTTAGACTGAAGATGCTTCATGATCTCTACTTTAAGACTGTAAGCTGCTTCATCACATCCGATTGCTATTCTCATAGTGCTTTTTCCTCCTGATCCTGCCTTGCTGAAACTGGATGATCCAGTAAGGCTGTTATGCTGAAATCCGATGATCCAGCCCGAATTTTATGCGATGACTTCTTCGATCCCATCTGCCATAGCAGTAAGGATGATGCTGCATGACGTTGCACCTGCATCGAGCACGCCTCTCGATCGTTCGCCTAAACGGCTGGAACGGCCGAATTTTGCCACCATGTCTTTGGTCGAGTCTCTTCCGGCTTCGGCTGCCTTCTTCATTGCAGGAAGTGCTTCCCTGTAGTCTTTTCCTTCGGCGGCAGAAGATCTGATGACGTCTGCTGCAGGGGAAAGTGCATCTACAAGGGTCTTGTCGCCCACTTTTGCATCTACGATTCCGCAGAGGCCTGTGAGTCCTGCCGAAAGCATATTTCCGAAGTCTGCAAGGGAAATCTCTTCAAGGTCTTCGCCTGCTTCTGCCATTTCCATCAGGATGGTTCCGTAGATCGGTCCCATGGATCCGCCGATTTCGTTCAGCAGGATCATTCCCAGTTCTTCCAGGCCTTCGGTAAAGGAAAATTCCTTGTCCGCAAAACGGCTTTCGAATACTGAAAAGCCCTTATTCATGTTCATTCCATGGTCTCCGTCACCGATCAGGCCGTCGACTTCTCCAAGGTATGCCTTATTGTCCTGGATTGCTTTTACCATTTTAAGCAATATTTTTTTTCCATCTGCATTTTTGAATGTACTCATAGCGATTACCTCTTTCTCTATATGATTCAAACTAGTAACTATTCAGGAGTGCATCCTTGCGAAACTGGATACTTGAACAGCTGCTAAAATTTTTTTATCAGTTACACCCTTATTTATGTACCTATACGCCCTGTCAAAATGGTTATGCGCAACTCGCATAAGCTGCCTGCGCATAACCTGATTACCATTTCGCGGTATTTTGTTCTAGAATTGTTTCAATCCCATACTGTTTGCAGGCAGATCGATCAGTTCCTTCAGTTCCTCATCGACCTTCATCATGGTAAGAGTTGCACCCATCATTTCAAGTGATGTGAAATAGTTTCCGACATAGGAGCGGTGCGTTTTGATTCCCTTTTCTGTCAGGAGCCTGTCGATTTCATCGTAGAGCACGTATAATTCCATGATCGGTGTAGCGCCGAGTCCTGAAACCAGCACGACTACTTCATCACCTGCCACGAAAGGATAATCCGGCACTACTACGTCCACCATCCTCTTTGCCATCTGGGCAGCTGTTTCCAGTGCGCACACTTCGATTCCTGGTTCTCCGTGGTGTCCGATTCCCACTTCCATGGTTCCGTCTTTGATCTCGAAGTTCGGGTGTCCTACTGCTGGGAGCGTACATGGCGTGAGGCCGATTCCTACGCTTCTTGTATTGTCAATCGCTTTCTGGGCTGCTGCGATCACTTCATCCAGGGTTGCGCCTTTGGCTGCTTTCGCGCCTCCGACTTTCCACATCAGCACTTCTCCTGCAACGCCGCGGCGTTTTTCGCGCTGGTCCTTTGGCGCTGAGGCAACGTCGTCATTGGCTACTACGGTCTTTACTTCAAGTCCGGCTTTTTTCGCCATTTTAACAGCCATCTTCACGTTCATGTTGTCGCCTGAATAGTTTCCGTATAAGCAGGCAACGCCTTTTCCGCCGTCAGCCGCCTTGAATGCATCCAGGAATGCTGCCGCAGTAGGAGAGGAGCAGATTTCGCCGACTGCCACCGCGTCACATAAGTTTTCTCCTACATATCCGATAAATGCAGGCTTGTGGCCTGATCCGCCGCCTGTTACCACTCCGACCCGGTCGACAGGAGCCTTTACGGCTCTGACTACACGAGGGTTGTCTGTCTTTACGACTATATCGCTATGGGTTTTTAGAAACCCTTTCAGCATTTCATCTACTATATCATCTGCATCATTAAATATTCTCTGCATTTTTTTCTCCATTCCCGCCGTTTTAGCCAGGCGTATCAATTCTCGTGTCTGTTCAGAATCCCAGTCCTGAACAGCTGCACACACACTCTGTTTTCGGGTTACTTGCTTTCTGGAAGCATGTCCGGCACCATGATTACCTTGAGTGCGCCGTCTGCACCTGTCTTGGCAATTTCGAAAGCTTTTTCCCAGTCTTCTAGTGCGAATTTATTTGTGACCACGTTTTCGGTTGGAAGTTTGCCGTTGCCGATCCATTCGATTACAGTGTCATAACAGAAAGGACTCAGGTGGGCACCCAGCAGATCCAGTTCTTTACGGTCGGAAATGATGGACCAGTCGCAGGTTACTTCCTGGCCGAAAACGGAGAATTCAACAAAACGCCCCATTTTACGGATTGCCTGAAGGCCCTGGATCACGCTTGATGGATGTCCGGTTGCTTCTATATAGATGTCGCAGCCGTATCCGCCGGTCATTTCCTTGATTTTAGCAACGACGTCTTCCTTTGCAGGGTTCATAACGATGTCTGCGCCAAACTCTTTGGCTTTCGCAAGACGTTCGTCGTTCATATCAAGTACGACCAGGCATTTTGGGTTGGCCTGCTTGATCGCGCCTACCATGCCGAGTCCAAGCGTTCCAACGCCGGACTGTACAACGAAGTCTCTGGTTGTGATCTGCGCGCGTTCCACGCAGTGGAAGGAGCAGGCATATGGTTCGATCAAAGCGGCCTGTTCGATCGGCATATCTGCAGGTACGAGATAAGGAAGGGCTTCTTTTGTCAATTTTACGTATTCAGCCATGCCGCCGTTTACGTTCTTCTGGAATCCGAACAGATCGTGCTTCTCGCACATCCAGTGGCGTCCTGTTTTGCAGAACATGCACTCTCCGCATGGAACGATCTGCTCTGGGCAGATGCGGTCGCCCAGTTTCCAGCTTCCTTTTACGTTTGGTCCGAGTTCTACTACGGTACCTACAAATTCATGTCCCGGGATCATAGGTGCTTTTATGTAAGGGGGCTGTCCGTCGCCGCCCCAGAAGCTCTCGGCTCCTGCAAAGGCTTTTGTGTCTCCGGCACAGACGCCGCATGCTTCTACTTTCAGGATCATTTCTCCGTCTCCGGCCCTTGGCGTATCCACTATTTCAAAGCGATAGTCTCCAGGTGCGTAGGCAATAATTGCTTTCATTTTTTTTGGTAAAGTACTCATAGTGTTGGTCTCCTTTTTCTTTCAATAGAATTTTAAGTGAACTTGGTTTTAAAATACGCGCGTCAGATGAAAGTTATGTAAATGTTGTTTACTTAAGTGTAAGTTTAACTTCAAAATGTTTTTTAGTCAATTGTTAATGTTACACAAATAAAACATACAAAAATCGTGTATAATTCTTCGGGATCAGGCACAATAGAGCGGGATATGGGCGACGAAATGCTGTGAGGAAATCATGCAGGGAGAAGACGCTTATATAGAAGAAACTGCTGTCAGAGTGCAAATGACAGACTCCCCAGCTTGGGGAAGGTGTTGAAAAGTTGCAAAAAACAGGTGAAAAGGATGAAACATTGACAAATATATAACAGGTTAAAACATAAACGAACAAGTAAACATGGTAAAATAGCATAAAAAAACAAAAATAAATATGTGATAAATGGTCAATTGACACATTTGGATAAAGAAAGTATACTTGAGTAAATCAATCTAACAAAAGTAATTCGGTTTAACAGAAATGTAATGAGGCTTAACAGAAACGGAGGTATTATATTGCAAAGTGATAATATTCTGGAAATGAAAAAAATCAGTAAGATATTCCCCGGAGTAAAAGCGCTTGACGGTGTTGACTTCAATGTCAAAAAGGGAGAAGTACACTGCCTGATCGGCGCCAACGGTGCAGGGAAATCTACATTAATGAAAATTTTGTCTGGTGCCTATACGGAAGATGAGGGAGAAATTTTATTTGATGGAAAAGTTTTAAAGCCACATGGAACCCAGGAACGCAGGAAAGAAGGCATTTCTGTTATTTATCAGGAACTGTCCCTCTTTAATGATCTGACGGTCGGCGAAAATGTCTACGTTAACAATTTTCCAAAGACGGCGGCAGGCGCGGTGGACTGGAAAAAAGTGTATGACAACACGCAGAAGCTTGCAGACAACCTGAATATCAAAATCAATGCCCGGGCAAAGGTTTCGTCATTGAACATCGGGCAGCGGCAGCTGACGGAAATCATGAAGGCACTGGCATGTGACGCAAAGCTCATCGTTATGGATGAACCGTCATCTACCCTGTCCCAGTCGGAATTTGAAATCCTCGTCAAGGTAATCAAGGATCTGAAGGAAAAGGGAATCACGATCATCTATATTTCCCATCATCTGGAGGAGCTTTTTATAGTAGGAAACCGGATCACAGTTCTCAAGGATGGAAAATTCGTCGTATGCAAGAGAACGGACGAGCTAAACGAAAATTCGCTGGTAGAATATATGACAGGAATTACCATTTCCCAGATCGAGACAGAAGAGACGGAAGTACACAAGGTTTCGGAGGAAGTGGTCCTGGAGCTGAAGGATATGAGCAACTATAAAGTCTCGAATATCAACCTGGCTCTGCATAAAGGAGAGGTACTTGGACTCTACGGCCTGGTCGGGGCCGGCAGGACAGAGATCCTGCAGTCGATTTTCGGACTGGCGCCCATAACTGGCGGGGAAATGTACCTGCAAGGGGAAAAAGTGAATATCAAGGATACCCAGGACGCGATTGGACATAAGATCGGACTGGCGCCTGAGAGCAGGAAGACCCAGGGACTGGTGCTGATGCTCCCTGTATGGGAAAACATGTCCATGGTGGCGTTATCGAAGTTCAAAAAGAATGGAATCATACAATATAAGGATATCAATGAAGAATGTAAGAACTATAAAGAAATGCTCAACGTGAAGACGCCCTCTGTCAATACGATTACCCAGAACCTGTCTGGAGGAAATCAGCAGAAGGTAATCCTGGCAAAATGGATGATGCAGGATTGCGATATCCTTCTGCTGGATGAGCCAACTCAGGGTATCGATGTTATGGCAAAAGAAGAAATCTATAAACTGATCCGCGAGATGACAAATATGGGAAAAAGCGTGATCGTGGTATCTTCGGAATTACAGGAACTGCTTAGGATAAGCGATAACATTCATGTCATGTATGACGGAAAACAGATCATGTCCTCGAATAAAGCGAGCTTCAATTCGGACCAGATTCTGCATGCATCAGTGGTAGGGAGGATTGCCTAATGGAAAGTAAAATGAGTATCAGCACAGTGCTGAAGAAGTATAATCTGATTGTTATGTTAATTGTTTTTATCATTATTTCTGCAATATTGTCTCCAAGTTTTCTGACTCTGAATAACTTTTTAAATCTGCTTCAGCAGGCTTCGATTCCGGGTATTGTGGCGATCGGAATGACGCTTGTAATCCTGATCGGCGGCATCGACCTGTCGGTAGGATCTGTACTTGCATTCGCCGGCATGGTCACTTCCATGCTCGTGTACCGCATGTCGGGAAGCATGGCGGGAATCATTCTGGGATGCCTGCTTGGTCTTGCGGTCAGTGTTGCCATGGGTCTCATTACCGGTTTCCTGATCTCCAAATTCAACCTGCCGGATTTCATCGCTTCACTGGCGATGATGGAAATCGCAAGAGGAGCGGCATTGCTTACGACAAGCGGAAACCCGGTGTTTGGCCTGGGCGATGCCTTCCATGTAATGGGCGGCGGCTTCGCTTTTGATACGGTTGCCATAAGCGGTGTTTTCTGGATCATATTAACGATCACGTTTGCCCTTGTTTTAAAATATACCCTGTTCGGGCGCAGCCTGTTTGCCATTGGCGGAAACAGGGAAGCGGCCATGCTTTCGGGAATCAAGACAAAGCGCAATTATACGATTACCTACGTGCTGAGTGCAATGCTTGCAGGTTTTGCCGGTATTCTTACAGCATCCTGGATGTCCACCGGACAGCCAACTGCAGGAAACGGATATGAACTGGATGCGATTGCAGCAAGCGTAATCGGAGGCGCCAGCTTAAGCGGCGGCGCAGGTTCCGTTGTGGGAACCTTCGGAGGCGTATTCCTGCTCCAGATATTAACGAATATTTTCAATCTTGTAGGGCTGCCATCCTATTACCAGAGGATAGCAAAGGGAATCATCATCATTTGCGCGCTTCTGTTGAACAGGTTTGTTGCAAAAGAAAGAAAATAAGTAATAGTTCAGATCCTCATGAATGAAAAAGTGGCGGCTTCTATTCTAAGCTGACGGCTTTTACATAAGCTGACAGGTACACATGGTAATCTGATCAGTGCACAAAACGAAAAGGAGAATGAAAAGATGAAAATGAAAAAACTAGCAGCAATTGCAATGTCAGTCGCAGTTACAGTTTCTTTGGCAGGATGCGGAGGTACCACGGAAAAAGAGGCTACCGGCACGACTACCCAGAATGAGTCTGCAGAGGAAACGAAGGATACGTTTACCATTGGATTTTCTAACTGTTCACAGGACACCCCGTTCTTTGCGAACATGACTCCGATCATCGGGGATTATGGCAAGGAAAAAGGGCTTGAGGTAATTTCTCTCAATGCGGACAATGATGTTGCAAAACAGAACAAAGACATTCAGGATCTGATTTCACGCGGAATTGATGTGCTTCTGGTTAATCCTGTGAATGAAGATGGTCCTTCGGCAGGAATTGAAGCCTGCAACAAGGCAGGCATACCTGTCATTACTGTAGATAAGAATGTAAAAAAAGGATATGATGCCTGGGTCGGAAGAGATAACAAAGAGATGGGCAGACTTGTAGGAGAAAGACTGATTGAGCTCCTTGGCGGCAAAGATGCTGCAAAGGGAACGATCCTGGAGATCCAGGGAACTGCTGGCTCCACGACTATGATGAACAGAAGAGACGGTTTCGACGCAGCAATTGCAGAGGCACCAGGCCTGAAAATCGTACAATCTTCCTATTGTGATTACGACAGATCAAAAGCGATTCCTGCAACACAGGATTTATTACAGGCAAACAAAGATGTAGTTGCAATTTACGGACATAACGATGACATGGCTCTGGGAGCAGCTCAGGTCTGCGCGGAACAGGGATTCGCAGATGTTCTTGTATGCGGCGTGGATGGACTGATGGAAGCCGTATTGAAAATTGAAGAAGGCGGATATGCATGTACTGCTTCTAATGACCCTGTTCTTCTGGGACAGACAGCAGTGGATACTGCGATCAAAATAATGGCAGGCGAAAAAGTGGAAGAATTTGTAGATGCGGGAACAGTAGTTATTGATGCTGATAATGTTGCTGATTATGCAGACAAAGAACTTGATTTTGCAACCATGGTAAAATAAGGTCCCGACAGGAACGGAACAGGATGGAGGGATGAAAGGTGGTTACGAAAAAAATGATCAGGACCATTGATGAATTACAGAAGATCCAGCGGCTGGCAACACAATGTGCATCGGACGTGGCATTCCACAATACAGACAGCACCATCATTATTGATGCAAAAAGCTATATCGGCATGTATGCGTTGGATTTTCAGGAACCAATTTTAGTAGTCAGTGAGGATGAACAGTTTCATCGCGATATTGCTTCTATCGGAGAGACAGTGACAAGATAAAAGAATTTGACGCAGCTATCAAGGATGCAGTCCTGAACTGCTGCGATCTGACGAAGGTAAGGAGGGATGCACATGTTGGGTGTGCGTCTTTCCTTATCTTCGTAATAAGATGAAAGAAAACGTTACTGTTCACTCTGTAATCAGTAACAAGAAAACGCCCGGAGCTGCCAGCGGGATTTCCGACTGGACAAAGACGGATTCACTAGGTTATCATAGAAGTTATCAAAGTTTAAAGGAAGCTGTTTTCCAAGTGGCAGATCAGCAGATAAAGTAGTTCTGGAGGTGGGGTATGGATACGAATTTTACCGTTGCGGTATTAAAAGAAAAAAACAAGAAAAATATACTAGATTACATCTATAAAAATAAAGAGGTTTCCCCCCAGATGATTTCGGAGGATTTGAATCTGAGCCGCCCGACGGTGGCACAGGTTTTGAAAGAATGGCAGGAGGCTGATGTAATCTATCAAAAGGGAAATGTGGAATCGACAGGCGGGAGAAAGGCGAAAAAATATATTTTCAACAGCCTGGGAAAAATCGCCATTGGATTGGAAATGCTGAGCGACCGCTATGAAATCGTGGCGATCGATCTGTATGCCGATACGCTGAAATTTGAGAAATTCCAGTACCCTTTTTCTAATACAAAGGAATATTATGATACGGTCTGCGAATCGGTAAACAGGTTCATTGAAAGCCTGCAGACGACCCGGGATAATATTCTTGGAGTGGGAATCGCGCTTCAGGGGCTTATTTCTGCTGATGGTAAAGAGGTCATATACGGAAAAATATTGAACTGCACAGGCCTGACGATCAGTGAATTCACATCCAGAATTCATCTTCCCTGTACCTTTAATCATGATGCAGAGTCGGTCGCCAACGAAGAACTGTGGCTGAATCCGGAGCTGGATAATGCGATTTTCTTTAACATCCGGGACAATTTGAGCGGTGCAGTCATCATCAATGGCGAATTCTTCCGTGGAGGAGAACTGAAAAGCGGCGTTTTCGAGCATATGACGCTGGTTCCTAACGGACACCCTTGTTATTGCGGGAAAAAGGGATGCGTCAATTCCTACTGTTCGCTCAATGCCCTCCTTAAGCCGGGAGAAAGTCTGGAAATCTTTTTCCAGAAACTGCGAAATAAGGATCAGAAAATCGAAAAGCGATGGCATGCTTATCTGGAACATCTGGCGGTCGCAATCGACAATCTGCATATGTTCATCACCAGCGATGTCGTTCTGGGCGGTACCCTGTCAAAATATCTGACGGAGGAAGATGTTCAGGAGCTTCAGGAACTGGCATATCAGTGCTCTGCTTTCCCTTCCCGCGAACAGTATATTAAAATCAGCAAAAGTGTAATTATGCCGCTTGGAATAGGAGCTGCGATTCCTTTTGTGAAAAAATATATGGAGGAATTGAAGTAAATGAAGTGTCAAAAGCCCATTTACAAAATAGTGTTCGTCAATTTGCACAGCTTTCGGGAATGAGGACGTGATGCAAAACATGTTCATTCGCAGCGCGCTCTCGCTTAGATGAAGACGTAGTGGTACGTAAGGCCGCAAAGTACGCGGCCCAATAAGTGCTGGTACCTGACACCATAAACAAAAGTTTATGGTGTCAGGTACCAAACGGGGCTGGTAACAATGAGAGAATTTCAATGAAAAACGATAATTGCTGTGATAAAACAGCATGAAAAACACAAAAAATCACTGTTTTATAAAAAAACAGTGATTTTTTTGCTTCATCAGGATATAATATAACAAAAAGTGAAAGGAATTTCGGGAAAATGAAACCATATCAAGCCGATAAGTTACCAACAGAGTATAAAATAGATAAAGAATTGCTTCGATTACTAGCTGAATCAAATGAAAGATATGGAGAATATAAATCATTATTAAATACCCTGGAGTTTGATACGAAATATTTTCTGGATTCCGTCTTATTAAATGAAAGCTATAAATCCACACAGATAGAAGGCACTCAGATATCCCAGGATGAAATGTATTATTTAAAATATCTGGAGCAGACAGATGACAATCTGGAAATACAGAACTTGAAAAAAGCAGTTGAATTTGCATATGAAGAGCTGCAGGAACAGAAAAAAATAAACTTATATTTTGTAAATCAGATGCATCGTATTCTGCTGAATAGTGTAAGGGGTTCAGAAAAAACACCTGGACAGATCAGAACAACACAGAATTGGATTGGACCAAGGGGAGCTGGAATAGATGGTGCAATCTTTATTCCCCCAGAGCCGGAAGCTGTTCCAGAACTGCTGGGTAATTTGTTTGAATATATGAACGATGCGTTTATTGATCCGCTTTTTGTAAATGTAGCGATATCACATGCACAGTTTGAGACTATTCATGCATACAAAGATGGAAATGGGAGATTGGGAAGAGCTCTGATTCCGGTGCAAATGGCACTTTTAGAAGAAGGAAAGCCTGTTTTATTTTTATCAGAAATTATAGAATTATACAAACCGGCCTATCAGCGCAGTTTAATGGAAAGCAGGCGTGGTAATGTAGCAGGATTCATCAAATTTTTCCTGCAGTGCGTGATTGACCAGTGTAATTCATATATCTATAAAATAAATCGCATCAAGGAAATATACAGGGAGGATATGAAGGCGATAGAATGCTTCAGAGGTAATTCGGTCTATCGTATTATGCCTGTAATCATGCGCCAGATTGTATTTACAAAAAAAGAAGTGCAGGATGAATCAGGTGTGTCTGTAAATGTCGTGTCCAATATCATTAATCAGCTGGTGAAGATGGGGATTGTTGTAAAAGATAGTTCTGTTATAAAAAAGGGGTACAGATATCAGCGTATTTATGATGTGTTTGTGGGAAGGCATGACGCTTATTAGGGTTTTGCGTTGTTAAAAGATAAGTAACTGTTCAGTAGTCCTGAATAGTTACAAAGATGATTTTGAAAGGAGTAAGTCATGGCATTAGAAAATAAAATGGGTATAACGGATTCTTCGGAACTTGCCCGTATGGAAGAAAAAATCAGCAAGATGAAAGCCCTTGAGTTGTTTGAAAAGGAATTGTTGGATAAATTCGAAATTGGTACATTCGAAGGACTTGCAGAAATCCATCAGTATCTTTTTGGCGAAATTTACCCTTTTGTCGGAAAAATGCGTAATGTAAATATTGCAAAGGGTGGGTTTCGATTTGCACCCGTTATATATCTGGAAGCTGCTCTTAAAAATATTGATCAGATGCCACAGTCAACTTTCGATGAAATTATTGAAAAATATGTTGAGATGAATGTTGCACATCCATTCCGTGAAGGCAATGGCCGCAGTATAAGAATATGGCTTGATGCGATTTTGAAGAAGGAGATTAAGCGCGTTATAGATTGGAGTCAGGTTGATAAAGAAGATTATCTGCTTGCAATGGAACGCAGTCCTGTAAAAGATGTGGAAATTAAGGTTTTGTTAAAAGCTGCACTGACTGATCAGATTAATGACCATGAGGTTTATATGAAGGGTATTGATGCAAGTTATTATTATGAGGGGTATTATATCTATAATATAGAAAATATTAAATAAAGTGGCGTACCAAGTGGTACCACATGGTGGTAGCTCGCATGGTGGTACCCGCTTGGTACCTGACACCATAAACAAAAATTTATGGTGTCAGGTACCAAGCAATGTGGTGTCAGGTACCAAGCAGCCCCTAAGCAGTACCCTCTGCCTTCTTGTTAGCCTGATTCAGGTAGGTTTTCTTAACAAATACAAACAGGCAGACCACAGCGAACAGAATTCCTGCAAGGTAGGAAATTGTTGTGCTGAGTTTGAAGCCTTCCGGCGCCATCAGTATATAGGTAAGGCTTACCGCTGACATGAATGTGGCAGGAATGACGGCCATCCATGGATTGCGGTTGTTTTTGTAAAGGTAGGCACCGCCTGCCCATAATGCAAGCATTGCCAGGGTCTGGTTGCTCCATGAGAAATAACGCCAGATAATAGAAACGTCCATCTGAGTCAGAAGGGCACCGATTCCCAATATAGGAATGGTAAGAGCCAGTCTTTTCTTAAAGCTGGCCTGGTCGATCTTCAGCCAGTCTGAAATGACCAGTCTTGCGCTTCTGAATGCAGTATCACCTGAGGAAATCGGACATGCAATAACGCCGATCATGGCAATAACAGAACCTACAGGTCCAAGAAGCTTTGTGGTGATGTCATAGACTACAGGACCCTGTCCGCCGAGTTCTTTTAATGCAGACCCGAGGCCGCCGGTGGTTCCGTAGAATGCGCAGCCTGCAGCTGCCCAGATAAGTGCGATAACGCCTTCGGAAACCATTGCTCCATAGAAAATCCTCCTGCCGTCGCGCTCTGATTTCATGCAGCGCGCCATCAACGGAGACTGGGTTGCGTGGAAACCGGAAATCGCACCGCAGGCAACAGAAACGAACATCATTGGCCAGATCGGTGTATTAGCCGGGTGCAGGTTGGAAAGTGATATCTCAGGAATGGTATAACCCTTGACGATGATTCCGCCAGCAACTCCCAAAGCCATAAAAATCAGGGAAAGGCCGAAAACAGGATAGATTTTTCCGATAATCTTATCAATGGGAACAAAGGTTGCAATAAAGTAATAAGCAAGGATTACAACCAGCCAGAAAGTTATGTTTAATGCGTCCGGAGTCAGCATGGCAAGCAGCGCTGCAGGTCCGGTTGAGAAGGCAACGCCAACAAGGATGAGCAGTACGACAGAGAATATGCGCATGATTTTTTTCATGACAGGGCCAAGGTAGATGCCTACAATTTCTCCGATTGTGGCTCCGCCGTGCCGCATGGACATCATTCCGGAAAGATAATCATGAACGCCACCAGCGAATATGGTGCCGAGCGTAATCCAGATGAAAACGACAGGGCCCCATAAAGCGCCTGCAATGGCGCCGAAGATAGGTCCGAGGCCTGCGATGTTCAGAAGCTGGATCAGGAATATCCTCCAGTTTTCCATTACGACGTAGTCTGATCCGTCTGCCATTGTGATTGCCGGAGTTTCCCTGTCGTCAGGGGTGAAATTCTTTTCCACGATTTTTCCGTAAACAAGGTATCCTCCGATCAGTAATACAAGACATGTAAAAAATGATATCATATGTTTCCCGCCTTTCGGTTGTTTTTTTATAGGCGTATTTTAACATAAACAGGGCGGGAAGACTTTGAAATAGGTACAACATGCATAAAAGACCGTGCGAAATGCAGAAGTGGAGACATCAAATCCCGAATAGTTTTTTGAGAGTTTTGATCTGGGTTCTGCTGACGGGAAGGTTTGCTGTTTCAAATCCGGCCATTTTCACGCAGAAGGTTCCGTTGAACCAGGGATATATCTCAGAAGCGTATTTCATGTTGATCAGGTAACTTTTCTGGATGCGGAAGAAACCGCTGGTAGAAAGTTTGTCCTCGTAGCAGGAGAGGGTGGTGCAGTCCCTGTATTCCCCTGATCTGGTATGGATGATGCATATCCGGTTCTGTGACTCAATATAGACGATTTCGGAAATGTCGAGGAGGAGGATTTTCTTGTCAACGGTGACTGGGATTTTAGAGGTAAGGCAGCAGGATGCCTCTGCAGAATGAGCCTGCTTCTTCCTGCTGTACTTGTCAAGCATCTGCGTTACCTTTTTTGCAGAAAAGGGTTTTAGCAGATAGTAAATGGCATCTATCTCAAAGGCTTTTTCTGCATAATTATTATAGGCAGTGGCGAATACGATTTCCGCATCAGGTAGAATCTTCCTGGCCGTAGCAGCCAGAACGGTTCCGCTGATATCTCCGAGATTGATATCGATGCAGAGAAGGTCGAAACGTTCATTGGACAGTATTTCGAGTGCGGTTTCGCCATTTTCTATCTCTGTTATGATGGCTTCGGGAGCAGCTTCCCTGATCAGGTAGCTGAGTTCGCTTCGTGCCGGCTTTTCATCATCTATGATTGCGACTTTCATTAAAATTCCTCCAATCTTAAGCTGTTTTTTCTCACGGGAATGTGCAGACGGACCGTCGTACCCTCCGGTGTTGAGGAAATATCCAGCCCTCTGCCGTAAATATAGCGCAGGCGTCTTTCCACATTGGACAATCCGATTTTCCTGCAGTCCATGGTATTGGCTTTCAGGTGAAGGAGAAGGTCTTCCGGTATTCCGAGGCCGTTGTCTGAGACGGAAATAATTACGGTATCTTCCTGTTCTTCAGCGGTTATGCTTATGGTTCCCTGTTTCCGCTTCATCGCCCCGTGCTTGACGGCGTTTTCGACGACCGGCTGCAGAATCAGGCAGGGCAGCTGGCAGTCCAGGGATTCCGGTATTTCCGTAATAATCTGAAGCCTGTCTTCAAACCGTGCTTTCTCCAGCTGAAGGTAGGCTTCCACATAGTCAAGCTCGTCATAAATGCTTACGAAACCATCCTGTGTCTGAATGGAATTGCGGAAATAGGTCGCAAGTGCAATCAGGAGTTCCCTGGCTTTGCCAGGTTTTTCCCTGCAGAAAGCACTGATCGTATTCAGGGAATTGAAGATGAAATGCGGATTGATCTGAGACTGCAGTGCCTGAAATTCAGCCTTTTCCAAAAGCCTCTGCTGCTTCTCGATCTGGGATAGTTCAAGCTGGATGGAAAGAAACTTGCTGAGGCCGTCGGCGAATTCGATATCTGAATGAAGGGAAATCTTATATTTATTTGTAAAAATAATCATGCATCCGAAAACCTTGTCGTTCTTTCGAAGAGGCGCGGCTATGGCGACTGATTTTTGAAATGCCTTCGACAGGATATCGCCAGGTGCCGTCTCTTCGGCGATGCACACGCTTCCGCTGCAGATCGTTCGGCGTGCCAGTTCGGGGATTTCGTGGTGGCGGGGGATGTACATCAGATGTTTGCCCTCGGAGCTGAGGATTTCCGCTGTATCTGTAAAAATGATGCCCAGATCCTTCGTGGATTCCAGGATGATTTTGCTGATGCTGCGGCAGCTGTCCTGATCATACAGGCCGGTCTGCAGGATGGGCAGGCATTTCTTTGTAATATCAAATATAAGCCCGACCTTTTTGCCGATTTCATACTCTTGCTCCAGGATTATGTTTTTGAATACGCCTACAAACAGGACCATGCCGATAGAATTGAAAAGAATCATCGGGCCTGCGATAGCGCGCACCAGTTCCAATGCATGGGAGTATGGTTTTGCAATCAGCAGGATGATGACCATCTGAAGGATTTCGGCAATAAAGGTTAGCAGGAACAGGTCGGATTCCTGGTATTTCGTTTTTTTGACATAGCCGGTAAATGAAACGGCAATTATGCCTTCCGCCAAGGTCGAGATGGCGCATGCAAAAGCAGTAAACCCGTTGATGTCTATCAGGTACCGGTGGATAGAGGCGATGATTGCCGTGCTGATTCCGACGACAGGGCCGCCGATAAACCCGGCTGCCATAACACCGATTACCCTGGTATTGGCAAGGGCATCGTGGACGCTGATCCCCATGTGGGTGGAGAGAATGCTGATGGTTCCGAAGATGAGAATCATGATCATATTCTCGCGGAGCGTATGTTTCTGGCGCACCACGAATTTTTTGACGATGCGCATCCTGCCAAGAATCTGTGCAATCAGAACGAGCATGCCAATGTTAAATATTACACCTTTGAAAATTCCGATATCCATTTAGAGGATCCTGCCTTTCGAAAAAGAATCTTTATTTGTATTATGCTATCCGGGGGAAAATCAAGCAATCTTTGAAGGCTTCAAATGGTAAAAAACGCTTCCAGATTCCCTGCCTTTTCACTATACATGAAGATGATGCGGGAATCAAGTGCACTCCTTTTTCGATATCCATTCATGGTACCTGACACCATAAACAAAAATTTATGGTGTCAGGTACCATGAAAAGGTACTAAACAAATAGCGGTACCTGACATCATAAAGCCCGCATCCTTGACTCAACATCCCATATATCATACAATGTAAGTAGGATATATAAACAAATAAGACTAAAGGAGGGAAACATGTCAATCTATCTTTTCATAACCGCAGTCATAATCATAATCTGCATTCTGTTCAATAAAATATCAAGTAAAATCGGGATTCCGACCCTTTTTGCATTTATTCTTCTGGGAATGCTGTTCGGGTCGGACGGTCTGGTCAAAATTCCTTTTGATGATTTCCGGGCTGCCGAACAGATCTGTTCCATAGCCCTGATTTTCATCATGTTCTATGGCGGGTTTGGCACCAACTGGAACGAGGCCAGACCAGTGGCGGTAAAATCAATCCTTCTTTCAACCATAGGAGTGGCGGCAACGGCCGGCCTCACAGGCCTGTTCTGCCATTTCGTGCTTCATATCGGATTTCTTGAGAGCCTTCTGATCGGCTCTGTCATCAGTTCGACAGATGCGGCTTCCGTTTTCTCCATACTCCGGTCAAAAAGGATGAACCTGAAGTACAACACGGCATCCATGTTGGAAATCGAAAGTGGAAGCAATGACCCAGGCTCCTACATGATGACGGTCATCGTGCTTTCTGTCATGAATGGGCAGGCCAGCGCCGGACCGATTCTGTACACGGTATTTGCCCAGCTGGTCTACGGTGCTGTCATAGGCGTTGGAATCGCGGCAGCAGCTGTCTTCATACTCCGTCGCTTTCAATTCGCGACAGAGGGGTTTGACGCTGTTTTTGTATTTGCCATAGCTGTTCTGGCCTACGCCGTGCCAGGCCTAATAGGTGGAAACGGATATCTGAGCGCTTACATTGTAGGGATCATTCTGGGAAATTCCAATATAAAAAATAAGCAGGCTTTCATTCATTTTTTTGACGGGGTAACTGGAATTATGCAGATGCTCATCTTCTTCCTGCTGGGCCTTCTTGCATTTCCTTCCCAGCTTCCGTCAGTGCTGAAAACAGCCATTGCCATATTCCTGTTTCTGACGTTTGTGGCAAGACCGGCATCCATATTCCTGATCCTGTTTCCAGCAAAGAGCAGGATGAAGCATATGCTGTTCATGTCATTTGCAGGACTCAGAGGTGCCGCCTCTATCGTATTCGCAATTATGACGGTGGTGGATCCGGCCAGTACGAATCATGATATCTTCCATATCGTATTTTTTATCGTGCTTCTGTCCATTGCGTTCCAGGGAACGCTGCTTCCATTTATGGCCAGTAAGCTGGATATGATTGATGAGAATACAGATGTCCTTAAGACCTTCAACGATTATTCTGAGGAAACGCAGGTGCAGTTTATCCGGCTTGAAATAGGAGAGAAGCATCAGTGGAAGGGTAGGAAGCTCAAGGAAATCGTATTTCCACCGGATACGCTTCTGGCTATGATCATCCGTAACAACGAGACGCTGGTCCCCAACGGAAGCTCCGTCTTGCAGGAAAATGATGTTGCCATATTGAGTGCCCTGTCTTTCGATCAGAAAACCGAAGTCCATCTGGTTGAACTGCCGATCAGGACAGGAAACCGCTGGATCGGGAAAATGATTTCGGAATTTTCCCCAAATCCTGGCCAGATCGTCATCATGATAAAACGCGGAGAGCAGATTATTATTCCGAAAGGGCCCACAAGAATTCAGGCCGGAGACGTGCTGGTAATGAACAAATTTGGTACCTGACAAATTTGGTACCTGACACCATAAACAAAGACAAATTTGGTACCAAATTTATGGTGTCAGGTACCATGAAAGGTACCATGAACATCGCTTAGATGAAGACGTAGTGGTACTTGGGCCGCACAATACGCGGCCCAAGTACCAACGTCTTCATAAAGCTGCTCATTGAATCATGTTTTGCATCACTGCGTGATAGCTGGCGAATGTGCAAATTGACGAAGCCGAGGTTTAAGATGTGCTTTTGATACTTCTATTCTATAAGTTGCATTCTTTTTTTGCGCTGTTTTCCAGATGAGAGATTTTCGTTTTCATGGTAAAATAGTAGATAATTAAGGGATATTGATGAGCAGTCCCATAGAGTGGCTGAATAGAGAGGGTATTATTGCGTGACAGCTTTACTGAATTGTCCGAACACTTGGACCATCATGAAAGGAAGGTGGAAGCAATTGATAACCATATATCTGACATTGGCAGCTGGATTGCTGGTTTTGGTCAAGGGAGCAGATATCATGATCAGCGCAGCATCCAGGATCGCAAAAATATTAAAGGTCCCCGATTTTGTCGTAGGGTTGTTCATCGTCGCAATGGGCACCAGTGCGCCAGAAGCGGCGATTGGAATATTTTCGGGAATCCAGGGAACAAACCTGCTTACCCTGGGAGATGTGATGGGAAGCAGCATTGTAAATATTACTGTTATACTTGGATTGACAGCGCTGATCTTTCCAATTGAAGTGGATTCCCGGGTGCCGAGAAGGGAACTTCTGCTGTCTGTGCTTATTCAGACAGTGCTGGCTATTATGATAGTGACTTCAGGTACATTGTCCAGACTCGAGTCGGCGATCCTGCTGGCAGGAATGTTTCTGTTTGTGGGCTACATTGCGGTAAAAACAAACCAGGCATCGGAACATGAGAAACCTGATACGGTATTTGAGGATGACGTATTTGAGTACCTTGAAGATCAGGAGGTTTTGGTTGAAACTTCGGATGATGTGCCGGAAGAGGTAAGGGTGCCGGAAGAGATAAGGGTGGCTGAAGAGGTAAGGGTGCCGGAAGAGATAAGAGTACCGGAACAGGCAGAGGAAGAGAAAGCAGAATCCATGAAAAAGCAAGCGGTCTTGTTTTTTCTGGGTCTTGCGGGATTAGTGGGCGGAGCTATTTTTGCGGTAAACAGTGCGGTGAAAATCGCACATTCTCTGGGATGGAGCGAAGAGTTTATCGGGCTGACTGTGATAGCCTTCGGCACATCCCTGCCAGAATTGGTTGCCTGCCTGGTCGCTGCGCTAAAAAAGAAAGAGGATATTGCAGTTGGCAATATTATTGGAAGCAATATTTTAAATATCCTGTTTGTGCTGGGAGTCAGCGGGCTTCTGCATCCAATCAGGGTGGCAGGTCCGGATATCTTCTTTGATATGCTTGCCATGATTGGAGCATCTGTTCTGCTTATGGTACCGACATATCTGTATGGAAAAGTTTCCAAGAGAACGGGATTTGTCTTTATCAGTTACTACATCATTTATATGGCGATAAAAGTTAGCAGGTACCTGACACCATAAACAAAAATTTATGGTGTCAGGTACCAATGAACAGTGAACGAACCATGAACAGACAAACTCTACGGAACGTTTATTGTAATTCTCCTATAATCTGATATACTTTCCATGAGGTGAATAAAGATGGACTGCAGTAAAACAGGAGACCTGATTTCTAAAATCAGGAAAGAAAAGAAAATGACCCAGAAGCAGCTGGCAGAACAGCTGAATGTCAGCGATAAAGCGGTGTCAAAATGGGAAAGAGGACTTGGTTGCCCGGATGTTGTGCTGTTAAACGAACTGGCTGATCTATTAGGAATAAATGTGAAAGAACTCCTCTCAGGGGATCTGAATCTGAATGATATGGATGGAGGAAATATGAAAAAGACGAAATTCTATGCGTGTCCGAATTGCGGGAATATGATTGCAAGCACAGGTGAAGTAAGCCTTTCCTGCTGCGGCAAGAACTTACGGGAATTGGAACCAAAGAAAATGCAGGAAGAGGATCATGAGCTGACGGTAGAGACAGTGGACAACGAATATTATGTCCATCTGAAGCATGATATGCATAAAGGCCACTTTATTTCGTTTGTGGCTTATGTGACCTGTGACAAGCTCTATGTGAACAGATTGTACCCGGAGCAGAATGCGGAGGTCCGCTTCAGGAAATCAGGACATGGGATGATGTATGTCTTCTGTACGGAACATGGGTTGTTTCGAAAATTAGTCTGACGGATCGTTGTCAGAGCCGGCAAATAAGCAGAGCTATATGATACTGTTGAGGCATGCATACCTGTTATTCGGGCGTGCATGCCTCAATTTTAACGTGGCGGCCTATCTTTGGCGGCTGTTTATATCCTGCAGGCCCCGGGTTTTCATGATTTCAGTTTCGATACACTCACAAAAAATATCTTGTGCTATAATGAAAAAGAGTGGTAATTGCCGCAGAACGTATCTTAAGGAAAAGAGAGAAAGGGTGTACGAGAATGAAAATAAAATTCGGTATTATGGGACTTGGAGGAATTGCACACCGGTTTGCAAAGGTGATGAAGACCCTGGAAGGGGTCGAACTTACAGCAGTCGCATCTTCGGATGAAGACAGGTCAAGGCAGTTCGCGGATGAATATGGGGTGGAAAAGCATTTCGGGAATTATGCGGCACTGGCGGCAGAACCTTCCGTAGATGTGGTCTACATTGCCCAGACGCATGACCGCCATTACGAACTGATAAAGCTCTGTATCGAGCATAAAAAAGGCGTATTGTGCGAAAAGCCGATGGTCCTGACGGAGCAGCAGGCAATGGAGGTTACGGAACTGGCGAAAGAGAACGGCGTGCTGCTGATGGAGGCCATGTGGTCCAGGTTCATCCCGACCTTCCAAAAAGCGAAGGATTGGATTGCCGGGGGCAGAATTGGAAGTGTCAGGCTTGTGCAGGCGTCGTTCTGCTTCAATTTTCCGTTCGATCCGAAGCACCGTCTCTATAATCCGGATACTGCAGGAGGAAGCCTTTATGACGCCGGTATCTATCCGATTGAATTTACTACCGGAATCCTGGGCGAAAATCCGGTGGAAGTCAAGGCGGCAGCAACTCTGTGCGAGACCGGCGTGGACGACTACGTGGCCATGGTGATGAGATTTGAAAGCGGAGCCCTGGCAACGTTAAGCTGCGGCCTGCGCGCGGAAACGAACAGGGACGCATGTGTCTATGGTGATAACGGATACGTGGTGGTCTATGATTTCCTGGGATCCAGAAAAACGGAGCTTTACGACAAGAGCAACCAGCTGTGCGAAACCTTCGAATCCGAATTTGAAGATGGATTCTGCTATGAGATCCAGCATTTTGCGGAGCTTTTCAGGGATGGGAAGACAGAGAGCAAAATCATGCCGCACAAAGATAATGCCGCTGCGGCCAGGATATTTGAGGAGGTCATGGGCCAGATACATGGTAAACAGGTTCATTGAAAACCTGCAGAAACCCCGGAAACTGTTTAAGGTGTATGAATGGGACATTGGTACCTGACACCATAAACTTTTTTTAATGGTGTCAGGTACCAGACGGGTAGGTACCAGACGGAGGCAGGTGAGAAAAATGACCAGGGACATGAAATCGTCAATCGAACAGAAATACAAAAAAGGGAACCAGATCCTGTTTTCCAGGGACAGCGAATGCCTTCAGGAGCTGATACGCCTGATCGAAATGCAGAAGCACAGGACCCTTGTGATGTGGGCATTCGACTGCGTCCGCGCCCCCATCGAAATGCTGAAAGAGAGATATCCGGATGAGGCCAGACCGGGAAGGGCGCTTGAACTGGCCGAAGCATGGGCCAGGGGAAACGTAAAGATGCCGGAGGCCAGGAGGGCGATCCTGGATGCCCATGCTGCCGCGAAAGAGATGGAGGACAGAGCGGATATCGCCCTGGCGCACGCGGTCGGGCATGCCTCCGCAACTGTCCATGTGGAAACACATGCCCTGGGCCTGGTGTTCTATGAACTGACTGCCGTCGTATTACGTGCCGGGCTGGAATCATATGAGTCTGCCGTGGAGGAGAAGCTCCGGTACTACTATGACCGGCTGCTGTACTGGCAGGAAAATATCGACAAGATCCAGGTCTGTTGGGCAAAGTTCCTGTTGGACGATGCGCGGCCGAACAAGGAAAAGGTGCTGAATGAGAAAAGGCGGCCCGGAAAAAGGAGTAGCCGGCAGGAATGAATCCTGCCGGCTATTATGAAAAAGAATATATGAAAAATGAACGAATCATGTAATTGTCATTTGTTTGGAAAGTTTGTGTTCTTTTTGATGTTTTTATTATATCCATGGAATGTGTTAAAACTATGAACGTATTTTGAAAATTAAGTGAACGTACTGGAAAGTTTGTATGAAATGGTTCGCATGAGCGAAGGGTGAAAAATGATGAAACGGTGAAAAATGATGAAACGGTTATTGCGAGAAGAAGGTCGTAGTCCTGAATAGTTACAATAATAACAATAGATGCAGAAGAGACTGCGGACGGATTTTATGAAATCCCGTCCGCAGTCTCTTTTTATCTCAGGAAAGTTTGTCCTATGATATAAAAAACACCTCCCGAGACAGAGGTCCTGAACAGTTATTTGACAAGATACGTTAAAAAATCGACCAGTTATGTCAGAAATGAAAAACAGGACTGCATTTGTGATAAGTTTATGGAGAGAAAAACGGTGACATTCAGTCAAAAAAAATAGAAACGGTGAAGCATCCGGAAAAGGAATCATGTTCGGGTGGTGTGAAAGGTGTGGATTATGAAATATCAAAGTATAATCGAAAAAATGACACTGGAAGAAAAGGCGTTCATGATGTCGGGAAAAGGTACCTGGCAGACGGTAGGCTATGAAAAATATGGGATTCCATCCATGTTCCTGTCGGATGGCCCTCATGGCCTCAGACGTCAGGCAGGGGCTGCGGATCATCTGGGATTGAACGGAAGCCTTCCGGCTACCTGCTTTCCAACGGCGGCAACCATTGCAAACAGCTGGGATGAAGACCTGGGAGAAGAGATCGGGAGATGCCTGGGAGAAGAGGCTGTGGTGCAGGATGTGCAGGTCCTGCTCGGACCGGGGCTGAATATCAAAAGGAGCCCTCTCTGCGGAAGGAATTTCGAATACTTCAGCGAAGATCCGTACCTGGCAGGAAAGATGGCAGCAGGATATGTAAGGGGAATCCAGAGCCAGAAAGTGGCGGCATGCCCGAAGCATTTTGCCGTGAACAGCCAGGAGCTGAGAAGGATGGCAAGCGATTCCGTCATAGATGAACGGACGTTCCGTGAGATTTATACGACGGGCTTTGAAATCGCTGTGAAGGAAGGAAAGGCAAAGTCCATCATGTCTTCCTATAACCAGATCAATGGCGTCTACGCAAATGAAAACAGCCATCTGCTGCGGGAGATCCTGGTGGATGAATGGGGATTCGACGGCTTTGTGGTTTCGGACTGGGGAGCCAGCAATGACCATGCCCTGGGCGTGAAGAACGGAAGCCAGCTTGAGATGCCGTCCACCAGCGCAGCAGGAGCGAAGGAAATCATCGACGCCGTCAAAAACGGGACACTGGAAGAAAGCATTCTGAATGAAAGGCTTGACGAACTGCTGCAGGTCGTTTTTGACACCCATATGGAGAAAAGGCCTGAGAAATTCGATATGAAGAAGCATCATGAGGCAGCGAAAAGGGCGGCAGCCGAAAGCATCGTGCTGCTGAAGAATGCGGATCAGATCCTTCCCCTGGACGGAAAGGTATCAACGGCGGTCATAGGTGATTTTGCAGAGACGCCGCGCTATCAGGGAGCGGGATCTTCTGTGGTAAATCCGACAAAACTGGATACGACTCTCCAGCTGATCGGCGGATATAACATCAGTTATGCCGGATATGCAAAAGGATATGAAAGAACAGGAAAGACAAATCCTGGCCTGCTTGAAGAAGCGGTGAATCTGGCCAAAAGTGCCCAGGCAGTCCTGCTGTATATCGGACTTGACGAAATCAGCGAATCGGAAGGCATGGACAGGATCCACATGAAGATGCCGAAGAACCAGACAGATTTATTGGAGGCGGTTGCAGAGGTAAATGAAAACATTATCGTGATCATGTCAGCCGGTTCCGCAGTGGAAATGCCCTGGATCGGTTCCGTGAAAGCGGTGCTGCATGGTTATCTGGGCGGGCAGGCAGGAGCAGGCGCAATGCTGGATGTAATCACCGGAAAGGTGTGCCCAAGTGGAAAGCTGAACGAGACCTATCCCCTGCGGTATGAAGATACCCCGGCATACAATTATTATCCGGGCCGGGAAAGAAGCACGGAGTACAGGGAAGGGCTGTATGTGGGTTACCGGTATTATGAGACAGCCGGCATACCGGTACTGTTTCCGTTCGGGTTTGGCCTGAGCTATACGCAGTTTGCCTATTCCGATATAGAGGCGGCAGACAAGGCGGTATCCTTTACCCTTGCAAACACCGGAAGCTGCAGCGGAGCCGAAATCGCCCAGCTTTACATATCCGCGGATTCTCAGAAAATCTACAGGCCGGCAAAGGAACTGAAGGGATTCCGGAAGGTGTTCCTGAGGGCGGGAGAAAGCAGAAGAGTCACGATTCCATTGGACGACAAGGCTTTCCGCTACTTCAATACCAGTACGAATACCTGGGAAGTAGAGGCCGGAAGCTATAAGGTCCTGGTCGGGGCCAGCGTGCAGGATATCAGGCTTGAGGCCCAGGTCACTGCAGAGGGAACGGCAGGCGAGGTTCCGGATCTCAGGACAGATCTGACCGCTTATTTTTCCGGTACTATCCGGAATGTGGAAGATGCCGAATATGAGAAGCTGTTAGGACATGAAATACCTGATGGCAGCTGGAATTCGAATGGCATTCTGGATATCAATGATGCGATCTGCCAGATGTATGATGCAAAGAGTCCGCTTGCAAGATTTGCATGCCGGATCATGACAATCATAAAGGACAGGAGCGAGGCAAAAGGGAAACCGAACCTGAACATTCTGTTCATCTACAACATGCCGTTCAGGGGGCTTGCAAAAATGACCGGCGGCGCGATCAGCATGGAGATGGTGGAGGGCATACTGGAGATTGTCAACGGGCATTTCTTCAGAGGCCTGGCCAATCTGATTGGTGCGAAAAGAAGATTAACGAAGGCGAACAAAGAGCTCTCGCAGAAAATGAAAGATGCGGGAAAGGAACAGGAGGATAACAAATGGATGACTCAATCGTAAAACAGCAGAGGGCTATTGTAAGAAAGTGGAACGGCCTGAAAGATAAGCACCCGGCAATTGCACAGTTTCTGGTATTTTTTATTATCAGCAACGGGGTGACCGTGCTCCAGATGATCATGATGCCGCTTCTCAAATACATATTCGGATTCACCCCTCTGGTGAGCACGAATTTCCAGATCTGGCCGGTAGGACAGAATCTGGATGGAAGCGCCTATTATATTTTCGACTACGGCTCCGGGGCGATTGCCGGCGGAGGCGGAGGCGGCCTGGCCTATTTCCTGGCTGTGGAGATCACCCTGTTCATTGCACAGGTAATCAATTTCTTCCTGCAGAGGAATGTGACCTTCAAGTCCAAGACAGGAATCGGGAAAGCGGCATTCTGGTATTTCGTGGCATGGCTCCTGATTTCCGTGGGAGCATCAGCGATGCAGGGTCTGTATAAGACGCCGATCTATACATTCCTGATGGGAGCATTCGGAACATCACTGGGAACAGCATTGGCAGATATTGTGACAATGTTCATCAACTGTATCATTTCGTTCTGGGTATTTTTCCCGATTTTAAAAATCATATTCAATGAAAAATCAGAAGAAAAAGCAAGGTGACAGTATGAAACTATTATCCATCGTAATCCCCTGTTATAACTCGGAAGCGTATATGGCGAACTGCATCCATTCCCTGCTGACAGGGGGAGAAAAGGTCGAAATCATAATCGTAGACGACGGCTCCAAAGACAGGACCGGAGAAATCGCAGATGAATTTGCCCGCAGATATCCCACCATCATCAAGGCGATCCATCAGGAAAACGGCGGGCACGGCGAGGCCGTTAATACCGGCATCCGCAACGCCACGGGACTATATTTCAAGGTGGTCGACAGCGACGACTGGGTATGCATCTCGGCCTTCCGGGAGATTCTGAAGACGCTGATGGAGCTGGCAGTGGAGCGTGAGCCTCTGGATATGCTGCTGAGCAATTTCGTATACGAAAAAGAAGGCGCAAAACGAAGGAAAGTCATGAATTACAGGGGCGTATTCCCGCAAAACCGGATTTTCACCTGGGAGGATGTAAAGTTCCTGCGAAAAGGCCGTTACATTCTCATGCATTCCGTGATTTTCCGGACCAGACTGTTGCGGGAATGCAACCTGGAGCTGCCCGGACACACCTTCTATGTGGACAATATTTTTGTCTACCAGCCCCTGCCCCATGTCAAGACCATATACTATCTCAATGTGGATTTCTACCGCTACTATATCGGCCGGGAAGACCAGTCCGTAAATGAAAAGGTTATGATTTCACGGATCGACCAGCAGCTCAGGGTAAATT
This sequence comes from Anaerobium acetethylicum, assembly GCF_900096945.1. Taxonomy (GTDB): domain Bacteria; phylum Bacillota; class Clostridia; order Lachnospirales; family Lachnospiraceae; genus Anaerobium; species Anaerobium acetethylicum. The sequence continues at coordinate 28,246 of NZ_FMKA01000007.1, read as the reverse complement.
CGCTTATGATCAATGAATATAAATCAGCATATTTCATACTGCGGGAAAACAGGAAGCTGCGCCGTTATATGAGAAATTATCTGGAAATCATCATGGCGGTCTCCTCCATTATGCTGATCCGTTCAGGAACAGAAGAGAACCTGAAGAAAAAGCAGGAATTATGGGAATACCTGAAGCAGAAAGACGCCAGGACCTACTATATCTTAAAATTAGGCGTCCTTGGACAGACCATGAATCTGCCGGGGAGAAGCGGGAGAAAGATAGCGGAGGCGGCATACCGGTTGGCGAGGATGGCGGTTGGGTTCAATTAATAGAAGTGCTGACGGGATAAAAAGAAAGGTAGATGTTCACAGAGTGAACAGGGAAAGGAGAGTAGGAATGCAGAGAATACCAGTGCGTTTTTCAGGAATGGAACAAATCATACAGTTTGTAGAAGCGATCAATAAATTCGATTATCATTGCGATCTGCGTTGCGGAAGATATTTTGTAGATGCGAAATCATTGATGGGCGTAATTACCCTTCAGGGTTCTTCCAATGTGGAACTGGTGGTGCATGCAGATAAGGCAGATGCATTGATGGAGAGGATTTCAAAGTACTGCTGTTAAAAGAACAGAAGGATTAGCAATTTCGTAAAAATTTTTGATATCCATTTCAGGACATAGAAAAGGTAATATACAAGATACAGGACTATAAAGATTGAGCCAGCATTTTCCGGAAGGTAAATGTTGGCTCAATCTGTTGTATCTCCTTTTTAGGAAATGAGTTATGGTACCAGGTACCGCTGTGCTGCTTTACATGTCTCTTTACTATATTTGGAATTTAAAAAGCAAAGATAACGCACGCGTGCGTTTAAAGTATTGAACAAAGACACGAGATGTGTTAAAGCGCAATTATAGAGGTGTTTAGATGAGAACAATACCAGAGAAAGAAACACTAACGATAGAATTTAAAAGCGAATGTCGAAAAATTGATTGAAAGTGGACTTGTTGAAGCAAACGGAAATGGCAAGGCAAGAGTATATATTTTAAGTGCAAAGGTATATAGAGAACAGGATAATTCTGTGGGTTATGTAAGGCAAACAGGAATTGACAGGCTGAAATATGAAGAATTGGTTTTAAAGCTTGCAAAACAGCAGGGAAGTGTTACAAGAGATAATGTAAGAGAACTTTTAAATATAAGTGATAGCCAGGCGTATCGAGTATTGAAAAGACTGGCGGAAAAGAAAAAGTTTATTCTAATAGGTAAGGGAAGATCTGCAAGATACGAGTTAATAAAATAAATGTAACTATTCAGGACTACGTCCTTCATAGTCACATATGATGCACGAAAAATGCGTCATAAACGCATGCGTGCGTTTATTGCGTATGAAATAAGTAGTAGAATGATTTGCAGATTATGCGTCCCAATCATCAGGTTGTGCCCACCGTGATAAATCCCGGCACAGGTATGCTATAGTCAGGAAAAACAGATAGAAAGGGAAGCAATCAAATGAACAGACAGATCTTTAATCCGTATTTACCAGGCTACGAATATATTCCGGACGGGGAGCCCTATATCTTTGACGGCCGGCTGTACGTCTATGGGTCCCATGACCGGTTTGGAGCCCCCATGTTCTGCATGAACGATTACGTGTGCTGGTCGGCGCCGGTCAGCGACCTGAGCGACTGGAAATACGAAGGCGTCATTTTTAGGAAAAGCCAGGATCCGAAAAACCTTCTGGGGCTGCGTCTGCTGTTTGCGCCGGATGTGGTGCAGGGCGCCGATGGAAGGTACTATCTGTATTATGCCCTGGATTTTATTGGGATCATGGGGGTTGCGGTCTGCGACACACCGAATGGGAGCTTCCGGTTTCTGGGGCATGTCCGGCATGCCGATGGGAGACTATGGGGACGGAAAAATGGAGATTCCTTTCCCTTTGATCCGGGTGTGCTGACGGACGATGATGGGAGGATCTATCTGTATTCGGGATTCAGCCACCCGGTTCCCGCAGTTATGACGGGATTTCGCAGGCTTCAGTCAGGGGGAGGATATGTCCTTGAGCTGGAGCAGGACATGGTCACCATCAGGGAGCCGGAAAAACTGCTGTTCCCAAAGTCGGGAGAAGGTGCATTTTTTGGGCATGAGTTTTTTGAAGCCAGTTCCATACGAAAATACGACGGGCTGTATTATTTTGTATATTCATCAAGGCACAATCATGAGCTGTGCTATGCGGTCAGCGAGAAACCGACGGAAGGATTCCGTTTTGGCGGCACGCTGGTCAGCAACGGGGATCTGTTTCTGGAAGACAACAGGGATGAAAACAGGGCATCCAACTATATCGGCAATAACCATGGCGGCATGCTGAAGCTCGATGGGCAGTATTATATCTTTTATCACAGGCATACAAACCGGCACTCCTATTCAAGGCAGGCCTGCGCGGAAGCGTTGCAGAAAAATGAAGATGGCAGCTTCAGACAGGCGGAGATGACCAGCAGCGGACTGAACGGGAAACCCCTGGCAGGCCTGGGTGTGTATGAGGCAAGGACGGCATGCAGCCTGTGGGCAGAGTCGGGGACAGGAAGATATGATGTGAAACTGCCATGGCTGAAATACTGGAAGCATCCGTATTTCACGCAGGATGGAAGGGAACGAAGGGACAGTTATCCGGCACAATATATCGCCAACATGAGGAATGGATCAGCCACAGGCTTCAAGTACTTCCAAATGACAGGTGCAGATGAGATCAGCATACAGATACGTGGAAAGGGAACGGGAGAAATGCTGGTATCAGAAGACCGGGAGTTCAGAAGCATCAACGCACGTATTCCATTTGAGGTCAAGGGCAGAAGGATCAGGACTTTTGTGGGAGCCTTGGAGATTGGACAGGGGAAAAAGGCGCTCTATTTTAAGGTTTCCGGGCGGGGGAGGATTGATTTTTTTGCTTTTGGTTTAGCAGGGAAGTGATTCCAAAGCCCACCCCCACCTTGACAAAACCCCACCGAAAAGTTATGATACAACTATTTGAGAACAGCTTTCAGCCACCATTTAGAAATCATAAGACGGGGGAACGAAGATGGTACATATAGCCATTGTTGATGATGACGAAAAAAGCAGGATGACATTGCGTGAGTATACGGACAGATATCAGGAAGAATATAATGAGAAACTGAAAATCACCACCTTTACGGACGGGGCGGACATCGCAGAAGAGTATAAGGCAGAATATGACATCATCATTCTGGACATCGAGATGCGTTTCATGGACGGCATGCGCGCGGCAGAGCTGATCAGGAAGATGGATTCCGATGTCATCCTGATCTTCATCACGAATATGGCCCAGTACGCCCTGAAGGGCTACGAGGTCCAGGCGATGAACTACCTGCTGAAGCCGGTCAGCTACTTCGCCTTTTCCCAGGAGATCCACAAAGCAATCAGCTATGTGAAGACCAGGAAAAAGGCATACTTCTATATCCGGGTCGAAAGCGGCATGCTGCGGCTTAATGTGGAAGAGATCGTCTATGTGGAAAGCAAGCGCCACCAGATCATCGTCCATACCACCAGCGATTCCTACAGCACCAGGGATTCCATGAAAAATGTGGAGCAGATGCTTGCGGAATATAAGTTCGTCCGGTGCAACAACTGCTACCTGGTCAATCTCCGCTATGTGGACGGGGTAGTCCAGAATAATGTGATCGTCAATGGCGAGGAGCTGCAGATTTCACGTCCAAGGAAAAAGCAGTTCATCGATGCCGTGGCGGATTACGTGGGAGGTGGACGTTGATGTACCTGACCGAGGAGATTCCCCGCCTTTATACGGCGCTGGCGGAATGGGGGGCCTGCACGATCTATATCCTGTCCCTGAAAAGGAAGGTCGGAAACGGGAAGCTGGCTGTCATCGCGGGCTTCTGGCTTCTGCTGCAGGGCATGCTGCTGGGCCTGACCGGCAATGCGCCCATCGTGTTCTGGATACCGGTCATGATGCTTGCAGTGGCTTCCATGTTTTTCTATCTATATACGACCTGCGACATACCGAAGGCAGACATCGGCTTCTGCTGCGCGAGGATATTCGTGCTTGCCGAGTTTGCGGCTGCCCTGGAATGGCAGATCTACAGCTTTTTTGTGAACCAGGGAATGCCCCGGGATAACTGGCGGAGAAACCTGTTCTGCCTGGTCATCTACGGAGCGATCTTCCTGGGGGACTACCTGCTTGAAATCAGGAAGCTGCCCCATGACAAGGGCCTCGGGGTAAAATCCACGGAGCTGGTCAGCACGACGATCATTGCCCTGACCATCTTCATGTTCAGCAACATCAGCTTTGTGAACATCAACACCCCCTTCAGCGGGACGAACCTGCAGGAGATTTTCTACATCCGCACCCTGGTGGACCTGTGCGGCGTCCTGCTTCTCTACTCCCAGCAGGACGAGCGGCAGAAGCGCCAGCTGGCCTATGAGATGGAAGCGATCAATGAGATGCTGCTCAGACAGTATAACCAGTACGAGATGTCCCGAAACAACATCGAGGTGCTGAATCAGAAATACCACGACCTGAAGCACCAGATCATCGCGATCCGCCAGGAGACGGACCTTGAGAAACGGGACCATTACCTGCTGGAGATGGAGAACAGGATCAAGCTGTACGAATCGGAATTCAAGACGGGGAACCATGTGCTGGACATCCTGCTGACCATGAAAAGCGCATACTGCACCATGAACAACATCAATTTCACCTGCGTGGCGGACGGAACGGTGCTGAAATTCATGGACACGGTGGATATCTGCTCTGTCTTCGGGAATGCCCTTGACAATGCAATCGAAAGCGTGGAAAAGCAGGAAGACATCGAGAAGCGTCTCGTCAAGACTGCTGTCTACAGGAAAGGCCAGCTGGCCATGATACGGTTCGAGAACTACAGCGCGGAGCTGCCGGTGCTGGAGCAGGGGCTTCCGGATACGACAAAAAAGAACAAGGACTATCACGGATACGGCCTCAAGAGCATTGACATGATTACCAGGAAATATGGCGGAACCATGACCATCAATACGGAAGACAACTGGTTTGTCCTTAGGATACTGCTTCCAATTCCCAGGCAGGACAAGGGAAAAACGTTAGGCAATATCAACAAAACGGCAAATGAAAAAACATACAATATGCACAAAAAAGAAGATTCAAACACATAAAATGTTCAAAAAATGCTAAATAAACAACAGGTTGTGTCACACGTGGCGCAAGCTGTTGTTTTTGTATTATGATAGATACATCTTAAGGAATTCTTTCAAGGCGCCGGAGGATTTCAGATGCACAAATAAGGAGGAAATGAAAAAATGTTGAATATTAATATTGCAGACGTAATGAATATCTTAAATAACTGTAAACCACAGCTGATATTTTTTGCCGTCGTGTTGGTAGCAGCAATCGTTGCAATGGTTGTTTGCAGGAAAATGCAGAAACACAAGAAATATGTGGTAAGAACACAGGCAGGTATTGCCATCTTATTGGGACTGGTCATTACGATAAACGCAGTCGTTCTCGGACCTATGTCGACGATCGTATCTCTCGCAATGGGGAACGGAACGATTACAGAAGAAACTTCAGCAGAAGCAGAAGCACTGTGTGAAACGGTTGCCGAAGAGGGAATTGTTCTTCTGGAAAATAAAGACAACATTTTACCGATACAGGATACCACCAAACTGAACGTATTCGGATGGGCTTCCACGAATCCATGCTACGGCGGAACAGGATCAGGAGCCTTATCAGATGCATATCCTACAGTTTCGTTACTGCAGGGACTTGAAAATGCAGGATACAGCTTAAACAAGGAAATATCGGATTTTTATACCACTTACCGTGCGGACCGTCCGGTCGTAAGCATGTTCGCACAGGACTGGACACTTCCGGAACCAGCGGCAGACACCTATCCGGCTGAGCTGATGGAAAATGCAAAATCATTTTCAGACACAGCAATGGTAGTCATCACAAGAGTCGGCGGTGAAGGTGCAGACCTCCCGACTGATATGGATGCAATCACATTCACAGATAATACGGAAGATTACAAAGAATTTCCTGATGGCGCTCATTACCTTGAACTGAGCCAGAGCGAAAAAGACATGATCGACCTTGTCTGCAGCAATTTCGACAACGTCGTAGTCGTATACAACGGCGCGAATGCCATGGAACTGAATTTCGTGAAGGAATACAGCCAGATCAAAGGTCTCATCTGGTGTCCGGGTACAGGACAGTCAGGCTTTAACGCTTTAGGCGACATCGTGAATGGTACCGTAAATCCATCCGGTAAAGCCGCAGATACCTTCGTGTCAGATCTGACAGCAGCTCCAACCTATAACAACTTTGGAAATTTAGTATATGACAACATGAGCGAGTTCGAAGGAAATGCGTTCGGAGCTCCGACCTTACCGACTTTCGTAAACTACACAGAAGGCATTTATGTGGGATACCGTTTCTATGAGACGGCAGCGGCAGAAGGCCTGATCAATTATGACGAAGCAGTATTATATCCTTTCGGACACGGCCTTTCCTATACTTCCTTTACACAGGAAATGGGAGAGATGAAAGAAGATGCAGACGGAAACATCACGTTCGACGTGACAGTCACCAATACAGGTTCTGTTGCCGGCAAGGATGTGGTAGAAGTATATTACAATCCTCCATACACGGATGGCGGAATCGAAAAAGCAACGGCAAATCTTGTTGCATTTGAAAAGACAGATATGTTAGAGGCTGGGGCATCCCAGACAATCACTGTTACGTTCGCGGCTGAAGACATGGCTTCCTACGACGCAGCCGGTGAAGGATGCTACGTGCTGGATGCAGGCGACTATACGGTCTCCATCAACGCAGATTCACACACTGCAATCGATTCAAAAACCTACACAGTAGAAGAAAAGATAGTTTATGACGAAAGCAATCAGCGTTCCACTGACGAAGTGGCTGCTGAAAACCAGTTTGACAATGCAGCAGGCGATGCAACCTACTTATCACGTGCCAACGGATTTGCAAACTATGCAGAAGCGACTGCAGCACCATCCCTGACTCTTGCGCAGGAATATAAAGATACCTTCGTAAACAACTCGAACTATGATCCGGCAGATTACAACAACGATGCCGACGAAATGCCTGTAACAGGCGCAGACAACGGCCTCTCTCTCGCAGATATGCGCGATGCAGAATTTGATGATGCAAACTGGGATAAACTGTTAGACCAGCTTACAATCGATGAAATGAAGACCATGATCGCATTAGGTGGATACCAGACTGCAGCAGCAGATTCCGTTGGAAAGGTCTCCACAATCGACTGCGACGGACCAGCTTCCATCAACAACAACTTCACCGGAGTAGGATCCATCGGATTCCCATCCGCAGTTATGATCGCATCAACATGGAACAAAGACATTGCAGCACAGTTCGGTGACAGCATCGGAACAATGGCAGATGAAATGGGCGTATCCGGATGGTATGCACCAGCTATGAACATCCACCGTTCCGCTTTTGCAGGAAGAAACTTTGAATACTATTCAGAAGATGGACTTTTAAGCGGCGAGATTGCTTCGCAGGCAATCGCAGGCGCAGCGGAACACGGCGTATATGCTTACATGAAACATTTTGCACTCAATGACCAGGAAACCAACCGTCTGAGCATGCTCTGTACATGGTCAAACGAACAGGCAATCCGTGAAATCTATCTGAAACCTTTTGAAATGGCAGTAAAAGAAGGCGGCGCTATGGCAGTCATGTCTTCCTTCAACTACATCGGAACCACCTATGCAGGTGCATCCAGCGCCCTCCTGAAATCAGTTCTCCGTGATGAATGGGGATTCCAGGGATTCGTACTGACTGACTACTACGGCGTATACGGATACCAGGACGCTGATCAGCTGATCAGAAACGGAAATGACATCTGTCTTGCAAACTATGATGCAAAGACGAACTATGTAGACGATACAAGCGCTACCTCCGTAATCGCAATGCGTCAGGCATGCAAGAACATCATGTTCACGGTTGTCAACAGCCGCGCTTACAGCGCAGCGGCAATCGCGGAAAGCAGCAAGATTCCACAGTGGAAGATTATGCTTGCAGGTGCAGATATCCTGATCGTGGGACTCCTTGTTTCTCTTGAACTGTTTGTGGTAGTAAAAGGGTACAAGCGCAGGAAAGCGGATGCGGACAGCATCATTGCTCCAAGCGGAAGAATAGCAGAAGAAAACTAAAAAAAGACCATTCATGACTGCATCCCTCGTAGTCAGCTGTGGACAGAAACAGTTACAATTAATCATTCCAGCATCGCAGCAAGTTACCTGCGGTGCTGGAATATTTAAAAGCATGTGAAAGAGAATTTGATCAGTAACTATTCAGAGGGCCTGTCCCGCGAGGTGTTTTTATGCTGAATTTGCATAAAAACCCGAGACATGCATGCGCCAAATTGCTGATTTTGCAATTTGTGTGCATCATCTGTAACTATGCAGGACGCAGTCCTGAATAGTCAACTCGATCATTCTTCGGTGTTTATGAGGTAGAGCAAATGAAATACGAATCACTAATAAAGCAAATGACACTGGAGGAAAAGGCAAGCCTGCTGTCCGGAAAAGATTTCTGGCAGACTGTAGATATCGAACGGCTTGGAATCCCTTCCATCACATTATCTGACGGACCTCACGGCCTCAGGAAACAGGCAGGAGATGCAGATCATTTAGGATTAAACGCCAGCCTGCCCGCAACCTGCTTTCCCACAGCAGCGGCAATTGCAAACAGCTGGAATCCGGAGCTCGGGGAAGAGATAGGCGTCCATCTTGGAACAGAAGCCCTTGCACAGAGCGTAAACGTGCTTCTTGGACCGGGCCTGAATATCAAGAGAAGCCCCCTCTGCGGAAGGAATTTTGAATATTTCAGCGAGGATCCTTATTTATCTGGGAAGATGGCAGCAGGATATATCCGCGGCATCCAGAGCCAGGGTGTGGTTGCCTGTCCGAAACATTTTGCGGCAAACAGCCAGGAACTTAGAAGGATGTCCAATGATTCCGTAGTGGATGAACGGACATTGCGGGAAATCTATACAACAGGATTTGAGATAGCGGTAAAAGAAGGAAAAGCAAAATCCATCATGTCTGCCTACAACAAGGTCAACGGAGTCTATGCAAATGAAAACGCGCACCTTCTCCAGGAGATACTTGTGGACGAATGGGGCTTTGACGGATTTGTCGTGTCCGACTGGGGCGGAAGCAACAGCCATGCAGAGGGCGTGAAAAACGGAAGCCATCTGGAAATGCCAGCCAGCGGAATGGACGGCATACGGGAACTGGTCAAAGCAGTTGAAAATGGAACATTAAGTGAAGAACTTTTAGATAAACGAATAGATGAGCTGTTAAGCGTTCTCTTTGAGACCTGTGAGGCGACCAAAGAGAAGAAAAACCAGCCCTTCGATGTGGAAAAGCATCACACCATGGCAGAAAAAGCAGCGGAAGAGTCCGTCGTACTCCTGAAAAACGATGGGAAGACTCTCCCACTGAAGGCGGGAACAAAAGTTGCAGTCATCGGAGACTTTGCAAAAACGCCCCGCTACCAGGGCGCCGGCTCGAGTGTGGTAAATCCGACAAAATTGGAAACGCCCCTGGAAGCAATTGAAAAAAGCAGCCTTGTGATGACCGGATATGAACAGGGCTTTCAGAGAAATGGAAAACCAGATGAGGTTCTGAAGCAGCGGGCAGCCGAACTGGCAAAGAACGCAGATGCGGTACTGCTCTATCTGGGCCTTGACGAGCTTGCAGAATCAGAAGGAATGGACCGTGCCCACATGCAGATGGCGAAAAACCAGATTGAGGTCTTCGAGGCAGTGGCAGCGGTGAATCCGAATATCATCGTAGTGATGTCCGCAGGAGCCGCCGTGGAAATGCCATGGATCTCAAAAGCGAAAGCAGTCGTCCACGGATACCTTTCCGGCCAGGCAGGAGCAGTGGCAGTACTGAACATCCTTACGGGAAAGGTCTGCCCATCCGGAAGACTCAGCGAAACCTACCCTGTAAAATACGAGGATACGCCTGCCTTCCGGTATTATCCTGGAGAAGAAAAAACAGCCGAATACCGGGAAGGCCTCTATGTGGGATACCGCTATTATGAAAGCGCGGATATTCCGGTGCTGTTCCCCTTTGGATTCGGGCTCAGCTACACGACATTTGCCTACTCAGATATAAAAGCCGACAGGACACAGGTCAGCCTCAAGGTGACGAACACCGGAGAGATGGATGGCGCGGAAGTGGTGCAGATCTACATCGCGGCAAAAGACAGCATGCTGTTCCGCCCTGCAAAGGAACTGAAAGGCTTCAGGAAGGTATTCCTGAAGGCGAAGGAAACAAAAACAGTGACAATCGAACTGGACGACAAAGCATTCCGCTATTACAACAGCGGCACCGGAAGCTGGGAAGTGGAAGCCGGAACCTACGAGATCATGGCTGGCGCAAACGTCAGGGACATCAGGCTGACGGCCGAAGTGAAAGTGGAAGGAACCGGAGCCCCGCTTCCATATAGCAGGGAAGAGCTTCCATCCTACTACAATCACGACATCAGGCAGGTGCCGGATTCTGAATTCGAAAAGCTGCTTGGACATCCGATCCCAGACAGCAGATGGAATAAAGACGGCCTCCTGGAAATCAACGACGCCTTCTGCCAGATGTATTACGCAAAAAGCGGGCTGGCCAGACTGGTATGCCGGATACTGACAGGCATCAAAAACCGCAGCATGCAAAAAGGAAATCCGAATCTGAACGTCCTGTTCATTTATAACATGCCTTTCCGCGGAATCGCCAAGATGACGGGCGGAATGGTCAGCATGGAGATGGCGGAGGCGCTGCTTGAGGTCGTGAACGGACATTTCTTCAGGGGGATGAAAAACCTGATCAGAGGATTTTTCAGGAACAGGAAGAAATAACGGGACTGGAAGAAATGACAGGACTGGAAGAAATGACAGGACTGGTAGGAATAACGGGCCAGGAAGAAATATCTGGCCTTCAAAGAAATAACGGGAACAGGAGAAATAAAGATGGAAAAAACAACAGATACAGAACTGAAAACAGGAGCATGGAACCGTTTTGAAGAAAAGCATCCGGGGATTGCCCAATTTGTCCTGTTCTTTATGATAAGCAACGGGGTAACGGTGCTCCAGATGGTGATGATGCCGCTGATCAAATACATCTTCAGCTTCACATCACTGGTAAGCACGAATTTCCAGGCCCTTTCAGTGGGACATAACCTGGACGGAAGCATCTACTACATATTTGATTATGCGGCAGGGAGCATGACGGAAGGCGGCGGCGGAGGCCTTGCCTACTTCCTGGCAGTGGAGATCACCCTTCTGGTCGCTCAGGTCATCAACTTCTTCCTGCAGAGAAATGTGACCTTCAAGTCGAAGACGAACATAAAAAAAGCCGCAGCATGGTACTTCATTGCCTGGGTCATCATTTCCATAGGCGCCGCGGCACTGCAGGGACTTTACAAAACGCCGATCTACACAATGCTCATGGACCTGATGGGACAGAAAGCAGGCATGACGGCAGCGGACATCGTTACGATGCTGATCAACTGCGTGATTTCCTTCTGGGTGTTTTTCCCGATATTGAAGATTATTTTTAAGGAAAAATAGGAATGAATATCTGGGAACAGGGATGACATAAGATCCAGGATCGTTGAGAATTAGGTGATGGAAAATCCGGGAGCGATTCAGAGAGCTTAGATTGATGTATAAAAATAGAGAAGAACTGCCTTTGAGGAATCAAAAGGCAGTTCTTTTTGTGTAGCATGATTCGTTGTAAATACTGATTTTAATAAAATATTTGTCATTATCCTGCAATTCTTGTCAGCCGAGCCTCCAGGAGCACCTGCGAGAAGTTGATGCTTGGGCAAGGGCTGTCTCGTAAAGGGTACGAGGTGCTTCACTTGCATGAATATATTGACAGTATTCTGGTGGGAAATGTGATAAGTTTTCAGTTAAAATTGCTTGTAAAATGATATGAAATTGATTTTTTGTGCAAAAAAAGAGCATTATAGTGCAAATAAAAAGAATTTGATTTTGATTACAATAAATATGATAATACAATCATGTTCTTTAATAAACGGATATTTTCTTTTTTCAGTTACAGTTAGGACGATGTTTTTCTTTATAACATCTAATGCGTATAGTTTAGACTGGGGGTGAATTTATATTGATCCATTAACTGTTTATATGTATATCAGTTTAAGCGCACCAATTATTGGTGAAGTTAAGAGTGAATATAATAATTGGGATAATTTGTCGAAAGAATGAACGTATCAAAGCTATATGTAAATTCTACTGAGACATACATTGTTCATTCTTCTGTAAATAATGCTGCTGCAATGGATACCATATTGTATTAAAAAAATGTAATTAGCGAAAGGAAGGAAAATTATGAAAAAAGTAATTGCACAATTATTTAGTTTGATTTTAGTATTCTCTATGTTAAGAGCTCCAGCAAATTGTTTTGCGGTTGAGTCAAAATCTGATGAGACGAATAGATTAGAAAAGTTCTAAGTCAGGGGCTCAAAATCAAGAGCTTGAGAAATACTTCAAGCCCCTGATTTAGTACTTTTCCTTTGAACCAAGTCACGCATGCGGACGGTATATGCAGTTTTGAAGGTCTGCCAACAGATGTGGATATGCCATTTATCAGACAGACAGCTCAGATAAATCTTCTGTTGGAGGATGATATAGCAAAAATATATCCTGTTTATGGTATGCTTCATAAGCCGTCCTGTTTCAGGCGACTTTTCGGTTTGTCATTATCAGAGTTGTAAGGATGTCAATATGCTGTTTCAGATAGTTTGTATTTGCTTCATTCATGAAATGAGCCCTCCTGTAAAAGATGGTTGTTAAGTAACAAAAATCTTTACAGGCGGAGCACGAATAGACTTGAAAAAAGCTGAAAAAGACGATATACTCATACACGTAGAAGCCCTACAGTATGAGACGCGACGTCGGCAAACAAAGCACTCATCTGTGGGGCTATTCCTTTATCTAAGATGAGTTAATTGTAAAAGAAAAGCTGCTCCAAGGCAATATGGAACAGCAAAAAATAGAGAGGGCTATCACGCAGCATGCGTGATTTGGTTCAAATAAATGGGTATATTACCTTTACGAGTACATTGAATTATAATAGAAGTTATTACAATGGCTCTTATGACTATGTTTTGGTAAAATTGATTTCTTTTAAATTAGAACGAGAAATATATACTAGTGCTCCTTTTGACGGTTTTAGAAGAGCAACGGCCTTAGTTAGTCAAGTAGGTACTATTGGAGGTCCTGGAAATCCTGCAGTATTAAACAATCAATTAAAAACATATTCGAATATTTCTTATGGGACACTTTATGCTGCTCCTTCGGAATGGTTAGCAGTTTTAAGTGATTATGTTGAGGGATTTAAAGGCGTGAAATATTCCATACCGATCATATATGCAAATGGAACGACAAGCACTTGTACCTATATTCATAGTATGAGATAGGAGAAAATTATGATTAGAAAGAGAAAAACTATCATTAATTTAGGTATTCTAATTGTTGAATTTATATTCCTGGCTATATTTTTAGGCGATAAAATGGCAACTGCTAATTATCTGATATTTAGGTATTGTTCTTTATTAGCAAGATATTTATTTCTGCCAATGACTTACTTCACTGCAACATATCTGGTCATGGAACTTTTGAGTGTTGTTTTCCCATTAAAAAAAGGTATAAACAGATACTTAAAAAGAACAGGTAGAATTGTAATTGGTGTATTATTGGCTGTATATTTTATATTCCTGGGAAATTTGCTTGGCGTCATTCCTTATTTATTTAAGCCTGTATCAGCAGTTAGTATGGTGGTATTTTTCTGGAATTGCACATATAAAATACCTTACATCCTGATCTGGGTGGGAGCTGGAGCGATAACTTCTATATCTTGGTACCAGGTACCATAAAATTTCTCTGTAAATAATACTGCTGCAATGGATACCATATTGTATTAAAAAAATGTAATTAGCGAAAGGAAGGAAAATTATGAAAAAAGTAATTGCACAATTATTTAGTTTGATTTTAGTATCCTCTATGTTAATAGCTCCAGCAAATTGTTTTGCAGCTGAATCAAAATCTGATGATACAAAAATTTTAACAACTACAACAGTTATGATAGACGATAAAATGATTGAAGTACCAATGAGTATTGATGTTAAATCACTTTACACTACAGAAACCAAGACAAGTAGTGATTCTAAAATAAATAGTGATACAAAAGCATCTAATGATTCATGTACAGTATATATTCCTTATACTGAAGAAGCAAAAGAAAATAATGATAAAGTTATCTCTGACATAAAAGCTGCTAAAGGTTCTTCTGAATCTTTTACTTCACAATATGGCTACATCTATTTTACAAGTACCTTGAACTACTCTAGAACTTATTATAATGGAAATTATTCTCAACCTCTGGTGGATTTGATTTCTTTTAAATTAGAAAGAGAAATAATTACTTCTGCCCCATTCGATGGTTTTAGAAATGCATCTGCAAAAGCTCAACAGATAGGAACTATTGGTGATTCTGGTAATGCATCAGAATTATATGGTCAAACATTAAGTTTTTCATCTATAAATTATGGACAACTTTATTCGGTTCCGTCTTCATGGCAACCAATTATAGCTAATGTTCTTGATTATTATAAAGGTGTAAAATATAGTATACCGCTTATATATTCAAATGGAACTACTAGCACTTTAACATATACACATGAAATGCATTAGGTGAAAAGTATGGAAAATAGAAAGAAAAGGACAATAATTAATTTAGGAATTCTTATTGTTGAATTTATATTTCTGGCTTTATTTTTAGACAGAGAACAAACAATAATGTATGAGTCGCTAATATTTATAAGAGCTTCCTTAGTGGCTAGATTTGTAGTTCTGCCAATGACTTACGTTACTGTTACTTACTTGATTATGGGATTTTTAAGTATTGACTTTCTATCAAATAAAGGCGTAAATAGATATTTGACAATAATAGGCAGAATAGTCCTTGGAATAATATTTATTGGATATTTACTATTCTTTTTAAATGTAATAGGCTTCATTCCCTATTTGTTTCGCTTTATACCTATATCATCAATTTATATACTGGATTTTGTTTGGAAAAGTACTTATAAAATACCTTATTTATTAATTTGGGTATTAGTTGGAGTGATAGCATCTATATCAACAAGTAATTGGAGCACTAAGAAAACAAATTTATAAATGATTGGTACCAGGTACCATAAAATTTGAAATTAATCAAAAACATTAAAATTTGAATGTAAATTTTCTTTCATATCATTGTTTTAAAAGTATAGACAGAAGGGGGAGGGATTAAAACATGGAGAACGATGAACTTATTCAGTATTACCGGCAGCATTATCGCTCCTTATTTCTATTTGCCCTTTCCCTGACGAAACGCAAAGAAGATGCGGAGGATCTGGTGGCGAATGCTTTCTTAAAATCAATCTTATGTTTTGAAAAAGGGAATTTCAAGGCCTGGATTTATACAGTGATCAGAAATGAATTTATAAACCTTTATAAAGGCAGAAAGCGTTTTGTAAGCGGAGCAGAAATGAATGAAAAAGAATTTGAAGAAGCATTAAACCTGGACGAAGAAATGCCTGTGGATTTTTCAGCAGAAAAGAATCTGAAAAAGACGATGGAAAAGCAGATCAACAAAAGAGTGTTCAGAAGCGTCCTGCTTATCTTTCTTGGAATCGCCGGAGCTATTTTAATCATCTCCAATCTATTTGATCAGATTTTTTATAATCCTGAAAAAAGTTCGCCCTACCTGGAGTCGAAATTGGCGTATTCGGATTTCAACCTGTTGATGGATATTTATATCGGGTTGAATTATCCTGGAAGAGTATATTATCCGGTTGAAGAAGAGTCCGAGAGTTCAGGGTTTGGTAAGTATCTCGTAAAAGCCAAGGTTCAGGATGATTTTTCACCTTTGGTAATCAATGGGCAATATAATACTGTCTTTGAAGTGAAAAGAAACAAATTATCCATAGAAATGATATCAGATGAGACGAACCTGGCAGTAAAAATATCAGAGTTTTATAATGACAGTAAAGAAACCCCAAGTAAAAGTTATGTAAAAGGGATTCTGGGCATTACGGAAGAAAAGATAGAAGAAATCGAAAAACTGCCGGAATCAGCAGTGTTAAAGGCATCCATAAGCTTTCCTGAAAGTATCCCACTTGAAGAAACTTTAGAGTTCCTGAAAGTTTACCCTGATTCGAGATTTGTATGGATAGGCCTGGACTCAAAGGAGCGGTTTGTTGAAGGCACCTATGATGGAATTAATTTAATGCAGGTAATAGGATATGATTTTAATAATCAGGTGAAAGAAAAATATCCGTCGTTAATGCTGGGAAAAGATGCGTCAGAATGTACTGCGGAAGAACTAGAGGAGTGTTATCGTTCCAGGCTTCAGATCCTGAATGACAATCCAGACTTTATGAAGCTTATGAACAGCTGTATTGGGGATCCGGTTAATTTGGAAAGGGAACAGGAATTAAGAGAACTGAGAATATCTGAAATAGAGGAAGACGGACTTTATTCGATCGGAGTTTACGGGTATATAAGAAAACAGGACTTCTTGAATATGGTAAAAGACGGATCTGTGGTTTATGCTGATATCCAGGATGTGAAATTATCATTTTTTAACCATTAAGGATTACGTCTTTAATGGTTAAAAATGATGCATACAAATTGCAAAATCAGCAATTTGGTTGCGGCCAAATAACGCTACACCCTGCTTGCAGAAAGGAGAAACAGATGATCTTGAAGAAAAAAGAGCTATATAAGAAAAACATCAGTGCATTTATGAATAGAAAGAGCATCATAATTGCAATCAGGACGATTGGCTATCTATATTTAATAGCGATGCTCATAAATACCATCTTTTTTTATGACAAGTATTTGTATGAAACGTTCCTATCCACTCATTTATTCGGTGTTATCGATTTTTTTATGATTACTTATAAATGTCAGGATCATAAAAAGGAAAAGGGGTTGATAAAAAAGTTTTTCGATAAAATAGATGATTTGTTCAGTAAAATAAAGCCGCTAAGATAATTTGTTTTTTTGTTTTATGAAGCTATAAGTTGTTTATTGGCTAATTGTTCAGCGCCCCCGTTCTTCGAAGTGTCTTCTGTTGCCGCTTCAACTCTGGCATAATTGCCAGAGAACTGGAGAATCAGGGTTGTGAATGAATATCCTTTTTTATATAGGCGGTACCACGTCCTGCACCAATCTTCTCAAGATATCCCTCATTCAACAATTCGCTCAATGCCCTCTCAATCGTAATCACGCTGATATCCGGACACAGCTCCATAATCTCCTTTTTGGTGATCTTCCCTAGTTTCTTCTCAAAAACAGCCTTAACTCTTTCTGGTTTCGATAAATTGCGGTAGCGCAAATAATCCACCCTGTCCTGAAACTCTCTGTACGTTTTCAAAATGATTCCAAGATAGTATCGCACAAACGGAAGATATGTGTTTTTTTCTTCGTGCCAGCCAAACGAGCTTTCCTGCAGGACCTCGTAGTAAGTTTCTTTTGTCTTCTCTATGCTCATTTCAACACTGACATATTTTCCCGCAATATAGCCTGCACGATACAATAAAAGCAGTGTCAGTAATCTGCTCATTCTGCCGTTTCCGTCATTGAAAGGATGTACGCAAAGGAAATCTAGTATAAATATTGGAATCAGCAAAAGCGGGTCGTATTTTCCAGCTTCTACGGCAGAGATAAATTCGTTACATAATCTTTTCATATGGTCTGGTGTCTCAAAAGAGGATACTGGCCTGAAACGAACTTTCTTTTTGCCGGATGCATCTTCTTCTGTAATCTGATTATCTGCATTTTTCCAAGATCCGCCAACAGAAGACTCGCTGTATGAATACAGGTCTCTGTGAAGCTGCAAAATGGTGTTGGATCTAGGAGTTATATATTCATAGCTTTCGTGGATTGTGGTCAATACTTCCCGGTATCCTACTATTTCACGTTCGGAGCGATTTTTTGGCTCCGCCTTTTCTTTTATCAATTCGGCTAATCTGGCTTCAGAAGTATAAATCCCCTCAATTCTGTTTGATGCTCCCGTACTTTGGATTTTTGCAATTTCGAGTAAAGAGGTCAATACATCCGGCGCCGCTTCTATATATAATTCCTGTCTGCCTTTGTATTCATGAATCTGCGATATCATATTGAATATTTCAGGATCCATTAATTCTGCAGGTAGCGTCTTATAGTTGAATGCTCTCATGTTTTCTCCTTTTATTTGCATCAATAGTTGTTATTTGCATCATTTTATCACTATTTGATGCAAATAACAAGCTAATAAGGCATCTGACTGTATACCTTGTATGGGTATAATCTCAAAGGCTACATGACTATAGCCCGAACCCCTTCCTAATGTTCTCAAATTCAGGAGAAAAAGCAAATCCACGAAGAATGTCTTCCCTGCTTGTATGATTCGTAAGCCTGTTCAGGTGGTACTGCAGTCCCCCTTCGTCAAATTCCCTGCCCATAAAAGTCCTGTAGAGCACCTTTATGAACTCAGAATCTGACAGGTTCCGGCTCTCGAATTCCGGGGAGATGATGAAGTTCTGTGAGACCTGAACTGGTGATACTTCTCCAAGAATCAGCTTTTCCGCATAGTATTCAAGGCCTGGTATTTCCGGAGCCCTTCCCAGCGCTTCCAGATACATGCGGCTGATAAACATGGTCAGCTGCGGGTTTTTGTCCCGGTAGCTGTCTAATGCCACAGTTCCTCTTGTTATTCCGGTTTCACTGCAGATTCCGGTATATTCGGAAGATTCCACAAATCCCTTGAAGACAAATTCTCTGGAAACGCCATTGTCAAGGAAATTGACCCAGTAGGCCTTTCCATCAGCATCTGAACTTCTGTCCATAAAGGTATTGTAAAGGACTTCCACATAGTCGCCATTGGACAGGCTGCGGTCTGTAAATTCCTCACTGAAGATAAAGTTGTATCCGATCTGGGCTCCGGTCAGTGAATTGTTCACCAGAAGATCGTTGTAATAGGTCATGCCATCCGTATCAGGTTCCCTGTCCAGGATCTTGTTGTAAATTCTGGATATAAAGCGCTGTATATCGGTGAGATCCGGATCAGGGACGATCTCTTCTGCATCAGCAATGGCTCTGGTCAGTCCGGAAAGGGCTGCCGCTACCTCTGCACCTTCAGCCACCGGGCTGTTCAGGAGGGCTTTTGCAAAAACTGCTGTTTCAAATAAATCCTCATAGCCCTCTGGGACCATACCAAACTGGATTTCGTTTTCCCCAAGTAATTCTTCCGCTTCCACGACAGCAGTACGCAGCTGCGTCTTATCTACCGCTTCATAGACTTCGAATTCCTGGATGGAGTAGCCGTTTGCGCCGTTTCGGGCAATTCCCTGCATTTTCACGTATCTGGCGCTGGTGCCTGGTTCGAACTGCAGGCGGCTCAGGTCGCTGGTATTTCCTGTTACGGTAATGCTGTCAGTCCATGTTTTTCCATCATTTGAGGTCTGGATCTTGAAGCTGGAAGCATACCCTGGTGCGTTCCACTGGATCACCGCTTTGGACAGAGGATAAACTTTTCCAAGATCAAGGGTAAGGGAATCGGTGCCGTCATAAAATCCCATCCATTGGGAGTGGGGATCTGTGGTCGCTCCGGTATAGGTTCCGGGTGCCACGTTTCTGCCGTCTCCGTCTACTGCCTTCCAGGCCACATGGAGCTTCTTATCGACTACATCCTGGCTGCCCTGTCCCTTGCGCTGGGCATCTCCCGCAGCGCCCTTGTTCTGGGCAATGTTTACATATTCACCTGTCTCGGCGCCTGAAATGACTTCCGGTGAAAGGGCTTTGTTATAGGCCTTGATATTTGCCAGGTATCCATTAAATCCGGTTCCGATGGTTTTCAGCGGAAAACAGAAGGTGGTGGAGAGGTTGTCCTGGGACTCGTCTGTTTCTGCTTCATTCTGGCGGTACATGACCCTGAAAAGCTTCTTGTTAATGTAGATCTTGGTTACCTGGTAAGTGCCAACGACGGTAACACTGACCTTCTGGTCCTGTGGTACCTGATAGTGCAGACTCTGTTCAAATATGCCCCTGTTCAGGTACATGGCTCCATCCTCGGCGGCAATCTGCAGCCTTCCGTCATAGCCGGAAAAGAGGGAGGATTCAGGCGTGTTTTTCGCAGCATCCTCTGCCTTGACCTTCAAATCGAAGGAGACTGTATAAGGATAGCTTAAGGTCTCCAGGGGCGTGGTTACACTGGTATCGGAATCAAATTTCAGGTAGGTTACGCCGTCTTCTTTGACGAGAGACCCCCCATTTACAGTGGCATTATAATTGTTTCCGCTGGCATCGAACAGGGTAGAAGGCTCTGTTTCATGATCAGCAGCGGCTACATTTGCAAAATCGTAATCGGCAACAAGAGAGGAACGGCTTTCTATATTCATTCCAAGGCCTGTTCCCGGGCCTTCCTTCAGGCGCTGGGAGCGGAAGGTGAATGTCTCATAGGCCTCCATGCTGTTTTCATTCTGTGCACCCCAGGTTTTTTCGCTGATTACTGCAATAGCGCGGGTGATGCGGTCGCTGAAATCCTTTTCCGTAGAGCCTTTGCGGTTTACGTCTGCCCACACTGCCGTTTTGACGCCGAGCAGTCCCGGTTCGCCTTTTTTAACGGCAACTCCGCCGCTCATGGTATACGGGCTCCAGCTTTCATAAAGATGTTCGGCATTGACGGTATCCCTTTTGTTCCTGAGGGGATTGTTGTAAAGGTTATGGTTATCGACATTGACGATCTGGAAGCCTTCAGCAAGGCGTTTTGTCACATTGTCCCCGCCCTCGCCCTGAGAGCACCAGACGTCGAGTACGATATCCTTTAAGGCTTTGCGTTCCGCTTCCGGCAGGTTGCCGAAATAAGGTTCTATGTGTCCCCACATTCTCATGGTCTTTCCATTTTTTGTCAGCAGGTCGTGCATATCCCGGATATAGGATGCCATTGCCGTCTTTTCTTCAGCAGTTGCATTCCAGTATTCGTCCGCACCGATATGAACGGATTCATTGGTGAAGGTTGGATCGGCAGGATTTGTGTATTCTTCCATAAGGGCGGTGATGAACTGCTTTGCCCTTGCACCGCTGTCGCCTGTCAGAGACAGCTGTTCCCAGTTTCTTGCGCATTGGATGGACTTGTCTGTTCCAAGCCAGGAAATATCATCCGGGTTATAATAGGAATACTTTGTGAATGCCGCCGAATGTCCGGGCGCATCGATTTCAGTCAGTACCTGGACGCCCATCTGTGCCCCCAGTGCCTGGAGCTCCTTCCATTGCTCTTTTGTGTACTGCGGATTTTTATAGACGTTGTTGTAATAATCATATTTCGCTTCCGTATGGATGTCGGTTCCAAGGCTCTTGAAGGTAGTGCTTTCAAGGCGGAACATGGCCTCGACTCCCTGCCATGCTGACAGGCTGGCTGAATCCGCCGGACGGAAAAAGTTGTCGTTAATGTGGAGATGGAATTCGCTCATCTTGTACCAGGACATGGTTTTGGCGATGTCTTTTATAGCCTGGTAGCGGAAAGGCGCACGGGCCACATCCAGCATAAGGCCGCGTACCTGGAATTTCGGATAATCCCTGATGACGCCGCATGGGATGGTCAGGGATTCCCTGTCCTGGAACAGGATCTGTTCCACGGTGATGGTTCCGTAAAAGCATCCGGTGTGGGTGGAGGAATAGATTTTCAGCCCCGTTTCATCTGTTACCATATAATAGCCGTTGTCGCCGGTCTCATAGGTATCCGCCTCCTGGGATTCGATATAGATGTCGTTAGGACGGACATCCGCACTTGTTCCGGTCACGACAGCCGGCTCAAAACCGGTAATCTCCAGCAGGTCTTTTTTCATGCTCTGTCCGATATCAGTGATATCAAGATCGGCAGCATCATTTAAAATAATCCTGGTATCCTGGGTATATTGGAACTCGCCCTCATAGCCATACCATTCCTGGAGGGTCGGAATTACCTCTGGCTTCTGGTTCGGCGTGCCTGCGGACCTGTAGATCTGCGGATAGAGGGAGGTTTTGTCAGGAACAGTAATGACCATGTTCTTTTCCGCCTTATCGGAAGGGTCGGAATCATTCACTACCTGGACGATGACATCTACATTTCTGGCTCCGATGTTGTGGGAAGTGACTTTCCCTTCATTGGAAATGACGGGTTCCAGATCGCTTCCTCTCAGGGAAGCAGTATAACCCTCTGCCACCTCCGGAAACAGGACGTCTGTTGAAGTTAGGGTGAGAGTGGGAAGCGTAGTGATTCTGGACAGCTGTTCTGTCGCCGTCGTCTGAATGGCTCCGGTCTTCTGGCCGGTTACTTCAATCTCCCTGATGGAAAGGCAGTTCCATGCAGCCGCCGTATTGATGGCGGAGAATTTGAACCGAAGAAACCTTTTTGCCGTAGAGGGGGTGTCAAAGGTGTTCACCAGGTTCAGGGTTGCGCCGGCAGGCTGTGATTTTGTATATAGTGTCTGCCAGTCTGAATCTGTAGTGCTTTTTGTATCACAGGTCTGGATCACATATTCGGTGGACCAGACTTTTTTATAGAAGCTGATATCGATACCGCTTATCTGGGAAGAAGTGCTTCCCAGATCCATAATCACCCACTGGGCTGTAAATGGCTGGGTGGGTATGGTAGTAGTGGACATTGGCGCGGAGGACCATCTGGATGCGTCAGTGTCCTTGATTCCGTCTGCCATGGCAGATGCAGGCCAGCTGGCAGCGTTTTCCGATCCTGATACTTCGATTGTCGTTCCCAGTGCAATGTTCGTGTCTCCGGCTGCGGCCTCGACCCGGACCGGGCTGCCAAAGCCGACCGGTATTCCGCCGATCAGCAGGCTCATTGCAGCCAACAGGGCAGCTGTTTTTCTAAATTTCATAAAATACCTTCCTTTCGTTTCTCCTAAAGTTGAAATGCCCTCCATCAGGCATTTGTACAGGCTACTGTTTCTGGAATCGTTTCCATAAAAAATACCCCCCGGTAAAATCATATGGTAATTGGTACACAAAAATCAGAAACAGGCTGCACATATCCATATTGCATTGTGGGAATTCGACGGTCAACCCCTGCGTGAGCAAACGTTTGCGTAAAAAAATAGCTGGAAATCACAAGAGGGATGCTTGTGTATGTATCTGTAAAAGTGCACAAAAAAGAAGCGGAATAAAAAGAAGGAGTGTGTTTATTATACAAAAATCAGAGACTATCGTGTAAAGAAAAAGGTATTGGAATTGCTTATAATAAGTATGACAATAGGCGTTTTTTCGCCAAATAACCTTAAAACAAATGAAAAAGGAGAGAAAGATGAGAAAAGGAAGAAAAGCATTATCAATGTTACTGCTGATCTGTGTCTGCATAACGAGCTGCTTTGGTTATGCACCAATAAGCGCATCGGCGGCAGAATTGCCGGCACCTGTTCTGAGCTATCTGGCTGGAAACGAACAGGCAGTAGCGAACGGTACAAATTACTATGCGGTAACCAGCAGCGAAGATGTTAACCGTATTAAGAATCTGACAGATTTTACGATCTGCATGGAATATAAGACCACAAGCAGTGGACTCCAGTCAATATTTTTTGCAGATGGAAATGGTGCGACTACAAACCAGTATTTCAATATGTATATCTGGCCGCAGAATGTGACTGCAACTGGTTCAGATACAAAAGTTGGTATTGAAATCAGGGACGGATCAAAGAATCCGGCAATCTATTCAACGGTTGATGTACACAGCCTTGACGGAAACTGGCACAAGATTGCCATGACTTATAAAAGCGGTACAGGATATGACGTTTATCTTGATAACATAAAAGTCGGAAGCTTTACAGGTTCAGATTATAATACGAGATTTTTGAACAGCCTTGGCGTGGCAACGGATAATATGAGCTTTGGCTCTGGAACAAGAGTAAGTGGAAACAACTATCCATTTACCGGCTCTATCAGAAATATAAAAATGTATGACCAGGTACTTTCTTCATCAGATCTGGAGGGATTTATGACTGCAGGGATCACCATCGATTCCCCGACAGCACTTTTCACTTCGGCAGGAGAGAAAAAGCAGCTTCAGGCAACCGTAAAGCCTGCAGGGTCAGCAGTTACCTGGACATCCAGCGATACTTCAGTTGCAACAGTAAGCGAAACAGGCCTTGTGACAGCAGTTGCAAGCGGAAATGCCGCTATCACAGCAACTTCGGCAGATGGCAGTTCGGCTGTATGCGCAGTAAAAGTTGCAATTCTGACAGCAGCTCTTGAAAAAAGAGATCTGCACCTGGATGGAACAAGTGCAACAGTTGTAGATCTTTCAGCGGAAGCAGACAGTGTTAAAATACTTGAAAAAGGTACTATCACTGCAAGATACCGTTCGGACAGTGACATGACAAATTCCTCTGCCAACCTTATGACGCTTTTCAGCATCTCTGACAAAAACGCTTCGGGCACTTACATGAATTTCTTTGTTAGTCCTGCAGGCAACAGTGTTGGATATGAACTGCAGAAAAATGATACGGCTGTAAGCAACCTCAGAGTTTCAGCAGGTTTAAACCTTACAAACACAAAATGGCACACGGTCTCCTATGTGTTTGACAAGGCGAACAGCATTTTCGTGATTTATGTGGATGGAAAAGTCATCAAAAGCGAGAATGCCCAGAAAGATTTCTTATCAGCACTCTCAGCTGAAGGAAACTGCGTCAGAATCGGTGATATGTCCAGAGCAACAAAAGGCGATCACTTATGGCCATTCAAAGGCGATATCGAATTTTTACAGGTTTCAGGCGATGTGTGCACGGCAGAACAGATTGCTGGCATTCACGAAGCAACTGTAGACAAAACAGTAACGGTGGTACCTGAAATAGCAGACAGGGCAGCTGATGTCGACCTGTATACACCAGGCGTCGGTTCAGTTGCATACAGGATCCCATCCCTTCTTACTACAAAAAAAGGAACTGTATTAGCAGTTGCTGACAGAAGAAACAGTGGCTGGGGAGATTCAGGCGACATTTCCTTTGCTGTCAGAAGAAGTACGGACAGTGGAAAGACCTGGAGTCCTATGCAGATCGTCTATGATCCACCGGCAGATACGACGCCGGGAAGCGGTGGAAATTCATTGCTGATCGATGCGGTTATGGTGCAGGATCAGACGACAGAAGACATCTACTGCATGATGGATTTCTTCCCTGAATCCAGTGCATTGATGGGACCAACCGAAACGAATTCGGGTTATACACAGGTTGGAGACAAGAGATATCTTACCCTTAAATTCGGAGACGGGACAATTGCAGGAAGCACAGGCTCCTATGTGTTAGGCGATGATCAGGCAGTCTACCTATTAGAAAGTGATGGCACAACTCTTACAAAAAGCGAATATACGGTACCTGACTTCAAGGCAGGAACGATTCTGAGAAATGGAGCAGATGCAGGAAATATTTTCTTATACGGAGAAACGAATGACTCTTTAAATATTATCAAGACAAATTATCTGTGGATGTTTAAGAGTTCAGATGAAGGTCAGACATGGTCGGATCCTGTTGATGTTTCAAAATACCTGAAAAAAGACTGGATGAAATTCCTCGGCACCGGCCCTGGCGTTGGCATGCAGATCGAAAATGGCGAACATGCAGGACGTCTTATCATCCCGGTATACATGACCAATTCAAATGTTGGTGCCAGCCAGTCTTCAGCTGTTATGTACAGTGATGACCATGGCGTTACCTGGACGTTGGGAGAGTCAGCAAATGAAGGAAGAAATGGCATTGTAACAGAAACCATGACGGGCGGCGGACTCCTTACGGAATCCCAGGTTGTTGAAGTTGGAAATTCAGGCGTCCTGAAACTGTTCTGCAGGAACAGCGGCGTCGGCGGTGGCAAAGTGGTAATCTGTACAAGTACGGATGGCGGAGCTACATGGAATGATACAGTCCAGATTGACCCGGCTTTAACCGAAGTATATTGTCAGCTTTCGGTTATCAAATGGCCTGAAAAGATTGATGGTAAAACAGCTTATGTATTTGCAAACGCAACTGTAACCGACAGAATGAATGGTAAGGTAAGGATCGGTTTCTATGATGAAGCGACAGACAAATTCACATGGCCATATGAACAGCTGATCGTGAACGGCAAATATGCCTATTCCTGTCTGACAGCACTTCCAAACGGAAGAATCGGTCTTCTGTACGAAGGAGAGGCTGCAAACGGCCAGTGGCATCGTATCATGTTTGCGGATTTCAATGTTGAATGGGTAACGGCACAAAGACAGTATATTGAACCAGCACCATCCATCACCAATGTGGAAATGGCAAAAGCGGATGGAAAGCTTACATTTAATGTAACCTTCGACCAGGCGATGATCGCCATGAAAGCTCCTGTATTGAAATTCCAGTTAAACGGAGTGGATCAAACAGCCGCTTTGGTATCTTCCGGAAATGCAGGAAAAGAATTTGTGTTTGAATACGCACTTGCAGGAACAGAATCAGGAAACATCGTTGTGACAAATGTGGCAGCAAACCCTGCACAGGCAGCTTCTTCAATCGGAAACTATGCAAACCAGATGCCTGCGGATGTTGCAGAAACATTTGCTCTGGAAGGAACAGAAGTTCCGGCTGGTGATAAAACAGCACTTGCTGCTTATATTGCTGCACTTGGAAATAAAACAGCTTCTGATTATACAAGTGGAAGTTTTGCAGCTTACACAGCAGCACTTGCAGCAGCAAATACAGTAAATGGGAATGCACAGGCAACCCAGGATGAAATTGATGGGGCAAAGGCAGCACTGGAAACAGCAGTGGCAGGACTGGTCAATAAGACAGCACTTACCCAGGCAATTGCAGCAGCAGGAGCAAAGATAGCAGATGACTATACAACTGAAAGCTTTGGAGCATATACGACAGCACTCGCAGCAGCAAATGCAGCAGATGCAAAAGCAGATGCGACAGCGGAAGAAATCAGCAAAGCAGTAATGGATCTCAATGCAGCGGTAGCAGGACTGGTTGAGATAACAATAATCGTTCCAGAAGATCCAACAGTAAGCTTCATCAACAGGCTCTACGAGTTGGTTCTTGGAAGGGAAGCAGAGGATGATGGGGTCGCATATTACGAGGAAGCACTTGCCGAGGGCGATACCACCGGTGCAGATCTTGGATACAGCTTCATTAAGAGCCCGGAATTCACGAACCGCAACATGAATAATTCCGACTATGTCGAAGTGCTCTACAATACCTTTATGGACCGTGCTTCTGATGAAGGCGGAAAAGCATACTGGATGAACATGCTTGAAAATGGCGTTTCAAGGGATTATGTATTCAAAGGATTTGCTGAATCAGAAGAATATAAAGACATCTGCGATTCCTACGGAATCATCAGTGGAACAGTAACGCTTACTGCAGAGAGAGATCAGAATGCACAGCTTACCATGTTCATCAACCGGATCTACACAAAGGCATTGGGAAGAGCCGGAGAGGAAGAAGGAATTGAATACTACGCAAAAGCAATAAATTCCGGAGAAATCGATCCAATCCAGGTAGCAAAGAATTTTATCTTCTCACCTGAGTTCGAAGATAAAAATCTTGCAGATGAGGAATATGTAAAAGTTCTTTACCGTACCTTTATGGACAGGGAATATGATGCAGGAGGATTGCAGTACCACCTTGATCGTATGGATAATGGAGTAAGCAAAGAAGATATTCTGGACGGATTTGCTTTTTCACCTGAGTTTAATGAAATCATGAGTGGTTTCGGATTAGTTACAGAATAAGGAATTATGAAAGCACCCCTGGCGCCTGTTGAGAGCGCCAGGGGCTTTTTAAGGGGTACCTGACACCATGAACAAAAATGAACAAAAAATGAACAAATAATGAATAAACAATGAATAAACAATGAATAAACGGCGAACGAATTTCATCTTGATCAATACTCGGAATAATGCACAGAAAATCTTTTTTACAAAAAGTAAAAATGTATTTATTATACAAAAACAAAGGACTATCGTGTAAATCAAATGTCTTTGTGTTTGATTATAATAAGTATGACAATAGGCGTTTTTTCGCCAAATGACCTTAAAACAAATATAGGTAATTGATAAATGTTTTTCTCCTTTTGTGTGGATAACTATCCCGTATATAAGGAGAGAAAAAGGGTCATTATTCAGAATAGTTTCTGGATT
>NZ_FMKA01000056.1 GCF_900096945.1 Anaerobium acetethylicum | reverse complement strand
TTCTATAAAATATTTGGAGGATTTGTCTTTCTTCCAGTCCAACCCATACCTCTAGCCCATTCTTTCATAGATTCTTTTTCTTCTAAATCTTCTCCATGAAGAACTTCAAGCATATTACAATATCCATAGATTCCACCAACATCATCACATACTGGCAGTGCATCTACATCCACGCATACTGGTCGGTGTTCTTCCATTGGTTCTATTGGGTTTCCAGATGCTTTATACTCCTCCTTTGTCTCATAACATGCCGTCGCAGTTATTTTTACATTCCAATCGTCACCATAATCGTACCTGTAACGGATTGCATTTAGAATAGGTGATGTGACTGGAGCAAGATATATCTCTTCCTTTTCTGAATTTTTCAGTATTAGTCTATTAGAAAAATCCCATGAATCAAAGTTTTGTATCATTCCTGGCATAAGTAAAATATCATAGATTGGAAGTCTTTCTATTAATTCATCAAAGCCACCTTCAAAAGTAATGCTGTCTGCAAGCTCTGTAATTGTCACCTCTGTAATTGGTGCAATGCGTTTTATCATATCTGCCTTTGCTTCTTTGTCTCCTGTTTTTTCAGCAAGTGCTTTGCATTCATCCATCCATTCTCCGAATGATTTTCTTACTTCTAAGGTAGGCTGCCACTCATATAACTCTTTTACATCCTTCTGACACATACAGAAATATTCTCTAGTTCCTCCATAATAATATGGTCCAGTATATTTTTTCCGCATCCAGTTTTTCACACTAATCCCAGCTTTATAATCATCATCCCAATAAATATCTTCATAATCTTCACATGGAAAACGGAAATACATGCCTGCAAGTTTAGCCCAATCTGAAAATTTACCTGATTTAATCATCTTATTATAATCATCTTCACATGGATGAAAACTATGCAAATGACTATTCTGCCATCCGAAAGCTCTGTTTATTGCATAATGAAGTGCATGTAGCGTAATATCTCCAGGCACAATGATATCTCTTGAAATATTGTTCATCATTTTTCCATATTGCACTAGGATACCTACTTCATTTGATCCTAAAGCCTTGTCTTCCATGTCCAATTCCAAATGAAGGTTTATAGCATAAGGGATTGGTCGTTCTTCTGCCAGCTGTCTGGTACGTTCCATTAATATATCTAATTTATCCATTCGATTATTCTCCATTTCTTTATCTGGATTCATATATTGATTAGTATTTTGATTAAGCTTCTTTATTTGTGAACTTTCAGCTACATGCATTCGTTCACGGTACACTTCACTTCGCACAGCTTCATCACTTCGATTGTCTCCGCCATATTGTCCTCTGCTATATGGAAGATACGATTGAACATTCTTTTCAGATATAAAAAGCTGTTTTGCAATCTCAGCAACAGATAATCCCCTTTCATATAGAGAACCTATCTGAACACTTGTATTGCTGTTCCATAAACCTTCAGTAATAAGGACACGACGTACCTTAATAGGATATGTGCCTAACTTCTTTGCTGTTTCTTTTACAGAAGAAGTTTCTTGATATAATTGAATAATCTTATGATATAGATTGTCATTTATCTCTTCCATATGCAACGTCCTTTCATTAATATTGAGTAAATTATATATTTTATATTATTTCGTGTCAACCTTACCTTTTTTAATATAAAAACAGTGTGAACTTCTCTCTAAAATTACTATATTATGAAGTTCCCACTTTTCTTACTCTATCTCATAATCTTCGCTATCAATTTGCCCTTGATCTCGTGCTGAAAAATGATATTATTCAAAACCACCTAAATTAATATACCTTTTTTGAAGCTGCAAGTATGTACAATATACCCACCACTCTTATGGAATATAGATTTACTATTCAGAATACATACGGATATCGTATTAATAGTATGCAGATTACTATGTCAGATTTTTTTGAAACAATATATTCAAGCTTATGTTGCATATGCCAGCATAAGTGTTAGATAAAACGTTAGTTACTTGCTTCATTGCAACTGGCGTGAGAACTATTAATAATAAAGCATCCTTCTTACCGATTTATAGTAAATTATTAATAATGATAGAACTAAATGCTTCCCTGATAATTCTCCTGATTTGTCTGGCATTGTCCAACTTATCAGATACTTTCATTATTTTTTCATATATTCCCGACTCAACAACTAATTCTTTCTCTTCTTCATCTAGCTTATCAAATTGCTTTTTATATTCTTTTTGAGTTATTATCATCAAAGATTTTTTGCTTAGAGGCTCAAATTCTATTACAGCATCAAATCTTGAATAAATAGGATCCCCTAATTGTTCTTTAATATGCTTCTCTGACAAAAAATTAGAGGTGCATATAATAATTGAGTTCTGCATTTTTACAGTATAATTTTTATCTACCAAGATACCTTCGTCAAATAATTGATAAAATGCACTATAAAATACCGGATGTGGTTTATCAAACTCGTCAAACAGTACGACATTTGATTCTCTCTGACTGACGGTTTTAGCTTATTCAACACATCATCACCTCTTATTTGTAAAAGTCATCATCAAGTATTCTAAATGTTTCAATATACTCGTCTAGAATTTCAAGATTTACCAATACCAACTGATTGAACTTGTAACACGCTTTTGCATCTTTTGCCAGTTGTTGAAACTTAGACAGTCCCATGTGATACATCTGAGCTCCTTCATCATATCGAACAAACTTATCTGGATTGACCTTCTTTACTGTTTTTTTTGGAAGCATAATATTCTCCTTTCGATTCTCTGACTAATTTTTAAGTGTAGATGATTTTTCCATAACGCAAAAGAGAGGACAATCTTCTAAATTTCTTTAGAAAATGTCCTCTCAGTAGTGCTGATTATTAACTTATATTTCAAAACCTGTGTTGTATATTTTTACATATTCTTTCTTATGACCATATAAATTTTTGGTCATTTCTTTGTCAAACTCTTATCTAAAACCTCGGAACCCTTGATTTTACTGACTTTATTTCTCGATGGTCTTCATCGTCGGAAATTTTGTTGGAGTTTAACTACACTCCTACGAACTTCTTTGTATTGCTTTAAATCGTACCTCTACAATTCTTCAAATTCATTCGCATTTATTCCCGTTTTCATGGCTTTTTGATGTCCAATTGATGTCCTTGTTCTATTTTTGCTGTCCTTTTGGAAAGTTGCATTTAACAGTGGCTCTTCCCTAAAAAACATCCATATTTTTTGCTAAATTCTCAAGCGATTGTCTTGTAATACTTTCATTAACCTCAGCGTAAATGTTCATGGTTGTTGATACATCCGCATGACCCATAACTTCCTGAATAACTTTCACATTTGTCTCGTTCTCACAAAATCTTGAAGCAAATGTATGACGGAATATATGGCATGAGAATCTAGGTAACATTACTGGTTCTCGCTTCTGCTTTTTTGCCTTAATTTCTTCTTCTGCGTTATGTGCATCAACTATACGCTTAATGGCTCTGTTTACTGCTGCCGGATTATGAGGGTTTCCAAAGCGATTCGTAAATATGAAGTTCGTCATTCCATCTACTTCATTACTACAGAATCCTTCTTGTTTCTGTCTCTCACGTTCCTGCAATAAAATCTGATATAACTGTTCCATAATTGGAATTGTCCGGACACCTGCTTCTGTCTTAGGCTTTGATACCCTAAACTCACATACATAGGTTTCCTCACGCCTTGGATAGTATGTCAAACTATGGTTGATACTAATCAGGCGCTTCTCCATATCAACATCATCCCAGCGAAGTCCAATGGCTTCTCCAATTCGACATCCTGTTCCTAGCAATAACATAAAGAACGGATACCACACATAAAATATCGGATTCTTTGCTACATATTGCATAAAGGAACGCTGCTGCTCTACAGTAAGAGCATGTCTTGTCTTGCGACTTCCACCATTTCGTTTCTTAATCTCCGCATATGCACCATCAGTTGGATTCTTTCTTATAATATCATCTCTGACTGCAAGTTGAAAGGTTGGATGCAATACTGTATTGATACTTTCCAGTGTATTTACCTGCAATCCCAATTCCGTGATTAAATGATTGTAAAAGGCTAACACATCTGAATACTTCACATCTCCTATTTTCTTCTTGCCAAATCCATCTTTAATGAAATGATCCCATGTGTACCGATAATTGGAATACGTTGTACTTCTTAATTCTGTCTTTGTTGATAGGTAACGGTCAAACACATAATTAAGTGTGGCACTTCCTGCTACATACACATCTAATCCATCCATCTGATTCCTTATAAGCTGTTCTTCTCTTTCTCTAAGAGTTGCCAGGTTATTGGAATAAATATACTTCCTTTTTCCAAATGGATCAGTGTAACAGTAGGAATATCTCGTTCTTCCCTCACTCTTACGATACGACTCACCTTTGCGTAATGCTCGTCCTTTTCCATCTTTTCGTGCTGCCATCTTTTCCTCCTTCCGAGGGATAGAGAGCTTGCACTATTTCTGAGTTGATAATATGTTCATTCTCAAACTCATTTTTATCGCTTGCGTTACAGATAATTCATGATTCTTTGCATACTCTAGCAAAATCTCATATTCTTCATTCGTGAATCTCACACTGACTTTCTTATCCATCGGATCATCACTCTTTGGTCTACCAGTTCTTGCCATGTTGCACCTCCTCATATCATGATTATACTTTTTGTCCGTCATAAAGTCAAGCATTAAAGTACAAGTTTCTCTATCTCTCTCCATATTTATTTATAGAAGCTGTCTTCCGTTATTCTGAATGTCTCTAAATACTCATCAATTACATCCAAATTCACGAGTACAAGCTGATTGATTTTGTAACAGGCTTTTGCGTCTTTTGCCAACTCTTGAAACTTTGTCAGTCCCATAGAATACAGTTCTGCACCTTCCGCATATCTAACAAATTTTTTCCTCTTTGCTCTCTCCATGAAGCAGCTCCTCCCTCACAAGTTTTTTTGCTGTCTCCCATAAGGAAAGTTGTGTAATCAATGATTTATCAATTTCCTCCATTACATTAGAAGCCACCGTAATATACCCAATGTGTCCCCTGATTGCACTCTTTGATACAGTTTGCATATCCTCTGGCATAAAATCAGAGATTTTATGAAGGTGAAGTCCATTTACATCCAATGGATTAATTTTCACATGCACCTTAATATCTTTTAATTTAGAGCTTAATGGGCACACTGTAACCTGTGGTGCTCTGCAATGATTACTTGCATCAGCTGAAACCACGACCGCAGGTCTAATGAATCCCTGGACACCATTTGGCTTCCATCCAAAATCTACATATACAACCTGTCCTCTTTTGTACTCTTTATAATAATTTTTACTCTTCATAACTATACTTCCTCCCTGTCTTTTACATTCATCCCCAGCGAACCTTCATCCACTGTAATAATCGCACCACCTACTGCCTTAATCTTTCCGACTTTGTAATAAGCATCTGGAATATCTAAGGAAATTGCCATCATATTAGCCACAATGACTCCTTCCACTCTCTTCTGTCGAATGAGCTGCGCAATCTTCTCAAACTGCTGATTGCAGTCACCCTGACCAAGACCATTTCTTCTCATAATGCCTACAATCTTAACATTGTGTGCTCTTGCATATTCTCTAATGTAGCGTTCCTGATTTTTCTCACGCTTTTTTGTTTCCCATAATGGTCCAGTAGTTGATAAGTATGCGATAACCTCAATAATAGGTTCTTTCTTTTTTCTTCTACTCATAATATAACCTCCACTAAGATACAAGCCCTGTTGCCTGCTCAATCATAAATTCAAATATGTGTCTTAAATAATTCTGTTGTTCAACAGGTAGTTCCGATAATCTGCTGTCTATTGAATCCTCATTTTTATTCATCTTGGTATCCGTTTCTTCTATATTAAGAAGTTTATTTGCATCACACTGATAAGCATCCATTAAAAGGTATAATCCATTCATACTTAGACCTCTTCCACCCTGTTCAATCTGGTTAATACTGGAATTACTTAATCCTGTCAATTCGCTTACCTGATACACGGATAACTTTTTATCTTTTCTAAGCTGGCGAAGATTCGGTCCAACTGTATATCCATCATATTTATTCAACATATCCAATCAGACCTCCATTCCTCGCTCTTTCTTCAATCATTGCTTTGACTTCTTCATAAGCTGCCGATTCCGTTTCATATTTACCAAGAAAATCACCACACTGGCTATACACAATAGTTCCCCACTCGGTGTTTATAAAATTGCATCGGCTGAGTGCCAGGGGATACCCCCAGCAGCTAACAACCTTTTCTTTCATTATTCTTCATCGCCCTCTGGTAAATATGGTGCGATGATTGCCTTCTCAGTGAAATCCACAATTATCATGCCAAAGTACATAGCCTTTTCTATGAACTTGTCCAGATCATCTACATCATTTGAAAGGTCTGTGATTGACTTTACAAAAATAATACCAACGCCTGAGTTTTCAATCCAATCGCTTAACCTGTCCACAGATTCACGATCAATATCTCCACCTGCTAATTCATCTACGATGATATCAACCATTTCAACACCTGTTGCATCTGCTACCTCAAGCATCTCAGTAACTAGTACATGAATCTTGTCATCTGACCTGCGGGTTTTAATGAAGATGACACCCTGTCCTTTTGGCACTCTTGTCTCTTTTGCTTCTGCCTGCTGTTCATTTTTCATTCTTAAAATCTTGTGTTTCATTGTAATATTCTCCTATTCTGAATTTGATTAGGAGAGCTTCTGCGCATCCACTCTCAAGTGGTATACTCCGTCGAGCACATATATATCATAAAACACAATAGATTTTGTATCTCGACTGCGTAAGTCGTATTTCTGTTCAGAACACGACTTCGGAAGTCGTTTATTTGAAAGCGGCAATAAGAATTCTCTCTGCACGCTCTAATTCTTCCTTACTTAATCCATTTAGTATTTCAGAAATGCTATCATGCTTCATTTGGCTTGTATCTCCATATAAAATGTAATCAGCCGTTACACCCAATGCTTGTACAATTGCATTTATATGCTCTGTTTTTACAAGCACTACTCCACGTTCTATTCTTCTGTATTGCTCATAGCTAAGACCCACGAAGTCCGCCATCTCCTGCGAAGAAATCTGTGCAGCTTCACGAGAAGCTGTTATGCGTTGTGCAATTTCTAATGTTTGATTATCGTCAATAGCTCTTAACAGCTTCTCTTGAAGCATTAAAACACCTCCTTCTTTACTATTTCTTTACTGTTTACTCTTCGTCTTCGTCGATTAGCGAGTATTCTGCACCACAGGCTGGACACTCAACATCAAAATCTCCGTTGAGCCACATGCCAATGTGTCCACAGCATTCACATTCGAGGGCGTCCTCATCAATAAATGAAGCCATACTATCACCTCCTGAATATAAGGTATCATTTCTAAACACTTCATTCGAGGGCGTGAAAAATCATAAAATTGGGTAAAAAAAAGCAGCTAACTAAATTAATAGTTAACTGCTATATTGCATACTTTTCCTATGTAATTATTCCTGTCAGATATGCCAGGTCTCTCACCCTAACAATCCCTGCTGTCCAGCACATTTCAAATCACTGTCTGCTGACCCAATGGCGCTTCTTACCATGGATTCTCTATATTTCTAGGGTACGTAGCCACCCGCTTGTAAATTATGTGTTGAAAGTACTTGTACGCCCCAAGCCGACAATTCCTTTCAGTCCAAATCATTATAACACTTTATATCTTATACATCAATGCTAAAAATCTGTGAAATCTTCTGTAAACCAAGGCAATTTTAGTTCGATTGCTCTTTGAAACATATTATACTGATTCCCTAATTGCAGATATTTCATCTCTAGTAATCGTATTTTTCCTTCCTCTTTGTTCTGTTCGAACTTAACAGCCATATATCTCATGTTATAATGAAATTGAAAAATATTCTCATCGTATTGATATTCGTTAAATTGTATTATTTCAGTCAATTCGTGACAAAAATATTCTATAAAATTCTCATGTTCAAATTCCCTTAGTATTCGCATATCCTCAATAATCAACTCATACCCACTTAATTCCTGTATCTCTTGCTGTACCTTCTGTTTTATTCCAGTCATTCTGTATTCCTGTGGTAAACCTAATTCTGCAAACATTCCCTCCACAAAAATATCAATATTACTTACTGAATCTAATTCCACTACTTTACGAATCAGCTCCGTAAATTTAAGATCTATTCGAACGGAATGCTCATATAAACCATATTTAATTTCATTATAGTTGCACCATCTTTTTATTAAAGCAGTCCACGCATAATCAAATGCATCTGTATTTTCATTCACATCTATATTTTTTAATGAAGCATATAACGATTTAGCTTTATTTCCATAATATCCCTTGTAGTTGTTTTCATATACAAGTTTCTTTGTTTTTGCCTCATATAACGCTTGGGCAGATGCAATTACCATTGTTAAAGGAAAACCATCAAAAACTGTTCTTCGAAAAAAGCGTTCCATAATAGAACACAATTTCACTATATCTTCCGTATGATTTTGTACCCACCTCTTTGTACATTTCCCTGATATTGACTCCGCAAACCATTCACTTTCTCTTTTTATAAAATCTGCCAAACCTGTTTTAGGCACTTCATAAAAGCGAATCTTTGGATCAGCTGTTTGTTCGAATAGCATCTTTCCTACGGGCTTTCCTAAATCATAAGCATATTTTAGACTCTTATATGAATCCTCTCTTTCACATCTACGTATAAATGCCTTATACTTCAAATACCCTATCTCCCACACAGAATCCTCATATGTATGTTTTTGTTCATATTCCTGAACATTTTTTATTGCTTCCATGCATTTATCAACACGATTTTCTATATCTGTTAATTCTCTTTCCTCAATAAACACATTTATAGGAACATCTAAAAGCTTACCTATATACTGGAATGTTGTCTCATAGCAATATATCAATTGAACATAGATTCTATTTATCCTATTTATCTGGTTCAAAGATAAATGCTTGACAATTTCATTCTTTAGTAATTCAAGTTCCTCAGCCGGTTCTGGTATATTTGTATGTTCAAGAAAATTAGCAACAAGCTGAAGTCTTGGTTTGGTAATACTATCTAGAATTTTTATCCTCTGAAATTGTTTATTTCCATATTCTATTCCGTGTTTATCCAAGTAATACAGCAAAAAAACCATCTTATAGTAATCAATGCGATTCTCTTTACTGATTTTATCTTCTTTAATTCCTAAATATTGTTCAAGTTTTTTTGCCACACCAGCCTTATCTGTAAACAATATTTTTTTCATTTTATTGCGTTCTTGAGTAATTTCATCTTTATCAGCTTGTTTTTTTCCACCATCATATATTGATATTCCATCTAATTTTTCTAATTCAAGCACATCTTTGATAATGTCAATTTTTTTCACTTCTTTAATATCAGTTCTAAAAATAAAGTTGAATTTTACTTCTGTATACGTCCGGCATTTATAGAAATCAGATACCTTTTTTTCCTGGTACAAAAAATAATCAAATGACAATACAATATTTTCAAACATCATATAAACCATTGTGTCCTTGGATATCTTATCTTGCCAGTATTCCTCCGTTGTTCTACTCTCATACTTATACGTCTCATGTATCAACTTAATTATTGCGCCATATTCCGTCACTATAACACCATCAAAGACTATGTCATTAGCTTTCTTTATATATTCATATACATATTGTGCTTTTTCAAGTTCAGTATCCCCCTGTGGTTTTACATTTAAATTATCTCTGTTTTCCATAGCCTTAAGATTAACAAAAATTATTCCCATACTTCACCTCTACAGTTCATTTAACAAACGTATTATTTGCAACTTTTTTTCAATATTTCTTGTCGCAATCAATTCATCGCTTACTTTATATTTTTCTTTTCCATATAATAAATAGTCAGTTGATATTTCCAAGTACTGAGCAATAACATATATATATTCCAATTTACAAACAACTCTACCATTTTCAATTCTTGATAATTGATCTTTACCTATACCTATTATATCGGCAAAATCTATTGCTTTAAACCCTTTATTTTTTCTTGCATCTTGTATTCTTTTTCCCATATCTTTCATAGTGTCTTCTGTAAATAATTTAACTTCTCTTTCCATATAAAAATCCATCCTTTCGTTTGTTTGGCTCGATAAACGTTTAAGGATGGAAAATCACTCCTACTACTATGAATTTTTTTGCAACAAAAAAGGACGCATGAGAAAGTCCAGTCCTTAAACTGGTTTCTTTCCCATGCGTCCACGGTGAGTCCGTCTTAGCAAGCATCAGCCTTGCCGTAATTCAATACGTCTCCCATATCATGAGGCCTTCATTAAATTGTCTTTGTTACATAGCAATTACTATATCTGATGTTAACTTTGCTCTGATTTTTTTTAGATATATACTTTCCCTTCATTATCTGCTCGGGCAATCAGCATTCCCTCTGTGTACTTTTTTAGTACCATAACTCTGGTACATCTATTTGTATGACATCTGATAATCATCCCTGTTAAAACAGGTTCATCATCATTACCCGTAAGTAAATATGCCATTTTCATACTTTTTCTACATTTCTTACAATAAAATTCAATTTGTTTTAATTCTCTCATCGTTCAGTCTGCTCCTTTACAATACAAAATCATCAGTAACATTTTGTACTTGAAAGGAAAAGGGAATCACCTTTGCAAGCTTATCTGGTGGGAGTTCCGTTACATACCTGTCTAATATGCCCCAACCATATGCTGATCTTCGAAGCCAACTGATTACATGTCACCACACATAATCAGGCTCCGGCTTTCCCTTCTACAAACCAGAGATTGTTGTCCTCATAATAAAGATAACTTTCTCTACCATCAACAACACATGTATATCTCATTCCTACACCACCTGCCTTCATGCTGGCAGCTCGACGCATATCTTTTACACGCTGAATCTCATATACTTTGCCATCTTTCCATATAAAACTTTTTGGTGTTAATACTCCTTCTTTTGAAAACTCAGCAGTAACATCCACATATACCTTTACACTCTCCATGCTACAACCACCTCCTCACATTATTTCAATTGCTCTTGGACTTCCTTCTACTCGGCGGATATATCCCTTTTCTTCTAATTGCTTCAAATAATGATGTGCACTAGATGCTGAAGCAAGTCCCGCCATTTCTGCAATTTCTCTTACAGTTGGCGGAAAACCATGCGCCTTAAGAAAATCACATAAAAAGTCATAGATTTTATTCTGTTTATCGTTTAAATCGTATCTCATATAAGCCATACTTAAATACCTCCTTTTAGCCAAAATATCCGATTGGATGAGTCGTATGATCCTCTTTTGCATTCACAGAAGAGAGACTCTTATCACGGTACATAAGACCTCTTTGAACACTATAAAATCCAAATCGTCGTCTTATGGTATCTACTGCATCATCCAATTTCATCTGTTTTTCTCTTTGCTCTACACTAGAAAACAAATCCATCTGTTCCCAGTAATTGTCGTTGACAAGATCTGCCCCTCGAACTCCTACGCTTCTGATTGGCTTTCGCCAGTTGTAATTTTCCTTGAATATTCGATACGCTTCGGTTGCAATCTCCCCAGTAATATTCGTGGCATGATCAATCTTATGCTGTCTGGTAAATGAATAAAGTTCATTATCCCTGACACTGATTTCCACCACCCTGCACTTAAATCCATTATCTCGAAGTCTTGCTGCAACACTCTCTGCAAGAATGTAAAGAATAATTTTTACATCCTCATCATTCTCTAAATCTCTTTGAGTAGTAGTGCTATTTCCAATAGATTTAATTGGTGCATGTGTATGTTCCATTTTTACAGGTGAGTCATCATAGCCATTCGCAAATCCCCAGAGAATACCACCCATCTTGCCAAGATGTGACATTAATAAATGTTCGTCTGTTTGTGCTAAGTCTCCAATAGTCTTGATTCCAAATCGTGCTAACTTCTGATTGGTACTCCGTCCTACATATAAAAGATCAGATACTGGAAGTGCCCATGCTTTGCTTTTGAATTCATCTTCGTACATAGTTGTAATGGCATCTGGTTTCTTATAATCAGAACCAAGTTTAGCAAAAATTTTATTAAAGGATACTCCAATACTAACGGTTATGCCTAATTCTGATTTCATACGATTGCTAATTTCTTTTGCTATCTTGTATCCATCACCTTTTAATGAACCACTGGCGGTCACATCCAACCATGATTCATCCACTCCATACGGTTCTTGTAGATCCGTGTATTCCCCATATATCTCATGAGCCATTCTGGAAAATCGCAAATACAAATCCATTCTTGGTGAAACAATGTTGAGTTCTGGGCAAACCTGCTTCGCCTGCCAAAGTGCCATACCTGTTTTCACACCGTATTTTTTAGCTATATAATCTGCGGTTAAGACTATTCCATGTCTTGCTTCGGGGTCTCCGCCTACAGCCAAAGGTTTTCCATTCAGCTCAGGACGATGCAAATGTTCTATTGCCGCATAACATGCGTTAATATCTGAATGCAATATGACTCGTTTACCCATCTCTCATCACCTCGTTTCTTTTCAGAAGTTACCAATTATATAATCAGAACTTTTTATTGACAATTCGGAAGTTCTGATATATGATTAACCAGAAGTTACTTAACAAACATGATTATATCATCAAAAAGAAGTTTGTCAATAGTTAATCGGAAGTTACAAAAATAAAATTTTTCTTCCTGGAAAGAAGGTAGTAACATGACTTTTGGTGAAAAAGTAAAAGAGGCTCGATTATTAAAAAATCTATCCCAGACCGAGCTTGCGGCAATAACAGGTATTTCAGAGCGTTCACTCTATACCTATGAACAACTAAATACACTCCCAAGAAAAAGTAATATCAGGAAACTGGCAGATGCGCTAAGTGTATCTGTATCTTATCTGGTAGATGATGAAGAAGCTGATAAGCAGAAAAATATTGAGAATGAAGACTTTCTCGATACTGTCAAAGACAAATTCGGTTATAAGGGTGCAAAAGAGGCAAAAGATGTATTAGACCGTGCTGGAGCGCTTTTCGCTGGTGGCGATCTTGATGATGATGCCAAAGAGATATTCATGCAATCATTAATGCAGGTGTATATTTCATCAAAGAAAGAAGCATCTGAAAAATTCTCCAGAAAGAAAAAAACGAAGCCGCCAATTGACGAGTCCGTTTAATAGGACAGTATTTTTGCTACTGTTATAATAGCAAAATGCCAAAATATTTTTGAAGGAAGTGATACCAAATGACAATTGATTACATTGTTAATGTGGTAGATGCTCTGGTCAAGAAAGCAGGTAGCCGAGATCCCTTTGTTATCTGTGAAGTCCTGGACTATAAATTGCACTATATAGATTTACATCAGAGACTGAAAGCCTACTACTTCTATCAATCACGCATTAATAATATCGTAATTGATGAGAATATCATGGAACTATT
>NZ_FMKA01000063.1 GCF_900096945.1 Anaerobium acetethylicum | reverse complement strand
TTTGGCAAGTGGAAATCGTGGTAAAATCCAGTATTTATGCGTGTTTTAGACACTTTTTGGAGTGCTATGAGTATGACGGTTTTGGGAAGTTAGCAGTAGTGTAAAAATTTTATGTCCTGGTAATAAATACCACTTCCCTGGTGAGAAATAGATATGAAAAATCTTACTTGGTAGGTGGTTTTTATATGGCTATTGCAAAGGAACAATTTTAATTCGGTTGCCATCTGGTACTTCTCATTCTGACCAGAGAACTTTAAAGTGGATTATAGAATAAAAACTTCAGAGACCTTGAGGCCTCTGAAGTTTTTATCACACATTATAAAGTCTTACACCTGTTTCGTGACTCATTCGGGTTGGATGTCCTTTGGTATGCTGCGGCATATGGAAAATATCGTCATACTGATTCGTACAGATTATTTCATCTTCTCTTTTTAATATTAAAGCGGCATGGATAATGGTATCCTTATCAAGATCAATATTCAAATCACATACTTTTACGATTGTATCACTACCTACGTAAAGTTCTTCCTGTTTCTTTAAGATTACCCTGCCTGTTGCATCAGTAATAACACATGTTGCAACACAATCACCCAGTGGTTTCAATAAATCATGAACAACATAGATACTATCCAGGGAGTCTTTATATTTCATAAAAATACCGGTCGGCATATTGCTTTCCAACATGGCATCTGCACCTGCTTTTGGAATACCCCACCAATCATATAATCCGTAGAAACTCTGCGGACACATATCATTAAACAGGAATTGTACATAACCGGCATTCGGATTATATTTCTGCATTCTATAATGCTCTATATAATATTTTAACAAAGCGTATTGATATTTTCCGATTTCATCAATATCGTCAACGATTTTGTTTAACCGCTTGTAAACAGCCGGCATTTTTTTAAGATTTTCAACACAGGGCGGAGCATCAAAACCAAATTCGGTATTTAGTTTTTCAACTGTCCCGTAAATATCACTGTAATGCCCGTCTTCCCCCGTCAGTGAGCCGATATAATTATGGCTGTCGCCACTGTCCGGATCCTCTTCGTACATAGAACCTTTTATTACCGGCCTTGACGGATCATGTTCACATACCGCTTTAAATAAAGCCGGTCCAGGATTAATCTCCATAGAACGGCTGTGTGCTTTCGTCGTTCCTTCCGGTACATCATCTAATAATCCCGGCTCATTCATACAAATCCAGCATAAAATTGACGGATATTTTTTCAGCATATCAACTGTCTGTAAATACACATTAATGAATCTGTCCGCAAATTCATCCGATAACGGATGAGCCCAATTATATTCTGAATCATGCATAATCCCGATACCAAGTTCCGTACATAATTCATAAAATTCCGGTAAATCAACATGTACGTGTACCCGGACCATATTAAACCCATTTGACTTAATAGCCAAAAGATCCCTTTTATATCTTTCTTTATTCATTGCCGATACATAATTGTCTGGGAAATAAGCTGTTCCACGCATATAGAATTTATTTCCGTTTAATATAAATGTTGTTTGTTTTTCATCCCGTAACATTTCAATCTTACGAAAACCTGTGGTTTCCTCATATTCATAAACTACTTCTTCAGCTTTGTTCATAAGATATACTTTTATTAAATAAGTATAGGGCATCCCTCTGTCCCAGGTATTCCACAAATGGATATCACCTACGGTTCCTTTTAGTGTATAGGATCCGTCACCGTCAATTTTACAACTATCCTGAATTAATACTTCTTTTGTCAGTTTGTCAATACAGCACCAGCCAATTTGATAATCTCTGTCCTTCGCATTTGCGATAGCTGCATCTATTTTAACTTCAGCATGGTCTAACGCATCAT
Source organism: Anaerobium acetethylicum (assembly GCF_900096945.1). GTDB lineage: Bacteria > Bacillota > Clostridia > Lachnospirales > Lachnospiraceae > Anaerobium > Anaerobium acetethylicum. Next base: position 8,273 of record NZ_FMKA01000063.1, on the reverse strand, counting down.
TCAATGAATAGGTAACAACCGGTGAAGACTGAAATACAGCGCAATCTTGAATTTCCACGGTAACATGTCCATAAATACCCACAGGGTTTACATCCCTTTGTACAAAAGTATCCGAATGTTCATAGGTCCCTTTTACCATATTCCGGTAAATAAGAAAAGTACGTCTTTCCTGATTATTTCCGTCAACTTCATCGTCCCAGGGTGACCAAACTTTAACAATTAAACGGTTAGGTTCCCCCGATTTAATAACATGATCAAGATTAAATTCAAATGGTATGGAATAGCCCTCATGTTCACCTAAAAATACGCCGTTAACCCATACCTTACAATAGTAGTCAACATTTGTAAACTTAAGTATACAATGTCCTTTTGCGTCATCAGGTACATAGAAATCATTTTTATACCACCATGGAGCATCATTATAATAGCGCAATTCCCGTCCCCAATATGGATTTTCTGAAAAGATTAACTGTAATTGCTTCAGTTCAGGAAGTTCTTCCCACTCGGACATCTGCGGTCCCTGCAGTGTTAAGAAATCGTCTTTTTCATATAACTTTAAATTTTCACCGGTATCATGAACATCTTGTAATATATACCAACTATTTGATAATTCTAATTTCATTATATAATCTCCTTGCCTGTATTTTAGTTCTTTACCGCTCCCGCAGCCATTCCTTCCATAACCTGTTTATTTAAAATAAAGTAAATAATCATTGTAGGTACAATTGCTATTACAATTGTAGCAAAAGTTGCCCCCCAGTCTCTCCGGCCCATCTCTCCAACAAAATCATTTAATCCAATCGGCAAAGTTTTCATGTTCACTTTTGTCATAAAAGTGTTGGCATAGGTAAACTCATTCCATATTGATACAAAATTATAGATGATAATGGTAACCGTAGAGTTTTTTGCCATGGGCAACATTATTTTTAGAAATGTAGTCCAATGGCCGGCTCCGTCTATTGCAGCAGCCTCCATTAGCTCATTCGGAACAAACTTCATAAAACCTGTGTACAGATAAATACACATTGGGAGACCAAATCCTACCTGAGGCAGAATTAAAGAGAGATACGTATTTCTAAGTCCCAAATTGTTGTAGATTTGAAACATTGGTATTAAGCATGAAAATATGGGTACCATCATGCCAATAAGAAAAAAGGCTAATAAATTTTTACTTTGTTTAAATTTAATTTTACTGATTGCATAAGCCGTTGGCGCGCCAAACACAATGATTCCAATCAGTGTAATAGCAGCAACAACCGTACTATTTAAAAAATAACGGACTAATTTGGATGAGAATAATGCCTTCTCATAATTTCCAAGATAGAATGCGGTAGGTAGGGCATAAGGCACAGTACCCGCCAGATCCTCTCCTGATTTAAAGCTAGACAGGATAACCCATACAACAGGATAGCTTTGCACGATAACAAATATTAAAATTATCATATAGAATACAAAGCTTATTAATTTTCCGGACTTTATTTCTTTCATTTTCCTGACCTCCTATTCATTTTTGTGAGATCTTGCTTCAAATAATCTCACTATTCCCACAGCCACAAGAGATTCAAGTAAAATAAAGACTGCTAACGCACTACCATATCCAAAGTTAGACATGCTAAAAGCCGTTTTATACATATAAGTAGCCACTAATTCCGTTGCATTTCCAGGACCTCCACTGGTCAGAATATAGGATACATCAAATCCCTTTAGTGTTCCATTTACTAAAATAACTAATACAACAAAGAATATATTCTTTATTAAGGGTAGCTTAATATATCGATACTGTTGAAACCAGTTGCATCCATCCAAATAAGCTGCTTCAACTACATCCTTTGAAATATTCATAAATGCGGAATAGAAAATAACCATATACAATCCGCAGAATTTATATCCGTCTATTAACGTCACCCATATAAGAGATAAGTTATAGTCCGATAAAAAAGCAATTGGTTCCATACCCATTAATTTCATTATGGCCGGTATTACCCCTAATGGCTGTACAGATAACATTTTCTCAAATATCTTACAGATAGCCATGGATGATATAATACATGGAATAAAATAAACAACTCTTAAAATGTTCGATCCTTTTGTTATATTGGTTAATAATATTGCCATTACAAGACCTGCAATTAATTGAAAAGCGGTACCAACAACCATAAAAAACAAATTATTTCTAAAAGCTGTCCATAATGTCTTGTCACTAAACAGGCGGATATAATTATCAAACCCAATAAATGCTTTATTTCCTATCCCGCTCCAGTCTGTAAAACTATATGAAATAGACCATATAAGAGGAAAAATTACAATTCCAATGTATACAAGAATGGCGGGCAAAGAAAATAACCATGGTTCTAATTTATATTTTGGTTTCATTAAGCAACTCCCTCCGAGTATATTTTATCAGGAACAGAATTTAAATTTTATGGCTGCTTTGCATATGCACAGCAGCCATAGCGTAATCTGTGATATGGATTGGAGTATTACTTATTCTCCGATGCAACTATTTCATCCATGTTTTTGGCCCATTCCTGTGGTGTTGTATGTCCCAGAACAAGACTGGTAGTTTCTTTTTCCAAAGGCTCAACCGATGCTGAATTAATAACAACATCCCAACATTTTGCATATGTTTTAACCCCAGACACATCTTTAATTATCTGCTGATAGCTGTCTGAAAGTTTACTCATTGTCTCGTCATCCGGCATAACAGACGGAAGATTATTATAGCTTAAACTTGCTTTTGCATAATGATCAATTAAATAGTGTATAAATGATTTCATTTCTTCATCCATTGAATCGGAACGAACTGCTGTTCCAATACCGGAATTAGCGAAATAATCTGTACTTGCCGTAGCATCGTCATCCGAATACACCGGCATTGTAAAATATCCGAAATCTTCTTTCAGATTACCGTTTTCATCCGACAAATCTGCCAAAACCCATGTACCGTTATAAAGCATTGCAGTCTGTCCGCTTGCAAATAAATCAACCATAGTATCATAATCCGCACTGGACCAGCCGGTTTGAAAATATGGTGATAAGTTCTGCATGAATTCAGCTCCCTCAATACCGGCCGCCTCAGTAAATGATGCTTTTCCTGCAGTGCTATTCATAATATAATCATTTCCCGTCAATCGGAATGGTACCATAGCGAAATAACGCAGGATTGGCCAGTCACCACCCATAGATAAAGGAGTATATCCTTTATCTTTTAATATCTGACAATCTTTCAAAAACTCTTCATATGTCCCAGGCGCACTTGTGATACCCGCATCCTGAAACATCTTTTTATTATAGAAGAAATATTCCGTATTACATTGAAATGTCATCAGATTTAATTCACCGCTTGAAAGCCTTGCATATTCTTTGGAAATTGTAAAAATCTTGTCTGAAACTCCAAGCTCATTATACAGATCTTCTATGGAGTATGCCTTGCCAGCTTTTACAAGATCCGCAAACCAGGTATCCGGGTCAGAATCATACCACTCAGGAAGTTCGTCACTGGCTGCTAAAATTTTTAATTTCTGCAGATAAGAGGATCTATCCGATATATTTTCCGTTTCAAATGAAAAATCCAAATCCGGATTTTCTTCCTTATAACTTGCTGCCACATCCTTGATTGCCTTGATTACTGCTTCATCCGCATTTCTTGCGCTTAGCCAATTAATATGCAGAGTCCTGTCCCCGGAAGCTTTCTCCTCACCGGAAGCTGATGTCCCACTTCCTCCGGTATTTGCCGGTTCTTTACCACATCCTGTAAGTAATCCGGCTAACATTGTAAAAACTAATAGAATCCCCAATACCTTTTTCTTCATAACATTTTCCTCCTATTCATTTGTAAAGTTATTGTTCCTTTAATCGAACAACTGCATTATAGCAAATACAACGATCCGTTAAAAGGGAAATAATTCGTAAAACCGGTAAAATCTTAGTAAGTTTATCATACCATCTATACAAATTACTTATTTTATAATACTATAGTATCACCTTGAATACTCTGAAGCAGGCATTTATGCAAAAGAGAAATTTTAATGATTGGGATTACAGTTAGACAGATATCATGGGAGGATATGTAATGAAAGAAATGATTCTCTTTTTTAAGAAAATTTTTTTTGGTTCCATTCGCAACAAAATTTTTATTTCTTTTCTATGTGTTTATATGGTGATAATAGTTACCTTATTTACTATTATTTATTATTCTTCTAAGGCGTCTTTTACCTCTTCCTCCATTAACAGTTCTAGAAGAGAGCTTGCTACTATAACTAACAATATAAACAATAAAATAGATCACATTTTTGATTATGCCATTTCTGCTTCATTAAATGACTACATCATACAAACTGCAAAAAAATATCCAAAGCCGCCCACTGATGAAATTACCCGATATAACATAAATAAAAATATGAATTCTATCCTTAACTCCATTATTGGTATAAATAACAGTATAACCATGTGGGAAATTTTAGCTTCCGACGGAACGTTTTTTAATGCCAGCGGATATGATATGAATTCCATTCAGGATTTGGATACGGCTACTATAAAAACTATACATGCGAATAATAAAGGTCCCTGCATCAGTGGACCATATCTATATGAATCAAAGGATATTTTATCAACGGATGAAGCTGAATATGTTTTTATTGTTTCGAAACCCATTATACAATTAAACTCCAGAAAGCTTTGCGGATATATTATTTTTTTCATAAAAGATTCTACAATCTCTTCCTTGTTCAAAGATAATATGCCGCCAGACTCCGACAGTTCCTTTTATATTTTAAATAGTAATCATGATATATTGCTCTCCTCCAACAAAGGACTGATGAATTCACCGTTTCTGAATAATAATAAACTTCAGGTTACAAATTCCGATTGGGATAGATTAAATAGGAACGGTTTTATTGTAACGAATAAATCTGATGCAAATTCTCTTCCTATTGTGTATTCTATGACAGCATTAAATGATATCCAATGGAAAATAATTAATGCGATTCCTTTAAAAGTACTTTTAAAGGAGCTGCAGATATTTAACCGGACCTTTATCGTCTGCTTTTTATGCGCATTTATAACTTTCTTTATTTTAGCTTTTATTTTTGCCAGGTCTATTACAAAACCAATATTAAAGCTAACCAGAATCATGCAAAATGTCACAGAAGACGCTTATGAAACTACGGTAATACCAAATAGTTCCGACGAAATCGGTATTCTTTACAGAGGTTATAACAGTTTAATGGAACAAACACAGGAGCTTCTGACAACTATCTGTGAAGAACAGGAAGCAAAAAACGATTTTAAGTTTAAATTAGTACAGGCACAGATAAATCCTCACTTTTTATACAATACCCTTGAAATGATAAAATCCATGATAGATTTAAATATGAATGAGGAATCCAGTGAGGCTGTTACCGCCTTATCCGTTTTTTACCGGTTATCATTAAGTAAAGGCTCTGATATTATAACAATAGAGAATGAGATTGATATCGCCCAGCAGTATATGTATATTGAAAAACTCCGGCACACCGAATATTTTGATTATCAGATTATTCATACCGAATCAATCAATCAATATATTATACCTAAATTAACATTACAACCAATTCTGGAAAATGCTATTATACACGGTGCAGTTGAAAATGAATCATCCGGAACCATTATACTGCGCACTACCGAAATGGAGGACAGAATACTTTTTAGTATAGAAGATAACGGGCCAGGTATTGATGAAACCCAACTTAAAAAATTACTTTCAATTATTGAAGATGCCCCTTTGCCAAACACGCTTTCTTTTGGATTAAGTAATATAAACCGGCGTATAAAACTTCTATTTGGAAAAGAATATGGTTTATCCATATGCAGTGAAATAGGACAATACACTAAAGTAACACTTACTATTCCGAAAGTGCTTCCATTAAATGATGGTTCCGGTATTACTCCTTATAAATTACAAAAATGAAAGTCAGATAAATACAGAGAGGAAGAATACGATGAAAACAATATTAATTATTGATGATGAATATTACTTCAGACAAGCAATGATAAAATATATACTGGCGTTTCAGGATGAGTATCTGGTAATTGGAGAGGCTAATAACGGTAAAATAGGGATCCAAAAAATTAAGGAGTTACATCCTGATATTATTCTTATTGATATTACCATGCCTCAAATGAACGGCTTTGAAGTTATTGAATATGTTAAATACAATAATCGCGCCTCAAAATTTATTATAATTTCCGGTTATGATAAATTTGAATATGCACAAAAAGCCATTCAGCTTGGTGTTCAGGATTTTTTACTAAAACCTATAACACGTGATAATTTATATGCATGCCTTAATAAAGTCAGCAATTTAATTGACATGGAAAAGGAAAGGGAACATCATCTTACTAAGCTGTCTCAAATACAATATAGCAGTAAAAGTTACCTGCGTGCTTATCTTGCCTCACAATTAACACAGGAAAATTATGAATTAGAAAATCTTAGTACATTGGCAAAAGAAGCTAACTTCTCGCTTACGAAAGACTATTATGCTGTCCTGTTGTTTCATGTCCGGGAATTACCCAGTACATGGAAGCAGGAAGACATAGAATTATATTATTTTACTATTAACAATATGGTTGGTGATCTTCTGGACCCTTCCGTTGGCTTTATCAGTTTTACCAATATGCAAAAGTCGCTGTGTTTGATACTGGCTATGGATACCTTGCACTATAATAATTATCAAATCTGGCTGACTGAAATGTTTATGCAGATAACTTCCATTATCAACAAAAATGACGGTTATATCATTTCAGCCGGAACCTGTTATTCTGCCCTGGAAGGTATTCATTCCTCCTATATTGAGGCGGTATCCATTGAACAGTATTGCCTTTTCTATGAGACTTACGGAATTCACTACTATTCAGAAAACTCGCTTAAAATGTCTGATTATGCAAAAGTCCTTGTAACCGAAGAATTCAAACGGCAATTGCTTCTTGCAATGAGACAAAATAACAAAACGTATATTAGTAATTTAATTGACACGATTTTTGACACTTTAAAATTATCAGAACTGTTTCCTGATACCTTTTTACTTCAGATTAACAACATCCTTCTAATTATTATAGATTTTGCTACGGAATGCGGTATTGAAAAAACTCTCAGTTCCTTACACAATTTTGCAGTTTCTAAACTTTTAACCATATATTCAATATCAGAAATTAAGCAGCATATACTGGATATTATATTTTTTACGGTTGTGCAAGCTCAAAGCACTGCAAGTCCAAGTAACCATAAGATTATCAAAAAAATTAAAGAGTATATCAATATTAACTATATTAATCCCAACTTAAACCTGGAAATTATTTCTCAAACAGTTGATATGAATTTACAGCATATGTGTTTTCTATTCAAAAAATATACGGATGTCACAATCGGAAACTATATTCTTCAGATACGGATGGAAAAAGCAAAAGACCTGCTGCTTAATTCAACTGATAATATATCACAGATTGCAGAAAAAGTAGGTTTTGAAGATGTTGGCTATTTCAGTAAATGTTTTAAAAAATACTATGGTGTTTCTCCTAAAAATTATATAACTAAAAGTTTATGGAAAACATAGATTAATACTTTATTTTCAGGTAGCCCTACGGAAGAGACTGCGTCACCAAACAAAGCGTCTTCCGTGGGTTTTTTCCTTTGCTAATATGGAATGTATATGCCTTTTTTGTGGCTTTCATCTTATTTATTGCTTTCGGATGTACTCTTAGTCTCATTCCACTTTTATTCTTGTAAAATGAGAACCCTAGGAATTTAACTTTCCCCACATAGGCAAACGTTGTTTTCTCACGGTTGACTCTAAGTAATAGTTTCTCTTCGATGTATGTCAGAATATTTGTTAATGTACGGTATGCACTTCTTTTACTTTTGCAAACAGTAACGTGCCCTATTTGCACCAAGCAATGTTCCAAGAACAATATTAAGCCCATATCTGCCTTTTGTTTCAGCAAGACAGTTAATAACCCACTTTGCTTCCTTAGTCAAGTCATATCTACTTCTTGATATTCCCTATGGCAATTACCGCAATTATCACATGGTGCTCCTGTCTTTTCACCAAAGTACTCCAAAATATAATTTCGAAGACAGTTTGTTGTTCGGCAATAGCCTTCCATTGCTTGAAGTCTTCTTGCATCTCGCTGTTGAATTAGTGCTAACTTCCCAAAACCGTCATACTCATAGCACTCCAAAAAGTGTCTAAAACACGCATAAATACTGGATTTTACCACGATTTCCACTTGCCAAA
>NZ_FMKA01000040.1 GCF_900096945.1 Anaerobium acetethylicum | reverse complement strand
AAGCGGCAGGAATTAATCAGGTATTAAGAGGAAGAACAGAAAATAATTCGACGTGAAAGAGCGGGAGTAAGAGATTATATTTCGCAAGTCTACATCAAAAGCCTATTTACAAAATGGTATTCGTCAATTTGCTCGGGTTTTCGAATGAGGACGTGATGCAAAACATGTTCATTCGCAGCGCGCTCTCGCTTAGATGAAGACGTAGTGGTACGTAGGGCCGCAGAATACGCGGCCCAAGTACCAACGTCTTCATAAAGCTGCTCATTGAATCATGTAAATGTTTATGGCGATTGGCTGCGATTACTCCTGTTTTGTTTATATAAACGTTTATATAAAACAAACCTCAAAACGTTTTGAAAAACGCTAAAAAGGCCTGAAAATTTATTCAATACTACCAAAAAACAACACAAAAAATGGGTAAACAATCATAATATTTACATTTTTAACACAATGCTTGTTGAGAACTGATATAAAACGTTTATAATGTGTTTAGAAGCAAAGGAGGCGAGGGAATGAAAATAAGCATTAGAACGATCAGTGAAATTTCTGGGTTTTCCCCTGCGACAGTTTCAAATGCGCTGAACCACAAAAAGGGCGTGAATAAAGAAACAGCTGATGCGATATTTAAAATTGCGAATGAGCTGGGCTATGTGAATGAAACAAAAATCACGAGGATCAAATTGGTGATTTACAAAAGAAACGGTCTGATTATTGATGACTCCCCTTTCTTTGCACAGCTTCTTGAAGGCGTTGAGATGGAATGCAGGGAGTCGGGATATGAAATGATGATCTGTAATCTGGACAGGCGGAGCGATTTTTACGAGCAGCGTCTGGAAGAGCTCCTCAATGATAAAACAACGGCGCTCATTATTTTAGGAACAGAAGCGAATGATGAAGATTTTGAGCAATACAAGGAGTCCAAATGTCCGCTTGTCATACTGGACAGCTGGTGCACCTCCATGGAATTCAACGGCATACTGATCAACAGCGAAGATTCGGCAAAAAACGCAGTCGAATATCTGATCAAAAAGGGACATAGAGAGATCGGCTACCTGAGAGGGCGGTTTCGCATCAAGGCATTTACGGCAAGGGCAAGCGGATATTCAAGGGCGCTGCATAAGCATGGCATCAATACAGATGAGCAGTGCGTCGTTACGTTAAGCACCTCCATGGACGGAGCTTACAGTGATATGATTTCCTTCCTGGAGCAGAGGCCCAAGCTGCCGACGGCATTTTTTTCGGATGACGACATGATTGCCCTGGGAGCTATGAAGGCCCTGCAGGACAAAGGATACCGCATACCGGAGGATGTATCGATAATCGGATTTGATGATCTTTCGTCATCAGAGATATCGACGCCGAGGCTCACGACAATCAGGGTTTTCAAACAGGAGATGGGGCGGATGGCTGTCAGAAGGCTTATAGATGTAATGAAGCATGGAGATTTTATTAAAAGCAAGATTCAGATCAGCACTGAATTCATAGAAAGAGACAGTGTGAAGGATCTGACAAAATCAAAAAAACAGAGTTGATTATGGAGGTTAAGAGATGAGTAAAATCAGAATAGGTTTCGCGCCGACAAGAAGAAGTATTTTCAGCGCACCGGATGCAATCAAATACGGAAATCTGACAAGGGATAAATTAAAGGAGATGGACGTGGAATTTGTCGACATCACCGATATTAACGAAGAAGGACTTCTTTACAATGACGAGGATATGAAGAAGGTTGCCGAGAAATTCAAGGCGGCGAAGGTTGACGGATTATTTATCCCACACTGCAATTTCGGTACTGAGTATATCTGTGCAAGGCTGGCCAAAGAACTGAATGTGCCTGTCCTGTTATGGGGACCAAGGGACGAGAGGCCGGACGAAAAAGGAATCAGGTTAAGGGACAGCCAGTGTGGCCTGTTTGCAACAGGAAAGGTTTTGAGAAGATTTCAGATTCCATTTACCTACCTGACGAACTGCAGGCTCAGCGATCCTGAATTCGACAGAGGCGTGAAGGACTTCCTGGCAGTGTGTAATGTCGTGAAAACCTTCAGAAACACAAGAATACTTCAGATCTCCACAAGACCTTTTGATTTCTGGACGACCATGTGCAATGAAGGGGAGCTCCTTGAAAGATTCAATATCCAGCTTTCACCGATTCCGATGCCGGAACTCACCTATGCTGTCAAAGCGGCAAAGGAAGAAGGCTCTGAAGTGGCAAAAGTGATCACTTATATAAAAGAGAATATGAACGTACAGATCAAGGATGCAGATGTTGAAAATGTGGCGGCGATGACGGTTGCCATGAAGGGACTGGCTGCACAGTACGGCTGCAACGCAATCGCGATCCAGTGCTGGAACTGCCTCCAGTCTGAGCTTGGAATCATGCCATGCGCTGCAAACTCTCTCCTGACAGACCTGGGAATCCCGGTTGTCTGCGAGACAGACATTCACGGGGCAATCACTTCCCTTCTTGTTGAAGCAGCTGGAATGGGAGAAACCAGATCCTTCTTCGCGGACTGGACAGTGCGCCATCCGGACAATGAAAACGGAGAGCTGCTCCAGCACTGCGGACCATGGCCGATATCAGTTGCCAGGGAAAAAGTAACGCTGGGATATCCGCTTGCATTTGAACATCCGGGAGCCCTTGAGGCGGAAGCAAAACACGGCGATGTAACCCTCTGCAGATTTGACGGAGACAACGGCGAATATTCCCTTCTTTTGGGAAATGCCAAGGGAATCGACGGACCATATACAAAAGGAACCTATCTCTGGGTAGAGGTAGAAAACTGGAAAAGACTAGAAGACAAGCTTGTCTGCGGACCGTATATCCATCACTGTGTCGGCATACATAAGGATATCGTACCGGTACTGTATGAAGCATGCAAATACATCAATGTGAAACCTGATCTTTATGATCCGATTGAGGAAAAAGTGAAAGCTTATATCAGGGGGGAATGACAGCAACAACAAAGTTCCTGGTATGAGCGGAGTGATTTAAGGAGGAAGAAAATGAACAGTTTAAAGGTAAAGTCATTCGATCTTCGTAAAAACGTAATCGATATGATAATTGAAGGAAAAGGCGGACACATAGGCGGTGATATGAGCGTAATCGATATTCTGATTTCGTTATATCTGAAAAACATGAATGTCAGCCCTGCAAATAAGGATGATGAAAACAGGGACAGATTCGTAATGAGCAAAGGACATTCGGTGGAAGCCTACTATGCAGTGCTTGCGGAGGCGGGGTTCTTTGACATCAGGGATGTTATCGCGCAGTTCTCGAAATTCGGCTCAAAGTTCATCGGACATCCGAACAATAAATTACCGGGAATCGAGATGAACTCAGGTTCTTTGGGACACGGTCTTCCTGTTTGTGTCGGAATGGCCCTCGCTGGAAAGATGGACAAGAAGGACTACCGCGTATACACAGTAATGGGAGACGGCGAACTGGCGGAAGGCTCCGTATGGGAAGGCGCCATGGCAGCAGGACACTACAAGCTGGACAACCTCTGTGCAGTCGTAGACAGGAACAGGCTCCAGATTTCAGGATGTACAGAAGACATTATGTGCCATGATGACCTGGGAGCAAGATTTGCAAGCTTCGGATGGCATGTAATCACAATCGACGGACATAACTATGATGAGCTGGATGCGGCTTTTGCAGAGGCAAAAGCCACTAAGGGACAGCCGACAGTCATCATTGCAAATACCATAAAGGGATTCGGATCCCCTGTCATGGAGAACAAGGCCAACTGGCACCACAAGGTTCCGACTGCCGATGAATATGAACAGATCATGAAAGATTTTGCCCAAAGAAAGGAGGCGGCTCTCAATGAATAAAATTCCTAATCGCCAGGCAATCTGCGATGTGCTGATTGAACAGGCCAATACTGATAAAGATATTGTTGTATTATGCAGCGATTCAAGGGGATCTGCATCATTTGCGCCATACGTGGCAGCACATCCGGACCAGTATGTGGAAGTCGGAATCGCGGAACAGAACCTTGTAAGCATAGCGGCAGGCCTCGCAAAATGCGGGAAGAAGTCCTTCGTGGCATCGCCGGCCTGCTTCCTTTCAACAAGAAGCTATGAACAGGCAAAAGTAGATGTTGCATATTCGAATACGAACGTCATATTGATTGGAATCAGCGGAGGAATCAGCTACGGAGCCCTTGGAATGAGCCATCACTCGGCACAGGACATCGCAGCCATGGCTTCCGTTCCGAATATGAGGGTCTATATCCCGAGCGACAGGCATCAGACAAAATGTCTGATAGAGGCGCTTTTGAAAGATGAAAAGCCTGCATACATCCGTGTGGGACGTAATCCTGTTGAGGACATCTATGAAGAAGGAAATGTGCCTTTCGAAATGGACAAGGCAACCGTGATTGCAGAAGGAACAGACGTTGCAATCATCGCATGCGGTGAAATGGTTAAACCGGCAGCTGATGCGGCAGAACTCCTGAAAGCAAAAGGAATCAGCGCAACTGTTCTGGACATGTACTGCATCAAGCCTCTTGATACGGAAGCCATCATCAAGGCTGCAAACAATGCGAAAGCAGTAATCACCGTGGAAGAACACTCGCCGTTCGGCGGACTCGGCTCCATGGTAAGCCAGGTGGTCGGAAGGGAATGCCCGAAGAAGGTCATCAACCTTGCGCTTCCGGATGAACCTGTCATCACAGGAACTTCACAGGAAGTATTCGATTACTACGGACTGAACGCAGAAGGAATCGCAAAAACCGCAATGGAGCTGGTATAAATGGGCAGATTTATCATAGGAATAGACCAAAGCACCCAGGGGACGAAAGCTCTCCTGTTCGATGAGGGAGGGAAGCTGTTAAGCAGAACCGACCTTCCCCACGAACAGATCGTAAATGAAAAGGGCTGGGTATCCCATAATCTTAGTGAAATATATAACAACACAATTCAGACTGTCAAAAAACTGGTTGGACAATCGGGTATAGACAAAAACGACATAGCCGGCGTCGGCATCAGCAACCAGAGGGAGACTTCTGCGGCATGGGACAAAGAGACCGGAGAGCCCATAGCCGACGCAATCGTATGGCAGTGCGCAAGGGCAGCCGGCATCTGCGAACGGGTTGAACGGGCCGGCAAGGCGGAGTTTGTAAGGCAGAGGACAGGAATGAACCTGTCGCCTTATTTCCCGGCATCCAAGATCGCCTGGCTGATCGAACATGTGGAAGGGGCAAAGGAAAAGGCGGAAGCCGGAAAACTCTGCTTTGGAACCATAGACAGCTGGCTGGTATATAAGCTTACAAAAGGAGCGTCCTACAAGACAGATTACTCAAATGCCTCCAGGACTCAGCTCTTCAATATCATGGATCTTAAGTGGGATGAGGAAGTATGCGGACTGTTTGGAATCAATCCGGAGCATCTCGCAGAAGTGAGCGATTCGAATGCTGTCTTCGGGGAAACGGATTTCGAAGGATTTCTTGACAGGCCTGTGCCGATCCACGGAGTCCTGGGAGATTCCCATGGCGCGCTGTTCGGCCAGGGATGCCTGAAAAAAGGCATGATCAAAACGACTTACGGAACAGGCTCATCGATCATGATGAATATAGGAGAACAACCGGTACTCAGCACCCATGGGGTGGTTACATCACTGGCCTGGGGGATTGACGGAAAAGTCAATTACGTACTGGAAGGAAACATCAATTATACAGGAGCCGTCATCACCTGGCTCAAAGACGACATGAAACTCATCTCGTCGCCAAAGGAAACGGAAACACTTGCTGCAGAGGCAAACCAGGATGACCAGGTATATCTGGTGCCGGCCTTTACAGGCCTCGGCGCTCCATACTGGGACAGCAGGGCAACGGCGTCGATCTCGGGAATCACGAGGACGACCGGACGGGCGGAAATCGTAAGGGCAGGGCTTGAATGCATCGCCTACCAGATCACGGATGTGGTAGAGGCCATGGGTGAGGATGCCGGTCTTGCAATCGAAGAGCTCCGCGTTGACGGCGGCCCCACAAGGAACGGCTATCTGATGCAGTTCCAGAGCGATATGCTCGGCATACCGGTGCAGGTGCCGGATGCGGAAGAGCTTTCGGGAATCGGTGCGGCATATCTGGCTGGTATTTCGTTGGGGATTTACGACAGGGATAAGCTGTTTGCAGGCATGGGAAGGCAGAAATACGAGCCTTTGATGAAGCGCGATATCAGAAACAGAAAATATGGAAAATGGAAAGATGCTGTGGGAACGGTATTGACAAAATAGGTACCAGGTACCGAGAAATTGGTACCTGGTACCGGTTGCATTGATTGTCGATCTTGCGCTCTGCGGAGGGGTGCCGACATTTGAACAGGTGCTCACAGCGGTGCTGGATGAGACAGAGGCGGAATATTACTGCCTTGCAGAAGAGATCAAAGAGAAAAATGACAGGCTGCTGAACTTTATTGAGGCATCCCTGCCGGATACGGAATGCGAAATGATTCCGCATATAGAGTTTAAAGAACGGACAAAGGAAGTGAAATTTGCTATCAGGACTGGAGAATTCACGCCTTATCCGAATATAATCCTGAGGGCGGGAGTTGCATTCCCAGCTTAAAAACAGTTCTATGATAGGAAAAAGGCTCTTATGCCGACAACGTGGAGGTGGTTCTTCGAAACCATCCGCACTGCCGGTATAAGGGTCTTTGTTTGTTGTCTCGTGGGAGTGGAGTGTCAAAAGCCCATTTACATAATTGTATTCGTCAATTTGCACAAGCTTTTGCAATGAGGACGTGATGCAAAACATGTTCATTCGCAGCGCGCTCTCGCTTAGATGAAGACGTAGTGGTACGTAAGGCCGCAAAGTACGCGGCCTAAGTACCAACGTCTTCATAAAGCTGCTCATTGAATCATGTTTTGCATCACTGCGTGATAGCGGGCGAATGTGCAAATTGACGAAGCCGAACGTTACAGAGGGCTTTTGACACGCTGCTTCTTATGGGAAAGTTTTTACCATGAGATAACAAACGCTTTGTGTAGGGCGGTCATGGCTATGGGGTTAAAGATGTACATACAAGTTTGGGAAAGGGGTAGAAAAATAAGAGTGGGATTTAAATGAAAAGGCGTATAGAAGTCCAAAAACCAGGGAGTGGAAGAGGTTTTGAAAAGTTGAGCGTACATTTTATTGAAAACAATGAGAAGATGTAGTGCAAATGTATTGACAAATACATGTGAAAAATGTATATTGTGAACATGGAAACAGAATGAAAATTATGAATACAGCATATAAATTTCTGAAAAAGAAGGGAGCTGAAACGATGGATGAAAACATACCCAAATATCTCTTGATCGTCAACTGGGTAAAGGAGCAGCTGGAGAAGAATAATTTAAAGCCTGGGGACAAGCTGAATTCGGAGAACGAACTGAGCAGCATGTTCGGAGTCAGCAGACAGACGGTAAGACATGCGGTAAGCATGCTGGAGCAGGAGAAGATTCTGGACAGGCGAAGGGGGAGCGGCACCTATATCTGCGAACCGGAAGTGCGGAAAAAAAGCAAAACGATGAATGTTGCAGTGGTGACGACCTATATAGATGACTATATTTTCCCGACGATCATCAAAGAAATCGAGAGGGCGATGTCAAAAGCCGGATATACGGTCCAGATCGCATTTACCCACAACCATATCGAACGGGAATCTGCAGTGCTGCAGAACATTCTCGACAGGGACATGGTAGACGGCATTATCATCGAGCCAACAAAAAGCGGCATTCCAAAGCCGAATCTGGAATTGTATGAAGAGATCAGGAGGAGGCATCTGCCGGCAATTTTCATAAACAGCTATTACCCGAAAATCAGGATCCCCCATGTATCCCTGGACGATCAGGCAGCAGGATATGAGGCGGCCAGGTATCTTCTGGAAGCGGGACATGAAAAAATCGCAGGAATCTTCAAATCTGATGACATCCAGGGGCATCTGCGGTATTCGGGTTATACAAAGGGGCTTTTAGAAGCAGGACTTAAGATCCATGACGAGAATGTCTTATGGATCGATACCGAAGACATCCGTAATATGGAGGCTGACAGGAACAGGATCCTGAGAAGGCTTGAAGGCTGCACGGCATGCCTCTGCTACAACGATGAGGTTGCTTTTGAGGTCGTGAAGATATGCCAGAAAGAAGGAATCCGGGTTCCGGAGGATATGTCAGTAATCGGAATCGACAATTCCGATCTTGCGACGCATTGCGAAGTCCCTCTGACATCCATTGAGCTTCCGGCTCAGGACCTTGGAAGGCTCGCCGCTGAGAATCTCATTAAGCTTATGGAGGACAGCAGCTTTGATGCGGGATTTGAGTTCGTACCGAAAATCGTTGAGAGAAATTCAGTGAAGAAAGTGTAAATGAGCAGCCACGAAGAAAGTCAGCAAATATATAGTCACACCAAATAGTAGAATGGATCACAGGAGGAAAGAGCAATGAACAAAGGTAAAAATTATAAGTTCTGGTTTGCAACAGGATCACAGGATCTGTACGGAGATGTATGTCTCGCAAATGTGGCTGAGCATTCAGCAAAAATCGTTGAGGGACTCAACAAATCGGGGATACTTCCCTACGAGGTCGTATGGAAGCCGACGCTCATTACAAATGAGCTGATCCGCAAGACCCTGAATGAAGCCAATGCAGACGAAGAGTGCGCAGGCGTCATCACGTGGATGCATACATTTTCCCCTGCAAAATCATGGATACTGGGGCTGCAGGAGTACAGAAAGCCTCTTCTTCATTTACATACCCAGTTCAACCAGGAAATACCATACGACACCATCGATATGGATTTTATGAACGAAAACCAGTCAGCCCATGGGGACAGGGAGTATGGCCATATCGTCAGCCGTATGGGAATTGAACGAAAAGTCATTGTCGGATTCTGGGATGATAAAAAAGTGCAGGCAAGGCTTGCAGAATGGATGCGGACTGCAGTAGGAATTATGGAAAGCAGCCATATCCGCGTGCTCAGAATAGCAGACAACATGAGGAATGTTGCGGTTACGGAAGGCGATAAGGTAGAAGCCCAGATCAAATTCGGCTGGGAAGTGGATACTTATCCGGTCAATGAGATTGCAGATTACGTGGCCGGCGTCAATACAGGAGATATCAGCGCACTGGTTGAAGAATATTATGACAACTATGAAATCCTGCTCGAAGGAAGAGATGCCGCAGAATTCAGGAAGCATGTGGCTGTACAGGCTGGAATAGAAATCGGATTTGAAAAATTCCTGAAAGAGAAAAACTATCATGCAATCGTTACCCATTTTGGCGATCTCGGCTCTCTCGGCCAGCTTCCTGGTCTTGCAATACAGAGGCTTATGGAAAAGGGATATGGATTCGGCGGAGAAGGCGACTGGAAGACAGCTGCAATGGTAAGGCTTATGAAGGTTATGACAAACGGAGTGAAGGATGCCAAAGGTACTTCTTTCATGGAAGATTATACCTATAACCTGGTTCTGGGAAAAGAAGGAATCCTCCAGGCTCATATGCTGGAAGTGTGTCCGACGATTGCAGAAGGTCCTGTCGGCATCAAGGTATGTCCGCTTTCAATGGGCAACAGGGAGGATCCGGCACGTCTCGTATTCACTTCAAAGGAAGGAAAGGGAATCGCCACTTCGCTTGTTGATCTCGGCACACGCTTCCGCCTGATCGTAAACGAAGTAAACTGCAAAAAGGTTGAAAAGCCGATGCCAAAACTTCCAGTAGCGACTGCATTCTGGACACCGGAGCCGAACCTTGCAACCGGAGCGGAAGCCTGGATCTATGCAGGCGGAGCGCACCATACTGCATTCTCCTATGACCTTACTGCAGAGCAGATGGGAGACTGGGGCGCAGCAATGGGCATTGAAGTCGTATATATTGACCACGAAACGACAATCCGCAATTTCAGAAACGAACTGAAATGGAATTCGGTCTTCTACCGATAGGATTGGGAAAAGAACAGGAGGTGCTTTAATGGGTATAACTACAAGCAATGAGAAAACAACGATCATCGAAGGCAGAGCGGTTCTCGGAATTGAATTTGGCTCTACCAGGATAAAGGCTGTTCTGATCGGTGAAGACAATATGCCGATCGCTTCCGGCAGCCATGATTGGGAAAACAGTTTGATTGACAATATATGGACATACAGCCTCGAGGATATCTGGAAAGGCCTGCAGGACAGCTATCAGAAGATGGCGGAAGAGGTCAGACAGAAGTACGGAGCTGAAATCCAGAAATTAGGCGCAATCGGATTTAGCGGCATGATGCATGGATATATGGCATTCGACAAGGATGATACGCTTCTTGTCCCGTTCCGAACCTGGCGAAACACGTTTACGGAACAGGCTTCCAAAGAACTTACAGAGCTATTTGATTACAATATACCTCTCAGATGGAGCATCTCTCATCTTTACCAGGCTATTTTAAGGAAAGAGGAACATGTATCGGAGGTCAGGTTCATGACTACCCTGGCGGGATATATCCACTGGAAACTGACAGGCCGGAAGGTACTGGGAATCGGCGAAGCGTCTGGCGTATTTCCAATCGACATCAATACGAAGACCTATTCGGACAGCATGATCCGGAAATTTGATGAGCTGACTGCTTCTGGCGATTTTTCATGGAAGCTTGCAGATATCCTTCCTCGTGTTCTGGTTGCAGGAGAAGAAGCAGGTGTTCTGACAGAAGAGGGGGCCAAGCTGCTTGATGTTTCAGGTCAGCTGAAGCCAGGTATTCCGCTCTGTCCACCGGAAGGCGATGCCGGCACTGGCATGGTGGCAACCAACAGCGTTGCGCAGCGTACAGGCAATGTTTCGGCCGGCACTTCTGTGTTTGCCATGGCTGTCCTTGAAAAAGAGCTTTCAAAAAGATATGAAGAAATCGATCTGGTTACGACTCCAGGGGGCAGTCTGGTTGCCATGGTGCACTGCAATAACTGTACCTCGGATCTGAATGCATGGATGTCTCTGTTCAAGGAATTTACGGAAACCTTCGATATGGAAATCGACATGAACAGATTATATGAGACTTTATATAAGAAAGCCCTGGAAGGCGACGCCGACTGCGGCGGACTTCTGGCATACAATTATTTTTCCGGAGAGCATATCACGCATTTTGAGGAAGGGCGCCCATTGTTTGTAAGATCCCCGAAAAGCAGGTTCAACCTGGCTAATTTCATGCGTGTACACCTGTACACCTCCCTGGGGGCATTGAAGATCGGAATGGATATTCTCCTGAAAAACGAAGGTGTCAGGCTTGACCAGTTGTTGGGACATGGCGGCTTGTTCAAGACGGAAGGCGTCGGACAGAAGATCATGGCAGATGCCATCAATGTGCCCGTCGCTGTTATGGAGACGGCAGGAGAGGGCGGCGCCTGGGGAATCGCACTCCTTGCATCCTATATGGTAAATAAAGGCGAAGACGAAACACTGGATGAGTATCTGGAGCATACAGTATTTGCCGGTAAAATCGGTACAAAGATGGATCCGGACCCTCAGGGAGCCAAAGGATTTGATGAATTTATAAAGCTGTATATCAAAGGATTTCCGATTGAAAGAGCGGCAATAGACTGCATCAGATAGCCGGTACGGGGATCAGAAATCTGCAGATCCTCTGATTGGCAGGAGGATCTGCAGCAATCGAAAAAAGGAAGAAACGGTTTGAAAGAACAAAAGAGACGGCCCGCATACAGTAAACCTGTTGCGGAAGCCGTCTCTTTTTGTAGCAAAGGAATGTGTCCTGTGAGATGAAAATATAGTCACATACAGTCTATTTCAGCTTGATGTTCGCAAACAGGGATCCAAGGCTGGTTCCGACATCTTCTGATTTCGGGATATCGAAAGCTTCTTCTTCGATCTCAGTAGCTCCGGCGTCGTTCAGAGCCTTCATGCTGAGGCTGATTTTGCCGTCTTTCACGGAAATGATCTTAACAGTGACCTTGTCGCCTTCCTTCAGGACGGCAGCAGGTGTCTTGATTCTCTTTTCGCTGATCTGTGAAACGTGGAGAAGTCCGGAAAGGCCGTTGCCCAGGTTTATGAATGCGCCGTAAGGTTTGATCGTCTCCACAGTTCCTTCGGTTACAAGACCGGTTTCCACATTGGATATTTTGTTCTTACGTTCTTCGTCAGCTTTTTCTTTCAGCAGTTCCTTTGCGGAAAGAACCAGTTTCTGGTTTTCGGCATCGGCGGTGATTACCTGTACTTCGATTTCCTTGAAAAGCCATTCCTCTAGATTTTCCACATATCCGAGAGAAAGCTTTGAAGCAGGTATAAAGCCGCGGATTCCTTCCACGTAGGCGATCACTCCTGCATTTACGATTCCGCTGATCTTCACAGTCAGCGTTGTCCCGTCCTCCAGGAGCTGCTTCAGTTTTTCCCAGGCGAGGATGTCATTGGCCTCTTTCTTTGACAGGAGGATGTTCCCTTTTCCGTCGTCGGTCCTGATTACAGTTGCGGAGATGACATCGCCGACTGCAATATCTGATTTGATGGAAAAGGCAGGATCGCTGCTCAGGTCTTCCGCTTTGATGATCCCCTCTGCATAGTAGCCGAGGTCGATGATCACTTCTGTTTCAGAAACGCCGATTACGGTGCCTGTCAGGATGTCGCCTTCCTTAATTTTTTTGAATGAAGCTTCCAGTTCAGCAGAATAGTCTTCCATTCTTTCTTCCGGCTGGATCGGTTCTTTGGTTAAATCGTTTTCCATATGCTTTATACATCCTTTCATATTAGAGTTTTGCTGAGTAACAGCTTTGTTTTAGTATACCACAAGAGTGTCTGAACAGGGCGAAATATATTGGAATATCGGAGAATTTGTGATAAAGTAAGTGTACATAATTAATATTATTTTCATCATGTGACGGGAATTTGGAGGACATCAAATGGATAAAGACAGAAAGCTGGAACCGATTATTATTGCCTGTATGATTTTTTTGCTGTACACTATAGCAGCTATCTATAAGGTGGATTTATTGGGTAATATTCTGGCGCCCATCATGGATCTTGTGATCTTTGTATTGATTTTTATGAATGTATTTGAAAAGAAGCAGGCTCGCATGGTAAGAGCTGAATGGATCTGCTTTTCGGCAGGAATCTTATCGTGGACCTTTGCGGATGCTGCCTGGTGCTTCTATCTATATTATCTGGGCATCGACCCTCAAATGAGCAGGCTGATCAATTATTCTTATATGCTTACCAATGTATTCTTTACGATTGCTCTGGTGTTTTTTGCAAAGGTCCAGTTAAAAAAATGGAATGGTATACAGCTGATTTT
This sequence comes from Anaerobium acetethylicum, assembly GCF_900096945.1. Taxonomy (GTDB): domain Bacteria; phylum Bacillota; class Clostridia; order Lachnospirales; family Lachnospiraceae; genus Anaerobium; species Anaerobium acetethylicum. Next base: position 17,498 of record NZ_FMKA01000040.1, on the reverse strand, counting down.
GGATTCCGTTGCAATTGCTTCAGCGACGCTGTTTCTTGTGTGGATTGCGTTCTTTCAGTCTGTTGAATCCATAGTAGGGATTCTGGGCGGAGAAATCACGGCCCTAATCAGCTTTGCGCTGAACATTACAGGCATGGCGGGAGTCTTTATCTGGTCATTTTCCGTGCGAAAGGGAAAGGTGCCGAAGCATGTTGTCATGATTTCCACGGGTGTGTTTCTTTATTACGTGGCTGACATGTATTATTATAATACCTATTTTGCTGGTACCTATATACCGAATTCGATTGTTGACGTCCTGTATGCTGCATCATTTCTGATCATAGCCATTGGTTCTGTGCTCTGGAGGTATGGACTGGGGCAGGAGAATGGTTATACGGGTGAAAAGGCTGTTTCTAACATAGGATTCAGACGGAAGGGCTTCCTGCTTTTCATATTCCCGATTCTGATGCTGCTGGTGGAGGGATTTGTCGTAAGGGATCTTCTGATTTTTCTTTCTATCATGCTTTTTCATGAGAGCGTCACTACCTACGTGCAGGGATATGCCCAGAATGAAATACTGCTAAAAAAAGAAAAAGAGATGAATCGGATGCTGGAGGAAAAAATTCAGCAGAGGACGAAGGAAATCATAGCTAAGAACCAGGAATTGGAAGGAAAAAACAGGGAACTTGACTTTTTGTCCAATCAGGACACTGTCACGAATCTCTATAACAGGCGTTATTTTATGAATGCCCTTGAGTCGGAATGCACCTCCCTTAAGCAGGGTGAAACAATAGGACTTATGTTTATTGACGTGGACAGGTTCAAGACAATCAATGACACTTATGGCCATTATATCGGAGATGAGCTTCTGATCAGCCTTTCTAAAAGGCTGCAGTCCCTGTGCACGGACAATGTGCTGCTTGCCCGTATGGGAGGGGATGAATTTGTCCTGCGCTACAGGGGCAGCTACGGTTACCAGGAACTGGAGGAGTTTGCAAGAGCGATTTCCAGTGAGTGCGGAAAGGCAATCGAAGTAGAGCAGTACGCATTCCAGGTAAGCATGAGTATCGGGATATCCCTCTATCCGGTGGATGCAAAGGATTTCCAGACACTTTTGAAAAATGCGGATATTGCCATGTATCAGGCGAAGGCCTGCGGACATGGGAACTGCGTGTCGTATGATATAAACTTCACAAATAAGCTGCGTCATAAAAATGATATAGAAATCCTCCTCAAGCAGGCGGATTTTGAAAAGGACTTCGAGGTCTTCTACCAGCCGCAGTTCAGCATACCCCATAAAAAGCTGGTCGGCATAGAGGCGCTGCTGAGATGGAACAATCTGGAGATGGGATATATCTCACCTGCGGAATTCATACCGATTGCTGAGGAGATCAGCTATATCAATCCCATTGGCGAATGGGTAATGGGAAAGGCAATCAGGCAGATCAGCATCTGGAATGAGATGTACGATTTTGACCTAAAGGTTGGGATCAATGTTTCGCCGGTGCAGCTGGAAAACAAGACGATGATTCCGGCATTGGCGGATCTGATGAGAAAATACGCGGTCCGGCCTGAAAACATCGACATCGAAATCACAGAGAGCATAGCCATCGAGGGAGAACACAAGATTAAGCAGATAGACACCCTTTTCGAAGGGTTGGGCGTCTCGATATCCGTTGACGATTTTGGAACGGGATATTCCTCTTTAAGCTATTTGAAGCATTTCCCGTTTGAAAGAATCAAGATTGCAAAACCTCTTGTAGATGCCATCGCATATGCGAATTATGATATGCAGATCGTGAAATCCATTATACAGCTGGCAAAATCCATAGGCATGAAGACGATTGCCGAGGGGGTAGAGACCCAGGAGCAGTTCGATATCCTTGCGGAGCTCGGATGTGATGAAATCCAGGGATTTCTGCTTGGAAAACCTGTTCCGGCGGATGAGTTCGAAGTCTGCTACTTTGGACAGGCATGCAACAAGGAAAGAAAAAAAGACAGTAAGAGAAATGTGATACATATTTTGCCGGCATACCACGAGGGCGGGGGAGCTGACAGTAATGCGCTGGCCGAAATGTAAGGAAAACGGAGTATTTTTATTTAATAAGAAAGGCGGGTTTTGATTTGGAAATGGAAAAAACTCACAAAATATATGTAATAGGACACAAAAACCCTGACACGGATTCAATCTGTTCGGCGATTGCCTATGCGGACATTAAAAAAAGGCTGACTGGAAAAGAATATGTGGCTAAAAGAGCCGGTCAGATTAATGAAGAAACAAGATATGTACTGAACCGTTTCAAAATGGAGGAACCGGGATATCTTTCCGATGTAGGCACACAGGTGAAGGATATAGAAATCAGGGAGACCCAGGGCGTCAAGTCGGGAATATCTCTGAAAAAGGCATGGAATCTCATGAAGACGAACAATGTCACGACGCTCCCGATTACACAGGGCAACAAGCTTGAAGGCCTCATCACAATCGGCGACATTGCCAATTCCTATATGGATGTATACGACAGCACGATCCTTTCGGCTGCCCGCACCCAGTACATGAACATCCTTGAGACCCTGGAAGGTACAATGGTAGTTGGAAACGAACATTCCTATTTCGTAAAAGGAAAAGTACTGATTGCAGCAGCGAATCCTGACCTGATGGAAAGCTATATAGAAGAGGATGACCTGGTTATTCTGGGCAACAGATATGAATCGCAGCTCTGCGCCATTGAGATGAAGGCAGGATGCATAATCGTATGCGAGGGTGCGCCTGTATCAATGACCATCAAAAAACTGGCAGAGGAGAAATCCTGTGCGATCATCAGCACGCCTTATGATACCTATACAGCAGCGCGGCTTATCAACCAGAGCATGCCGATCAAACATTTCATGCGAAAGGATGAACTGACTACATTCAAGACCGATGATTTTACGGAAGCAATCAAGGATGTGATGGCAAAGAAACGCTACAGGGATTTCCCAATCATCGATAAACATGGCATTTATATCGGAATGATTTCCAGGCGAAACCTCCTGAACATGCAGAGAAAGCAGCTGGTTCTCGTGGACCACAATGAAAAATCACAGGCGGTAGACGGCATTGACGAAGCGGAAATTCTGGAGATCATCGACCACCACAGGCTCGGAAGTCTTGAGACCTTCGCACCTGTATTTTTCAGAAACCAGCCCCTCGGATGTACGGCGACGATTATGTACCAGATATACAACGAGAATAATCTGGAAATAAGCAAGCAGGTAGCCGGACTCCTGTGCTCTGCCATTATTTCAGACACCCTCATGTTCCGTTCTCCGACCTGTACATCGATTGACAGAAATGCCGCAGAAAGCCTGGCGGAAATTGCAGGAATCAAAATAGAAGAGTTCGCAAAAGAGATGTTCAATGCAGGAAGCAATCTGAAATCAAAATCGGCAGAGGAAGTGTTCTATCAGGATTTCAAAAAGTTCTCCGCAAGCGAGATAACATTCGGAGTGGGACAGATTAATTCCATGAATGCCAGCGAGCTTGAAGAGATCAAGGATAAGCTGGTTCCCTATCTGAAAAAGGCATACGGGGAGCAGAAGATCAATATGCTGTTCTTCATGCTGACGGACATCATAAATGAGACGACTGAGCTTCTGTGCTATGGAGACAATGCCAGAGAACTGGTCGAGAACTCCTTCAACGTTACATCGGATAACAACTCGTTCATACTGAAAAACGTGGTTTCAAGGAAGAAACAGCTGATTCCTGAATTCATGGTGACATTGCAGCAGTAAGGAAAGGTGCGTGGGATTATGGGCAGGCAGGTGTGGAAACCCGGAAACATGCTTTATCCGCTGCCGGCCGTTATGGTAAGCGCTGCGGATAAAGACGGAAAAAAGAATATAGTGACAGTCGCATGGACCGGTACGGTATGCACGAACCCGCCTATGGCGTATATTTCGCTGAGGCCTGAGAGGCATTCCTACAATATGATCAGGGAAACCGGGGAATTCGTTATAAACCTGGCTACCGAGGAGCTTGCCTATGCCACGGATTTCTGTGGCGTGCGCTCCGGCAGGGACAGGGACAAGTTCAGGGAAATGAAGCTGACGCCCGAAAAGGCTGCAGTCGTAAATGCCCCCCTGATCAAGGAAAGCCCGGTGTGTATCGAGTGCAGGGTGAAGCAGATCCTGGAACTGGGATCCCATCACATGTTTCTGGCAGATGTGGTGGCTGTTAGCGTCGACGATAAATACATCAATGAAAAGGGCAAATTCCAGCTGGCTGATTCGCGTCCGATCGTGTACTCCCATGGAGAGTATTACGGACTGGGCAGGCTGCTTGGTAACTTCGGCTACAGCGTGAAGGCGCAAAATGCAGTGAAGAAAAAGGCAGGAAAACCGAAAACAGGCAGGAAACAGTTTCAATAGAAGCACTAATAAAAGGCGGGTGACACTATGAAGATATGCTCCATCGGAATAAAGAATTTTAAGTCGATTGAAAATCTTTACATGAATGAAATTGATAGTGCGCTTATCCTTGTGGGCAAAAACAGCACGGGAAAGTCCTCTGTCATAGATGCGATCCTTGCGGCTGCAGGCGACTACAAGGTCAGAGAAGCCGATTTTGACAACAAAAGCAGCAGTATAGAAATCCAGATGGAGCTGGAAATTACGGAGGAGGATCTGGTGCTTCTGTACCAGAAAGGGATCGTAAGCAAATACAGGAACTATAACCTCTGGCTTACCAGCTTCATGGAAAGGCTTCCGTCCTATAAGGACGGCCGCTTAACATTTACCTGCATCATAAGCAGGGATAAAAAAATCAGATATTCCGACGGCTTCAAGAAAAACAACAGCCATATACGTGAAGTTTTTCCTAAGATACACTATATCGACAATTCCAGGGATACGGGAGATATCGAAAGGGACATCTTCATACTGGAAGGGCAGGATGTGCTTGCGCCCTTCAGGGAAAACCTGTGCATTTTCGATCAGTCGAAGATATGCGACCAATGCTTTGACTGTATCGGATATATCAGCCAGAAGCCGGTGGACGAAATGAGCGTGTTCGAGACTGCCAAACTTCTCGAGCACAAGCTGACAAAACTGAATATGAGCAGCTTTGCGGATAAGGTAAACCGCTATTACCATAAGAACAGCGGAGATTCTCAGGATATCCGGTACATATCGAGGTTTGACATGCAGAAGGTTTTCCGCATAGACACCATGGTGTTCAACAAGGACAGGCAGACGGAGGGCATTCTGGATTCCCTGAGCGCGGCCACGAAGAGCATCTATCTCCTGTCGCTTCTGGAAGCCTACATTGATGAGACCGACAGCATGCCATGCATCATCATGATGGAGGATCCTGAAATTTATCTGCATCCCGAACTCCAAAAGGTGGCAAGCGAAATCCTTTACCGCCTTTCAAAGAAGAACCAGGTCATTTTCACGACCCACTCGCCGAACATGATATTCAATTTCACATCCCGGCAGATCAGGCAGGTCATCCTGGATGACAAGTTCTATACGACGGTGAATCCGGAAACAGACATAGACGAGATCCTGGACGACCTGGGATACACGGCAAACGACCTTATGAACATAAGCTTCGTTTTTATTGTGGAAGGAAAGCAGGACAGCAGCCGTCTTCCGCTGCTCCTGGAGAAATATTATGCGGAGGTCTATGATGAATCAGGCAGGCTGAAGAGGATTTCCATCATCACGACGAACAGCTGCACGAACATCAAAACCTATGCAAACCTGAAGTATATCAACCAGCTCTACCTGAAGGACCAGTTCCTGATGATCAGGGACAGCGACGGAAGGGATCCGAAATTCCTGGTAAGACAGCTCTGCAGCTATTATGCAGAGAGGGGAAAGGAAGAGGAAGGGAAGCTGCCGCAGGTTCATCCAAAGAACGTGCTGGTGCTGAAATACTATTCCTTTGAGAATTATTTTCTGGATCCGGCGACCATGGAGAAGATCGGCGTGATCAGGAAGGAAGAGGATTTCTACAACATCCTTTATGACAAATTCAGAGCGTATCTCTCGAGGCATCCAAGCGTGAAGAGGATGACTAAAATCACCGGAATCTACATAAAGAATAAGGAAGACCTTATAAAAAACATAGAAACGATCAAAATATTCGTAAAAGGCCATAATCTTTTTGATATCTTTTATGGAAGATATAAAGACGCCGCCGAAACGGAAATACTGAAGAAATATATAGATGCGGCGCCGCGGGAAGTGTTTGCTGATATCCTGGACGTCATAGATTCTTTCGTATATTTCAACAGCAGAAAAAAGAAGCAGGATTAGCGGCCTTCAATCCCCGCAGGGTGAAGGCTGCGGGAAAGGGTATGGTTGTAACATGCATAATATAGTATTGATAGGGATGCCCGGTGTGGGTAAAAGCACAGTGGGCGTCATTCTTGCAAAAATTCTTGGATACCAGTTCGTGGATGCTGACATCCTGATCCAGGAACAGGAAGGAAGGCTTCTGAGCGAAATCATAAGCGAAGAAGGCGTGGACGGATTCGTAGCAATTGAAAACCGTGTAAACGGAAGCATAGAGGCGGACAGGACAGTGATTGCAACAGGAGGAAGCGTCGTCTACGGAAAAGAGGCGATGGAGCATCTGGGCAGGATCGGCACAGTGGTATACCTGAAGCTGTCCTATGAAGAGCTTGCTAAGAGGCTGAGCAACATCAAGGGCAGGGGAGTCGTTCTCAGGGAAGACCAGACGCTGATGGACCTTTATGAGGAGAGGACCCCCTTGTACGAGAAATATGCCGATATCGTGGTTGATGAAGAAGGCCTCGGAGTCGAGGAGACCATCGAAGGCATAATCGAAAAAATGGATGAGGGGCTTTACAAAAGGACGGATTGCTGATAAAATGAGATTGTTACAAAAGTGTTACAAAATAGTTACGATGTATTGAGATGCATATATGCACAGCGAGCCGGAACCGCCGGCAGGATTTAATCATGGAGGTTTTATGAAACGAGTTACAAGACACTATCAGAAGGCGCAGCGTGGATTTGTCAAAGCAGCAATCCTGGCCGGTCTTTTCTTTCTGGTAGCAGCGCCGGTTGCAGGCAACGCAGGAAATGACGGAAAAGGATACTATACAGTGTCAGTCAATGATAAAGAAATAGGAAGCGTAAGCTCCGAAGAAATGGCAGACGAGGCCTATATTGAGGCCAGGGCAAAACTCCAGGGAGAATCGGAAGATCTGGTGCTTGTGGACGCCGAAGTCAAAGTTACCGAAGCGGAGAACAGACTTTTTGGATCCACGGATACAAAAGAAGAAGTGGCAGACAGGATATATGATGAACTGAAGAATAAGATCGTTGATGCGAAACGCAAGGCATATACGGTGAAAATAGATCAATTTTCGGTGACCCTCGGAAGCAGGGACGAGGTAGTCCAGCTTCTTGATGCGGCAAAAAGCAAGTATGATACAGGCAACAGGTTTTCAGTAGAGCTCGTTGCAGACGAGTCCAATGAGATGGATGTTCTGACCGCCAACGTGGTTACAGCAGGGGTTTCATCGAATGGGGCCGCCAGCGTTATGGCAGCAGAGGACGGAACAGCGCAGCCGGCAGCACAGGAAGCAGCTGTGGAATCCAATAACGGGATTATGAACATTGCCTTTGAAGAAAATGTTGAGATCGTTGAGACCTATGCGACTTCTGAACAGATGACGCCGGTTGCAGATGCCATCGACATGGTCACAAAGGATAAAGAGACAAATAAAGTCTATGAGGTTGTGGAGGGCGACTGCCTTTCGACGGTTGCAGAAAAAAATGCAACATCGGTAGCCAATATATTAGGAATGAATCCGTCGATGACAGAAGAGACTGTGATCCAGATAGGCGATGAAATCGTGGTGACGGTTCCAGAACCGGAATTATCGGTAGTGGTTACAGAAGAAGCGACCTATGAGGAAGACTATCAGGCTGAAACACAGTATGTCGACAACAACAGCTGGTACACCAGCCAGCAGGCGGTAGTTCAGGAAGCATCACCAGGACGCAGGCAGATCACCGCAGTCATAACCTACAGGAACGGAAGCGAAGTGGGCAGGGAGATCAGGCAGGAGACTGTCATTGCCGAATCACTTCCTCAGATTATAGAAAGAGGAACACAGGCTCCACCTACCTTTATCAAACCTGTTTCATCCGGCTCCTTCTCTTCGCCTTTCGGGCCGAGATGGGGAAAAATGCATAAAGGCGTCGACTGGTCCTGTTCGACAGGAACTGCTGTCAAGGCATCATGCGGAGGAACTGTTTCAAGCGCGGGATGGCAGAATGGATATGGAAACTGCATCACGATCACGCATTCGAATGGCATGCAGACCAGATATGCCCATCTGAGCAAAATTATGGTTTCGGTGGGAGCAAGAGTCAGCCAGGGAGACAAGATCGCACTCAGCGGAAATACGGGAAGAAGCACCGGACCCCATCTTCATTTTGAAATCATTGTCAATGGAACCCAGGTGGATCCAATGAAATACCTGAAATAACAAAATAGAATCTCACAGATATGCATAAATATAAATGGTCAGCCGTGGTCTTGGAATTTGGATAAGCCGGGCTGGCTATTTTTGGTTTACAAATGAGAACTTTGTGCTATAATAAAGCATGGATTAAAAAGAAAACAAAACCACGAGGTCATGAGAAATTGAAGTCGCGGCGTCTAACTGCGCAGAAAATTTGGAAAAGACACAGTTCGGATACAATGAAGAAATGAAAAATAAAGAACATTAGAAGACAAGAACAAACATTACGGACATTTAAATAGACAGATACAGACAGTCATATAGAGAGCGCAACGTAACAGTTCGACAGGATGTCCTAAGGGGACAGAGGATCTGACGGTTATCATGCAATGTAACTTATCAAATTTCGAGAATACAGAGGTGCAAAATGGAGCAATATATTATAAATGGCGGAAATCCGCTTGTTGGAGAAGTGGAAATCGGCGGAGCAAAGAATGCCGCCCTGGCTATACTGGCAGCAGCAATCATGACAGATGAGACGGTTGTAATCGATAATCTGCCGGATGTCAGAGATATTAATGTATTATTACAGGCAATAGAGGGCATTGGAGCCCGTGTCGAAAGAGTCGGCAAACATACGGTTAAGATCAATGGTTCTACAATCGGAGAATTAAGTATAGATTATGAATATATAAAGAAAATCAGGGCATCCTACTATCTTCTTGGCGCATTGCTGGGAAAATACAAGAGGGCGCAGGTAGCGCTTCCGGGAGGATGCAATATTGGAAGCCGTCCGATCGACCAGCATATCAAGGGATTTAAGGCTCTTGGCGCAGAGGTCAGAATCGAATTCGGACTTATTCTTGCACAGGCAGAAGCACTTGTAGGAAGCCATATCTACCTTGATGTGGTATCCGTAGGGGCTACAATCAATATCATGCTTGCAGCAGCAATGGCAGAAGGCAATACGATTATTGAAAATGCAGCAAAAGAGCCACATATCGTTGACGTCGCAAACTTCCTCAACAGCATGGGAGCTAACATCAAGGGCGCAGGTACTGATGTAATCAGAATTAAGGGCGTTGACAGGCTTAGAAAGACAGAATATTCGATCATCCCGGACCAGATAGAGGCGGGAACCTTTATGCTTGCGGCAGCAGCAACAAAAGGCGATATTACAGTGAAAAATGTAATTCCGAAACATCTTGAGGCGACTACGGCAAAGCTCATCGAAATCGGCTGTGAAGTTGAAGAATTCGATGATGCAGTGAGGGTTGTTGCATCTAAGAACCTGCACCATACAAATGTTAAGACACTTCCATATCCTGGATTCCCTACAGATATGCAGCCACAGATAGCAGTTGTGCTCGCGATGTCGGAAGGCACAAGTATCGTCGCAGAAAGTATCTTTGAAAACAGGTTCAAATATGTTGACGAGCTGGCAAGAATGGGAGCGAAGGTTAAAGTTGAGGGCAACACCGCAATCATAAACGGAGTGGAGAAGTTCACCGGAGCCCAGGTCAGCGCACCGGATTTAAGGGCAGGCGCAGCGCTTGTAATTGCAGGACTTGCAGCGGAAGGGATCACCCTTGTTGACGATATCATGTATATCGAACGCGGATACGAGGATTTTGAGAAGAAGCTCAGCAGCCTCGGCGCACAGATTGAAAAGGTAAGCACAGAGAAGGAAATACAGAAATTCAAATTGAAAGTAAGCTAGCACACTAGTCTGCTGTTTAGCCAATTATCAGTGGTACAGCATACTTGAATATATGCAGGCCAGAGCGTGAGCCCTGGTGAAAAAAATAAAGACGGATTAGCCATTCATTCGCAGAGAGTGAATGGCTATGTGTGTAATTAAAAAACCCGGGGCCCTCAATCTTGAGGGCCCCGGGTTTTGGAGCGGTGAAGCCGCTTTGGCGCCTGCCTGCGGTGCGAGAGCCAGTGAAACGAGAGCCTGCCGGGTCAGGCACAGCGCCTACAGACCCAATCTACAGAAGCGATTCAATTGTCAGGCCATGCATATCGGCCAGACTGATATAGCGGTCTCCGGATTTTATCATGGGTTTTGATAAGGCATTTCTATTGATCATGACGATCTCGCCCTCCGTCCCGTCGCTCAGGAGCACGGTGTGGTTCATGTAGGTCTCGACAATCCTTTCAAGAAACGGCAGCAGGAACTGAGGGGCATATTTCTGGAATCCGTCTTCCTCAAAGATGCTGATTACCTTGAACGGGCATAATGGCCCGCGGTATACCCGTTGTGAAGTCATGGCGTCATAGACATCAGCTATGGCTATGATTTTCGCATAATCGTCTATGCAGGCGGCATTCAGGCCTGATGGATATCCTGATTTGTCGCATCTTTCGTGGTGCATAAGTGCTGATTTTTTGATTCTTTCAGAAACATCCTGGTCTTTCAGAAGATTGAAGCCTTCCAAAGTGTGGGTTTTTACGATTTCGTACTCGAGATCTGTAAGCTTCACAGGTTTTTTGATAATCTGTGGCGGGATTTTCAGCTTCCCGATGTCATGGAGAAGTCCGCAGAGAGTCAGTGTTTCGATTTCTTCCTGGGGATAGCCGAGCCATTTTCCGAATATATTGGCTATCAGCGCCACATTCAGGGAATGGATAAAGGTAGAGTCATCCTCATCACGCAGGTTCTGCAGCATGTCGAATACGCGGAGGGAAGTCATGTCATCAGGGACAATCTGGCCGGCCCAGGAAAGCATGCTGGCGGTATCTATGGCAAGGTGCCTGGATGCGACATCGTTCATGACATTCTTCAGGGTATCCAGATTTTCATAGAAATGTTTTTTGAATATAATAAATTCTACGCTCTGCCTGATTCTTTCCGAATAGGTGGAAGGCTCTGGTTCGCCAGGGGAGAGGCAGGATGTGTCATCGGAAATGGCTACTCCGACGATGGAGTAGAATTCAAGGCGGGTAATTAAATCATCCGTCAGAACAGACCCTTTGGGAAGCAGCAGGGAATCGTTGTAATTGAATACGTCTTCTGCGGTTATCATTCCTGGAACTAAATCTCTTGTGTGTACTTTCTTCATGGTGTCGGGCTCCTTTGTCTCATCTGTAAAAGTGAATGTCAGAAAACTGCATATTTATTCAAATTGTAATCTTTGCCGTGGCAAACTCTAATTCTAGTATATGAATTCCGGATTCTGTTGTCAATAAAGCATTCCGGCTGAGCGTAATTTTGGTATAAAAAAACACTTGACATTTCACAACAAAGATAGTAATTTAGGTTATACAGGATTTGAAAAAACTTAATATTGTAATATTCCCTTATTCAGAGTGATGGAGATACAAAGGATCTGTGAAGTCACGGCAACCCCTTATAGGAAGGTGCCAACCTGAGCGAGTAATCGAGCAATAAGAGGATTTGATTATCTTGGATATCAGGTCTGCTTAGGCGGGTCTTTTTTTTTGCATATGATTTTGCGCCTGAGCTACCCCTCGTTTTACGGAAAAGTAAAACTGCCTGCGTAAAAAGTTACCTAAACAGTTCAACAAGTTTAAGAAGGAGAAAAGAACAATGGAAAAATTATTATTTACCTCAGAATCAGTAACTGAAGGCCACCCAGACAAATTGTGCGATCAGGTATCAGATGCGGTACTGGATGCGCTTTTAGAACAGGATCCGATGAGCAGGGTTGCCTGTGAAACATCAACAAATACAGGCTTTGTACTGGTAATGGGCGAAATTACTACAAAAGCAAAAATTGATATTGAAAAAATCGTAAGAGATACCGTAATTGGAATCGGCTATGATAATGATGCGTTAGGGTTCAACGGACATAACTGCGAAGTTATCATGAAAATAGATGAACAGTCTGCAGATATCGCGATGGGCGTTGACAAAGCTTTAGAAGCAAAAGAAAACACAATGACGGATGCTGAAATAGAAGCAATCGGAGCCGGAGACCAGGGTATGATGTTCGGATTCGCGTCAAATGAAACAGAAGATTTCATGCCATATCCAATCGACCTTGCACACAGGCTTGCAAGACAGCTTACGAAGGTACGCAAGGACGGTACTTTGAAATATTTAAGACCTGACGGAAAAACACAGGTTACCATGGAATATAATGAAAAGGGAAAACCTGTCCATGTGGATACAGTCGTATTATCGACTCAGCATGATCCTGATGTTACACAGGAACAGATTCATGAAGATATCAAAAAATATGTATTCGAACCAATTCTTCCAAAGGATCTTACAGATGAAAACACGAAATATTTCATCAATCCTACAGGAAGATTCGTAATCGGCGGACCTTGCGGAGACAGCGGACTTACAGGACGTAAAATCATCGTAGATACTTACGGCGGATACGCAAGACACGGCGGCGGAGCTTTTTCAGGAAAAGACTGCACAAAGGTTGACCGCTCTGCAGCATATGCAGCACGTTACGTTGCGAAGAACCTTGTTGCAGCAGGACTTGCAGACAAATGTGAAATCCAGCTTTCCTATGCAATCGGAGTTGCAGAACCGATGTCAGTCATGATTGATACGTTCGGAACCGGAAAGCTTTCAAACGAGAAACTGGAAGAAATCGTAAGGGCAAACATCGACCTTCGTCCGGCAGGAATCATCAAGATGCTTGATCTTCGCCGCCCTATCTACAAACAGACAGCAGCTTACGGACATTTCGGACGCAGCGATCTGAACCTTCCATGGGAAGCATTAGATAAGGTAGAAGTATTTAAAAAATATCTGTAACTATTCAGGACCATGTCCTTCATAATTACAAATAGCTATAATTATTAAAAGCTGCTGCAGAATAACTGATTACTCAGTCGTTCTGCAGCAGCTTCTTTTTGCATCCTACTGTTCGGAAAATGCAGCCTTAATTGTCAAAGTCGATGTGGCAGCTTCCTTCTGGAGAATTGATATCAATATAGGAAAGGTTTAAATTATCCGCCATTACATCAATCTTGTATTCGAAGACAACATTGTCCGAAGGTTTTGACATAAAGATATAGGTGCCATCCTCCTTGTCTTCTGCAAAATCAGCTATTTCGGCATAGATGTCGCATCCGCGGATATCCAGCATGCATCCTGCCTGCCTGATACGTTCTTCAATGATCTGGTATATTTCGTCCATGACGTCCTCCTTTCTGTTCGTGTTAAGTTGATCAGGCAGAATCGAAAAATTCAGTTATTTCCGCTTCCGATTGTGCCCTTAGTCGTGTCTGGAATTATCATACCAAAAAAGGAGTATTATTACATCATTTTTATGATAAAATTAAAAAAAATGTGGAATACTGCAAAGTTTATGAAATATTAAGAAAAGTTTATACTTGTTTATGTGTAAATAAAAACCCCCTATGCTATAATTGGAAAGTAGTATAAGGAAGATATTTACCAGGGAGAAATTACCAATGAAGATGAAAACGAGATTTCTGGTTGCATTTTTAACAATCATTATCGTTCCAATTATGCTGATGATTGTTGCGCTTATGGGATTCAGCAATTACCAGCTCCAGTCATTGGAGGCTGACTATGGAATTGAGGATACAACCTATGAGAATCTTTCGAATTCGATACAGGCGTTGAACCAGGTTACAAAAGATATATGTGCAGAGCTTCACGAAACGGCAGTTTCCAAACCGGAATCCTTTGAGGATGAGACGTTTTTGAATGAGATCAACCGGCAGCTTTTTGAAAAGTCCTCCTATCTGATTGTCAGAAAGGGCGATGCGCTGGTGTACCAGGGCAAAAAAAATGACCTGGGGTCGCTGGCTAAGAAGCTTCCCGCATACGGGGACTACAATTCGAACCTTGACGGAGGCGTTTATATCGGGAATGATGTGCAGGCTCTTGTCAAACAGGTGGACTTCAGGTTCCAGGATGGCAGCAAGGGAAGTGCATTTATCGTAACATCAGTGCGGGATGCGATTCCGCAGGTCAAGGCGCTCATTATAGAAATGTTCATAGCAATCGTGTTTATTCTTATATTTACCAGTGCGCTTCTTATGGCGTGGATCTATAAAGGGATCAATACACCGCTCAGTAAACTGAAAGCGGCTACCCAGAACATAAAAGAAGGAAATCTTGATTTTACGCTGGAGGTCGAAAGCGGAGACGAAGTCGGCGAGCTATGCCAGGATTTTGAAGAAATGAGGAAACGGCTGAAGGAGTCGGCAGAAGCCAAGCTTCAGTATGACAAGGAGAGCAAGGAGCTGATCAGCAACATTTCTCATGACCTGAAGACACCGATTACGGCCATAAAGGGGTATGTGGAAGGCATCATAGACGGTGTGGCCGACACGCCGGAAAAGGTGGACAAGTATATCCGTACGATATACAATAAGGCAAATGATATGGATAAGCTTATCAATGAGCTTACTTTCTATACGAAGATCGATACGAACAGAATTCCGTATACATTCAATAAAATAAACGTGACGGGATATTTCAACGACTGCATCGAGGAAGTGGGGCTTGAACTCGTTTCGAAAAATATCAAGCTCACCTATTTTAATTACGTGGACGATGACGTCTATGTGATTGCCGATGCGGAGCAGATGAAGCGGGTCATCAACAATATTGTCAGCAATTCCATAAAATACATGAATAAAGCCAAGGGGTTCATAAGCATCCGTGTAAGGGATGTGGGTGATTTCATACAGGTCGAGATAGAGGACAACGGAAAAGGGATCGCGGCGAAAGACCTGCCATTCATTTTCGACAGATTCTACAGGACCGATGCATCCAGGAATTCAGCCCAGGGCGGCAGCGGAATAGGCCTCTCGATCGTGAGGAAGATTGTCGAAGACCATGGCGGGAAAATCTGGGCGACCAGCAAGGAATCAACAGGAACGGTTATGAATTTTGTTCTTAGAAAATATCAGGAGGTACCGGTAAATGAGTAAAATACTGATTGTAGAAGATGAGGTAAGCATTGCGGAGCTTGAAAAGGATTATCTTGAACTCAGCGGATTTGAAGTAGAGACAGAACATACAGGAGACGTGGGGCTGAAAAGGGCGCTCGAGGAGGATTTTGATCTTTTTGTCCTGGACCTTATGCTTCCTGGCGTAGACGGATTTGAAATATGCAAAAAGATAAGGGAAAAGAAGAACACCCCGATTATCATGGTGTCGGCCAAAAAGGATGATATTGATAAAATCAGGGGCCTCGGAATGGGAGCAGACGATTACATGACGAAACCCTTCAGCCCGAGCGAGCTGGTCGCAAGGGTCAAGGCACATCTTGCGCGTTATGAGAGGCTGATCGGAAGCAGCGTTCAGGAGAACGAGATCGTCGAGATCAGAGGGATCAGAATCGATAAGACTGCAAGAAGGGTCTACGTCAATAATGAAGAGAAGAGCTTCACGACCAAGGAATTCGACCTCCTGACCTTCCTTGCCCAGAATCCGAACAGGGTATTCACCAAGGAGGAGCTGTTCAACAAAATATGGAACATGGACTCTGTAGGTGATATCGCAACGGTAACCGTACATATCAAAAAGATACGCGAAAAAATCGAATACAACACTGCAAAACCGCAGTACATAGAGACGATTTGGGGCGTGGGCTACAGGTTCAAGGTATAAGCAGCGGGGGCTGGGAATGGTTTCAGCACCGAAACTGCGGAATTTTAAGGAACAACAGGGAGAACGAAATTGAAGCTTAACATATTATTTGAAGACAGCCATATACTCGTATGCGAGAAACCATCAGGAGTGCCGTCCCAGAGCAGCCGGACAGGAACCCCTGACATGGAGAGTCTGCTCAAGAACTACCTTTTTGAAAAGGACCCGGGGAAGGGCGAGCCGTACCTTGCCATGATACACCGCCTTGACCAGCCGGTGCAGGGAGTGATGGTATTTGGAAAGACGCCATTTGCCGCAAAAGAGCTCAGCAGGCAGGTAAACGACGGGACCATGAAGAAATTCTATATAGCGGTCACCTGCGGAAAGATGCCGTCGGACGAAGGGGTGCTGACAGACTATCTCATCAAGAACGGAAGGGAAAACACGTCATCTGTAGCGTCTAAAAACGCTCTCGGAGCAAAGAAAGCGGAACTCAGATACAAGGTCCTTGAAAGGCATGAAGAGGGCGTCAATCTGGTCGAGATCGAACTGATAACAGGACGCCACCATCAGATCAGGGTGCAGATGGCGAACGCTGGAACACCTCTTTGGGGCGACACGAAGTACAACAAGGAATTTGCGGCAAAGGAAGGGTGGAGCCAGATTTCCCTATGCGCATTCAGGCTGACCTTCAATCACCCGAAAACAAAGGCTTCCATGACATTCTCAACCCAGCCTGAGGGCCCTGGATTTGAGCGTTTAACGTAAGGACGTAGTCCTGAATAGTTGCGTTTCATCTTGACAAAGAAAAGCATATAGAATAAAATTACCACATATGAAATTTTAAATGGCGATGATGAGGAATAGTACTGGCTGGAAAGGCTGCAGAGAGGGAATCGAATGGTGTAAGATTCCTGCCCGGAACGTTTGGAACCTACCTTTGAGCCCCGCATGAAAGTGCGGCGTTCCTCTGGCGTTAACAGAGTTTAAAAGAGGACCGGGAATACAACCTGGTTAATTAGGGTGGTACCGCCGAAGCCTTTCGGTCCCTTCTGGGGACAGGAGGGCTATTTTGCGTGAACAATGAGTCAGGCGCATCCAGGCGTGCTTATGGTCGTCTGCTTGCAGAAACGTCCATAAGCAGGCATGGATGCATGCGACGAATGTCGCGACATCCGGAGGAATCCGCAAGGCGGATTTCACCGGATGCGGCCTGACGGAGTGAAGTGGAGGTAAGGCATCTGCTTGCAGAAATGCCCCTAAGCCCGCATGGATGCATGCGACGAATGTCGCGACATCCGGAGGAATCCGCAATGGCGGATTTCGCCGGATGCGGCCTGACGGAGTGAAGTGACTCTGAACAGTAAACAATTAATTTAGGTAATTGATAAATGTTTTTCTCCTTTTGTGTGGATAACTATCCCGTATATAAGGAGAGAAAAAGGGTCATTATTCAGAATAGTTTCTGGATT
>NZ_FMKA01000037.1 GCF_900096945.1 Anaerobium acetethylicum | reverse complement strand
GTACTTAGGCCGCGTACTTTGCGGCCTTACGTACCACTACGTCTTCATCTAAGCGAGAGCGCGCTGCGAATGAACATGTTTTGCATCACGTCCCCTTTCGCTTATTCTTTTACTGCCCCTGATGTCATGCCGCCGACAATATATTTCTGCCCCAGCATATATACGATGATGACCGGAATACATGTCAGGATGATATCCGCAAAAATATAGTTCCAGTAGCTCTTGTTTTTTCCAAAGAACTGATATACAGCCATCGTCATCGGGAAGAGCTTGCTGCTGCTTGAAAGATACAGCGGTGTCAGGAAATCGCTCCAAACTCCCATAAACTGCAATATAAAGCAGGTTACCAGCGTAGGTTTCAGAAGCGGTACGATAATCCGGAAGAACAGTTCTATCGGTCCTGCCCCGTCAATGACTGCAGCCTCGTCAAGCTCGATCGGTACAGACAATATGAAGTTTCTGATTGTAAAGATGCAGAACGGTATCATTGCACTTGTGAAGGCTATTATGATGCCGGGCTTATTGTCCGTAAGATGAAAGAAGTTCAAAACCTTTACCAGGGTTACATAGTTTACAGGGAAGAACAGGCCGCACAGAACAAAATAGTAGATAAATACATTCAATTTTGTAGGCTTCCTGCATATGACAAAAGATGCCATCGCACACGAAATCACCGCCACGATCGTTGCTGTCAGCGCATAGCTTAAGCTGTTTGAGAATCCCTGGATTAGTTTTCCCTTTTCAATGACCTCAACATAGTTGCTGAACAGCCATTCCTTTGGCAGGGCAAGGGACATTCTTGCCGCTTCCGATTTCGACTTGAAGGAGTTGATCAGTACCATATAAAAAGGAACCACAACTGCCAGGCAGAGCACGATGCAGACCAGCTGCTTCAGGATGTTCTGAATATTTTTTTTCATTACTGCTGTACCTCCTTCTTACTCATGACCCTTACAACCATGATTCCTATGAATGCAGTTATTCCCAGGAGAATCGTATTCAGGGCTGTAGACATGCCATACTGGCCGCTTGAGTATAGCTGGTAGGAATACGTGGTCATTACTTCCGTTGCATGACCCGGGCCTCCGTTTGTCAGCACATAGATGATATCAAATACTTTTAGTCCATAGGTGATACCAAAAACAAGATTGATCATGATTGCGCCTGTAAGCATTGGCAGCGTGATATGCCTGATCCTCTGCCAAAAATTGGCTCCGTCGATCTGAGCAGCTTCGTAATAAGATTTCGGTATTGTATTTAAACCGGCTAAGAAGATGGTCATTACATAACCGATACCTCTCCATGCATCCACACCGTAAATTGATTTCCAGACAACGTTTAAATCAGAAAGCCATTTCTGTTTTAAAATCCCAAGATGCAGAGCATCCAGTACCATATTCAGCAGGCCTGTATTGTAATTCAATATGGATTTGAAGACGAGGCCGATAATTACGAAAGGAAGGATGGATGGCAGATACAGCAGCGTTCTGTATAACCCCTTTCCCCGAAGTCCCTCCTGAAGCATGATTGCAAGCAGTAAAGCAGGAACCAGCTTGATCATATTCGATACAACTGTAAATGACAACGTATGTAAAATACCTGAAACATAATCTTTATTAGAAGTGAAAATTTCAGTATAATTCTGCAATCCCACAAAATTGATTCCAGTCATTGCGCTTCTTGCATTCCAGTCAGTAAACGAATACAGTACACCAAGTATACTTGGAAATAGAAAGAAGCATATATACAGAACCAAAGGTATGATCAAAAACCATTGCGGATATATTCTTTTTTTGTTCACAGTTACCACTCTTTCTAAACAAATGGTGCAGCAAGCCATTATCTTTCTGCACCATCTGTTCCTAAAATAATATAGTCAAAATGCTATTTCCAGTTTTCATCTCCTGCAACCTTGGCTGATTCAGCCCTGTTTGCATCCATATTCTTCAGTACATCATCTGCTTCCATTGTACCCTGGCAGTATGCGATCATATCAGCACCAAAGTCCATCCAGTAGTCGTTTGTGTATTTTGTGGATGTCTGAAGAACCCCTGTCTTCATTTTTTCTGCAGGAATTGCTGCCATGAATTCCTCTTCTTCCGGAAGCCATTTCTGAACTACCTTGTCGTCATTTACATCGATGTTTGTATAAGCCGGTGAATTGTCCAGGATTTCCTGTAAGCTTTCAGTTGTTGTGCAGAATTCAAAAAATGCTTTTACAAGTTCAGGGTGTTCGCTTCCTTCATATCCGAACATTGTAGGGCCGCCCGGATTTGTCGGGAATGTATCATTGTCTCCTAACGGAAGCAGGAATAATCCGAATTCGTCGCTTGTTCCCGTATCTTCCTGAATTTGTTTGATATAGCTTGAGTTTGCCATTGCCATTGCAACATTTCTGTCGCCGAATTCATTGGACATGTTGGTGCTGTCTGTACCGATCCAGTCTTCCCCTAAATATCCTGCATCTGATAATTCTTTAAATTCTTTCAACACTTCAAGCATCTTCTCATTGCCTGCAAATGTTGCTGTGTTGTCATTCAGCCCTTCGTATAAGCCTGGTGCTGCTGCTTCATAGACGCCGCCTATCTGGAAGAACGACAACTGATGCTGCCATCCGTCTGCACCCGGAACAAACCATGGTGTAATATCTTTATCTGCAATTTCTGCACAGAGATCTTTTAAATCTGCATAGGTGGCTGGGACCTCCCATTTATTTTCTTCAAACATGGTTTTGTTGTATACCATTATGTACTCTGGTGAATTGTGCCAGAGCTGCAGGCCGTATAATTTTCCATCATAAGTGCATGACTGGAGTCTCGTTTCCGGTATAACGCCTTCCCATGCTGCTCCGGTAAAATCGATGCAGTACTTATCCGGATCGACAATCTGTGAAGCGATTGCGAATGGATCGGACTGGATCCAGAATATATCAGTACATGAATCGGTAGATAATTTAGACTGAAGCACATCTGAGTACTGGTCAGCTGGAATTGTCTGCAGGTCTACCGTTACATCATAAGTATCTTCAAAGCGTGCGATCGTGGCATCATATCTGTTGTCCATCCAGCCGGCTGATACCAGAATGCTGAGCTCTTCACCTGCAAAATCCGCTTCCGTTGAATTTGAAGCTTCTGTTTTTCCTTTTTCAGAATCAGAGCTTTCTGTAGCAGCCGGTGATTTGCCGCAGCCAGCCAGCATAGCAGCCACCATGCTTGTGCATAACAATAACGCCATAACTTTTTTCTTCATAATTTACCTCCCATATTTTCTCCTATCAGATAGGATGTTTTACTTGTTAATGGAAGTTTATCAAATGTGCTTCCGATATGCTATGCACTTTTCGGGATGCGTTTTGGACTATTTTAACATTTTTATATACTATCTTACTGTCTTTTTATCTCTTTTACCCTCGCTTTTTTATTCTTGCGCAAAAAAGCACGACGTTTTGCATATTCCGTCGTGCTTTTACATTTTCTATTTATTTATTTTCACAAAAGCTTCCTTTGACATCGCTCCAGTATTGATCGGCATGGGCGATAAGGGTGTCCGCCTGTTCCAGGGACATTTCAGGGAAGAACAGGAAAAGGCTGTGTGAACCATAGCGTTCCACGATCCTGTCCACATTTTTGATCCAGTCTTCAAATTCTCCCGAGTATACCTTGACCCACAGGGATTTTCCTGCTGTGATTGCCTTGTCATAAATCGGATACCATTCTTCGAGTGTTCCATCAGGTCCCATATCCCCGCTCGTCCACTGGAGCGCATCAATCCCATCTGCTTCCATTACTGCATCCAGGTGCTTGATTGCATCCGGTCCGTCCAGATGGTACAGAACATGGTCTGCCTTTGCCGACTGTTCCTTTAAGGATTCCAGTACAAAATCACGGAACTGCTGCGGTGACATAAGCGCCGAGAAATCGCACTGGAGCTTCACTGTCTTTCCTGGCCCCCAGATCTGGAAAACGGTATAGGCATTCCCGCCTTCCTCATCTTTAATGACATCGTAAAACCTGTCATAATATTCATAATACAGATCTGTAATCTGTTTTACCCTTTCTTCGATGATTTCCGGTTCATCCATCATATCAAATATCAGGTCCTGCACCCCTCGGAGAGAAGCAAGGACATCCAGATTCTCCATCAGATCCGGCATATCCACATAGAAGTCATCACCTGCAAGCCGGCGGCATTCCTTCACCAGCTCCATATGTTTTTTGAACCATTTATTTTCCGGATCGAAACTGAATTCCTTTTCATCCTCCCAGTCCTCTACACATTCTTCAAACCATACCGTATCTTCCTTAAACCCTATTTCAGCGCCCAGATAGGATGCCAGGGATCCAGGTCCAAAGTCCACATTCAGATTTGGAAAGCTTTCCGCCAGGAACAGATGGTTTTCACAGAAATGGCGATATCTTGCCACAATGCGCTCTGCGTTCTGGTATTTATCTTCCATGTCCTTCCAGTACAGCTCTTCAGGCAGGTTGTAGTACTTGCCCTGGCAGATGACATCCCTGTACCCGCCTTCCGTCGGTCTGCTGTTCGACAGCTGTTCTATTTCCGGCTTTCTTGCGATTACACACATCAGGGGTCTTCCAGTATTTTTATGCTGCCAGTAATTCGTCCATTTCTCTTTTGTCTCTATCCAGTTATCCTTGTATTTCATTGTAGTCCTCCCATATGATATTTCGTTACCGTTCACGGAGTAAGCAGTAACATATTTCTCTCATTATAACTGTGCCATTTTTACAAGTCCATAGACTTTCCGGATTACTATTTGTACTTTTTTAACAAGGATGTTATACTATTATTCGAAATACGGAAGTGAGGGTTATACATATGCAACAACTAAAACTTCAAACCAAATTATTCCTGGCCTACGTTGGACTTGCAGTATTGATCTTGTCTGCATTCAGCGTTTTTTTCTATAAGTTCGTTTCAAAACAGCTTATTAGTCAGGAAATCGATTCCATTACCACATTGAATGCTTCTTTCGAAGATCAGGTGGACTCAGTGGTGCGCGATATGGATACCGTGTCCATCAATATCAATTACAGCAGTCTGGTAAAGGACAAGCTTGGGTCTTCCTTTAATCTGGATATTTCAAAAGATACTCTGGACAACATGGCCAGCCTGTTCGTGACCATCAATGGAGCCGATGTCAAGGTTGACCAGATCAATCTGTATGACATGCAGGATCACATGCTTAAAGTAGGAATTCAGACCAACACCTCTTCGGTCAAAACGGACAGCCTTGCCTGGTTTACTGAAGTCCTCAATTTAGGCGGAAAAAAAATGATCAGCCAGCCATACCTTACATCCTCCCTGTCTACCTCAAGCAGATATCCTGTCTGGTATATTTCGCTATACCGTTCCTATGACAACAAGTATGGGAAGACAGTCGGCGCCGTCGAAACGATAAAGCGATGCAAAAGCATTTTCAAAAGCATTCTCAGCTATGAAAAGAAAGCCTCCAATTCTGCAAAAGTCTATATTTATTCGGAAGACCATAAGCTGATCTATCCCTATAACCTGACCCAGGAAGAACAGACATCCATCCCTGATTACTATTCCTATATGACTGACACCAAAGACTCCGCATCACTTAAGAATCCGGTTACCGGAGAAAAGGAATATATCGCATACACCACCTCCTCCTTCAGCAGATGGACATATATTACCGTGCAGCCCGAATCCTATGTATTGAAACCGGTCAATAACCTGCTCTACATACTGCTGCTATTTGTTTTTGCCCTGCTTGCCGCTTCTCTCATTATCTCTTACGGTATTTCCCGCAGCCTGGTCAAGCCGATCAAGCACCTGAAGCACATTGTGCAGCGTCTTGAGATCGATACCCTGGGAGAAACGTACACAGGCAGCTACCACGTTGCCTATAATGAAATGCAGGAGCTGTATCATGCATTTCAGAATATGAGCGAAAATCTGAACACGTCCATGAACGCCCTGATCGATTCAAGGCAGCAGGAACTGAAATCCCGCACCCTGGCACTTCAGTCGCAGATCAATCCTCATTTTTATTACAATACCCTTTCAAGCATCATCGTTCTTGCAGAAAACGGCCAGCCACAGGAAGTTATAACCATGTGCCGGAACCTGACAAAGATCATGCGGTATATTACCGATAGCTCCTCCACAAGTGTGAGCATACGGTCCGAAATCGATTACGTAAACAAATACCTGTATTGCATGAAGGTCCGCTACCAGTCCAGCCTGAACTATACCATCGATATAGACGAAAGCCTTCTTGACCGTCAGATTCCGAAGCTGCTGATCCAGCCGATTGTAGAAAATGCCCTCAAATACGGCACTGACTGCATCCCCCCATGGAATCTGTCAGTAACCGGGCACATCTGCGATACCCACTGGCAGATCGACGTCATCGATTCAGGCAACGGCTTTTCGGAAAGTGCTGTCAGGACGATCACCGAACGCATACAGGAAGCCGATGCCAATCCCGGCATGCCCGAAATGAAAATCAACGGGCTCGGCATGATAAACGTCTATATGCGGTGGAAGCTGTACTGTGAAGATGAAATTATATTCAGCTACGGAAACACGAAGGACGGACATGGCATCGTGTCTGTAGGCCAAAAATTCAAAAAGAAGGAGAATTAACCAATGAGATATAAAGTCATTATTGCCGAAGATGAAGAGCTGCTGCTGAATAATCTCGCACAGAAGGTTGAAAATTCAGATACCGGATTTGAGGTTGTAGGGAAGGTCCAGACGGGAATACAGGCGCTCGAACTCGTCAAAGAGCTTTCCCCTGATCTGATTATTACCGACATACGCATGCCTGTGATGGACGGCATCACTCTTTTGAAAAACGTCCGGCAGTACTATCCTCTGGTCGACTTCATCATAACAAGCGGATTCTCCGATTTTGAATATGCAAAAAGCGCTATCCAGCTGAAGGTTTCAGAATATCTTCTCAAGCCTGTCGATACGGACGAGCTGAAATCAGCACTGATCAAGCTGAAAAACAAGTACGACATGCAGAAAAGCTCCTTTGAAGATATCTTCAATCCTGGCATGACCCACAATACGCCTTCTCAGATTGCTGCCATTATGAAAGATTATATAACACAGAATTACAGTTCCGACATCAACTTCAATCTGATCGCCGGAAGCATGAATTACAGTTCCAGCTACCTGACCAAAATATTCTATAAGGAGTACAGCTACAGCCCTTCCAAATATCTCATTTCACTGCGCATGCAGAAGGCGCAGCAGATTCTGCTGCACAATCCTGAACTCTCCATACGCCAGGTAGGAGAACTGGTAGGCTATCCGGACCAGGGATATTTCAGCAGGATATTCAAGAAGCAGGTTGGCGTCAGCCCTTTGGAATATCGCGAGAAGCTATGAGGACGTGATGCAGCACATGTTCATTCGCAGCGCGCTCTCGCTTAGATGAAGACGTAGTGGTCTTGCGTACCAATGGTTTAAATATATAGTAACGCGAGGTGTTTTTATGCTGATTTTGCGTAAAAACCCGAGTTCTGCGTGTGCCAAATTGCAGTTCCTGCAATTTGTGTGCATTATATGTAACTATGAAGGAGATTGTCCGGAATAGTTACCAACGTCTTCATAAAGCTGCTCATTGAACCATGTGCTGTATCACTGTGTTATGGTTGCCGAATGTGAAAAGCGAGGAAGCAAGACTTCATAAGGAGAATTTGACACTCTAATCCTAAGAGATAAGCGGAACCGGAGCGGTGATGTCCACACATCACCGCTCCGGTTCCGCTTATACCGTTATTTTTCTCCGTTATTTTTCTCCGTTATTTTCTCTCCGTCATATTCAATTTCCGCTCCGTTGTATTCGATTTCCTTAACGGCATTTCCGATCCGGATTCTGAATATGCGTTTTTCATCCATTCCTGCGAATCCGCCTTTTCGCTTTCCAATCGTCAGTTTCTGGAAGGCTTCGTCCCATTTCATTTCTATGAGCGAATATGCTCCTTCTTCGTAATTGTAATTATTGCCTTCATCCTCGTACAAAGAAAAGCTTCCGTCGGCACCAGGATAAACATTGATCTCCATCGGCATTTTGCTTTTTTCGTCTGCATACTGGAGGCCTTCCGCAGTCGGAATGATGGAGCCAGCCCTCACGAAAAGAGGGATCTGATCAATCGGCGTCTCCACAGTTACTGTCTGTCCGCCGCGGTGATACTCTGAAGTCCAGTAGTCGTACCAGCCTGCGCCTTCCGGAAGATAGCATTCCTTTACCCTGTTCCTTTCTATGGCGACATTTTCTGCTTCAAAGTACATCGGTTCCGTCACTGCATAGACCAGCAGGGATGGGCCGAACATGAATCCATCCTTGATTTCCCTGGCTTTTTTGTCTTCCATGAAATCAAAAATAAGGCTTCTCATGATCGTTGCGCCCTGAAGACGTACCGCTCCCGCCAGTGAGTAGATATATGGCATCAGATGGTATCTCAGTTTTATGAATTTTTTGATGGCATCATAGAACATATCTCCTTCTTTTCCAAAATTCCAGATCTCCCTTGGCGTGTCCGTTCCATGGGAACGGAACATCGGGAGAAATGTTCCGAATTCCAGCCATCGCACATACAGTTCCCGGTATCCCGCATCCTGCACGCCTTCATTATAATCGCCCTGCCAGAACCATTTTGGCGATGAATCGGTATTGCAGCCGCATCCGCGGTTCTGCCATTTGCTTCCTACCGTAAAGAATGCTCCGATATCCAGCGTCCAATATGGATAGCCGCTGATTCCGACATTCAGCCCTTCGACGATCTGCTTTTTCATGTTTTCCCAGGTTGCACAGGTGTCGCCTGACCAGAGCATGGCTCCGTACTTCTGGCCTGACGCATATCCGGAACGGGTCAGGTTCAGAACCCTGATATCCTCCGTCTCCTTGCGCTGGTTCTCATACATTCCTTTCGCATGCACAAGGGCGTAGGCATTCGCTTTTGCAGGGTCCAGATAATGCTTATGCTCATTCCCGACCATCACAAACCGTTCCCAGGGTTCTCTCTTCACTTCTCCGCCCCAGTCAGGTCCGCTGAAAGGCTCCGTGGAATCGCACCACCAGGCCTCAAAACCTCCGTCAAACAGTTCTTTCTTCGCCTGCTTCCAGTACATACGGCGGGCATCCTCACTAAACGCATCGTATGTGGCCAGATCATTCAGGAGATATCCAGCCTCCAGAAATTCCGTGTGGTTTTCTGTGCCAAAATTCATATTCGGCCATACAGAGACCATTGCATGGGCATTCATTTTCCGGATTTCTGAAATGCATTCCTTCAGATTGCCATACCGCTTCGGATCGACGAGCTTTTCTCCCCATTTCCCCGGTTCCCAGCTGTTCCAATCCTGCACGATGCAATCGATCGGGACCTCAAGTTCACGGTATCGTCTGATGATTTCTGCCAGTTCTTCTGCCGTATAGTACTGTTCCTTAGACTGGATATAGCCATATGCCCACTTCGGAAGCATGGCCGCCTCCCCCGTCAGATAACGTGTTCCCTTTATAATGTCATCAGGCTTTTCTCCCGCTATGAAGTAGTAGTCGATCTGATCTACGGTGTCCATAAAAAGATAAGAGCCGTTTTCATCGTCGTTAAATGTCATGAGCGAACAGCAGTCCACCAGAATTCCGTATCCGTTTGTGGAGAGAAATACCGGCATCGGGATTCTCATATTATGCTGATAGAGATACTGGCTGTGTTTGCGGTAATTGTAGATTCCTTCTTCCGCCTGGCCGAGGCCATAAATGCCTTCATCCTCCTGCCAGTCAAAACATAATTTCCCCCGATACGCCGTCCTGTCTACGACCGGTTTCAGGTTTTTCACAAAATTCCTTTCACCATCCACTGTCTTGACCCTGTCTATGACCGGTTTTTCATCTCCCGTGGTGTACCTGATGACATCTGTTTTTGACAGTGATTTTCCGCCTTCTTTCAGATACCTTTTTCCGCCCTGCTTGTCCCACCATTCCATCATTCCCGTTTCCAGCTGAACGTACACGCTGATTTGACCAGTAGACAGACATACCGTATGATCATTCTCCGAGACCGCAAATTCAACAGGCTTCTCCTGCCTCCTGCCTACAATAATCGAATCCTCTTTAAAAACATCCTCTTTCGTATAAACACACCTGATTATCGTTTCCGTCACCGGTTCAAGACGCATACTGGCATCTTCAAAAATAAAATCAACGAATTTTCCGCCAATCGAATAGCTCATCAGTACTTCCTCCCTTTACTTGATTACCCGTAACTATTCTGAACAGTTACGATTACACTATCCTAACACCAGACGGTCCTACAGTCTATGTCATATCCATTCTGCATTTTGCACTTATTTTACCTTTTATTGAGTATCGCTTTTTCTGTTCTTTGGCGTACTCCCTGTCTGTTTTTTGAACAGGCGGTAAAAATTTGACATATTGCCGAATCCACACTCATTCGCGATTTCATTTGTACTGAGATCGGTGGTTCTCAGAAGTTCCTTTGCCTTTCGGATCCGCAAATCAGTCAGATACTCGCTGAAGGTAACGCCCGTAACCCTTCTGAAATAGGAGGAAAAATAATTCGGACTCATATAAGCCGCTTTTGCAGCCTCTTCCAGGGTCACTTTGTTTTTGTAATTAGATGAAATATACTCGAAAGCGTCCTGCAGGCGTTTCATGGCATTCTTCTTTTCATTGAGCAGTTCCTGCGGCTTCGTGTCATCCTGCGAATATCTGATCAGAAGCGTCAGGATCTTCAGGACATCGGATTTTATCATGAGCTGATAACCCAGTTTCCTGCCTTTCCATTCCCTGCTGATTTCAGACATGACAGCTCCGATCTCCATTGTTATTTCATCTTCTTTATCGATTTTATTCTTAAAGCTGCTCCCACGTTCAATAAATGGCTGCAGATAATCGCTGTCAAAAAAGCTGGTCCTTCCAGCAATCAGTTCAGACGAAAATACCATAACAAGGATATGCATCTCCTCATCCTCCACCCACCAGCCATGGGGCTCAACGTTGTTGAAAATGATGACATCGCCTTCGGAAACATCATACTTTCTTCCGTTTACGTAGTAGCTTCCTCTCCCACTGCGGATGTATGTGATTTCAAAAAAGCTGTGCCAGTGGAACGAATCATCGCAGTTATCTTTGCTGACCAAAACCTGTTCACTTATCAGAAAGGGATATTCTTTATCTAATTCCAGATCATCTTTTGTTATTTTCATATTTTTCTGCCGTCCTTTTAGTATCTTCTTTTCCAAACCAATGATAATAGTATATACTATTTTTATGGCAGATGTGAACCTGTCTTAAATTCATATTTTTAAACTAATCCTGATGTGATTGTCAGTGTTGTAATGGATTTATTGCCTCCACCGGATTTTATTTTAACCTGATTATTGCTTTCCAAATATAAAACCTCTAAACTATGCATATGAGGCTCAAGTACTTATCTAAATGGATTAGCGTGTTAAAAGCCCTCTTGTAACGTTCGGCTTCGTCAATTTGCACAGTTGCCATCCATCACGCAGTGATACAAAACATGGTTTAATGAGCTGCTTTAGAACAAAGTGGTTTCGCCGCTTCAGCTCCACCAACCTAAAACTTGAAGGCGAAAACACTTTGCAGTGCGGAGGGCTGATTGACGATAGTCAATCAAATACCACAAGCCCGACTGCACATCCCCCGGAGGGTTTTCCTATCATAGGGCGAACATTCCTATGATAGGAAGACGTTGGTACTTGGGCCGCGTACTTTTCGGCCTTACGTACCACTACGTCTTCATCTAAGCGAGAGCGCGCTGCGAATGAACATGTTTTGCATCACGTCCTCATTCTCGAAACTTGTGCAAATTGACGAATACCATTTTGTAAATGGGCTTTTGACACTCCACTCCCAAATGATTTGCGCCCAAGCTATGCGAAAGGAATATAAGTTATTATGGATTATCGTAGAATTGTATATTTTTTAAATACTGCTGAGACACTGAACTTTTCAAAATCTGCCAGCCAACTATGTATAACGCCGCAGGCCCTATCCAGACAAATTTCTCTTCTTGAAGAAGAATTGGGTGATAAATTATTTAACAGGAACACTCGAAAAGTTGAGCTTACCGAAACTGGCCATCTTTGCGTCGAAAAATTTGCACCAATAAAAAAATTGCTGGAAAGCAGCTATTCGGACGTTAAGAATGAAATTCAAAAAAAGAAAAATATATTGAAATTAGGATTTCTAAATGCCCTTCCCAAATCCGAAATAATTCTTCCTATTATCAATTTAATTCAGACATTCCGTCCTGAAACAGAATTGGACGTGTCCTCTTTTGATATCATGGATATCGTTGATGCTTTGCTTTCGAATGCATTTGATTTTGTAATAACTCTAACCGAGCCTGGAGAAGAATTTGCCGGATTTGCATCAGTAAAATTATTAGATGTTGATGCAAAAGCCGTAATTTCAATGAGGCATCCATGGGTAACGAAAGATAAACTTACAGTTGAAGATTTAGAGAGCGAAGTAATCTTACAGTTACGTGGCGATAAGCACTTTAAAGGTAAAACCGTCTACAATAGCATTAACTGGAAGGGAATTTATTATGTTGAAAATTTTGATTCCATGTTAATTAATTTAGAAAACGCAAACTGTTTTGCAATAGTACCACCTTTATTTGAATATAAAAAAGAAGCTAAATACAAATACTTTGATCTTCCAAAAGAGTATGCCGTTTCTTTCCAATTAGTTATTCTGGTACCTGATACCAATGATTCACTGGTACATTTGATCCAACACATTTCAAATGAACTGGACTTAAGTAAACTGCACATTTAAAAACCTGCTAAAAGCTGTGATTATTCAATTCAAATTGATAATCACAGCTTTTTAATTGTTTCACGAAAATGCAAAAGTAAGATAAAATTGAATCACTATTTAACTATGAGGAGGATATAAAGTGCAAACACCAAGAGAAGCATTAATAGCAGCCTATACCGGCATACAACCCGACTTCATGCCAAACCCATTGAAATATAATATTGGCGTTGTATTCCCTGGTGACAGGTATTTTGGAAGTGAGACAACAGGAATTGATGCGTGGGGAGTAAATTGGACCAATTTAGGTCCTGATCCAGGTCTGGACGGCAGTACTCCTACGCCTGGTCATAAGGTATTGACCGATATCTCTGATTGGAAGAACCAGGTGCATTTTCCCGATTTAGAAAAAATGCCTGTCAAAGATATATTACAAGGTATGCTGAAACACAATTTAGCCGCCGCCAATTTAGACCGTTCTGAAGTAGTCACTCATTGTCTTATACTTTCTGGTACCTGGGAACGGGCAAATGAGTTAATGGGAATGGAAGATGCTCTTTGCGCTTTCTATGAAGATCCCGATTCTCTAAAAGATTTATTCCAGGCAATCACTGAATACAAAATCAAATGCATCAGCATTGCAATAGAAAGCATAAATCCCGATATCATCCATATGCATGATGATTGGGGAACCTCTAATGCCCTGTTCTTTTCTCCACAGATGTGGCGGGAATTCCTGAAACCCTGTGAAAAACGTATTGCAGATCATATTCATAGCCTGGGAAAAATCTATGAACATCACTCCTGCGGGTATATTACACCCATCATTCCGGATATCATTGAAATAGGTATTGATGCAATTAATCCTTTGAATGTATGCAATAATCTGGCATGGATAAAAAAGGAATACGGAAGCAAAATCACAATGATTGGCGGCATTGATAATCAAAGGATTGATACTCCTGATGCCAAAGAATGTGATATTCGTGCTGAAATAAGAAGAGCCATGGACTTATATGCGACAGGGGGGCGTTATATCTCTTCTTTCGTCTGCACGCATCGCCATGTATGGGACATCTATGCAGATGAGGCTGAAAGATACGGAAAAAATTTTTATCATATGATTGATTAGTTTGTTGAACTTCCGTATTCCCATCGATTTGATGATTTCATGGGAATCCTTTCATGCAGATGTAACACCTTCTATTTTGGAATACCTTGTCTCATCCAGACCATCATTTCATTTTCTCCGCGGTTTGCCCATGCATAATACGGAATCAATTTTACCTCAGTTTCTTTTTCCTGATCTTCCCGGTATTCATGATACAAATTCCCTGCATCCGGCGAACAGACTTTCCGGTATCCATCTATATTCAGCACCGGAAAGTATTTTCCGCCGATTTGCGCCTTGGACTCCTTGATATCTGCCTTCGGATTCAGACGAATCAGATGCAGTTCTTTTCCGTTGTCTGCTTCTTCCGCACAGTAAACCACCGGTCCTTTCAAAGCCGCAATTTTTCCGATATTTTCTCTTACACGGTCATCGGCCTGATAGAATCGCGGCTCCATGATAAAATCCAGATCCAGCTGGTCTCCTGGCTGCCAGCTTCCCTCCATCACATAATATCCTTTTTCCTCGCTGCAGCAATATCTCTCACTTCCCTGCACATTCCAATTCCTGCACCACCCCGGAATCCTGACTGCCAGCTTCATGCGCACCGGGCCTTCTCCCGCATACGTTACAGTTACTTTTCCACTCCAGGGAAACTGAGACTGCACCTGGAAAACTGCCGTCCTGCCATCGATTTCTTTCGTAATGATTCCAGCCATATGAAGATGCATATAAAGGCTGTCTTCCGTCTCTGTATACGCATACGACGGTATCGAGCTTACAAGTCTCGCCAGATTCGGAGGACAGCATGCACAACCGAACCATTTTTGCCTGACCGGTTTTACATGCTGTTTTCTTTCGTCCAGATGGCAGGCTTCCGGCAGCACTTCCAGCGGATTCACATAGAAAAAGCTTTTTCCATCCAGGGCCATTCCGCTTAATACCGTATTATACAGGGCCTGCTCCATAACATCTGCATATTGGCTGTCAGCCTCCATTTCCAGCATACGTCTGGCAAAAAATATTAACCCGATGGAAGCACAGGTTTCTGCATATGCCAGATCATTCGGCAGGTCAAATGGGAAAGAAAAAGCTTCGCCGATGCTGGTTCCACCCACACCGCCTGTGATGTACATCTTCTCCCAGACCGTGCTATTCCATAACCGCTTACAGGAATCCAGGAGCGTTCCATCTCCGGTCAGCCGCGCCACATCCGCCATACCGGAATAAAGATACATGGCACGGACTGCATGCCCCACCGCTTCATCCTGTTCCCTTACCGGTCTGTGAGCCTGGTGATATTGATAGCGCTCCCCCTCCTGCTTTTTACCTTCTGTCTCACAATCCCAATAATAAGGCTGTCTGCCTCTTTCATTTATGAAGAAACGGCCAAGCTCCAGATAGCGCTCTTCACCGGTAGCTTCATACAGCCTGACAAGAGCCATCTCTGCGATTTCATGACCCGGATAACCTTTGGATTTTTCTTTTTCCGGTCCGAAAACACTGTCTATGTAATCGGCAAACCGCATGGCGGCTTTCAGCAGCTTATCCTTTCCAGTTGCCTGATAGTAAGCCACAGCGCCTTCCGCAAGATGCCCAAAACAATACAGTTCATGATGGTCTTTGAGATTGGAAAAGCTTTTATCCATCCCGTTTATAATATAATAGGTATCCAGATACCCGTTTTCCAACTGTGCAGCGCACACAATATCAATTGCTCCATCTGCAATTTCTTCCAGTTTTTCATCCGGATGATTTACCAGGGAATAAGCCACAGCTTCGATCCATTTGGAAAAATCGCTGTCCTGGAACACAAAACCATAAAATCTGTCCTCCAGATGTTCCATATCTTCCGGAAGCGCTTCAAAGCCGCGAAATGTATAAACCGGTTCTTTAAATGCTTTTCCCAACTTCTTTTTCTCATTGAACATCTTCGCGGCATTCTGGAAATTTCCATGTATAATTCGGCAAAAGGAGTGTGCTGATTATGCTTTGTTTTTCCACCGCCCAAAGACGGACCGTCACCTTATGCAATATAAATTACAGCCCGGAAGGCATCTACCATCCGGACCGTATTATGCAGGAATATGATTTTTTATATATGCTGAACGGCACATGGGATATCATGGAGGATGATATCTGTCACCATGTTGAGAAAGGACAGCTTCTGATACTGGAGCCTGGAAAACACCATTACAGCCTTGAAAAATGTACGCCAGGTATGAGAAATATGTTTATCCATTGTACTCGATTACCGGAAGACGGGACTTTCACCCCCTCCAGTCTGCAGCTCCGGAAAATCACTGATTGTTCCGGCAATACACAGATTGAACAGCTTTTTCTGCAGATCATTGAAACATACTGGTCTGATAATGAGCATGCGGATTTCCGTCTGGGCGCGCTTTTGGATATGCTTCTTGCAGAACTTGAACTTTCTGGAAACCACTCCCCCTATGCAGATCCACTCATTAAAGAAATCATCCGACAGTTTTATAGTCATACAAACCGCTTTTTTTCACCCGAAGAGCTGGCCGGCATCTATCATATCAGTGTCCGCGCTTTAAGCAGCCGTTTTAAAAAGACTACGGGGTTTTCCATCCATCAATACCAGTTGACATTAAAATTAGATCTTGCCCATGAACAGCTGCCGCTCTATCCCCAGAGGGGGCTCCGGGATATCGCAGTAAGCCTCGGTTTTTATGATGAATTTCATTTTTCCCGGCTGTTTAAACGTAAATTCGGATGTTCGCCATCGAAGATCAAAAAAAAGTAACTATTCAGAACTATCGCAAGCTTTCAACTGTTTACTCCATAGAGGAATTTTCTAACAATGATCATATCTTTTATGCTGACACAATCAGCTCTGCATCATACGCTTTCAACAGCAACTCTGTATTGTAATATTTCTCTGACAAAATGCCTTTTCCCGGTTTTGCCAGAGATACCGAGACATCATGGTCCATCGTATTGATATAGAAATACTGATTCTCTGCAATCTTTCTCGCCTGAACCCCCTCTGGAGTTTGGACCCCGGTTTCCAGCCCAAGTTCTCCAGTCAGATAATCCACCAGCCATGCCAGAATCGTTTGATTTGTCTCGGCTGCGATATAATAGGCTGTTCCTTTCCCATAATGCTTCACAGAAACCGCACACCTGTTTTTATCCTGGAACTCAGCAAAGCTCTCGGCAGTTATTAATTCAAGGTCTTCGTAATAATCCACATCGATCAGGAAGCTTTCCCCTGCTTTTTCAATTTTGAGAAGCTCGTGACTCTGCTCCTCGGTTCCTGCTATTTTAGAATTTTCCGAATGGAATCCCTTTATATCTGTCCGGTAAAAACCTGCCACACGGATTCCAAATACATCACTCAGATTTCCTGGCTTTGGAACAGAGAATGCTTTGCCAGTTTCATCTACAGTGCCCGAATATCCGGTCATGATAACAGTTCCGCCACGATTCACATAGTTTCTGATCGTTTCAGCCACTGAAGGCTCTATCAATATATGTCCTGGAACGATTAATAATTTGTATTCATTCTTTAAGTTCCGTAAATCGACGATATTGTATTCCTGATTGCTTTCATAAAACACTTTATGAACCTGTATGATCGCATCTGCATATTTTTGCCTGAACTGACCTTTTTGATGCAGCGTCACCCATTCACTTTCCTGATTGTATGCAATGGCAATATCCGGCTTTGGCAGATATGGAAAACCATACATCTGCAGCTTATGCATATCCGCAGCAGCCTGCTGGTATTCATAATAATTAGGTGTCGGAATTCCATCATGTCCTAGCAGTCCATGGTAAAACTGTTCCTCTCCACCGAGCATAGTACGCCATGTCCATCCCAAAACCATCTGCGTCCTGTTCATCAGGCATAACATGATGTGCATCCGCATAAAGCCATTAGGCAGACAAAAAATCCCTGCACATCCTGTTTGAAATTCTAAAAACCACAACGGCTTTTCTGTCTCTGCCAGGCGTTCCTTGTAGACAATGTTGCAATATTGAAAATTGTCATCCATTTTATCTCCCGGATAAAAACCCATCCCCGGATAATCCACAAATTTATCGTATATTTTTAAATAGTCAAATCCCAGATGGCGCATCCCCGAGTAATGATTGGAGGAATGTGGTATTCCAGGCGCATTCTCACTTACGGTCTCCTTTAATTTAATCATGAAATTTCCAATCCCATCAGAATAGAAACGTCGCATATCCAGCCAGGCTTCCGGCGCTCCAATCGCAACTTCATTTTCCTGCAGAACTACATCATCAAAAGAAGTGAGTCTCCGACTCCATCGCCTCGTTGCCCATGCCCTGTTCAAGGCATCAATGGTTCCATATTTCTTTTTCAGCCAGTTTTGAAAACGGATTCTGGCATATTCAGAATAAGACATCAGCCCAGCTCCAAGCTCATTACACAGTCCAAAACCAAATAATGCCGGATGGTCCTTATATCGATTTACTAAAACCCTGGCAAATCGCAAAGCATACTGCTGATAGGCCGGGTCATCCACATCCTCCATATATCTTCTGAGGCTTGCCTGGCTGTTTCCGCTTTTTCCATGAATATTGCATCCCGGACAAAGCTTGTGTACCCAGACTGGCGCCGGGCGCATGGATACATCCAGTACCACACCAATGCCAGCTTCAGCAAATAAGTTCATGACCGTATCAAACCATTCAAACGTGTATATACCTTCTTCTGGTTCATAACTGTCCCAGCACAGATGCCCCAGCCTCACCGTTGTGAAGCCAGCTTTTTTCATTAAATCAATATCTGTTTTCCAGCGCTCCTCATCCCAGTCATGCGGATGGTAATTCGTTCCTATATATAGTGACATATTATTTTCTCCCTTAAATCATATCAGTGAATAACATGAAGGATCGTACTTCCCGAAAACCTTTTTCCACCCATTAGGCTTCCAGTTATTTCGACATCTACATCCCCTTCGTTACTGCCGATTGCATTTATAACCTTTTGTCTGTCCAATTTGAACATGATACTTTCAACGCTATCAGCATCTTCATCACCAGAGAATATAGAATCAGTCTGTACATCAATAGCAACACCATTTATGACTGCTGTGATACCTGTAACATCAGCTGCCGACAGGTTGTAAACCGTTGGAAGTTTGATGTAGCCTGTCATAGAGTTATTTCCACCCTTGCTTTTCAGGTTTAATGTATCAGCTTCGATATTTACAGTTGAAACTATAGTCTCTCCATATGTCCCGACCGTATAAATATTAGGCTTTGCCACAGCATCCATACCAGTTCCCAAATAGAAGCTCGGGTGTGGCGGCTGGTTATAGCCTACATTCTGCGACGCTACAGCCACCCTGTATTGCGGATCCTGCATCAAAGAATAGATCCTTTCTTCTGTTACATCTGTTGTAGAATAAATTCGAAGTTCCGTACTGTCCAAGGTTCTAAGCACCACTTCTTCACGCCAGTCACCCAAAATGTCTGCTTGTACAACAGGACATTCTTTTGTTCCATAGGTGCATGCTAATCCATCTCCGAAATCTTCGATCGTATCCTGTTTATTATTTATATAATCCCATTTTTCAACTCTGGGAATTGTGACATCGCCAGAGGCAGAGCCTTGCCATGTACCATGCAAAAGCTCGCGGGAAAGATCTCCATCCCACCAGAGTGCAAAAGATGCGCTAGGGATATTGTTGGATAATAACTGGCCCTGTGCACTATATAACACACCGGCTGTAGCTGAATAAACTAACTGGGCATTACCATCAACTGCCCACATTTCTTCGCCTGGATATCTTGGGTCTATATCCCCGCTTAATCCTCTGCCTGTATCAAATCCGGTGCCAAGCTGTCCCATAATAACTCTTCCGGTCTCAGCGTCCTTCAGATTAGCAACATAATGTGCAGAAGTCTCTTCCTGTACAGTCCACTCTTCCAAGCCAAGATTAGCGGGATCCAGATCTCCAACATGCAGAGCATCTCCATGTCCAAAATCGGAATTCCATAGCCCGGTTCCATTATCGTCAATGCAGGCTGCTCCGGTGATAATCTCATCCTTTCCATCCCCATCCACATCGGCTATGCTTAATTGGTGATTTCCCATACCTGCATAACTTTCATTTCCAGGATCACTGCTGTCAAAAGTCCAGCGCTTTGTAAATGCTCCATCCCTGAAGTCATATGCTGACAAAACCATTCTTCCGTAATATCCGCGGGTCATTATCAGACTTGGATGTTCGCCATCCAGATAGGCAATCGTTCCAAGGAATCGGTCTACACGGTTGTAATAATCCCCTGTTTTTCCCCATTCGGTCAGTTCATCTGCAGTACATGTATTTGTAGTATCTGCAGTACTCCTGCTCCTGGCCGGAGTAAACGGTATTGTCTGCATGGCTGCACCAGTTTCGCCGTTAAAGACCGTCAGATATTCCGGCCCGGAAAGAATACAGCCAAGGGTTTTAGGCGCGGTACTGACATAGTTCTTTGTACCATCCCCGATTACATTTCCCAAACCATCCACGGTACCATCTGCGGTTTTAAGGGATATTTCGGCCTTTCCATCCCCATCAAGGTCATAAACCAAAAATTGGTTGTAGTGGGCACCGGAACGGATATTCACGCCACAATCTATCCTCCATAACCTGGTTCCATCCATTTTATAGGCATCTATATAAGTTTTCCCTGTATAGCCAATCTGAGAGTTATCCTTTAGATTGGAAGGGCTCCATGTCACCACCATTTCATACTGCCCATCGCCATCCACGTCTGCTGCAGTGCCTTCGTTAGCAGTGTAAGAATACGCTTCTCCAGCTGGAGTAACACCACTGTCGGGTTTCTGAATAGGAATAGAAAGATGATTATCATTCCACACCTTTACTGATTCTGACTGCAGCTGCTCTTCTCCATTCACAACTGTCCTTACATAGTAGGTTGAATTTTCGGTTCCATCCGCATCCAGGTAATTGGTGCTGTTCGTAATAGATGTTGCATTTACCTTTACTCCATCCCTGTAAAGGTTAAAAGATGTTTCTTCCGAATCTGTCCCCAGTAAACGCCAGCCCACATAAATGCCGCTGTCATTCTTCATCGCGACTAACCCGCGATCCAGGCTTTCCATCTGACGTGCAGCAAAGAGTTTTGGGCTCTCACTGATGTTCACGCCAGAGGATTCTGCATTATCATCAAAAACTGCTTTCACCACATAATTATAGGTTGTACCATTGACTAATCCCGAGATAGTAGAAATGTATGTACCTTTAGGTACTGTATCAACTAATTTGAGGGAATTATCAGCATTCACCTGATATATATTCGCTTTTACATAAGCAGGATCCTTAGGTTCAGTCCATCCAAGCGAGACTTTAGAATCTCCACCTAAAGACTCAACATTTTCCAGATCAGGATGAGCACCAAGCCTGCTGATTGCAAAGGTATAGGTCTTTGAAATATCATATACAGAAGACCTGACCGTAATATCACAGCTGGTAACTCCACTTGTCACATCTATAGACGCTGTTCCATCTTTCGGCACGTCTTTGCCATCTACTGAAAATACAAGGGTTGCATCATCCGCTTTAGGGGTAAATGTAAGCGTTTTTGTTGAATCAGAAACTACTACAGTGTAATCCTTCCAGTATGATTGAAATGAATCCGTCAGACTGCCTCCGTCTACTGTAAGACTATCCATCTGTACAGAGGTAGTTGTCACTTTGATGTTATCTACGTTTATTGTACCCCCGCTCTTATTTGGACTAAATCCAAAACTGCTAATATTAGATATCGCAGTATTCACGAAATTCTCTTCTGCTGTTGCCGCCGTCTGATTGGTGTTCAAATCAACAATAGAAAGATTAAGCTTTTTCTTTGGAACATTATAGAAAATCTTATAATGATACCAGTGGGTAGTATCATAAGTTCCATATACAGTTGAAACACGCTTTTGTAATTTCCCAGCATCAAATTGCAGATGTGATGCAGAGGCTGTGGTTGAATTTACGCCGCCACTATTAACAAACAGAAAGCCGCCATTAGTACCCGGAATATTTACATCAAATTCAAGGAATACTGCTCCTGTCTGAGCTGTAAAAGTTTGACCAATGTAGGATGAACTGGTTGAAGTATTTGTAAATGAAGTATATTTCCTTCCAGTAACCGGGTCATCAGCAACCGTCATTGTCGGCACAGCTCCCTTTGTAGCCCAGCTGTTGCCGTTGCCCGGGGTGATATTTCCAATACTGTAGCTTTCAAAATCCTCAGTTACCACTGGTGTTATCACCGGCATATCCTCTGCCGATGCAGGTACTGTGATCATAGATACCAGCATTGTAGTCGTTAAAATGACACATAGAAGCCTTTTAGCTGATGTTCTTATTTTTTTTCTTTTTGACAAAGATAACATAATATTATAACCTCCCATGATTCTAATCTACATGTTTCTTCTTTTTAACTGTTCAATAGTCCAGTGACGCGAGGTGTTTTTATGCTGGTTTTGCATAAAAACCCGAGTTCTGCTTGCGCCAAATTGCCGATTTTGCAATTTGTGTGCATCATCTGTGACTATGAAGGACGGAGTCCTGAATAGTTACTCTTCTTTTTAAAATCCGCATACCATAAAGGGAAAGATTGATTTCCCTGACATTCTGTTCGCCTGTTAAAAGATCTGAATATTCCTTATCGTCAAGCTTAATGTGTCTTTCCTTTGTTCCAAAATTCATTATGAAAATGAAATCATTCTCACCATCGCTTCTTCTCTGTACCGTTACACCATCTGGCAGCTCAGTTTCAAGATTACGTTTTATCCCTGCCTCCTTAATCAGTTTGCCATAAAAACCGTCAATAAAATCTTCACCATTTCGCGATGCTATATAATAGGCTTTTCCTGCTCCAACGCAGTTGACTGTGACTGCCGGTCTTCCTGCGTAGAAATCCTCCTTATATACAGCAAGTGCCTCAGCCCCCTCCGTATGAATAAGATCACAAAAATCTTTGCACTGGAACTCGCCATTTAGCGAAATCCCGTTCTCCTTGTTAAAAACGATATGGTTTGACTCATGATCGTACAGACACTCTAACTCCTCGGACCAAATCCCGAGCACCTTTCGAAGCGGCCCTGGGAATCCGCCAAGGAAACAAAGTCCATTTTCATCAACAATACCGCTCCAATAGGTTCCAACAAAGGTTCCGCCATTTTCCACAAATCGCTCTATTTTTTCACCTACACCTTGTCTGACCATATACAGCATAGGAGCGATCAGAAGTTTATAATCTGAAATATCGCAATCCATATCCAGAATATCTACAGGTATGCCATTCTTCCAAAAACTTTTATAGTGCATAGCAACAGTTTCATCATATTTCATCCCACAATTTCTAGGACCATGTGCATCATTAATCGCCCATTTATTCTCCCAGTCAAAAAGTATTGCAACCTCTGCGTTAACACTGGTCCCTACAACTTCATCCAGACTCGCAAGCACCTCGCCAACTTCTGCAACATCCCTGAATACTCTTGTATTTTCATGACCGCAGTGATCCACAACGGCGCCGTGATACTGCTCACTTGACCCTCTGCTCTTTCTCCACTGAAAATACTGAACGGTATCAGATCCGTGTGCTACTGCGTGTAATGATGACAATAAGTGCATTCCCGGCTTCTTAAGTTTAGAAACTGGTGACCAGTTTGTAACACTAGGCGTACTCTCCATGAGCATAAAAGGCTTTCCACCTTTAAAAGATCGATTCATATCATGAACCATAGAGATAAATGCTGCTATATGAGTATTGTCATCCTCTTCATGCCAACATGGATAGTTGTCCCAGGATACCCTGTCAAGAACATCTTTAAATTTCCAGTAATTCAGCCCCTCGTAGGTGCCCATCATATTTGTAGTTACCGGCATGTCCGGATTATGTTCTTTAAAGGGTTTGATTTCATGTTTACAAAAGTCGACAGTCTGGTCTGTAACAAATCTTTTCCAGTCAAGATTCAATCCATTGGTACGCCTCTCTCCAATCGGAGACGGTGACTCTATCTGAGACCAGCTGGTAATCGTATGGCTCCAGAATGATGACCACCAGGCATGATTCAGATTCTCAAGGCTTCCATATTTCTCTTTCAGCCATTTCCTGAAATTCTCCTGGCATATATCACAGTGGCATTCACCACTATATTCATTTGAGATATGCCATGCTACAACACCAGGATGATTTGAATACCGTTCAGCAAGTCTGGTATTTATTATTCTTATCTTTTCTCTGTAAACTGGCGAAGAATAACAGTGATTATGTCTTTCTCCATGAAGATTCCTGACTCTGTTTGAAGCCACTCTCAAAACCTCAGGATATTTCTGGGACATCCACGCAGGCCTTGCTCCACTCGGAGTAGATAAAATAGTATAAATACCATTTTCATAAAGCTTGTCTATCCTGTCATCAAGCCAGTCAAAATGAAACGTTCCTTCTTCCGGCTCTAAAGCAACCCAGGAGAAAATCCCCATAGCCACCGTGTTACAATTTGCAAGCTTCATCAGTCTGATGTCTTCTTCCAGAATTTCCGGATAATGAAGCCATTGATCAGGATTATAATCTCCGCCATGCATAAAATGTGGTAGTTTCCTGCTTATTGGAGGGTATTTTTTTATCATATACATTACCTCTGCATTATTTTATTGATATTGCTCGAACGATATCGTACTATATAATTATATTCACATTATAGAATTACGTAGTGTCATTTTCAATCTAAGCATTTTAAGATGAATAACACAATATTAAGGTGGTAAGTATGACAAATATAGTATTCCCAGTAATTACGGATTTAGAATTAACAGTCCCTGTTTTTCTTGCCAGTGTTGGCTGTAATCATATTCAGGAGCATATCAAAAGGCAAAATGGTTATCGTCATATTCAATGGCTACAGTGCAAACATGGGTCTGGTGAACTGCTGATTAATAATAAGAAATATACAGTAGTTGAAAATCAGGGCATGCTCCTTCTTCCCAATGTTCCCCATGAATATTATGCTTTGACAGAACCTTGGGAAATAAGCTGGATTTCAATAGGAGGCTTTGCCGCAGAACAGGTATTTAACAATATAGAAATAGCTGACTCTCCGGTTTTAACCATTTCCCGTCCGGATATTACATTGAAGGCAATGGAAAAAGTCTTATTCCTGGCTCAATCCAGCAATGCAATGAAAAGTCTGGAGTGTTCAAAAATAGTATATGGCATAATAATGGATCTTATAGCCTTTGGGCATACCTCTAAGAATGACCTTAAGATGGACCAGTATACCAAGCTTAAACCCGTTTTTGACTTTGTAGAAGACAATTATAATAAGGTGATTACATTACAGGAATTATCCGAGGTTTCAGATTTAACTCCCCAATATCTCTGTTCACTATTTAAAAAGATTACCGGCATACGTATTTTCGAATATATTAACAGCGTAAGGGTAAAGAATAGCAAGGAAATGATTTTAAACCATAAAAATTTGTCTATTAAAGAAATAGCTGGATTTTGCGGATATGATAACATAAGTTACTTTTGTGAAGTATTCAAAAAAGCAGAAAAAATGACTCCCGGAGAATTCAGGAAATTGCATGGGGTATAAATAATTGTTACTGCTGTGCAGTAAGCATCAAGAACCATCATTCATGGATTTTCCTGAGCGCAAAGAAGCCATTATAGAGTTCTTTACTCCATAATGGCTTCTAAAATATTATTATAAAATTTTTTTGTATATTCCGTCTGTGTATCTGCAATATGACAAATATGTACCGTATCTTCAATCAGGCGTCAGGAAACCTGAATCCGGATAATCTTCACCACCCCATTGATCCCCGACGGGCAGACCGGCTCTGCCGGCATTCCGAACATGGACGGGATCTTGGACATCTCCCGTTCCAGCGTGGTTGCCACTTCAATTGCGACCTGGTTTCTTCCTTCTTTTACGGCATCCGTCATATCATACACATAAGGCGCCACGACCTGAATGCCAAGGCTCTTCCCGTTCACAAATACCTCGACACCTTCATATGCGTCAGTGATCTGAAGAACCGCCGCTGATTTTTCTGTAAGATCAAAGGAATTCTCATAACGGACAAACCCGGAAAATTCCGGTTCCTCGACTTCCAATTTATCAGGCAGTGTGATTTCCTTCCCGCTTCTAAAATCCGGATAATCGATGCTTCTGCAGATGCTTCGCCTCCAGCTGCCGTTCAGCGGTATCTCTGTGCCTTCCGCCTTCGGCGCCGCTGTGATAAAGGCTTCGATTTCATCCACTGTCACATTCTTGTCGAATACGACAATCAGGCTCTTCATCGGCTCTACTGCAACCTTCAGCCTGCCCTCTGCATAGTCTGCTCTTCCCAGACAGTTCTCCCATGCATCATACCGGTAGCAGGTTCTGCTGTCGTCCAGCATCACTTCTCCCTCATAAACCTCCGTCCCTTCATTTACAAACAGATATATGCCTGTGCCGTCATGATGTTCATAGTGATAATAACGCAGCCTGTTGTTTTCCGGCACGACCACGAGATCCCCAACCTTGTTCGCCCTAAGCTCGGAAATGATGTCCGAAAGCTCAATCAATCCTGCTGTCTTCATGCCATCCACAAGACTGCCGGCTGATGTAGCTTCCTCCGCGGCAAGATTGCAGATCCCTTCCGGATATGCAGCCACAAAATATACCAGCACCCCGGCTTTGCACATAGCGGCAACATATTCGGCAAATCGTTTCGTCACGAACTGCATGGTCGGAACGATAACAGCTCTGTATTCCTGGGTATTTACAGCCAGCATCCCATTCCGCAGCGATGTCTTGAATCTCTCCGGCTCGGCAAACACATCCTGCGGAATGTAGTCGTATTCGATCTGACTGTCTGCAAGCACATGCCCCACCTTGTGGGAGAACATGCATGTTCCGGTCCATTCCCCCTCTCCGTGGTACAGAACCGCAACCGGCGAGACATGCCTTCCTCCGCTGATCAGCTCGCAGACACGGTTCGTATATGCCATGAGCTTTCCGAAATGGCGGTACTGCGGATTATTACCATGGGCATAGA
Source organism: Anaerobium acetethylicum (assembly GCF_900096945.1). Lineage (GTDB taxonomy): Bacteria > Bacillota > Clostridia > Lachnospirales > Lachnospiraceae > Anaerobium > Anaerobium acetethylicum. The sequence continues at coordinate 6,825 of NZ_FMKA01000037.1, read as the reverse complement.
AATGCGGCGGGCAGTCCGGATCTGGAAAGGCTTTGGCGCTAAAAGCATGAGGCACAAAATGGTTGATTCCGCGCACCACGAAATGATCGACCAGATATTTTTCCAGGCGTACTCCTTCCGACCAGCCATAGGCTCCAAAAATTTCACACATGGAATCCCCATTCTTCAGCGGATCGATAGCAGCATGGGAACTTCCAAGTTTTCCAAGCATATAGTGGTAGAATTCCCCGTCGCGGCGTTGGAAAGGCCCTTTGTCATAGGAAATATCTTCTCCCTGCGGAAACACCTGCCCACCGATATCATCGATGCCTGCCATATCCTGTCCTCCCAGCCCCCTGAAAAAGTGGCCCAGGGATGATCCTGTACGGGCATGCTGGTTGTTATCCTCAATCATGTGTCCGATATACTGCACTCCACGCTCGCGGCACCAGCTGCCCATCTGCATGGAAAAATCCTCTTCCACCAGACGCGATACTGCATCCATATAGGCATAGCGTATCTTCGCTTTGATGGATGCATCCGCTCCATCTTCCCAGAGAAGCGCCATATACGCCGTGAAATCCGGCCCGAATTCCTTTTTCAGGATTTCCTCCAGCTCCATGCTCCACGGCAGGTCATCCTCCACGCCCAGGACATTGCCGTGCACATACAGATGGCCATTTCCAAGCTCAGGCTCATCGGAAAAGAATCCGGCCAGCGTCTTTCCGAAATCCTCCTTATAATGCGCATAATGCGTCTCATAAACGGCATCCAGCAGAACTTTGCAGGATGCCCTGTCCATCATATTGATGTAATTGCGATGGGGTCCCCTGTTCCTGGTCAGGTGAAGTGCATAGACCTTCCAGCTGCCTTCCGGCACCTTCCATGATAAAATGTTGTCTTCCAGCCGCCCCATAAGATCGATGCGATACGCTTCCTCAAGAAATCCATTCTTCTCCGCATCCGTGCGGACCGCATACAGCCCGATCAGCCTGTCATCCTCAAATTGGCGCTGTTTCGCGCCGCCTCTTTCCTTCGCAATCATCTCCTCAATCATGGATGGTTTGAATTCATCCGGATGCAGGATTTCATCCTGACTTATCTGCAGTTCTTCCTTGCCCGCGCAGTCATAGGTCCTGCAGCAGATACTCTGCCGGCACCGCTCGTCCGGCTGGCTTTCCATAGCCCCGTTTGCAAATCCTGTCGGAAAATGGCTGTCATCCAGAATCCACACCTTCATGTCACGCTTTCTGGCTTCCTCCATAATGATATCCATATCCTCCCACCATTTCGGACCGCAGTAATCCGGATGCGGACGGCTCTCCACACAGACAGCCTTGATGCTCGCTTCATCGATGACCTCCATGTATTTTCTTAACGTTGCCTCGTCCTCGCCGTGCTGCCAGAAAAATGGCAGAATATAATTGCCGCCTCTGTTTAACAACAGATCTGTTATCTTCGCATTCATAAGTAGAATCATCCTTCCTGATTAAATCATAAAAATAAATAGTAAGTCCTGTTTCCGTTATGTTCAAAGACTGAGGACTGATAGTGTTACCGTTCACTCTGTGACTTGCAACCTCACAGCTACTCATTTTCATCATTGTATTGTACTTCTATGATAATACGGTATAATACTATTGTAATCATCTTATTGTATCTATTTATCATATTATTGTGCTTTTTAATGGAGGGCATTATGTTTGAAAATATCCGATTTTATACTTATGAGACAGAAGAGCCCGTTACGCCTAACAAGATTGATATCCGGCATATTCCCCGGCTGAAGCAGGAAGCCTGGCAGAATGCGGCATCACATCCCCTGCTTTTCCTGGAGGAGTTTGGAACCTCCGATGATCTGCCTGCCAATATGCAGCATGCCGATTTTCTGATTACTGGAAAACTGCAGTCTTTCTTCCGTCCGCCGATATCCGAATTTGCATTGCAGAACCTGTATCACCTGGAAGCCTTCAGCATCTTTCACTGCGGCCGGAACTTCTTTACGAAACGTTCTGAGTACGCCTCTTACCTTATCCTGTACACATATAGCGGCAATGGCATCCTGGAATATGAAGGGAAGAAATACCATCTGGGTGAAGGAGACGGTTTCCTGATCGACTGCATGAAGCCGCACATGTACAAAACGACCGGGGATAACTGGACCCACAGTGTCCTTCACATCAACGGACCTCTGATTTCCCCTCTGTTCGAGCAGTATATGCAGAATGGTTCTGCCCTGTTCTCACAGAGCATTACCGGTAATTACCAGTCCAGCCTGGAACACCTGCTTGCCATTTACAGCACTGCCCAGCCCTATCGCGACTGGCAGGCATCCCATTGTCTGAGCGCCATCCTGACAGATCTGCTTGCTTCCTCCCTGCACAGTTCCGACAAAAGCGTCGCTATGCCGGAAAACATGCAGTACCTGATCGGCTATATGGAAAACAATTTTTCCGCTGACCTGACTGTGGAATATTTATCAAAGTTCTCCGGAATCAGCCGCTCCCATCTGACCAGGGAATTCAAGAAATATACCGGATATGCTCCAAACGACTACCTTATCCAGCTGCGGATCGAGCAGGCTAAGAAACTGCTTGAATCAAGCCAGTTTTCTGCAAATCAGGTTGCACATATGGTCGGCATCCATGATGTGAACAACTTTACCAATCTGTTCAGGAAAAAGGTCGGAATGACGCCCGGAAGATATCGAAAGGAGCATGTGCTATGAATTCTGCTTCACCGGTTCTTTCCATGGTTAGTTGAAATCTTTTCCAGACATATACAACATGGCGAAATCGTCGCTTAGCTTATTGATTATCTTGCCTTGTCTCTTCAAGTTTAATCGCTAACTCAACATATAGAATAGCTTTTTTTGCGTTTTTGCTTCTTTGTGATAGTGGTTCCACATAGCTAGCTTTTGCACTTTGAATAGCGGCCACATTTCCATCAATCAATGGACTTAATGCATTCCCTAACTCCGCTGGCAAATTACCTAATGATTCACCTAATGTATTATATACTGCAAGATTATTTGAATTATATGGATTGTTTGGCTCACGAACAACATTAACTATTTTTCCGACTGATATCTTCTCAATACGTGAAGAGCGCCCTTCATGCTGAGTACCTTTAACTTCTACTCTAATGACAGCAGTCTTTTTCCCTTCATCGTAACTTGCATATTGTTTATCATCGCCTGCATGCTCGATAACAAAATTCGAGATTAATTTCTTGAATTTTATCTTATTTTTAAAAAACACCCCATTCACACCATCTTCAAGCAGAGGTTCAATACTATCACTCAGTGGTTCACATTCATAAATAAAAGCTTTTTCTAAAATCTCACGAAGACCAGAAAACTCATGATCTTCAATCAAATCTTCGAATTGGTTCAAATCGTCTATATCGATTCCTGACCTCTCGGCATAATCAAACAAGTCTTCAAAATCTTCTCCGAACCATGGATTGCTGGTGCGAGTTTTTTTATCCCCATGAACACACAGATTCTCAAGATATTCATCACGCTGAAAATTATCTATTTGCTTAGAAAGCCCGTTTTTTATCAAGACGCAGATTTCATAACTGACAGTTGAATTTGCATATTCGCCTAAAACATTAAGATTCTTAGCATGCTGAATCATAAAGTCATTTATTTCTTCAAAGTCCAGTTTTCCTCCGTAATTCATTTCTTCGTCGTCCCCTATAGTAATAGAAGTTTCTGTTTTTGGAAACTTTAAGAATTTCTTTTTTGACTCATCCCAGTATTTCAAGAGATCACTGGAATTTTCCAACAGAAATCTAGGTATTGACGTATCCTCGTATGCATCCTCGCAAATCCGATCAGAAATCTTTTCCAGTAAAGTTGTAATGTCCTCATTTTTACCTTTAATATTATAGTTAAAATATTCATGCATTCTTTTTATCCCCTTTTGAGTTGTATCAAAAACGCAGCTTCTTCAATGGTTTTTCGCTTCCGCCATTTCACTGCTCTATTCATCTTTAACTGCCTTTCACTCTTCTATTTATTCCCAAGCTATCCTCTTACATCTTCTACCTCAAATACTCGTTCAAATCAATTTTTGCTTTTTCTGCCAATTTTATGAGCTCCTCCTCCGCAACTTTCATTTTTGTTTCCCTCTATTACCTCCTGTCATATTTCAATGCATAAATTCTTTCGTTTTCTCGTACAGCATTTTAAACGTCGTATAATGCTCTTGATAAATCTCTACATTTTTTCTGATCGGTTTATATACTTTTTCTTCAAATTCGACGAACCGGCTACAGGCATCTTCTATGCTTTTGAAGTATCCGGCTCCCACTCCCCCTAAGATGCAGGCTCCAAGACAAGCCTGCTCTTTTACTTTGCAGACCTGAACCTCTTTATCAAAAATATCAGCCTGTATCTGAAGCCATACCTCGCTGACAGCCGCACCGCCCGAAGCCAATACCCGTTCGCTCGTTATCCCCATTGATTCGATGATTTCAAGGGAATCCTTTAATGCAAATGTAACGCCTTCCATTACAGCTCTGGACATATATCTCGAATCGTGGCCTAACTGAAGCCCAAAGAACACTCCTTTTGCATGTGGATTCATATGTGGTGTCCTCTCACCCGATAAATAAGGCAGGAATAAAAGATTTCCGCTTCCGGGCTCTATTTCGGCCGCCTGCCTGCTGATTTCCTCAAAACTGTCAACATGCAGAATATTATTTTTCAGCCATTTCAAAGACATTCCTCCGCAAAGAATTGCTCCGAATATTGTATAGGCCTTATTGATGCAGTGACAGAATGTGTGTGTCCGCATTTCGCTGTCATAAATGTCCTTTTCCGAATAAGTAGAAATCTGTCCTCCGGTTCCGATGTTGCAAATGACAAGTCCTTCTCTGACTGCCCCGTTCCCGATGCTCTGTGCCTGCTGGTCTCCAGCCCCGTATACTGCTGGAATCCCCTTTGCCAAACCTGTTATTTCTGCCGCTTCTTCCGTCACATATCCTGCTATATCGGCAGACTCCAGACATTTCGGGAATATCGATGCTGGAATTCCCAATTCCCGAACCAGCTCCTCTGCCCATCTTCTCTTCCTCACGTCAAACAGCAGCGTAGCCGACGCATCGCTTACTTCCGCTCCGATTTCACCGGTAATTTTATAGCGTATATAATCTTTTGGCTGCATGACATAAGCTATCTTATTGAAATTATCCGGCTCATTATTTTTCATCCACAACAGGGAAGACAGTGCAAATCCGTTAAATACGCGATTATGCAAAATATCTGCTATCTGTTTTTCTGACAGTGTCTTATTTATCTCTTCCAATTCCGCTTCTGCTCTTTGATCCAACCATAAAATTGCCGGTCTGACAGGATTGCCTTCAGAATCGAGTGGAACCAGCCCGTGCATCTGTCCTGAGAATCCGATACTTTTGATTTGTGAGAATTCCGCACTGTGCTTATTCCTCAGATTCCCCAGGATATTAACCACAGCATCCCACCATATCTGCGGGTCCTGTTCCGCACGATCTGGTTCCGGAATGCTTACCTCATATCCTTCCGAAACAGTATCAATAACGCCCTTCTCAATATCTAACAGCATCGCTTTTGCACTTGATGTCCCTATATCAATTCCTAATATTGTTGCCATAATTTTCTCCTATCATTCGGTTTCTATAATTTTTTATAGAACTTTTCTCTTATCTGAAGTAAAAATCATTTGGTTTATAATCATCCCCATGTACTTTTTCACCATCACTTACTTATTCAATCCGATTCCTTTTCGGCAATCCAACCCATCAATCACCCATGCCACCCCATCCTCATCGTTCGACAGGGTCACATAATCCGCACACTTTTTCACCTCATCGGGTGCATTCCCCATAGCAATACCCAATCCGGCATAAGAAATCATGCTGATATCATTATAGTTGTCGCCGACTGCAACAACCTCGTCCCTGTTAATATGATATCTGTCGCATAAATAAGCGATGGCATTGATTTTTGATGCTTCGGCCGACACAATTTCCAAATAGGTCGGTTTTGACTGGTAGACATTCAGATTCTTCTCAAACATGAAATTCAGCCTCTCCCCGAAGACAGAAATGTTGCCCGGTTCCCCCATGCACAGGATTTTATTTGGAGTATTCCCCGCTGCTTCCCAATCAGAAAAAAGCTTTTCAAATTCTATGACAATCGGCTTAATCCCGGTTATTTCGCTCTCCTGTAATGCCCAGCTGTCCAGATGCTCCACGTACCACTGATCTTCTGTGTACAGGCTCACATGCAGCCCCCGTTCAATGGCAAGTTGAAAAATCGTAATGCATTGTTCCAATTTTATCGTCCTCGCATGCAATATCTGATCCCCTTGCGTTATGTAAGCCCCATTATAACTGACAAGCGGACTGTTGAGATTCAGCTCTTCTGCCAGATATCTCATGCCTTTCGGCATGCGGGCTGAAATCAGCACAATTATAGTGTCGCCGGAATCATCCAGCTTACGAATTGCCCTTTTTGTGCCTTCTGAAATCTGATGCCTGGAATTCAGCAACGTTCCATCTATATCGAGGCAAAGCATTCTGTACTTGTTCATTATTGTCATCCCCCTTTTGCCATCATTAAATGCCCATCTTTAAACGCCCATCTTTAAAAGCCTATCCTTATAATAGCAAAAGATGGTAATTTCTGCAAAAACACTTTATCTATCATGTGCAAAAATTTGCTTTAACGAGGCATTGCTTTTTCCGCCCGCTAAATAGTGTTTGCTGATTAAATCGCTTCCGATTGAAAATCAGCAGGTCTTTTCCACAAATTTTGTACCAGCAAAAAAAGTGCAAAAAGTATTCGTGCCTGAATCT
>NZ_FMKA01000001.1 GCF_900096945.1 Anaerobium acetethylicum | reverse complement strand
TACCAATGGCATGGCAGAGTAGCCAAGTTCGGCAGGGATAAACGCTGAAGGCATCTAAGCGTGAAGCCCCCCTCAAGATGAGATATCTCATAGCATAAGCTAGTAAGACCCCTTGAAGACGACGAGGTGGATAGGACAGAGGTGGAAGCATGGCAACATGTGGAGCTGACTGTTACTAATAGGTCGAGGGCTTGACCATAAGCACTTAGGTGTGCAGTGGTTCATAGGATAGAACAAAAAATGGATGATTGAATAGTTTGAGTGTGTAGTTTTGAAGATACATATGATATATCAGTAGAATTATAAAGACGGCCTTTAGAGGCTGTTTTTTTATTTATATGAAATTCGAAGAATTTCATATAAATAAAAGGTTATAATAAGATTACTTCCGTTTATAATAATTCGTCAAGTGGTTAGAATTTGGAAATTTGAGCCGATATATATGATGACAGGATGGTTGCGTAAAGTTTGATTGCCAAAACAATTAAATAACCGGTTAGTATGTTTTGTTTTAAGATAATAAATTAATGCAGTAAAGTTTGCATAAGCTGCCAGGGAGGGTAATAAATATGGATACTAATATATTGCTGGAAAATGGAACAAATGAAGTCGAGATATTAGAGTTTACTTTGGAAGATGGCCATTATGGAATTAATGTGGCAAAAACAATGGAGATTCTACCCTTTTGCAATGTTACGCCGATTCCGAATTCGCACCCATGCATAGAAGGAATCTTTGTACTTAGGGATACGATCATATCGGTTATAAATCTAAGAAAGTCACTTTCTTTGAGTTGCGGAAATGAGTCAGGCATGTTTGTAATTACAAATTTGAACAAACTAAATATAGCATTTCATGTTGATGCAGTTTTGGGAATTAACAGAGTTTCCTGGGCCGACATAATAAAACCTGATCAGATAACCGACGATATTCAGGAATGTTCAATAACTGGTATAGTCCAAATTGAAGAGCGGAAAATAACGATTTTAGATTTTGAAAAAATCGTATCAGATATAAATCCTGAAACAGGGAATTAGATCCAGGGAATCAGATCCAGGTAATCGATTCGATATTGCCTGTTCGGGAACAGGTATAAGATTTTCAGCTTTCTTTTTACCTTCAGGAGATATTGTGTTATTATATATTAGCGATGTTAATGAGACAGTAGAATAACAGGCATACGCTGTATAAATATTCAAAAGGAAAGGAAAGCAAAAATGGAAAAGGGAATTACTGAAATACTTGAAGCCATAGACAAATCCAGGTACGTGCTAATAGGAATTGGTGAGGAATTCAGTGCTGAAAATGCTGATATTGAAGAATATGATTTATATAAAAAATTTATTGAAAAGAAAGAAAATGAAAAAGCTGGTGCGGAAACTGATTGGATAGCTGCATTTCTTAGAAATTATTATTTAAAAGAAAAATATAGATCTGGTGCGAGAGACATCAGACAGCTGGATGCATACCAGGTTCTTTTTGAAAAAGTAAAAGCTAAAGATTATTTTGTTGTAACGACTAATTCGGACGGGCTGATACTACATGGGGGATTTGATCCGGGCAGAGTTGTATCGCCATGTGGTAACCGGGAACTGCTCCAGTGCAGGGACAAATGCTGCAATAAGGTATGGGATGCAGATTCGGAGGAAGATAGAATTATAGATGCTGTAAGGGCAGAGGGCACTTTAATCAGCAGCTTAAAGAAGCCTGGATGTCCTTATTGTGGCGGAGAAGCTGTAATGCATACAGTGAAAAATGAGAATTATTTTGAGGACGCATATCTTCCACAATGGGAGAAATATACAAAATGGCTTCAAAATACGATCAACAGAGAGCTTTGTATTCTGGAACTTGGGGTAGGATTCGCATTTCCCACAGTAATCAGATGGCCATTTGAAAAAATAGCATTTATAAATCAGAAAGCTCACTTTTTTAGGGTTAATAGCAGACTGCCTCAGCTGACGGAAGAATTGGCTGAAAAAGGAGTAAGCATTGCGGCTGATCCGGTAGAATTTATACGTAATTTGTGAATTGTATAACCTGCAATTTTATGATAAACTAAGACGGAATATTTCATGAATCCATACATACGGAGGTGTTATAAGTGAAGCATGAAGAGTATACAGATAAGGATGATATGAGTCTTTTGGAGGAACTTGATGCAATTATTTCTACGGCAGGAGGATTTGGAAAGGATGGACAGGATGATTCTGTTTGGAGTTCGCAAGAATCCGAGATGGATCTACTGGAAATGCTTGGAACAATGCCGGATGACGAGGATCTCTCCTTTATAGGAGACCTGATCGGAAATGAAGAGAATATTGAACAGATTCCAAAAGAGGTTAAAGATGATAGCAAAAAAGGTAAAATCAAGGAAGAAAGCCTTTTTGCAAAACTCTTTAAGAAAAAACAGAAACGGGTCGTGCGTGCAGATATGGTTAGCGAAGATCCGGATGAAAATGAAGCAATCCTTAAAGAATTTGAAAGAACTGAAAAAGAACGAAAGAAAAAGACGAAAAAAGTAAAATCGCTGGAAGATAAGAAATCAAAAAGGAAAAAAAGGGAAAGGCTGCCTAAGCCGGTGGTCTGTGAGGAACCCTTAAAACCGCTTCCGGTCATGCATATCGTACTCCCTCTGTTGATGTGCTTCTCACTGCTGGTTCTTATTATTCTGGGGACATCTGTTGTTTCCTATTCAAACCGCATAGATACGGCAGAAAGTTATTTTTTACGACAGAAGTACAATGAAGCCTATGAACATTTGGCTGGGATGGAGATTAAGGAAGAGGACAGGGTGCTTTACGACCGGATCAGGATAATCATGAAGCTGGACAAGCAGTTTGATTCGTATGTGAATTACAAGAGGCTGGGGTATAATACAGAAGCTCTGGATTCCCTGATCAAGGGAGTTGGAAAATATGACGATTATGCAGTTCTTGCAGCGGAAGCGGGAGTGGCATCGGAATTCGAAGATATAAGGATTCAGATAGAAAAAGCTCTTGTGGAGGATTTTGGAATAGGATTTGACCAGGCAAAGGCCATGAACAGCAGGATAAAAGTCACGTCGACGGAATAATGATGGGAAAACAATTTATTAAGGAAGTGAACAGATGATAGCTATAATCGATTATGATGCAGGGAATTTGAAGAGCGTCGAAAAAGCTCTCGTTTTTCTTGGCGAAGAAGTGATAGTTACAAGAGACAGAAATACGATTTTGGCCGCAGATAAGGTGATACTGCCGGGTGTAGGGTCTTTTGGCGATGCGATGGGTAAACTCAAGGAATACAATCTTGTAGAAGTAATTAAAGAAGTGGCCAGAATTGGAAAGCCATTTTTAGGCATCTGCCTTGGTCTCCAGCTTCTTTTTGAGAGAAGCGATGAAAGCCCTGGCATTGAGGGACTCGGAATCCTGAAAGGAGAAATACTCAGAATACCGGAAAAAGAAGGGCTGAAAATCCCGCATATGGGATGGAATTCGCTTGAGTTTTCGGGTGATGGAAGGCTTTTCAAAGGAATACCAAAAAGTTCTTATGTGTATTTTGTGCATTCCTATTACCTAAAAGCGGCAGAGCTGGAAATAGTAAAGGCAACGACGGAATACAGCACCCTCATACATGCATCGGTTGAAAAAGGGAATGTTTTTGCATGCCAGTTCCATCCGGAGAAGAGCGGTGAAATAGGGCTGACTATACTTAAAAATTTTGCAAATCTGTAAGAGGAGGAAAGGCAGTCCTGGATTGCCATGAAGATATATGCATACGAAGAGAATAATTCCCTGCCTTGATGTACATAACGGCAGAGTTGTCAAAGGCGTTAACTTTGTAAATCTGAGAGATGCCGGTGATCCGGTGGAAATCGCGGCAGCTTATGACAAGGCTGGAGCCGATGAAATCGTATTCTTGGATATAACAGCATCTTCCGATGCAAGGGAAACGGTTATAGAAATGGTAAGGAAGGTCGCTGAAAAGGTGTTTATACCGTTTACGGTAGGCGGCGGAATCCGTACAGTCGATGATTTTAAAGCATTGCTCAGAGAAGGCGCTGATAAGATTTCAATCAATTCATCAGCAATCAACAATCCTGCTCTTATCAGCGAGGCAGCCGAGAAATTTGGAAGTCAGTGCGTTGTAGTCGCTATAGATGCAAGGCGAAGAGCAGATGGTTCGGGCTGGAATATCTATAAAAATGGCGGAAGGATCGACACAGGGATTGATGCCATTGAATGGGCTCGAAAAGTCGACAGTCTGGGCGCAGGAGAGATACTTCTTACAAGCATGGACTGCGACGGTACAAAGGCAGGCTACGACCTGGAACTGACCCGCCTGATTTCCGAAAATGTTTCGGTCCCTGTAATTGCTTCAGGCGGAGCAGGAAATATGGAACACTTCTATGAAGCGCTAACAGAGGGTAAGGCTGATGCAGCACTTGCTGCGTCCTTGTTCCATTACAAAGAACTTGAGATCAAAGATGTAAAGACATACCTTGATGGCAAGGGAGTCCCTGTCAGGCTGTAGGAAGCTATACATGGACTACAATGCGTTTCATGTGGATTCGATGAATAATAATAACAGGGCCGCCTTTTAAGGGCGGCTTTTGAGTTTGGTGAGGAGAAATACGGATGGAAATGATTCAGAATGACTGGCTTGATGCAATTGGAGACGAGCTTAAGAAACCATACTATTTGGAATTAGATGATTTTGTGAAGAGAGAATATGAATCGGAACTCATTTTCCCTCCGGCAGACGATGTTTTCAATGCTTTTCACCTTACGCCCCTGAGCAGGGTGAAGGTTCTGATCCTGGGGCAGGATCCGTATCATAATGATAATCAGGCTCACGGATTAAGCTTCTCAGTGCCTGAAGACCAGAAGACGATTCCGCCATCCCTGAAAAATGTATATAAGGAACTTCAAGATGATCTTGGATGCTATATACCGAATAATGGCTATCTGAAAAAATGGGCTGACCAGGGAGTTCTTCTTCTGAATACTGTGCTTACTGTAAGGGCACACCAGGCAAATTCCCACCAGGGGAAAGGATGGGAGCAGTTTACGGATGCCGTAATAAGGGCAGTTGATGCAGTGGACAGACCAATTGTAATCATCCTTTGGGGGAAGCCGGCGCAGAAGAAAAAAACGATGCTGACAAATCCAAAACATCTTGTACTGGAGTCAGCACACCCCAGTCCGCTTTCGGCATACAGGGGATTTTTCGGAAGCAGGGTATTTAGCAGAACGAATACATTTCTTGAAGAAAATGGAGTTGAGCCGGTTGACTGGCAGATAGAGGATATCTGACTTTGAGATTACGGGCGGCTGTTTAGAACGGTATAAAATCTGTAGTCGTATGGAAAGGGTTTTGAAAACTCAAAGTGTCTAGTCTATAGGGTACATTTCGGGTGTACCTGATTTGAGTGGCTGAAAGAAAAAAGAAAGAAAGAAAGAAAGAAAGAAAGAAAGAAAGAAAAGCGTGAAAATCCATGGATTTTCACGCTTTTCTTTATGAAATTCAGGAACAGCATGTAAATTCATACTGTGATACTATTCCTTAAGCCAGATTTTTATGAGCCGTCGAAAGCATAAGCTTGATACGGTTAAGCTGGTTAACCTCGCTAGCACCGGGATCGTAGTCGATCGCAACGATATTAGCAAGAGGATATTGATGATGCAGTTCCTTTATGACGCCTTTTCCTACGACATGATTTGGAAGGCAGCCGAATGGCTGGGCGCATACTATGTTGCCGGTTCCGTTGTGGATAAGCTCAAGCATTTCGCCTGTAAGGAACCATCCTTCGCCTGTCTGATTACCGAGAGATACAATCGGTGAAGCCATGTCGGCTATTTTGTCTATATGAGTCGGAGGCGTGAAATGGATGCTTCTTTCGAATTCCTTTTTGGCAGTGTTCCTGAACATCTCCATGAAATTGATTCCAAGCCTTGTTTTCATTGCGGCAGATTTGCTCATACCGAGATACCTGTGCTTGAACTCGCTGTTTTTGAAACTGTACATCAGGAAGTCCATAAGGTCAGGCACTACGGCTTCAGCGCCTTCAGACTCAAGAAGGTCTACGAGGTAGTTGTTTGCCGCAGGAAGGAATTTTACAAGTATTTCGCCGACGATTCCGACTTTTGGTTTCTTGATGTCCAGAATCGGAAGCGTATCGAAATCCCTTATGATGTCGCGGCAGATCTTCTGGTATTCAAAATAAGAAGGCATCTTTTTCGATACGAATTTGATGCAGATCTTCTTCCACTTTTCATGAAGGGCATTTGCTGAACCAGGAACTGCCTCGTATGGACGCACTCGATAAAGGACCCTCATGAATATATCACCGAATTCCAATGCATACATTGCTTTTAACAGCATCGGCATCGTAAACTTAAATCCGGGATTCGACTCCAGACCGCTTAGATTAAGTGATATTACTGGAATCTGAGGACAGCCGACTTTTTCAAGAGCTCTTCTGATAAAACCGATGTAGTTGGATGCCCTGCAGCCGCCGCCCGTTTGTGAAATGATTACCGCTGTCTTGTCAAGATCATATTTTCCTGAAAGAACGGCATCCATGATCTGTCCTACGACCATCAGGGAAGGATAGCACGCATCATTGTTTACATACTGAAGTCCTATGTCTACGGCTGCTTTGTTGTCATTTCCGAGAATCTCGACATTATACCCGCTGGACTGTAGTGCAGGCTGGATCAGGTCAAAATGGATTGGTGACATCTGAGGACATAAAATGGTGTATTCCTTTCGCATCTGCTCGGTAAATACAACTCGTTCATATGCTGCAGAAACGACTTTACGCTGGATCTTTTTCTGCTCACGAACGCGGATTGCCGAAAGCAGGGAACGGATTCTGATTCTGGCAGCGCCTAAGTTGTTTACTTCATCGATTTTAAGGACAGTATATATTTTTCCTGAATTTGTCAGTATATCGCTTACACTGTCAGTTGTTACTGCATCGAGTCCGCAGCCGAATGAGTTCAGCTGCACCAGATCAAGGTTGTCTGCAGTCTTGACATGGTTTGCAGCCGCATACAGCCTGGAATGGTACATCCACTGGTCCATTACAATCAGAGGACGCTCGACCTCAGAAAGGTGTGAAATGGAATCTTCCGTAAGTACGGCAATTCCATAGGAGTTTATGAGTTCGGGAATTCCGTGGTTGATTTCCGGATCGATATGGTACGGTCTGCCGGCAAGGACAATGCCCCTTCTTCCTGTTTCCTTAAGGTAGGCCAGGGTTTCTTCGCCTTTTGCCATCACATCCTTACGAGCCTGCTCCATTTCATTCCATGCCAGGTCAGCGGCAGCCATGATTTCCGATTCGGATATTGAGAATTCTGCTCCAAGTTCTTCAAAAAGACGTTTTGCAAGGTGATCTTTGTCTGCAAAACTCATAAACGGATTCTTGAAATTGATTTTCTCGGTCTTGATTTCATCTATGTTGTTTTTGATGTTTTCAGCATAGGAAGTGACGATAGGGCAGTTGTAGTGGTTGTTTGCATCAGGTATTTCATTTCTTTCATAAGGAATGCAAGGGTAGAATATAAAATTGATCCCTTGTTTGATCAGCCATGAAACATGCCCGTGAGCCAGCTTGGCCGGATAGCATTCCGATTCACTTGGAATTGAGTCAATGCCGAGCTCGTAGATCTTCCTGTTAGATTCCGGAGAGAGAACAACCTTGAATTTCAGAGCATTGAAGAAGGTGAACCAGTAAGGGTAATTCTCAAACATATTGAGGACTCTTGGAATGCCGACGGTTCCCCTTATGGCTTCATCTGCTTCTATGGGAGCATATGAAAAAAGCCTTTTGTTCTTGTATTCAAAGAGGTTTGGAATGTTTTCACTGTTCTTCTCCTTGCCGATACCCCGTTCACAGCGGTTGCCGGTCACGAACTGGCGTCCGCCTGTAAATCTGTTGATCGTAAGCATACAGCTGTTTGTACAGCCCTTGCATCTTGCCATATTTGTACCGAATTGGAGTGAGGTGATTTTCTCCATTGAAAGCATGGTGGTTTCCTTGTCCTCGGAATACCGTTCTCTTGCGATGAGGGCGGCACCGAAGGCTCCCATTATGCCGGCAATGTCAGGACGTACGGCCTCGCAGCCTGAAATTTTTTCAAAGCTTCTGAGTACGGCGTCATTGTAGAAGGTACCGCCCTGAACAACGATCCTTTTTCCAAGTTCCTTAGTGTTTGTAAGCTTTATTACCTTGAACAGCGCATTCTTGATGACTGAATAGGCCAGACCGGCAGAAATATCGGAAACGCTTGCGCCTTCCTTCTGGGCCTGCTTAACTTTAGAGTTCATGAAAACGGTGCATCTGGTACCGAGATCGATTGGATGCTCTGCGAAGAGAGCCGTCTTTGCGAAATCTTCGACAGAATAGTTAAGGGATTTTGCAAAGGTTTCAATGAACGATCCACAGCCTGCTGAACAGGCTTCGTTGAGCTGAACACTGTCGACGGTACTGTTCTTAATCTTGATGCATTTCATATCCTGACCGCCGATATCGAGAATGCAGTCTACTTCCGGATCGAAGAAAGCAGCAGCATAGTAGTGGGCTACAGTTTCGACCTCTCCTTCATCAAGCATCAGGGCGGCCTTTATCAGGGCTTCACCGTATCCGGTAGAACAGGAATAGGCGACAGATGCGCTCGAAGGAATCGTTTTATAGATTTCCTTTATGGATTTAATTGTTGTTGCCAGAGGGCTTCCGTTGTTGCTGCTGTAGAAGGAGTAGAGCAGGGAGCCGTCTTCGCCTACCAGCGCGACTTTTGTCGTTGTGGAACCGGCATCGATGCCAAGAAAGCAGTTGCCTTCATAGGAAGCTAAATCAGCAGTTACTACAGAATTGCCATTATGGCGCTCCTCAAATTCAGCATATTCCGCCTTGTTTTTAAAAAGCGGTTCCATCCTGGCAACTTCAAAATCCATCTTTATGCTTGCAGAGAGTCTGTCAATGATCGAAGACAGTTCTGCTTTGACAGAAAGGTCCGCATTCAGTGCAGATCCCATGGCTGCGAAAAGATGGGAATGTTCCGGGGCAATAATATGTTCATCGTCAAGCTTCAGCGTGCGGATAAAGGTTTCCTTCAGGCTGGAAAGGAAATGGAGCGGTCCGCCCAGGAATGCGATATGCCCTCTGATGGGCTTTCCGCATGCAAGTCCGCTGATTGTCTGGTTTACGACAGCCTGGAATATGGAAGCGGCAAGATCCTCTTTTGTAGCCCCCTCGTTGATAAGGGGCTGGATATCCGACTTCGCGAATACACCGCAGCGGGCAGCGATTGGATATATTTCCTTGTAGTTTTTTGCGTATTCATTCAGGCCTGACGCATCGGTCTGTAGAAGCGATGCCATCTGGTCGATGAAGGAACCTGTACCGCCGGCACAGATTCCGTTCATTCTCTGATCAATGCTGGTACCTGAAAAATAGATGATTTTCGCATCTTCGCCGCCAAGTTCAATCGCAACATCGGTTTTGGGCGCTTCATGCTGAAGTGCGGTCGATACGGCAATCACCTCCTGAACAAAAGGGATGCCAAGGTGCTTGGCAAGAGTAAGCCCGCCTGAGCCTGTGATGACCGGTGAGAGTTCAAGGTTGCCGAGCTCTTCTCTGGCTCTGGATAATAATTTCGCGAGCACATCCTGGATATTCGCATAATGTCTCTCGTAATCAGAAAACAATATATCATGGCTGTCATTTAAGACAGCGATCTTAACAGTGGTTGAACCGATATCGATTCCTAACGTATATAATTTCGATTGCTTCATAGTTATCGCAGTAATACTGCTCCTCCTCACGTATGGATATTTCAATGTTTCTACTTATTAAATGTGCCACGTAAAAATTGGCACCACGTAACATTATACGACAGGGAAAAGCAAAATACAAATTAAAATTAAATTAACAGAAACTTGGAATTGCGGAGAAGGATAGATTGACAAATAGAAAGCGAGAAACTATAATAGGGTTTGATGAAAATTAGTCAGGTTGATGAAAGCTTTCGCTCATGGTGAAAGCTTTTAATATGGACAAAGAAAGGATGTGTAACGCCATGGAAAGCGGGCCGAGTCCGGAAACGTATATTTTATATAGAAAAAACAAAATAAAATAACATTCATAGGACAAGGTTAGCTTCGATTGTCTTATGGAATGACAATCGAAAGGGGTTACAGATTTATGATAAAAATCTTTAGAACCATTGATAATGGAATGCACCAGGTCAGCGAAATACAGGAAGGATGCTGGGTGGCATTGACAAACCCTACATCTGCCGAAATTCTGGAGATATCGAATGAGTATAAGGTTGACATCAACCACCTCAGGGCGCCTCTTGATGAGGAAGAACGGTCGAGAATTGAGGTCGAAGAAGATTATACGCTGGTTTTGGTGGATATACCTGTTATCGAAGAAAGAAACAACAAGGACTGGTATGTTACAATTCCGCTTGGCATCATCATTACGGATGAACTGATTTTTACAGTGTGCCTGGAAGACACGCCGGTACTCAGTGCATTCATGGACGGCAGGGTAAGGAATTTCTACACATATAAGAAGACAAGGTTTATCCTTCAGATTCTGTATAAGAATGCTACTATGTTTCTGAATTACCTGAGGGTAATAGATAAAAAGAGCGAAGTAATCGAGCGTAAGCTTCATGCATCGACGAAGAACCAGGAACTGATCGAACTGCTGGAACTTGAAAAGAGCCTTGTGTATTTTACGACATCCCTTCGTTCCAATGAAGTGGTTCTTGAAAAACTTCTGAAAATAGAGAGAATCAAACAGTATCCTGAAGATACGGAACTTCTTGAGGATGTAATCATTGAAAATAAGCAGGCCATCGAGATGGCTAACATATACAGCGGCATATTAAGCGGAACCATGGATGCTTTCGCATCGGTAATTTCAAACAACCTGAATATTGTTATGAAGTTTTTGGCTACGGTTACGATCGTAATGTCAATTCCAACTATGATAGCAAGCTTTTATGGAATGAATGTCAATGCGGCGGGAGTTCCGGGGGCGTCAAATCCCTACGGTTTTTTATATGTCATAATATTCTCACTTATAGTAAGCCTTGCAGTAGCATTCTTTATGGCAAAAAAGAAATTGTTTTAAACAGACACGGTTTGGACTTCCTTAATTAAGAAAGGCGCAGCAATGAATTTTATTAATAAACTGGAAAGAAAATTTGGAAAATATGCTGTTCACAATCTGATGTACTACATCATTATTCTTTACGGCATAGGCGTGGCAGTGAATCTGCTGGCACCGGAGGTGTACGTAAAATATCTGTCCCTGAACGCGGAAGCGATTCTGCATGGCCAGGTATGGAGGATAGTGACATTCCTGGTACAGCCGCCTGAAGGCAGCTATATATTTGTGATATTCGCACTTTATCTCTACTATATGATTGGAACCCAGCTGGAACGCCAGTGGGGAGCATTCAGGTTCAACCTCTATTTCTTCACGGGGGTGCTGATGCATGTGGTTACTTCAATTATCCTGTTTTTGGCAACAGGCTACAATTTCAGCTTTGACACTGCTTATCTGAACCTGTCGCTTTTCTTTGCCTTTGCGGCGGTATATCCGGACATACAGTTTCTGCTGTTTTTCGTAATACCGGTAAAAGTAAAGTATCTGGCATGGCTTAATGGGGCATTTTTCGTTTTTGAAATATTGACAGGCATCTATGCGTCTGTACAGAATCAGAATCCTTTATATCTAATCACGCCGGTAAGTGCTATTTTATCGATACTCAACTTTTTGATATTCTTTTATGCGACAAGGAAGCAGGCTAAGGTTTTTTCGGCAGCCAACAGGCGCAGACAGCATGCATACAGGCAGCAGACTGTCAAACATGCAGGTGTAACAAAACATAAATGTGCAATATGCGGAAGAACTGAAAATGACGGGGATCATCTGGAGTTCCGCTTCTGTTCGAAATGTGACGGCAATTATGAGTATTGCCAGGATCATTTGTTTACCCATACCCACATAAAAAAGTAACCGGAACTGTATAAATCATAAAATTAGAAACAGGCCTCTTTTGTATCTGGTTTCATACAATGCATAAGGGGCTTCATTTATAAAATTGGAGGAATGTATATGAAGAAAACAAAGATTATCTGCACCATGGGTCCGAACACAAACAACAGGGAAACTATGTTACAGCTGGCACAGAATGGAATGGATATGGCAAGGTTTAATTTTTCTCATGGCGATCATGAAGAACAGCTTGGCAGAATCAGCATTCTCAAGAGTGTTAGGGAAGAGTTGGGAATTCCAGTGGCAATGCTCTTAGATACAAAAGGTCCGGAAATCAGGACGGGTGTTCTTAAGGATGACAAGAAAGTGACCCTGAAAGAGGGAGAAACTTATATACTTACGATTGAGGATATTGTCGGAGATGAAAAGACAGGTCATATCAACTATTCGGGAATTGTGAATGATGTTGTTCCGGGAAACAGAATTCTGATTGATGACGGCCTGATCGAACTTGAAGTAACGGAAGTCAGCGATAAGAATGTTGTATGTACGATTATCAATGGCGGAGAGCTTGGCGGTAAAAAGGGTGTAAACGTTCCTAATGTAAGCATAAATCTTCCTGCCCTTACCCAGAAGGATAAGGACGACATCATTTTTGGTATTGAACAGGGAATGGATTTCATTGCAGCTTCTTTCGTGCGTTCAGCGGATGCAATCAAAGAAATCAGAAAAATCCTGAAAGAGCACAATTCAACTATGGCGATCATAGCCAAAATCGAAAATGCAGAAGGAATCGAAAATATTGATGAGATCATCAGATGCAGCGATGGAATCATGGTAGCAAGAGGCGATCTTGGTGTTGAAATTCCTGTAGAACAGCTTCCTAAAGTGCAGAAAATGATAATCAAGAAATGTAATGAAAATTACACGCCTGTTATCACAGCAACGCAGATGCTGGATTCCATGATCCGTAACCCCCGCCCTACAAGAGCGGAAGTTACCGATGTTGCGAATGCTATTTACGATGGAACCGATGCAATCATGCTTTCAGGAGAAACAGCAATGGGAAAATATCCTGTTGAGGCACTCAGGATGATGGTGCATATTGCGGAGACGACAGAACCTTCTCTTGATTATGATGCACTTATGAATGAAAAGAAGAATTATAATGATATGGAGATTTCAGGTGCAGTAGGATACTCTTCAGTGGCGACAGCAATGCAGCTGAATGCTAAATATATTGTTGCTGCAAGTATTTCAGGCCTTACACCGAGACTTATTTCGAAAATAAAGCCAAAAACTGATATCATTGGCGTATCGCCTAACGATTCAGTGGTAAGAAGAATGCAGCTCTACTGGGGTGTTACACCTTTGAAATCTGTCGGAGTCGACAGCAAGGGCGGAACTGCAGAAAACATAGTTGACGAGTCAGTTGATATCATTAAAAAGCAGAAATTTGTGGAAGCGGGAGATATTATTGTCCTGACTTCAGGTGTGCCAGCTGATGATATTACAGACTGCAGAGCGGGAATTACTAACAACATGAAAGTTATCGTGATAGAATAATCAGAAAAAGAATAAACAAAAAACCTCCGGCTGAGTAATCAGTACGGAGGTTTTTTTGAAACCAGAATTAATAAATTAAAGAGGCATAACTGTTCTGCCAAATTCCTGGTTGATGATCTGTCCCATTGCATTGTAGATTGCTGAGAGTCCACAGAAAATTCCAACATATCCTGCAACAGTATGGATAGCTTCTGATCCTGTGAAATTAGCTGCTGAAAGCAGAAGGAAGAGAATAGTAAGTGAGCCGAATACCACCTGTGAAGCGCGGTTGTGCTTCAATGTTCCAACGAACATGAAAGCGGTAAACAGGCACCAGAGGCCTAAGTAGAAGCCCATGCTCTTGCTGTCTGCAGCGTCGATGCTCCCGAAAGGCTTGATCCAGATCAGGATAAGCGACCACCAGAAGAATCCATAAGCCGTAAAGGCTGTAGCTCCGAAGGTGTTGTTTTTCTTGAATTCCATAATACCGGCGATAATCTGTGCTGCTCCACCCAGGGCAAAGCCCATTGCAACGATAACGATGGAAAGCGGAATGATTCCGGCGTTATGCAGATTGAGTAAACAGGTTGTCATTCCGAATCCAAGCAGTCCTAATGGAGCCGGATTGGCAATCGTTGATTTGTTTGATTCTGTTGACATAATGTCCTCCAAATAATAAATTGTGTGATATACACCTGAGATAGAGTACCATTTTTTCAGCATAAATTCAATATAAAAGTGTTCAAAATTTTATATTCATTGCGGAGATTTTCTTTTGGATATTGACAAACGGAATATCTTGAATTATAGTGTTACTAAATAGAAACACTATTTATTTACCAAAGCAGAAATGCTGAAGATTCTATCGAGACATTCTGGAATGATATGAGAAAGCCGTTTTTAACAGCTGCATAATATCGACAGAGGAAAGGAGCATGGATGGAAGACAACCATATAGTCGACAGGCTTGCGCAGTTCGGACTGACACGGCAGGAAGCTACCATATATGCTGCTATGTCTGAGCAGGGAGAGATGACGGGATATGAAGCTGCAAAAATCACAGGGATCTCGCGCTCCAATGCATATAATGCCCTTGCGGGTCTTGTGGAAAAAGGGGCTGCCTATATAATCGAAGGTTCTGCGACTAAATATACAGCGGTGGCAGTCACTGAATTCTGTGAAAACAAAATACGCAGGCTTGGAGAAATGAAAGAGTACCTTGCTGCCAATATGACAGAGAATAAAAGAGAGCCGGAATGCTATGCCACTATAGAAGGCGACAGGCACATCCTGGACAAGATCAGGAATATGCTGGACAGGACCGAGCAGAGGATTTATCTATCGATGCCAGTCAGTCTGATTGAACTTGTTGCGCCGGAACTGAAAAGGCTCCTTGGAAGAAATATCAAGGTCGTCATTTTGACCGATACAGAATACTCACTGGAAGGTGCTAAAGTCTACCTGGGAGATAAAAAAGAAAGCCAGGTACGCCTCATTACAGATTCAAGCTATGCGCTTACAGGCGAGCTTGGAAAAGGACACCAGTCAACCTGCCTTTATGCATCAAAACAGAATTTTGTGGATGTACTGAAAGAGGCTCTGAGAAATGAGATAAAACTAATTGAACTTACGAAAGGAGATTTTTAAATATGAAAAAAGAAACATTTGTTACACTTGAGCAGTTGAAAGAAATTACGAAAGAATATCCTACCCCATTCCATCTTTACGATGAAAAAGGAATCAGGGAAAATGTAAAGAGGTTGAAAGAGGCTTTTTCCTGGAACAAGGGATTCAAGGAATATTTTGCAGTAAAGGCGACCCCAAATCCTTATCTGATCAATATTCTCAAGGAATATGGCTGCGGCTGCGACTGCTCATCAATGACAGAACTTATGATGGCACAGGCTCTTGGCTTTAAAGGAGAGGACATCATGTTCTCCTCAAATGCGACTCCGGCAGAAGAGTTCGTTTATGCGAGAGAAATGGATGCAGTAATCAATCTGGACGATTTTACCCATATAGACTTCCTTGAAAAGACAGCAGGAATTCCTGAAACCATCAGCTGCCGCTTCAACCCTGGCGGGCTGTTCAAAATCAGCACTGATATCATGGACAATCCTGGAGATGCAAAATACGGATTCACGAAAGAGCAGCTTTTCGAGGGATTTAAGATCCTGAAATCAAAAGGTGTTAAGAATTTCGGAATACATGCTTTCCTTGCAAGCAACACGGTAACAAACGAATATTATCCGACACTTGCAAAAATCCTTTTTGAAACTGCCGTGGAAATCGAAAAAGAAACAGGCGCAGATATCAAGTTCATCAACCTTTCAGGAGGAATCGGAATCCCTTACAGGCCTGAACAGGAACCGAATGATATCTATGCGATCGGAGAAGGCGTAAGAAAGGCATTTGAAGAAATACTTGTTCCGGCAGGAATGGGTGATATTGCAATTTATACGGAGCTCGGAAGATTCATGATGGGACCTTACGGATGCCTTGTAACAACCGCTGTACATGAAAAACATATATACAAAGAATACATCGGCTGCGATGCGTCTGCGGTAAATCTTATGAGACCGGCAATGTACGGCGCATACCACCATATTACAGTCATGGGAAAAGAAAATGAACCCTGCGACCATAAATATGACATTACAGGATCTCTTTGTGAAAACAATGATAAATTTGCAATTGACCGTATGCTTCCTAAAATAGACATGGGAGACCTTCTTGTAATCCACGATACGGGTGCACATGGATTTGCTATGGGATACAACTACAACGGAAAACTGAAGTCTGCCGAAATTCTCCTTAAGGAAGATGGAACTACACAGCTGATCAGAAGGGCTGAAACTCCAAAGGATTATTTTGCAACATTTGATTTTTCTGATATCCTTTCTAAAATCGAATACTAAAGAATATTGAAAATGCTCATCAATCCGCAGGATTGATGAGCATTTTTTTAGGACATGATAGAAAATGAAAAAAACTATTGCAATGTTGGGATTATTATGATAAAATGTAATTCGTTCCAGTTAAGCGGATGTGGCGGAATGGCAGACGCAGCAGACTCAAAATCTGCCGCTCGCGAGGGCGTAAGGGTTCGAGTCCCTTTATCCGCATTATAGCAGGGGTTCAGCGGTTTTAGAAACCCGGAAAACGAATGAGACCCGGGAGATTATGTTTGAGTAGAAAACATAATCTCCCGGGTCTTTTTTTGATATCATGTTTTGTATCACTGTGCTGCAGATGGCGGATGTGCATGACGCGCAAGTAGAATTTGACAAGTATGAATTGCTTATTATTCACAGGCAGTATATAATTTTGTAAAAGAAGATTTTTTTTTGAATATCAATAAAACCAAAACACATAAAAAAAATATCCTCCATTAATCTTTTGCTGTATTTATCCGAAATATAAAGAAAGCAGGATCAGCAAGGCTTTTTTTGTGAAAACAGCAGGGTTTAGAGAGGACAGAATTGCTATGATGAAATAAAAGACAGTCTATATGAGGTGAAGAGAATGGGAAATAACAGACATATAATTGACAGCCAGAAAACGAGCCGAAAACTCAATACAAAACTATTGTATTTGACAACTTCAAAATATGAAGAGGACTGGCCCAGTACCAGACACTCCCATTACTGTGCAGAATTATTCTATGTATTTAAGGGGAATGGAAGTTTTATCGTAGAGAATCAGGAGTTTTCGGTTAAAGAAGGAGACCTTGTGATTATCAATCCGAATGTGGAGCATACAGAAAAATCCATTGTATCTCAGCCGATGGAATACGTTGTGGTGGGGATTGACGGATTAATGTTCAACTTCAACCAGGCAGAAAATTATATACATTATAATATGTGCAACTTTGGACATGACAGAGAACGGCTCCAGTTTCACCTGATGACCATGGTAAAGGAAATGGAAGGGAAGAAGACAGAGTATGAGGCTGTATGCCAGAATCTGTTGGAAGTGCTTCTGATCCAGATTACAAGGCATAATAAGTTCAGCATTGAAGATAGCAACGGCATAATTTCAAAGAATATCAGCAAGGAATGCAGCAAGGTAAAAAGGTACTTCGACAGCAACTATTCAGAAAACATTTCACTCGAAAACCTGAGCAGCATCACAAATATGAACAAGTACTATCTGATCCATGCATTTACCAAGTATACAGGGATGTCTCCGATCAACTACCTGAACAACAGGAGAATTGAAGAGAGCAAAGCATTGCTTGAAACAACGGATCATTCTATAGCGGAGATTTCAAGTATGATTGGATTTTCCTCTCAATCATATTTTTCTCAGGCGTTTCGAAAGAAGATTGGAATTTCTCCCAATGAATACAAAAAGAAAAAAAGGCAGGAAAACAAATAAAAGAAGATTGCCGGAATTTGCTCAATAATATGAATGGTAAAATGTGATAAAAAACGATGCTATATTAATTGCTTATTATACATAATAGCAACAAATATAAAAAAATACGCAATAATCAGATTGATGATATGGCACCAGAATTCTATAATTAGAATATGTTAAAAAAAGAAAACACACATTTTTGGAGGAGGTTATTATGAAAAAGGCTTTATCAGTAATTTTAGCAGTTAGCATGGTTTCTTCAATGTTAGTTGGCTGTGGAAATACGGCAGAAACGAATACTGAAAAAACAGCAAAAGAAGAGACAGCAAAAGGTGACACAGCAGAAGAACAGGTATTGAAGGTGGCAGCATTTGAAGGCGGATATGGTGCAGACATGTGGGCGGAAGTCTGCAAAGCATTTGAAGCATCACATGAAGGTGTGAAAATCGAACTTCAGATCGACAAAAAAATTGAAGATGTAATTTCACCAAGCATGAAAGCTGGAGAGTACCCAGATGTTATTCATCTTGCAACAGGACGTGAAGCGGCTTTAACTGAAACTTTAACAAAAGAAAATGGGTTAGAACCTTTAACAGATGTACTTGATATGACTGTACCGGGTGAAGATGTAAAGGTTAAAGATAAAATTGTTCCAGGATTTGTTGATACGTTAGCAACTAACCCATACGGCGATGGCGTAACTTACTACGCACCAATGTTCTACAGCCCATGTGGTTTATTTTATAACGCTGGTCTTCTGAAAGAAAAAGGCTGGGAAGTACCTACTACCTGGGACGGTATGTGGGAATTAGGAGAAAAAGCTAAAGCAGAAGGAATCGCATTATTTACATATCCTACAACTGGATACTTTGATGCATTTATGTTCGCTTTGATCTCTTCAGCAGGCGGATCAGAAACATTTGACAAAGCAATGAGCTATGATGATGGAATCTGGGAAAGCGCTGACCTGACAAAAGTATTTGACATCTGTGGAAAACTTGCTGCATTTACTGAATCTACAACAGTTGCAAATGCAAATGACCAGAACTTTACAAAAAATCAGCAGTTAATCTTAGACAACAAAGCAATCTTCTGTCCAAATGGTACCTGGTTACCAGGCGAAATGAAAGATGCTCCAAGAGCTGATGGCTTTGAATGGGGATTCACAGCACTTCCAGCAGTCAACAATGGTGGAGCAGGCAGCTCATTCTGCTGGTTTGAACAGATGTGGATTCCAGCAGCTGCTGAAAACAAAGATATGGCTAAAGAATTCATCGCTTATATGTATTCAGATGAAGCGGCAGCGATCTTTGCTAAATCAAACGCTGTTCAGCCAATCGCTGGTGTAAGCGAAAATCTTGAAGGCGACAACAAAATGTTCTACAGCGTATATGACAATGGTGCAACTGCTGTTATGGGTGGATTCCAGGCAACTGCTCCTGTAGAAGGCGTAAGCATGAAAGATACTTTATTCGGAACTGTAGACTCTGTAGTAAGCGGTGACAAAACTGTTGCTGACTGGCAGAAAGCAGTAGAAGAAGTAAGTGATAAATTAAGAGACGCAGTACAGTAATAATTAAATGCTAATTAAGATGGGGGCTTCATCGAAGCGGAAATGCTTCCGAAAGCCTCCATTTTTTTTGTCAATTTTGAATTCAAGTGGGGGATTGCATCAATGAACCATAAATTAAAGAAACATTTATACATAACGGCATGCGTTGCTCCTGCCATTATATTATTTACATTATTCATGATTATACCTACGATTAACGTGTTCAGAATCTCGCTGTATAAGTGGGGCGGATTTTCTAACACGAAAACATTTGTCGGTTTTGACAACTACAGAACTCTGTTTAAGGATATCAACTTTTATGGATCCTTCCAGAACTCCATTCTGATGATTGTTCTGATCACAATACCGACAATTGCATTGGCACTGCTATTTGCAGGAATTCTATCCAGATACAAGTTCAGAGGACAGAATTTTTTCAGAATCGTTTTTTACATACCAAATATTTTATCGATCGTTGTAATCGCAGCCATATTCTCAGCTATTTATGATCCCTCGATGGGAATCCTGAACAGCCTTATAGGGGTATTTAAAGGCGGGAAGGCAGCGCAGATTCTCTGGTTAGGCGACCAGAAAATCGTAATCTTCAGTATCGTAATAGCCCTTGTATGGCAGGCGATCGGCTATTACATGGTCATGTATATGGCAAGTATGGCAGGAGTACCGGAAAGTCTGTATGAATCAGCAGGACTTGACGGCGCTAATGAAATCACGATGTTTTTTCAGATTACATTACCGCTGATCTGGACTAATATCAGGACGACACTGACTTTCTTTATTATCAGCACCATAAACTTAAGTTTCCTTCTTGTAAAGATCCTGACGAACGGCGGACCGGACGGAGCTACAGAAGTATTCTTAAGCTATATGTATAAACAGGCTTATACCAACTCCTCCTATGGATATGGTATGGCGATCGGCGTTGTAGTTTTCGTATTCTCCTTTGCTTTGGCTGCAATTGTTAATCTTGTAACTAAACGTGAACCATTAGAATTTTAGGAGGAGACGAGAATGAATAAGAACGAACACAGCAATATAAAGGAAAAATTGTTTAAACTATTTGTTTATGCGGCACTTGTTTTGCTTGCCATAAGCATTGTAGTACCCGTAGCATGGGTTTTTATGGCTTCTATAAAAGAAAACTCTGAATTCTATGGAAATCCATGGTCTCTTCCAAAAGGGATTTACATGCAGAACTTTATAGATGCTTTTGAAACGGCAAAAATGGGAAGCTACATGGGAAACTCTGTTATTGTCACAGCCTTTGCAATTCTGCTTCTTCTCGTTGTGGCACTTCCGGCGTCTTATGTACTTGCCAGATATAAATTTTTCGGAAGCAAATTTTTCAACAATATGTTCATGGGCGGATTATTTATCAACGTAAACTATATTGTAGTTCCGATCTTCCTTATGCTTCTGGACGGAGACAAGTTCCTGAATCAAAATTTTGGATTTGCATTTTTACTGAATAATAAATTTATACTTGCACTGGTATATGCGTCAACAGCACTTCCATTTACAATTTATCTGCTTTCCAGTTTCTTTATTACAATCCCTAAGGATTATGAAGAAGCTGCATATGTAGACGGAAGCGGTTATTTCAGGACTATGATCAGCATTATGATGCCAATGGCTAGACCAAGCATCATTACGGTCATCCTGTTCAACTTCCTGGCATTCTGGAATGAATACATCATTTCACTTACCCTGTTGACTAAAGAAGCGAAAACATTGTCAGTAGGACTTATGCAGCTGATGCAGGCACAGCAGGCAGCAGCCAACTATGGACAGCTCTATGCAGGCCTTGTATTAGTAATGCTGCCGACACTGATATTATATATCTTGGTACAGAAACGTTTAACAGAAGGCATGAGCCTTGGAGGACTGAAAGGATAATTCTTTTGGAATGCACAACGGAATTGGAGGAGGATACATATATGGAAGAAAAAGCAGCTAAATTGAAAACAGGCTTGAATGCCCTGTTGCTTATGTTCTTTGTTTATCTGATCATAGTGGGACAGAAAAATATCGGGCCTGTAAAATGGCTTTACGGTATTTTCAAGACGCCGGATATCAGCCAGGTTGGTCTTGCCGTTATGGTAGCAGCACTGGCTGGGATTCTTGCACAGTTATATTTCTATAATCGAAAATATCAATAGAAAAAGTGCAATAGTTGTAATTTGTGTGCATTATCTGTGACTATGAAGAATCTGGTCCTGAATAGTTAGATAGTGCAAAAAAAATGCATGATTGTTTATGTGTATTTATGTGGTTATTTGGTACAATTATTGTGCATGTACGAATGGACTTATGTCTCTGAATAAGCAATACCTGATCTGAAATGTTATTTTGAAATATGCGAATTGAACCTGAGTGAACATTAGCAAGATTACAGAATAGTAATAGTAGCAGGGTATTGCTTTTTTTTTGCACATAGATCCAATGAGGTCCTGCGTACCTGATAATTACAGATGAAAGGAATGGATGCAGTTTAATGGCTGGAAGAAAGCAAATGCAAAAAAGTATAAGACATCATAACAGTAAAAAGAAGAGGCAATCAAAAAGGACAGCATACATTGCCGTCTTTTCGCTGGTGGCCGTTTTTGCAGCTGTTATCGCCCTGATTGTTTCTTTAGACGGCAGCAGGCTTAACCTTAAGATCAATGATACATTGGTCGAAAAAGATGAATATCTTCGGATCATGGATGAGAATATCTATGAAGTCACTCAGTATTTTACGGAAAAGTATCATGCGGGAGTTGACAAGGCATTCTGGGGAAAAGAGTTTGGGGGCGAAGTCCCTTCCAGAATGCTGGCGGACAAGACAATTGAAGATTTGAAGTATTTTCGGGGAGTCTATGAAAATGCCAGGGAAAAGGGCTATGTGGATTCCATGCAGTACAGAGATCTTGTGAAAAGATTTGAAAATGAGAATGCGGCAAGAAAAGAAAAAATAAGCAAGGGTGAGGCTGTATACGGTCTTTCCGAGTTTACACTTCCGCTTTTCATTGAATATGAAATGGATGTAATCCAGAAGAATTACTGCGACAATCTGGAAAATCCAGGAATGCAGATTACAGAGGAAGAGCGCCAGACATATTATGAAGAGAACAAAAACAGCATCTTTATAAAGGACGATGATATTGAACTTGAGTTTGTCAGAATCCCGTATGAACAGGATGGACTTTCTGACCAGGAAACAGAAGAACTCAAACAGGCTATGACAGCCATGTATAAGGAAGCAACGTCTGAAACCGGATTAGAATCCCTTTTAGGTTCCTATGAGAATTTAAGAAGTTATTTTGCCAGCCAGAAGATTTTGTCTGGCGAGCGTTCTGGTTATGACAACCTGATCGGAGATGTACTGGAATTGGCGGGGGAACTGAAAAAAGGAGAGTATTCTCAGGTTATTGATGAATATGGAACACTGTATCTGATTTTCTGCAAGGATCGAGTAGATTATGACTATCAGTCAATTTCAGAAGTGACTGATGTTATAAATAAAAATCTGAGGGAAGAGCATTATGACGGAATTATCCGGGAAAAAGCCGAGACCTCAGTAGTAGAAGGTAAAATTGAAGATGTATATCAGTTTACCTTGAAACAAGTAGTAAAATAGGAGGAGGAAAAAAATGAAAAAAAGGATATTATCCATGATCTGTGCAGTTTCCATGCTCTGTTCGTTGAATGTTTTTTCAACAGTAGCGGACCCTGTTTATGCACAGGAAACAGTTTCCACAGGTACTACTTATTATATAAGCAGTATTGACGGGAACAATCAGAATTCAGGTACCAGCGAGAATAGTGCCTGGGAAACTTTAGACATGCTGGGAAAAGTAGTGCTCAAATCGGGGGATAAGGTATTGCTTGAGTCAGGTTCTGTCTTTAATGGTTTCATTCACATGAAAAATGTAAGCGGTACAGCATCTGCTCCCATTATGATCGACCAGTACGGTACGGGGGCAAAACCGGTAATCAATGCAAAGGGACAGGGGATCTGGTATCAGGATTATGTCCAGGCAATGGACAATTCAGGCCATCGTTCAAAAGGCTATGTCTCTTCTGCAATTCTTCTGTATGACTGCGACTTTGTTGAAATCCGTAATCTGGAAATCACCAATGAAATCACAGATCCAGCCCAGGAATGGAACAGATTTGACGACAAGACTGATGAAAGAATGGACAGGACAGGTGTAGCCGGTATTGCTAAAAATGGCGGAACCATGGACCATATCTACCTGGAAAATCTTTATATTCATGACGTCGATGGTAATCTGGAAGACAAGCATATGAACAATGGCGGGGTGCAGTTCAATGCTTTGAAACCGGATGATGAGTCGGCTACAGGAATTGCAAGATTTAATGACTTCAAAATGAAGGGATGCTACGTGAAAGATGTGTCCAGAGCAGGCGTATGCCTCGGATATACTTATAACCATGCAAAATTCAATGGTTCAGTACTTGCCGATGAGGTGGTAGGAAAATATGGACATACCAACATTCTGTTTGAAGATAACTATATTCAGAATCCTGGTAATGATGCCCTTGTTGTAATGTATTCCCTCAGACCGATGGTGCAGAGAAATGTATCAGACGCAGCAGGATCTGATCTGGATGATAATTATGCAGGTTACTGGCAGTCCTTTAGTGCTACGATCTGGCCATGGAAATGTAAGGATGCCATATTCCAGTATAATGAGGCATTTGATACCGTGGGAACTGGCAATGGAGACGGACAGGCCTGGGATGTCGACTGGTCAGATGGTACCATATTCCAGTACAACTATAGCCACAATAACGGAGGCGGAGCTTTCCTGATCTGTCTGAATGAGGCTTACAGGGGTACATTCCGCTATAACATTAGCCAGAATGACCTGAAAGCGCTTATAACATTCCAGGGAAATCCGAATGCTAAAATATATAACAATGTATTTTATGTAGACGGGGACAGGGCGACCAGGATCAATCATCCTGATGCTGGAAAGAGCAGCGGCTCAGGCGAACTCTATAACAATATCTTCTATAACACTAGTACAGCAAACCCTAATGATGCATGGGCTGGTTCTGGCGGTACAAAAGTATATTCCAACAACCTTTACTTTGGATATACGTCCACACCTTCAGGGGATGCAGCAGCTGTAAAAGCAGATCCTAAATTTGTGGATCCGGGAAAAGCGCCTGTTGACACTACTGGACTTGTTGATTCAGCTTCAGCATTCAGCGGATACAAAATCCAGAATGATTCACCAGCAATCAACAAAGGAAAATATATTGCAAACAGTGGTTCAAAAGACTTTTTTGGCAACGCTGTCGGCTTGGTTCCAGATATCGGGGTACATGAAACGACAGTAGCTGATCCTGCTGTTGCAGGTGTTTTCTCGGATGTATATACAATTGGGACAAATGAAATCACAGGAGTCAGAAAATCTGTAACTGCTGATGCTTTCAAGGCAGGGTTCAAACATTCGGCCGGAGTATCTTTAAATGTATTAAGCAATGGAACTGAAATTGCCGGTACTGATCTTGTCACTCATGGAATGGTACTGAGAGTAAATGAAAGCGGAACTGTAAAAGAGTATACGATCAGGTTTGATGCAGGAGCAACTACCTATACCTATACAATGGGCAGCAATTCTGTTTCAGGTGTTGTGAAAAATACGACTGTTGACAACTTCTTATCAGCATTTGAACATGCGGATGGCGTTACCTTAAGCGTGTATAACGGAACCGAACAGGTAACCGGCTCTGTATCTGTGACCTCAGGTATGGTATTGAAGGTATCAGGAAATGGTTCAGTGGCTGATTATACAATCAGCGTAATTCCAGTAAGGGTTGAATATCCGGTTACCGGAATGACTGCCACAGCTGGAAGTATACAACCTGATGCAGAAGCAGCAAAAGCATTGGATCAGAATGCAGGAAGCTTATGGCATACCAACTGGAATGGCTGTACAATGGATCAACGCTGGATCACGATAGATATGGGAAGTGCAAAGAAGGTATCCATGCTGAAATATGTACCTAGAACGACCCAGCTTAATGGTGTGATTACAGGTTATGAAATCTATGTAAGTACAGATGGAACTAACTTTACTAAAGTTACAACTGCAAACAGTACATGGGCTCTTGATAATACAGAGAAATATACATACTTTGATGAAACAGTATCAAGATATGTGAAGCTTAAAGCAACGTCCACATCAGGTGATTATGCAAGTGCTGCAGAAATCCGTCTTGGTTATACAGAAGATCCGGTTGTTCTGGGTGTTTCCTCTGATGTATATACAATTACAACAAGCGAAATCATGAGCAAAAATTCTGTATCAGATGTCGTGAAAAATACAACTGTTGAAAACTTCCTGGCAAATTTCACTTGTGAAGATGGAGTTGCCTTAAGCGTTTATAACGGAACTGAACAGGTAACTGGTTCAGCAGCTGTAACCACTGGTATGGTGCTGAAGGTGTCTGAAAACGGTTCGGTTGTCAATTACACAATCAATGTAACTCCTGCAAGGGTAGAGTATCCGGTTGCCGGAATGACTGCAACAGTAGGAAGTGCACAGACGGGAAGTGCAACAGAAGGAAATGGAAACCTTACTCTGGATGATAATCTGGGAACCATGTGGCATACTGCATGGGCAGGATGTCAAAGACAAGACTGCTGGATTACCATTGATATGGGAAAAGAGCAGACGGTATCCATGTTAAAATATGTTCCTCGTACAAGCAGCAAAAATGGGCTTATCACAAAGTATGAAATCTATGTCAGCACAGATGGAACGAATTTTACAAAGGTATCAACAAAGAATAATATCTGGGCTGATGACAATCAGGTCAAGTATGCTGAGTTTGATGCTGTGAATGCCAGATATGTAAAATTATTTGGTGCAGAGACCGCCACATTAGAAGCAGGTAAAATTTTTGCAAGTGCTGCAGAAATACGTTTGGGATATACAGAATAGGAGGGAGCGCAAAAAATGATGAAAAAGATTATTTCTACTATAATGTCAGTGGCAATGCTTATCTGTGCGCTGTCACCTATGGCAACTAACAGCATTACAGCAAAAGCAGCTGAAACAGCAACAGGAACGACTTATTATGTAAGTACATTAAACGGTTCTGACCGTAACAGCGGCACAGATGAAGATCAGCCATTCTACAGTCTTCAGAAAATCAATGACATAACACTTCAACCAGGGGACAAGGTTTTGCTTCAGGCAGGCTCCGTATTTACAAACGGCTATCTTCACATTAAGGGAAGCGGTTCTGAAGAAGCACCTATCCAGATTGGAAAGTATGGAACAGGAAATGATCCTGTCATTGCGGCCAATGGACAGGGAGTATGGTACCAGAACTACAAAAAATCCCTGGATTCCTCAAGCCACAGATATAAAGGCTATGTATCCTCATCAATTCTTCTCTATGATGTAGAATACATTGAAATCAGTGATATTGAAATTACAAATGATGATGTGTTTTCGGGCGTCAACTACAGCGAACTGACGAAAATGAACCGTACAGGTGTAGCGGCTGTAGCAAAGGATAACGGAACACTGGACCATATTTACCTGAACAATCTTTATATACATGACGTTGACGGAAATGTTTATGACAAGCATATGAATAACGGCGGAATTTACTTTACCGTATTTAAGCCGGACAACGATACTGTAACCGGTGTTGCAAAATACAATGACGTTAAGATTGAGAACTGTCATGTGGAAAATGTCAGCCGATGGGGAATTGCGGTTGGCTATACTTCTTATTATGACAAATTCAGCGCTACTGCAATCCCTGATTCTGTAAGTGAGACTTATGGCTCCACAAATGTTGTAATCAGGAACAACTTTGTAAGTGAAGTTGGTGGCGATGCCATTACCACAATGTACTGCCACAGACCACTAATTGAATACAATGTATCAGATGGAGCAGCAAAAGAAATAAATACCACGATCTACAGTGCAACCGGCTCAGGCAGGGTCGCAGCGGCAATCTGGCCATGGAAATGCAAGGATGCGGTATTCCAGTACAATGAGGCATATGA
This sequence comes from Anaerobium acetethylicum, assembly GCF_900096945.1. Classification (GTDB taxonomy): domain Bacteria; phylum Bacillota; class Clostridia; order Lachnospirales; family Lachnospiraceae; genus Anaerobium; species Anaerobium acetethylicum. Next base: position 650,186 of record NZ_FMKA01000001.1, on the reverse strand, counting down.
CACTTATACGAACCAGGATGGCCAGGCATGGGATGCCGATTCCGGAGACGGAACCATCTACCAGTACAACTACAGCCATAATAATGGCGGCGGATGCGTCATGTTCTGTGTCGGACAGGCTTATCAGTCTGTATTCCGTTATAACATCAGCCAGAATGACCTTGGAGGAACTTTGAATCTTCCAAGCCATCCACTTGCCAAAATCTATAACAATGTATTCTATATAGGCGAAGGTACACCGTTTATCAGGAATGGCATGACCGGCGGTACTGCAACTGTTGAAAATAATATTATCTACAATGCAGGTGCCAAAAAGACCGAGGACTGGATTAAGAACTGTAAAATGACCTACAGCAACAATATTTACTATAATTACAACAATACACCTGTGGATGCTGCAGCAATCACAGCAGATCCTAAATTTGTAAATCCAGGTTCAGGACCAACACAGCCTTTGACAGGAGGGCTTGTTCATTCAGGCTCCAGCTTCTCCGGTTATAAGCTCCTGGCAGGTTCGCCAGCTCTTGGTGCCGGTAAAGTCCAGGCGGATAACGGAGGCAGGGATTTCTTTGGAAACACACTTGGAACTACAGTAAATATAGGCGCTTATGAGGGAGCAGGTTTAAGTGAGGCTCCGGAAATGACTAAAATTCAAAGCTTTGTATCCAGGCTCTATACAGAAGTATTGGGAAGAGATGCAGAAGAAGAAGGAATGCAGTATTATGACGGACTTCTGACAAGCGGCAAACTGACAGGTGCAGACACAGCAAAAGGATTCTTCTTCAGTGATGAATTCAGGAACAGAAATCTGAGCAACGAAGCATACACAGAGGTGCTCTACAGGACACTTATGGGACGTGACTCGGATACGGACGGAATGGAATACTGGCTCAACTACCTGGACAATGGCGTGACCAGAGAATTTGTGTTCCGGGGATTTGTAGAATCGATGGAATACACGGAGATCTGTAGCGATGCAGGAATTGTAAGAGGAGACTATGCACTTCCTGGATATGTGAATCAAAAGCCGGAACTCACCATGTTTGTGAACAGGCTGTATGCAAAGGCCCTGGGAAGGACGCCGGAGGAAGGCGGACTTGAATACTATGCACGGGAAATCAGCGAAGACAGGGTAACACCAGTCCAGGCTGCACAGAATTTCATCTTTTCTCAGGAATTCAAGGACAAAAAGCTTGACGATTCTCAGTATGTAAAAGTCCTCTATCAGACTTTTATGGGAAGAGAATATGATGAGGCAGGATTGAACTACCATGTAGACAGGATGGAGAAAGGCGTCAGCCGGGAGGATATTCTTTTGGGATTTGCTTATTCGCCGGAATTTGAAGACATAATGAGCGAATTCGGTTTAGAATAAATTATTTTTCCCAGAAATGATCAAAGAACGAACCCTGCAAAAGGACAGTTGTAAAATAACCGTTCCTTTTGCAGGGTTCGTTTTATAGAAGTGTAAGAAGAAAGCCGGCATATTCCCAGAAAGGGATTGCCGGCTTGTTTTGAAAGGTGGTTGTTAACAGGCGCATTGCCTGCTCGATGGGAAATAAAGTCTTTTTGTATAATAAAATCAGATTTCGACCCAGCGCATTTCCATTGGCTCCATATCGAGGCTTACTTTTAACTCGCCTTTGATATAAAGGTCCGTTTTCTGAGGGTCTTTGGAATTGTTGATTACAACAACTTTGCCGGCGTCTTCAAATGCACCGACTTCTGTATCTACGTTGGTCACATAATATTTTTTCATTTCATCTTCCATGCCTGCTGCATAGTAGATTGCCCTGAGAAGGATTCTGCAGTTCTGAGGAGAATAGGGAAGGCCTGCAAAGTAAACGCTGCGCCCTTTTCCGTATGTATTTGTAACCAGGCGGCAGTATTTCTGATCCATGTTGAGAACCTGATAGTTTTCGCCCTGCGCATAGATGCTGCTCTTGCCTTCACCGAAATCAATCTCATTTTCGATATCTTCCAGAATGAAGTGTTCCGGATCTAAGGTGTTGTACTTATCGGTAATAAGTGAAAACCCTAATTCCCTGTCAACCCCAAGAATGTCGCTTAACTGGAAGAACTTGCCCTGGTGCTGGATTGCGGAAGGTTCGCCTACACCGATAAAGCCGCCACCGTTGTCTACGAATTCACGAAGTTTTGTTACAACAGTTTCATCCAGCCAGTTTTCATGTCCGGTCCAGGAAGTCATTGCATCGCCTGCATTGATGATGACTTTGATATCAGGATCGATACCATTTCTTACCTCGTCGAAGTCGATAAATTCAACATCGATCGGCATACCGCTGAGACATTCGATAACACCGACATAGGAGTAGATTTCACGGTGCCAGATAGCGTGGTGGACCTGGTTTGCCATCCATCTTCTTAAGTTGCCCCAGCAGTTCAGGATTCCAACTTTGAAAGGAGCAGTGTGGCATTTTGTTCCATTGACTTCTTCATGGATCTGTCTGAATTCGCCAACTACCTTCTGGATCTGGTCGATGAAACCAGGCCATTTTGTTGCAAGGCTTAAGTATCCGCCATATCCGATACGGTCAAGAGGGGATCTTAAGATTGCCCTTCTTGCTTTCATCCAGTTATCCTGAGCCTCACCGATCGGGTCTCCGCCTTCAGTAAATACATCCGGGAAGAAGTATGGAAGTAGACGTCCTTCAGTATATTTAACACCTTTGATATCGGAGATCATACGAAGGGTAACGCCGTCACCAACTGATCCAACCACTGCATCAAGACCGATATTTGCAAAGTATTTTCCGAAGGGTTCTGTTCCAATCCAGTGGTCTCCAAGGAACATCATTGCTTCTTTTCCGTAGCTGTGTACGATATCAACCAGATCTTTTGCGAGTTTGGATACTTCGATCTGCTGGAATTCAATGAAATCCCTGAATTCTTTTGAAGGAACACGGAAGATAGAGTTGTGGTATCCCTGGTCAACGATGAATTCAGGACGGAATTTGTATCCAGCCCATTTTTCGAACTGTTCAAGGATATATGGACTTACACTTGCGCTGTAACCGAACCATTCCACGTATTTTTCACGTTTCTGTTCATCGAAGGTAAGAGTAAACTGATGGAAGAAAGTTGTAAAACGAACTACGTTTACTTTAGGATTCTCTTCACACCAGCGTTTCAGTTTTTCTTTTACATAAACCTGGGTCTTAGGCTGACGAACATCAAATGTAAGCTGATGAGGTACGTCCGTCCAGTCGTTAGTGATGAAGTTGTACATATGAACAGGGTCCCAGATGATGAACGCTAAAAAGGATACAGTGTATTCATGGTATTTCACGGACTGGATGACAACTTCCTCGGTTTCTGCATCCACTTCCCATTTATCTGTGGGAACTATTTCGCCGGTAGTTCTGTCCATAACTTCCCACCAGCGTTTTGGATCGTCGAGTAAGTTGATCTTCAGCTGTTCGGTATAGAACCCTTTCATAGGTTTGATTCGGAGAGCAGTGTCTTTCGCAGTAACCCGTTCGCTCATTACATATTCCTGCTGGATTTCCTCAGGATTTTTTTCTGCCCATTCATTGTCTTTTCTTGTAGTATAGTATGTTGCGTAGATCTTACCGTCACATTCAAGTAATTCTTCGGGCATATTTGTGCCGTCACAGTCGCGGAGTGCATCCGCATCAAGAAGTTCCTTGAGGCGCAGTGTTTCGTCAATCATATCTATATCAGTAGGTAAAGTAAGCCGGCCGCCAATTTTTGACATTGTTTCAATTTCCTTTCTGCTTATAATATTTTCAATCGTATTTCCAATTATATTTTACAGCCCGATGTGTTTCAATTCTATTGTTGCTTGGTTTATTAGATATCTTGCTTTTTATGTTTTTGCTGCTAAAAGAGCAGATAAACACTGGAATGAATCTACAAAACACAAAAGCAAAGAATTAATTTTTTTTATGGCAAGTGCTTCAAACTATTTGATTCTTGACAAATGTGCGCATTTAAGTTATTCTCATATTTAACAGGCAATGAAGAAGAGGAGTACATATTTTTGAAAGCAAAGAGACGGGATGGCTGGTGTGAATCCTGGTGAAAAAAGTATGGAAGCAGCTTCCGAGCTATGGACCGAACGTCATATATTGTATGGCAAGTAGACTTCATCGGATATCCGACCGTTATCCCGGGTACAGTATAAAACGATATGTGAATCGGCATATTTTCGTACTGAATGAGCGCAGAGTTCTCTCTGAATTTAGGTGGTAACACGGATGAATCATTCGCCCTAAACTAACATAGTTAGTTTAGGGCGTTTTTTAATTTATAAGAAATTCCACGAATTTCCTGTGAATTGAAAACGCTCCGGGAGGAGGCGCATGACGCGCAATAAGAATATGCCGCAGAAGCGACTGCGCGTCATGCGAGAGTTTCGCAAGCGAAGCCATTTGTATCGATATATTATATGAGAAATGAAGTGAAAGAACAGGAGAATGAATATGAGGACTTTTGAAAAATCAAGTAAACTGGAGAATGTATGCTACGATGTCAGGGGACCTGTCGTTGACGAAGCAGACAGGATGATTGGACAGGGAATGGATATCCTGAAGCTGAATATCGGCAATCCGGCTCCGTTCGGATTTGATGCACCGGCAGAAATCATAGATGATATGATAGCGAATTTACGGAATGCACAGGGCTATTCTGACTCAAAAGGTATTTTTGCTGCAAGAAAAGCAATTATGCAATACTGTCAGCTGAAAAAGATACCAAATGTAGGAATCAACGATATTTATACTGGGAACGGCGTCAGCGAATTGATTGTTATGGCAATGCAGGGGTTATTGAACAACGGAGATGAGATTCTGATTCCGTCCCCGGATTATCCACTATGGACAGCTGCTGCGACCCTTTCAGGAGGCAAGGCGGTACATTACATCTGCGATGAGCAGTCAGAATGGAATCCGGATATCGAAGATATGCGAAAGAAGATTACCAGCCGCACCAAAGGAATCGTCGTGATTAATCCGAATAATCCGACCGGTGCATTATATCCAAAAGAAATACTGGAGCAGATAGTAGACCTGGCTCGTGAAAAAGACCTGATTATTTTTGCAGATGAGATTTATGACCGCCTGGTAATGGATGGCGCAGAACATACGGCTATCGCTTCTCTGGCGCCAGATCTGTTCGTAGTTTCCTTTAATGGACTGTCGAAATCCCATAGAATCGCAGGATTCAGGGCTGGATGGATGTGCCTGAGCGGAGACAAGTCAAAAGCCAAAGGGTACATCGAAGGGCTGAACATGTTATCCTCAATGCGCCTTTGTTCGAATGTGCCTGCACAATATATTATTCAGACTGCGTTGGGAGGATATCAGAGTTCAGATGAGCTGCTGCTTCCGGGAGGAAGGATATACGAACAGCGGGAATTTATTACAGAACGTTTAAACAGCATTCCGGGAATTTCCGTGGTGAAACCTAAAGCGGCATTCTATATTTTTCCGAAAATTGATATCAAGAAATACAGGATCCATAATGATGAGAAATTTGTTCTGGATTTTCTCAAAGAGCAGCACGTCCTGATGGTTCATGGCGGCGGATTCAACTGGAAGCAGCCTGATCATTTCCGCATTGTATACCTGCCGAGAGTCGATGAATTGAAAGTGGCAATGGACAAGCTGGAACTGTTTTTAAGCACCTACCCGGGACAGTAAACTGTACTTATGCTGACGGCTTCTGTAAACAACAGAGGCTGCCGGCATTTTTTTTCAAAACAATATTTGCAAATACAAATTATCTGATTAAAGACGCAGAAAGCGTTTGTTGACTAATTAGTGAGAAAGCGTATAATCTGATTATAAAGATATCGATTTAGAATCCCTGTCCTGCGAGATATTTTATGCTGGTTTTGCATGAAAACAAGAGTTCAGCAGGCGTAAAATTCCAGGGTCCTTTTTTTATGTTTCATAGGAAATCCTTCGGGAGGTGCATGAATGTGAAAAAATCAGCTCATCTAATTCAAACGGCGTTGATAACAGGCGTATTGTTGATGGTGTCTATGATCCGGATGTTCTCAGGAAATGTTTGGAACGGTATTGGATATGAGGAAACCGGCAATATCATTATTACTGACAGCGGGACAGAAAACCATACAGAACCAGATGCAGCGGAAGCATCTGGTTCGGGACAGAATTATGGCTATATAGATAATGGATTGCGTATTGACAGGGTAGAGGAGAACAATGGGCTGCTGCGTTCTTCGACGCCGTCAGGTTATGACCTGAGGAATTCCGCCGGAGCCAGTTATGTGACGCCGGTGAAGGACCAGGGCATTTATGGGACTTGCTGGGCTTTTGCTGTCATCGCAGCGGCAGAATCGAATCTGGTCAAGACAGGCCTGAAAGACAGCAGTATAGATCTGTCAGAGTATCATCTGTCCTATTTCCACTATAACACCGTTACAGATTCATTGGGCGGCACTGCGGGGGATTTTGTTCTTCTCCTGAGCGCTGACAAGTATCCGTATCTCACAAAAGGGGGGGATTACTTTTCGGCGACCTATACCCTGGCAAAATGGATCGGATTTGCAGAGGAATCCATATCCAGATATCCAGATGCAGCAGGCACGCCGCAGAAGCCTGACAATGGGATTGCATACAGAGATGCCGCACACATGCAGAATGCCTATTGGATATCGATGGAAGATAAAGATATTATAAAGCAGATGATTATGACAAGAGGGGCGGTCGCAGTATCCTATTATCACAATTATAAGTATCTGAACAGCGCAGCAAATTCCTATTATTGTTTCGACCCAATAGGCTATGCGAACCACGGGGTTGTGATTGTGGGATGGGATGATAACTATCCGAGGACAAATTTTACGGTACAGCCTGCAAGCAATGGAGCCTGGCTAATTAAGAACAGCTGGGGCAGCAGTTTCGGCGATCAGGGCTTTTTCTGGATTTCCTATGAGGATTCGGTGATGAAGACTTCAACTGCTTTTTCATTTGAATCGGAGAAAGCGGATAATTATGACTGCAATTACCAGTATGACGGAGGAGTGAGCACTGCGTACATGGAGTTTACGGATACATGTATGATTTCAAATGTCTTTTCCGTGCATGGAAGCAGTGGAAATGATGAGAGTCTGCAGGCAGTATCATTTCTGCTGAAGTCCGTCAATACTGAATACAGGATACAGATTTATAAAAACCCGATGGATGAGGCAAACCCGGCGAGCGGAACAAAGATGCTGGATATTCCGCAAACTGGAACTGCCCTGTATGCGGGCTACCATACTGTGAAGCTCCATAAGCCGGTCATTCTTGGCTATGGCGACAGATTTGCTGTTGTGATTGAATTGAAAAAGACAGGAGGAACAGTCTCGTTCTGTTATGATTATGATAACAGCACAAACCTGTGGATCGACTACAATGCATATTCAGAGAAAGGCCAGAGCTTTTACAGCAGCAATGGCGGATTGGTATGGACTGATTTAAGTGCAGGCGGAAAAGCGAACATCCGGCTAAAGGCATTTACAGCGATTGCGGATAAAATCGATATTGCAGGTGCAACCGTCGATCCTATTGGCAGCCGGTTTTATACCGGCAGTCAGATTACTCCAGAGGTGACGGTAAGATATGGGAAAAATATGCTGATAAAAGATGTCGATTATACAATCTCTTATAGCAACAACACTGCTGTTGGAACAGCAACCGCAGTCCTTACAGGCATCAGAGGCTATATGGGAACCAAAAGCGCGGAGTTCCAGATTGTTCCGGTCAGGACAACCGGGGTGGGGCTCGATATCACAAGCACGACAATTGGGACTATTGGTACATCAGTACAGCTGACGGCTGCCATATCACCGGCAGATGCTACTGACAGGCGTCTTGTCTGGTCATCGGGAGATTTGGAAATTGTGGTGGTTGATGACACGGGCAAGGTTACAGCGGCTGCAAATGGAAAGACGACAATCACTGTGACCACGGTTGATGGCGGATTTACAGCTGCCTGCGAAGTATCTGTGAATGACAGGATCATAAGTTTCGTGGAGAGGCTGTATGAGAAGGTTCTGGAACGAATACCTGGACGTGATGAGACTGCCTATTACTGGAGTACGCTGAAGGATGGGAGCAGAACTGGTGCAGAGGTCGGATGGGGCTTCGTCTTCAGTTCGGAATGCAGGAACAGGAATCTGAACAATGCCGGCTATGTCGGCATGCTTTATGAGACTTTTCTGAACAGGCAGCCGGATATGGAAGGAATTGAATATTGGACGGGCCTTCTGGATAATGGAGTCTCCAGGGAATATGTGTTTAAAAAATCCGTTGAATCGGAGGAATATGAGGCCTTATGCAGCGCCAGTGGAATTGTAAGAGGATACATCATTCTTACAGAGCCCGGAAACCAGAATGCAGAACTGACAATGTTTATCTGCAGTTTGTATCGGGAGATTTTGGGCAGAGATGCTGAGAAGGAAGGGCTTAATTATTATGCAGGAGAAATCCTCGCAAAAAGGATGACTCTGGTAGAGGCATCAAAAAACTTCATCTTTTCGCCTGAATTCGAAAATAGAAAAGTGCCAGATACAGAGTATGTGAAAATATTGTACAGGGCATTTATGGACAGGGAGTTCGATCAGCCGGGTCTGGACTTCCATATGAAAAGGATGGAGGACGGAACAAGCAGGGCTGAGATTCTTGATGGTTTTGCTTATTCGCCGGAGTTTCACAGTATCGTGAAAAAGTTTGAATGACAGGACGGGACAATAGAATTGGATAGCAGAAAAAACATGAAAAACAGACATACGAGAAGAAACACAAACAGCACTCAATTTCAGAATGAAAACCTGAAGATGGAGGCGGTATTCATTGTATCATGCCTGGCCGCAGGGGTAATGCTGCTCCTTGCTTCAAGGCATATAGAAGGATTTGCCCCATGGTATACGGACAGGGTATATCCTTTGTGGCTCAATACGACAGGCCGGATTTTTTCGCTTTTCCCATTTTCGGCAATTGAGGTTTTGATTTTGGGAGTGACGGGATATGCCTTATTCCGATTGGCCGGGCAGCCTCTTTTGGCAGCAATCAGAAGAGGAGGCCGCGGTCGCGGAAGATGGACAGAGCCTGGCGGGAAAAAGCGACGGGGAATTTTTAAGGCAGGTTTGAATCTGCTGCGGGCGGCAGCGGTACTGTTCCTTCTTTTTATCCTTAATTGCGGCATTAACTATAATCGGAACACATTATCGGAAGAGACTGGAATAGCAGCAGCTGCGTATACAGCGGAAGAATTGGAGCTGCTGTGCCGGGAACTGGCTGAAGACGTAAACCATTGGTCGGGTAAGGTTGCCAGAGACAGCCTGGGGGTGTGCGAAGTCACTTGCGATATCGAAACGGCTGCAGTTGAAGCAATGCATACGGCCGGAGAGAAATATGCGGCACTGGCAGGCTATTGCCCAAGGCCAAAAGGTCTTCTGCTTTCTGAAGTCCTTTCCTATCAGCAGGTCAGCGGCATTTTTTCGCCGTTTACAATAGAGGCAAATTATAATGCTGATATGGTGCCTTACAACATTCCTTTTACGATCTGCCATGAGCTGAGCCATGCAAAGGGCTTTATGCGCGAGGATGAGGCTAATTTTATCGCATATCTTGCATGCACCTCCGCAGATCATCCAGAGTTCCAATATAGCGGTGCGCTTTTGGCCTGGATTTACAGCAGCAACCAGCTCAAAAAAGCGGATCCTGCGGCATATGACGAGGTGTATGGTTTGCTTGAAGAGGCAGCCATAGCAGATCTTGAGGCAAACAGCCTGTTCTGGAACAGATATGAAGGGACTGTGGCTGAAGTCTCGGAGAAAATGAATGACGGCTATTTGAAGGCAAACTCCCAGGCTGACGGAATTGCAAGCTATGACAGAATGGTGGAGCTGCTTGTATCCTATTACTTCAATCAGCCTTCAGCCTCTTCCGGACTATGATACGAGGCAGCTGCCAATGTTTTTTGTACCTATCCCCTCAAAAAGGTTTAAATATCCCCCGAATTAGTGTAAGATGTAACTTATCAGCAGAAAAACAAGCGACGGTGCAGCCGTCATTTGTATTACTATGATAAGTTACTGACAGAACGGAATTCTGGAATTACAAGAGAAGCATATGAAAAGATGATGGAGGCATTTGGATGATCTGCACAGAATCGGAAAAGCTGGTTATACCATATATTAATAATGAATTGAGCGGCAGAAAACTGGAAGAATTCATGAACCATATAAAAACCTGCAGTGCCTGCTATGAAGAACTGGAAATCAATTTTACGCTTTTTGCAGCAGTATGGGAATTAGACAATAATCCCAATGCCAGCTATGATATCAAAAACATGTTTCTTGAAAGGCTCCGGCTGACTGAAAAAAGAATAAAAAGACTCAGGAAAATAAATGTATTATCACGTATTGTAAAAATAACGGCAGCAGCAGCTATTGCATTTACGCTGTTTGCTCAGGCAGCAGCGTGGACGGAGGACGGAATCCTGGAATCCGGCAGAAATATTCTGTTTGAGTTTGCTGACATGAATAACATCGAAGGTGGAGATAAGAATGAATGATAAAAAAATAGTGTTGATAGATGGAAACAGCATATTGAACAGGGCGTTCTACGGTCTTCCGGATCTGACAAATTCAGAGGGGCTCCATACGAATGCAGTGTTCGGTTTTCTCAGCATTCTTTTCAAGGTGCTTGATGAGGAACATGCAGACCATCTTACGGTGGCCTTTGACAGGAAGGAGCCGACCTTCCGTCATGAAATGTTCGGGGATTACAAAGGAACAAGGAAAGAAATGCCTGAAGAGCTGAAAGAACAGGTTCCCGTGATGAAGGAAGTGCTGAAATCCATGAACGTGCCTGTAATAGAAAAGGCCGGCTACGAGGCAGATGACCTGATTGGAACCATGGCAAAGCGGGCCGAAGAAGAAGGGTATCAAGTATCCGTCGTTTCAGGCGACAGGGATCTCCTGCAGCTGGCGACGGACAAAGTCAAAATAAGAATTCCCAAAACAAAAAAAGGCAGAACGGAAGTGGAGGATTACTATGCAAAAGATGTTCTGGAGGCTTATCAGGTATCTCCTGTACAGATTATTGAACTGAAAGCGCTTATGGGGGACCAGTCGGATAATATTCCGGGCGTACCGGGAATTGGTGAAAAGACAGCCACAAGGATAATTGCCGAGTACGGAAGCATAGAGAATGCTTTTGGGAATGTGGCAGATATAAAACCAAACAAAGCGAGGGAATCCCTTCAGAACCATTATGACATGGCACAGATGAGCAAGAAGCTTGCCACGATCAAGACAGACTGTGAAATTGACTACGATTTCCAGGAGGCTGAAATCGGAAACCTGTTTACGGAGGAAGCCTACAGGCAGTTCAAAAGACTTGACTTTAAAAATTTCATGAGCAGATTTGAGGTGGAGATTCCGGCAAACAGGGTAGAAGGATACTTCCATAAAATCACAGGATTTAATGAAGTAGAAGAGCTGTTTGCAAAGGCTTTAGAGGCAGAAACAGCAGGATTCCAGTTTGTTGAACAGGGGGAACTCTTTGGTGCTGCCATTGCTTTCGGCGATAAAGATATCTGCTTTGTACAGGCACAGGGATTTGTGACAAAAGAATATATTATAGATAAAATACAGAAGATTCTTGATACGGTTAAAAGGGCTTCATTTATAAATCTGAAAGAAGCTTTGATTTATATCAGTCCTGCTAATGAAGGGACGCTTTTTGATGCGGGAATCGCCGCATATCTTCTTAACCCTTTGAAAAACAGTTATGAATATGAAGATTTAGCCAAGGAATACCTTTCGCTTCTGATTCCGTCAAGACAGGATATGCTTGGAAAGCTGTCATATGAGAAGGCGGAGGAGGAAAAACCGGAAGCATTCCTGAACTGTGTATGTTATATGGCCTATGTCGCCTATGCCGCAGCTGGAATTCTGGAGGAAAAACTGAAGGAGACAGGAATGGAGTCCCTGTTCAGAACTGTAGAGATGCCTCTTGTCCAGGCAATTTACGATATGGAAACAGCAGGAATCCGGGTTGATAAGGAACAGCTTAAGGAGTATGGAGATGCGCTTCAGGTCAGAATCGAGGAGCTCGAGAAGGAAATCTATGAAGCAGCAGGAGAACAGTTCAATATCAATTCTCCGAAGCAGCTGGGGGAAATCCTTTTTGAACGTCTGAAGCTGCCGCATGCAAAAAAGACAAAAACAGGTTATTCGACTGCTGCTGATGTGCTTGAGAAGCTGGCTTCAGAGCACAGCATAGTCCCCATGATTCTGGAATACAGGCAGATTACGAAACTCAAATCCACCTATGCAGACGGACTTGCCAATTATATCAGCGAAGATGGAAGGATACACGGAAAATTCAACCAGACAATTACTGCAACGGGAAGGATCAGCAGCACGGAACCTAACCTGCAGAACATACCTATAAAGATGGAGCTGGGAAGGCTTATCAGAAAGGTGTTCATTCCTGAACAGGATTATGTCATGGTGGATGCAGATTATTCTCAGATCGAGCTCAGAGTGCTGGCGCATCTGTCAAATGATGAAAGGCTTATAAAAGCTTACAGTGATGCGAAGGACATTCACAGAATCACGGCCTCCCAGGTGTTCCATACTCCTCTTGATGAGGTTACGCCTCTGCAGAGAAGCAATGCGAAAGCAGTTAATTTTGGAATCGTTTATGGAATCAGCTCCTTTGGGTTAAGCCAGGGCCTCAGCATTTCAAGGAAGGAAGCTGGCGAGTATATCAACCAGTACTTTGAGACCTATCCGGGAGTCAAGAAATTTCTCGATGAGGCAGTTGAGAATGCCAAGGAAACCGGATATGTAACAACCATATTCGGCAGGAGGAGACCTGTTCCCGAACTGAAATCCAGCAATTTCGTACAGCGTTCTTTTGGTGAAAGAGTGGCCATGAATTCCCCGATACAGGGAGCGGCGGCAGATATAATAAAGATTGCCATGGTAAATGTCAATAAAAAAATCAAGGAACGGAAGCTGAAGTCAAGGCTGATCCTTCAGGTACATGATGAACTGCTTGTGGAGGCCCATAAGGACGAGGTCGATCAGGTCAGGGAAATCCTTCTTTCTGAAATGTCCGGAGCGGCAGACCTTGCGGTGCCTCTGGAAATTGATATGCATACGGGTGACAGCTGGTATGAGGCAAAATAAGATGCCGTTTTAGTAATGTCAGAAACAGGGAACAGGACTGGATGGCTGCAAATAAATACTTGAAAATGGTGGTTGAGTGTATATGAAAATAATAGGAATCACAGGCGGAGTCGGATCAGGAAAAAGCCTGATACTGGATTATTTCCAGCAGAAATACGGTGCAAAAGTAATCATTGCCGATCAGGTGTCCCATAAGCTGATGGAGCCGGGAACACGGGGGTATTATGAAATTGTTGAATTTTTTGGAAGCGGCATCCTGAATAACGACATGACCATTAACCGGGAAAAATTGGGGAAAATTGTATTTGGAGATAAGGGGAAGCTTGACAGACTGAATGGAATCATGCATCCTCTGGTTAAGGAATTCATCGCAGAAGAAATAAGGAGCGAAAGAGCATCCGGCAAGGACAGGATGGTGATCATCGAGGCTGCGCTGCTGATTGAGGAACATTATGAAGTTCTGTGTGATGAACTCTGGTATATCTACAGCGATGAAGAAACGAGAAGGGCCAGGCTGAAGGCTTCACGGGGATACAGCGAAGAAAAGATCAGCAATATTTTCCTGAACCAGTGCAGCGAGGAGATGTTCAGACAGCACTGCCAGGTTGTAATTGATAACAGCGGGACTGTCGAGGAGACTTACAGGCAGATTGACGAGAAGTGCAGGCGGTAGCGGAATCGAAACATGTTTTTTGATAATGATGAAACTCAGCAGAAAAATGAAAGTAGAAGGAAATAAAAATGAATTTATGTAGTATAACCAGCGGAAGCAGCGGGAACTGTATATATGCAGGATCCGACAATACCCACATTCTTATAGATGCCGGCATCAGCGGAAAAAGGATAGAAAACGGTCTGAATTCAATAGGGCTTAAGACTTCAGAGATGAAAGGCATCCTGGTCACCCATGAGCATTCGGACCATATAAGCGGAATCGGAGTTCTGGCCAGAAGACACGGAATTCCAATATACGGAACAAGAGGGACGCTGGCAGGCATTGCAGCCTCAAAATCCGTCGGAGAGGTGCCTGAAGACTTGTTCAGGGAAATAGAGGCGGATGTAGATTTCTGTATAGATGATCTTGTAATCAGCCCATTTACAATTTCCCATGATGCGGCGGAACCTGTTGCATACAGGGTATCTCATGGGACAAAATCAGTGGGAGTAGCGACAGACCTTGGAAAATATACAGATTATACTATAGACAAACTAAAAGGTTTGGATGTATTATTGTTAGAAGCCAATCATGATGTGAATATGCTGCAGGTGGGCAGTTACCCTTATTATCTGAAGCAGAGGATATTGGGCGACAGGGGCCATCTGTCCAACGAATTGTCAGGACGGCTGTTATGCGAGTTGCTGCATGATAACCTGAAATCAATTCTGCTGGGGCATTTGAGCAGGGAAAATAATTATGAAGAACTTGCTTATGAAACAGTGAGACTGGAAATTACAATGGGCAACACGCCTTATAAACCGGGCGATTTTCCAATCAGAGTGGCAAAAAGAGATTGTGCATCAGAATTAATTGCAGTTTAGAAGAGGAGACAAAAGTATGAAGAAAACAATAATAACGGTTATAGGTAAAGATACAGTTGGAATTATAGCAAAGGTATGTACATATCTTGCGGAAAACAATATCAATATTCTTGATATTTCTCAGACTATCGTACAGGATTACTTCAATATGATGATGATCGTTGATATGAACGAATCCCCTAAGCCTTTTGGCGAAGTTTCAAAAGAACTGGATCAGATTGGTGAAGAAATCGGTGTTAAAATAAAATGCCAGCATGAAGATATATTCAACAAGATGCACAGAATATAATCAGGGAGAACAGAATATTATGATAAATATGTTTGAAGTCAATGAGACGAATAAAATGATAGAGCAGGAAAATCTGGATGTCAGGACAATCACAATGGGCATCAGCCTTCTGGACTGTGCAGATTCGGATCTTTCGGAAGTAAACAGGAAAATTTATGAGAAAATTACACGTCTGGCAAAGAACCTTGTGTCGACAGGCGCTGAGATAGAAATGGAGTATGGTATTCCAATCGTCAATAAGAGGATTTCCATAACCCCGATAGCACTGGTAGGTGCCGCAGCCTGCAAAACATCTGAGGATTATGTGACGATAGCGAAAACCCTTGACAAAGCGGCAAAAGAAGTGGGAGTAAACTTCATCGGAGGCTATTCTGCATTGGTTTCAAAAGGAATGACGGAAAGCGACCTGCTTCTGATCAAATCAATCCCACAGGCGCTGGCAACGACAGAAAGAGTCTGCAGTTCGGTAAATGTAGGATCCACAAAATGCGGAATCAATATGGATGCAGTGAAGCTTCTTGGTGAAATCGTCCTTGAAACGGCTGAGATGACAAAAGAAAGAGACTCTCTTGGATGTGCAAAGCTGGTCGTATTCTGCAATGCGCCTGACGACAATCCTTTCATGGCGGGAGCTTTCCATGGCGTGACGGAAGCAGAATGCATCCTTAACATCGGCGTAAGCGGTCCTGGCGTCGTCAAGACAGCCCTTGAAAAAGTAAGAGGGGAAAATTTCGAAGTGCTCTGCGAGACGATTAAGAAAACAGCATTTAAAGTAACGAGGGTAGGACAGCTTGTTGCACAGGAAGCATCAAGAAGGCTTGGAATTCCCTTTGGCATCATCGACCTTTCTCTGGCGCCGACTCCTGCAATCGGGGACAGCGTTGCCGGAATTCTCGAAGAAATCGGGCTTGAATATGCCGGAGCCCCTGGAACGACTGCAGCCCTTGCGCTTTTGAACGACCAGGTAAAGAAAGGCGGCGTTATGGCTTCTTCTTATGTAGGGGGATTAAGCGGTGCATTCATTCCGGTCAGTGAAGACCAGGGCATGATTGATGCAGTGCAGGCAGGAGCCCTTACTCTTGAAAAGCTTGAGGCAATGACCTGTGTCTGTTCCGTCGGCCTTGATATGATCGCAATTCCGGGTGATACGAAAGCATCCACGATTTCTGGAATTATGGCAGACGAAATGGCAATCGGCATGATTAACCAGAAGACCACTGCCGTGCGTCTGATACCTGTAATCGGAAAAACAGTAGGAGAGATTGTTGAATTCGGCGGACTGTTAGGCTATGCTCCTATCATGCCTGTAAACCAGTTTTCCTGCGAGGCGTTTGTGAACCGTGGCGGAAGAATTCCAGCACCTATCCATAGCTTCAAGAATTAATAAGTGAGAATGGCCATGCTTAAGGCCTTATAAACAAGCAGAAGCATCCCCCTGGTGAGTATGAGAACTCATCAGGGGGATGCTTTTTTAAAATTCACAGGAAACTCCACGAATTTCCCGCAAATTAAAAACGCTCTGCCAGGAGGCTCATGAGTCTGCCGGCTATATCCGGATGACTTCCCTGGTATATTCGTTTATAAAGGCAGAAGAGAATTTATCCGCAGCCACAGAATTGTAGATGTCAGAAGCAAGCATGTCCTGTCTGAGCATTTTCATGCCGAGAGGGGACAAAACCCTGTCTGCCTGGGCTGGTTTTGTGAGGAGCTGTGCAGACCCCCTTTCTTTTATCGTGCCAAGGAGGGCAGTGGAGTTTTTCCTGAAGCCCAGCATCCTTGCATATTCCATATAATCCTCCGATATGAATGACCTGACGTCTTTCTCCCTGATGTCCAGAAGTATATGTATGAAAGACCTTGTTATTCTTGAATGGGTAACTTCCCGGCTTTTGAGAAGAGAGGCGAACTGGCTGAAACTGGTGTAGCGGTCCAGGTTGTTGTATATTCTTGCAGCCAGATCCCTTGAAACATCCAGGCATTCGGCTATATCCTCTCCGCGGCTTCGCTTCAAAAGCAGCTGGTACTTCAAAAGTGCAGAAAAGTCATCTTCAAAGATCGGAAAAGAGTTCATGTGCATGTGTTCGAGAATTTTAAAAACGGACTCAGGGACATGTCCGCGTATCACTCCAATCTCCTTTTTCTGTAAAAGGCTGTTCCGTATGGATGTTGCAGAGCAGATTCTGCCAGCAATCTCGGCATCGTGATAGCCGCTGCCAATGCGTTTTATTGTGTATGGCACAATACTGCTTTTTCGCTTGATAAGGGCTTTGATATATTCAACGCCGAGGATGTTGTTCGGATTAGAAACAGTATCCTCAAGGGCAGACTTCTCGATGCGCGAGAAATACGGATCAGATGAAAGATAATCCATGAGGGCTGCAGACCTTGCGGAGGGGAAAGACATCCCCGATTTCAGTTTTAATTTCAGCCGTTCTTTATAGCCCTCGGGCTCGTCCGCCAGAATATGGGCGATTTCCGACAGAAGGCCGGCATCTCCGCATTCGCTTCCGAAACACAGCGAGTCTGTGATGCCCAGTTTGTCAAGCGCTGCTATAGCACCGGAAGAAAAAAATTCAGCGCTTCCAGTGGAATAGCAGACCGGGAGCTCTATGACAAGGTCAGCGCCGTTTCTGAGTGCCATTTCTGCACGCTCCCATTTGCCTGTTATGGCAGGGACGCCGCGCTGAAGGAAATTTCCGCTCATTACTACGACTGCAAAGTCTGCCCCTGTGATTTTCTTTGCTTCCTCCAGATGGTAAAGATGACCGTTGTGAAACGGATTGTATTCGGTTATGAAGCCGACTGTTTTCATGGATTTCCTCCTTTGTTGCTGCCTGATAAAAAGAGGCAGCTGCTATTCTCAATCCTTTATGGATAGTTTAGCATTTTTTTGATGCAATTACAAATGAAAGGAGCATAGGAAAAAAGGGGGTAAGAGCAGTGAGTTGTTAAATAAATAACTAATGAAAATGGTCTTGTATACAATAAACATTTAGTTTATAATGGGTTTATTGATAAGAAAGAAAGGAGTCATAAAATCATGGGATTTATTGACGAAATTAAAGTAAGAGCCAAAAGCAATAGACAGACAATCGTATTACCAGAAACTGAAGATCGCAGAACATATGAAGCAGCGGCTGAAATTTTAAATGAAGATATCGCAAATCTTATCCTGGTAGGAAAGAAAGAAGACATCGAAAAAGGCGGCGAGGGCTTAGATCTTTCTAAAGCAACTATTATAGATCCAGCTACCTCGGAAAAAACATCAAGTTATATCGAACTCTTAGTAGAATTAAGAAAAAGCAAAGGAATGACAGCTGAACAGGCTGAAGCACTCTTGTTAAAAGACTACTTATACTACGGCGTTATGATGGTTAAAGCAGGAGATGCAGACGGTATGGTAGCTGGTGCGTGCCATTCGACAGCAGATGTATTAAGACCATCTTTACAGATTCTTAAAACGAAACCAGGTACGAAGTTAGTGTCTTCTTTCTTCGTTATGGTAGTTCCTGATTGCGAATATGGTGCAGATGGAACATTCGTATTTTCAGATGCAGGACTCTGCCAGAACCCTACTGCAGAAGAGCTTGCAGCAATCGCAGGATCATCAGCTGCATCATTCGAACAGCTTGTTGGTAAAGAACCTGTTGTAGCTCTGCTTTCACACTCGACAATGGGAAGTGCGAAACATGCAGATGTTGATAAGGTAGTAGAAGCAACAAAAATCGCAAAAGAAACATATCCTAACTTTAAAATTGATGGAGAATTCCAGACAGATGCAGCAATCGTTCCAAGCGTTGGACAGTCTAAAGCACCTGGCAACGAAATCGCAGGAAAAGCAAACGTTCTTATTTTCCCTGACTTAGATGCTGGAAACATCGGATACAAACTGGTACAGAGGCTTGCAAAAGCAGAAGCCTATGGTCCAGTAACACAGGGTATATCAAAACCTGTAAACGATTTGTCAAGAGGATGCAGCGCTGAAGATATCGTAGGCGTAATCGCAATTACGGCAGTACAGGCACAGAACATGTAAGTAACTGCTCTATGGCACCGATGAACGCCGAAAGGGCTGTGCTGTAAGGTTTGAAAATGGAAGGGCCGATCATGAGAATCAGCTCTCTTCTAAGAATAATATATTAATCAGTTAAACCAGGAGGAAATAAAATGAATATTTTAGTAATAAACTGTGGAAGTTCTTCGCTTAAATTCCAGTTAATCAACTCTGAAACAGAAGCCGTATTAGCAAAAGGTATTTGCGAAAGAATAGGAATCGATGGCAGCAGAATCGTTTATCAGCCTGAAGGAGGACAGAAAATTATTACTGAATCCCCAATGCCAGATCATACGCAGGCTATCAAGCTTGTTCTTGATTCTCTTACAGATACTGAAACAGGTGTTGTTAAAAGCCTTGATGAAATCGGAGCAGTTGGACACAGACTTGTTCATGGTGGAGAAAAATTCGCAAGCTCAACAATCATCACAGATGAAGTTATCGCAGCTGTTACAGAATGTAATGAATTAGCGCCTCTGCACAATCCTGCAAACCTGATCGGAATCGACGCATGCAAAAAATTAATGCCAACAACTCCAATGGTTGGCGTTTTCGATACGGCATTCCATCAGACAATGCCTGAAGAAGCTTTCCTTTACGGAATTCCTTATGAATATTACAAAAAATACAAAATCAGAAGATACGGTTTCCACGGAACTTCACACAGCTATGTATCAAAGAGAACTGCTGAAATCCTGGAAAAACCATATGACCAGTTGAAGACAATCGTTTGCCATCTTGGAAACGGAGCAAGCGTTTGTGCCGTTAAGAATGGCAAATCAGTAGATACATCAATGGGCCTTACTCCACTTCAGGGCGTTATCATGGGAACACGTTCAGGCGATATCGATCCTGCGATCATGGAATATATTGCAAAGAAAGAAAACCTTGATATCGATGGCGTTATGGACGTACTCAACAAAAAATCAGGCGTTCTCGGATTATCTGAATTCACAAGTGATTTCAGGGATCTTGAAGATGCTGTGCTTGCAGGAAGAGAAGATGCAATCAGAGCGATGAAAGTATTTGCATACTCTGTTGCGAAATACATAGGATCCTATGTTGCTGCAATGAACGGTGTAGACGCAATCGTATTTACAGCTGGTCTTGGTGAAAACAACAAATATGTAAGAACCGATATCTGCGACTATTTAGGATACCTTGGAATAGAACTTAATCAGGAAGCCAATGCAAAGAGGGGAATGGATATCGTCATTTCAACGCCTGATTCAAAAACGGCAGTTCTTGTTGTTCCAACAAATGAAGAACTTGCAATCGCGAGAGAGACATTAGCACTCGTAAAATAATAGATGGTGTGAATTAGCTGCGTCATTGATAATATGTTGCTGTCCGCTCAGCGAACAGCAACATATTATATCTGCATAGAAAAAGATATTGACAAATAAAATCTATGTGGGTATAATAACTTAGGTATGAATTAGGAGACTATTATGTTAATAGACTTATCAAATGTTTTGTCCCGTGAGGATAAAGTCGTACACACGCAGGTACCTGTCGAGATGGACTATTTTAAATCCGCTCTTGGCAGCTTTAAGATTATTGAAAAGGAACTGGTGGATCTGACCATTACCAATGTTGGGAAAAGGGAAGTTCTTATATCGGGAACCTGCAATTTATCTTTAGAAATACCATGCGCCCGGTGCTTAGAACCGGTTAAGACGGATTTCCATCTTGAGATAACCAGAAGTATAGATATGAAGTTATCTGAAGAAGACAGGATAAAAGAGTTGGATGAAAGCAATTTTGTTATTGGATGCAGCCTTGATATAGACACGCTTGTCTATAATGAGATTTTAGTAAACTGGCCTATGAAGGTTCTTTGCGGCGACGACTGCAAGGGTATCTGTAATAGATGTGGAGCAAATCTCAATCATGGAAACTGTGGCTGCGACGTCACAGAACTTGATCCAAGAATGTCAGTTATCCGTGATATCTTTAATAATTCTAAAAAATAGATTCCTATAAGGGTCTGTTGAAGTTTAAGAGGAGGTGTAACCATGTCTATCTGTCCAAAGAATAAATCTTCTAAAGCAAGAAGAGATAAACGTAGAGCAAACTGGAAAATGAGCGCTCCAAATTTAGTGAAGTGTAGCAAATGTGGAGAATTAATGATGCCTCATAGAGTATGTAAAGCTTGTGGTTCTTACAACAAAAAAGAAATCGTATCTGTTGACTAATTTATAATCATTATAAATTCAGCCGGCGGGAATATCCGACGGAAACAGGTAGAAAGCGCCCCGAACAGGGCGCTTTTTTTATGTCAGGGCATACTTTTTGTTCTGCAACAAAAAATATAATTGTATATTGATTTATAGAATGATATCTAGTATATTATGTAATAGGCATGCAAGGAGGAGTAGAAATGCAAGATATGGTAAAAGTTGCAGTAGATGCAATGGGCGGCGACAATGCCCCTTTCGAGATCGTCAAGGGAGCGGTTGAGGCTGTCAACTCAAGGAAGGATATCAAAGTTTTTCTGGTAGGAAAAGAAGCCAGTATCAGAGAGGAAATCAGGAAATATACATTCGATGCCGGTCAGATTGAAATTATTCCGGCTAAAGAAGTAATCAGTACTGAGGAACCCCCTGTTATGGCCATAAGAGGCAAAAAGGAATCATCCATTGTAATTGGCATGAACCTGGTGAAGAACAAAGCAGCTGATGCATTTGTATCTGCAGGGAGTTCCGGCGCGATTCTTGTCGGAGGCCAGCTTATAGTAGGAAGAATAAAAGGCGTTGAAAGGCCACCTCTTGCACCGCTTATTCCTACCAAAAACGGAGTGTCATTACTGGTTGATTGTGGCGCAAATGTGGATGCCAGGCCATCACACCTTCTGCAGTTCGCAAAGATGGGCTCAATATACATGGAAAATGTAGTTGGAATAAAAAAGCCAAGAGTTGCGATTGTAAATATTGGTGCTGAAGAGGAAAAAGGAAACCTTCTTGTCAAAGAAACATTCCCGCTGCTTAAAAACTGCCAGGATATCAATTTTATCGGAAGCATTGAAGCCCGAGAGATACCAAACGGCGGAGCCGACGTAATTGTATGCGAGGCTTTCGTTGGTAATGTCATCCTGAAACTATATGAAGGATTAGGGAGCACACTTATCGGCAAAATCAAAGAAGGCATGATGAGTTCATTGAGAAGCAAGATAGGAGCTCTTCTTGTAAAGCCGGCACTGAAAGCCACACTGAAAACTTTCGATGCCAGCCAGTACGGCGGAGCACCGCTGCTTGGTCTGAACGGACTTGTCGTCAAAACGCACGGAAATGCCAAGGCAAATGAAATCAAAAATTCAATCATACAGTGCGTAACCTTTAAAGAACAGCAGATAAACGAAAAAATCAGGCAGAATATCATTTTAAAAGATGAATAGAAGAAAGGATTGAAAAATATGGAATTTGAAAAATTACAGCAGATCATTGCGGAGGTATTAAATGTCGATGCAGATGAAATCACATTGGACACAACTTTTGTTGATGATTTAGGAGCCGATTCATTAGATATCTTCCAGATTATCATGGGAATAGAAGAAGAATTTGATATCGAAATCCCTAATGAAGAAGCAGAAAAAATCATTTCAGTTGGAGATGCTGTCGATCAGATCAAAAACGCATTAAACTAAAGATTGGTTTTTCGCTTCAGGTGGGAAACTTATACTCTGAAAAAGCCCTGCAAAGGGCTTTTTCATGTCATAGGGGAATATAATGTTACTGGTCACGGAGTGAACAGTAACATTATATTCCCGTAACTAAAAATGCGGCTTGAAAGGGTATTGACCTGAATCGCTGCTTCTATATAAAATGTAAGAGAGGATTCTGAAAATGAATGAAAAACAGAAGATAGATGAGCTGGAATCTAGGATTGGATATGCCTTTCATGACCGCATGCTTATCACACAGGCGCTGACCCACAGTTCCTATTCAAATGAAAACAGGATTAAGCGTGTTGGGAACAATGAAAGGCTGGAGTTTCTGGGAGATGCCGTCTTAGAACTTGCAACCAGTGATTTCTTATATAAAAAATACCCTGAAAAAGCAGAGGGTTATCTTACAAAACTCAGGGCAAGCATAGTGTGCGAGCAGACACTTTCTCTGAGCACGAGGGATATCGATCTTGGGAAGTATCTGCTTCTTGGAAAAGGAGAGGACCTGACCGGAGGAAGAGAGCGGAAATCGATCCTTTCAGATGCACTTGAGGCGGTCATAGGGGCCATATACCTAGATGGTGGTTTTACTAATGCAAAAGAGTTCATAGACAGGTTCATCCTGACAGATATTGAGGATAAACAGCTCTTTTATGATAGCAAGACTATCCTGCAGGAAATCGTACAGGCGGCATATGATCAGGAACTGAGCTATTCGCTAATTGGCGAGGAAGGACCCGACCATAACAAGAGGTTTGTTGTCAATGTACTGATTGGAGACGATATTGTCGGACAGGGTACGGGAACCACGAAAAAAGGAGCAGAACAGGAAGCTGCTTTCAATGCAATCCGAAAACTCAAGGGAAGCGGGAATGCAAAAAAATAGAGAAAGGGCGCAGAAGCATTTATACTGCAAAATAAAATAAAGTAGGTGCATGATGTATTTAAAGAGTATAGAAGTCCAGGGATTCAAATCATTCGCAAATAAGATCGTGTTTGATTTCCATAATGGAATAACAGGTATTGTCGGTCCAAACGGCAGCGGAAAGAGTAATGTAGCGGATGCTGTCCGCTGGGTGCTCGGCGAGCAGAGGGCAAAGCAGCTCAGAGGCGCAAGCATGCAGGACGTAATCTTTTCGGGAACAGAGAACAGGAAGGCTCAGGGATTTGCTTCCGTTGCCATAACGCTTGATAATTCCGACCACCAGCTTCCGATAGAGTTCGAAGAAGTCACTGTGGCAAGAAGGGTTTTCCGGTCGGGAGAGAGCGAATATCTGATCAATGGTTCGGCATGCAGGCTGAAAGACGTGAACGAGCTCTTCTATGATACCGGAATTGGAAAGGAAGGCTACTCCATAATCGGGCAGGGGCAGATTGATAAAATCCTGAGCGGCAGGCCTGAAGAGCGCAGGGAGCTTTTTGATGAAGCTGTCGGTATAGTGAAATTCAAAAGAAGGAAGGCTACGGCACAGAAGAAGCTGGAAGATGAGAAGGCCAACCTTGTCCGTGTCAATGACATACTTTCAGAAATAGAAAAGCAGCTGGCCCCTTTGGAACGGCAATCGGAGACAGCGAAGGAGTATCTGAAGAAAAAGGATGAACTGAAGATATATGATGTCAATATGTTCCTTATGGAATCTGAGAGAATCAACACCCAGCTGGCATCGATAAATGAGAAACTTAAGATTGCGGAAGAGGATCTGGAAACTTCATCCGCAAATTATGAAAGTACAAAAGAAGAATACGAAAAGCTCGAAAAGGACATAGAAGAGCTCGACGCCAGAATAGATGAGACAAAGGGCAGACTCGGCCAGGAAAGCCTTGTAAAAGGCCAGCTGGAAGGCCAGGTCAACGTACTGAACGAACAGATCAACACAGCGAAGTCAAGTGACGAGTATTACAACAGACGCCGTGCTGCAATCAATGAGGAAGTGAAAGAACGCAGGGAGCAGAAAAATGTGTTCGAATCAGAGAAGGCAGAAATCGACGGGCTCATTTCAGGAATGGATGGCAGGCAGCTGGAAGCGAAGAACATTCTGTCCGGAATACAGGCAAAAATTTCAAGCCTGAATGCAGACATTGAAACTGGAAAGAATGATATTTTTGAAGTTCTCAATTCGAGAGCTTCAACAAAAGCGAAACTTCAAAGATATGACACCATGCTTGAACAGATCAACATCCGAAAGGCGGAACTCAGCCAGAAGCTTATCAAAATGAAAAGCGACGAAGCAGAACAGGATGCCGAAGAAGAGGGACATACAACAGAACTGGAAACAGTCGAAAAGACAATCGCCAGCCTCAGGGAGAGCCAGAAAGCCAGGGAACTGGCAGTAGCGGAAATCCAGGAGAACCTTGTCCGCCAGAACGAAAGGCTGAATGCGCTGCAGCCGGAATACCACAGGGAGAAGTCGAGGCTCGACTCGCTGAAGAACATAACAGAGCGCTATGACGGCTACGGCAACAGCATTCGTAAGGTCATGGAGTGCAAAGACAGCCAGAAGGGGATCGTCGGCGTCGTTGCGGATATCATAAAGGTTGAAAAGGAATATGAGGTTGCTATCGAAACGGCTCTGGGCGGCAGTATCCAGAATATCGTAACGGACAATGAGAACACCGCAAAAGGCATGATCGAATATCTGAAAAAGAACAAGTTCGGAAGGGCTACCTTCCTGCCATTGACAAGCATCGGAAACAAAGGGGGCTTTTCGGGAGAAAAAGCGCTTTCGGAAACCGGGGTGATCGGCATTGCCAGTGAACTTGTGAAGACGGAACCGAAGTATCAGGATCTGGCAAGATACCTGCTTGGCAGGACGCTGGTTGTGGACAATATTGACAATGCAATTGCGATTGCAAGAAAATTCAGTTATTCCATCAGGATCGTTACCCTTGAGGGCGAGTCACTCAGCCCGGGAGGTTCCATGACAGGCGGTGCGTTCAAGAATGCAAGCAATCTTCTGGGAAGACGCAGGGAAATTGAGGAGCTGGATGGAAAAGTTGCAGAACTCTTTCAGGCAGTTGCTGATCTTCAATCAGACATCGCTAAAGCCCGGGACCAGAGAAATAATCTCAGGGCAGAAATCAGCGAGGATGCAAAAAGCCTGCAGGAACAGTTTATTCTGCAGAATACTGGCAGGATGAATGTAAAGAAGGCCATAGAGAAGAAAAACGAAATAAGAAAGAGCTATAATGACGTCATCGCTGAAAGCCGGGAGATTGAAAAGCAGGTAATGGAAATCGGCGAGGGCAAGCAGGCTATCGATGCGGAGCTTCATGATTCAGAAACGAAGGAGAAGCAGATCGAACGGAACATAAGGGAACTTCAGGAAGAGCTTGACGGGGAACGGACGAAGGAAGCTTCTGTCAGCCGGCAGACTTCGGACATTGCCATGGAATTTGCCGGACTCGCCCAGAAGAAAGAGTTCCTTGCTGAAAACACCAAACGTATCAATTCGGAAATCCGCAAGCTGGAAGAGGAGCTCGTATCAATCGACCAGCAGCTGGCCGAGTCTGCCGATGAAGTGAAAAACAAGGAAAGCGAAATCCAGAAAATCAGGGAGACGATTCGTGGCTCTGTTCAGAGACATGAGGAGCTTGACCGAATGCTGAAGTCTCTGACTGAAGAGAAGGAAAAGCTGAGCGGCTCCTATAAAAATTTCTTCAAAAAGAGAGAAGAACTTTCGGCCAGAATGAACGAACTGGATAAGGAATGCTTCCGCCTTGGAAACCAGAAAGAAAAATTAGAGGAATCTTCCGAAAACCAGATTAACTACATGTGGGAGGAGTATGAAATCACCTACAGCGTGGCGGCCTCCATGAGGAATCCAGAGATGGATAACCCCGCGGCGATCAAAAAGCAGATAACCGCAGTGAAAGAGGAAATCAGGAAACTGGGCGATGTCAATGTAAATGCCATCGAAGACTATAAAAACATGAAGGAGCGTTATGGCTTCCTCAGCACCCAGAGGGATGACCTGGTAACGGCTGAACACACGCTGCTCAACATTATTGAAGAGCTGGATGCAGGAATGCGCAGCCAGTTCAGGGAGAAGTTTGCACTGATCCGCATCGAATTTGATAAAGCCTTCAAAGAACTTTTTGGAGGAGGAAAGGGTTCCCTGGAGCTGGTTGAGGATGAGGATGTCCTGGAAGCAGGAATACAGATTGTTTCCCAGCCGCCAGGAAAGAAGCTTCAGAACATGATGCAGCTTTCAGGTGGTGAAAAGGCACTTACGGCCATAGCGCTGCTGTTTGCGATACAGAACCTGAAACCGTCGCCTTTCTGCCTCCTTGATGAGATCGAAGCGGCTCTGGATGATTCCAACGTTACCAGATTCGCAAAATACCTTCATAAGTTGACAAAGAACACACAATTTATTATTATTACACATAGACGTGGTACAATGGCTGCGGCTGACAGGCTGTATGGAATTACCATGCAGGAAAAGGGCGTGTCGACGCTGGTGTCTGTAAACCTCATTGAGGAAGACCTGGATAAATAGCGGTCTGCACGACTGAAGAAAAAAGAAGGAGAAATATTATGGCAGAAGAGAAAAAAGGTTTTTTTAAGCGGCTAGTTGCCGGACTTTCTAAAACCAGAAATAATATTGTTTCCGGTATTGATTCTATTTTCAGTGGATTTTCAAGTATTGATGATGATTTTTACGAAGAGATCGAAGAAATTCTTGTAATGGGCGATTTAGGGATTAATGCCACGACGGCAATTATTGAGGATCTGAAGAAGAAAGTGAAAGAAAACAGGATTAAGGAGCCGAAAGAATGCAAGGCGCTCTTAATCAAGAGCATAAAGGAGCAGATGGATATAGGCGAAGCGGCTTATGAATTTGAGAACAGACAGTCTGTGGTTCTCGTCATCGGCGTAAACGGCGTGGGCAAGACCACTTCGGTGGGCAAGCTGGCCGGAAAACTGAAGGACCAGGGCAAGAAAGTGGTTCTTGCTGCAGCGGATACGTTCAGGGCAGCTGCCGGCGAGCAGCTGACTGAATGGGCGAACCGTGCCGGAGTCGATATAATCGGGGGGCAGGAAGGCGCGGATCCCGCAGCTGTCGTTTATGACGCTGTGGCAGCCGCAAAATCAAGAAAGGCTGACGTGCTTCTCTGCGACACTGCGGGACGTCTGCACAACAAAAAAAATCTCATGCAGGAGCTTGGTAAGATCGACAGGGTACTGGAGAGAGAGTATCCGGAGGCATACAGGGAGACTTTGGTCGTACTGGATGGCACTACCGGACAGAATGCTCTTGCGCAGGCAAGGCAGTTTCAGGAAGTGACGGATATAACGGGCATCATACTGACGAAACTTGACGGGACGGCGAAAGGCGGGATTGCTGTGGCGATCCAGGCTGAACTTGGCATACCGGTGAAATACATTGGGGTCGGGGAAACGATCGATGACCTTCAGAAATTCAATGCTGATGATTTTGTAAATGCACTCTTTGATGTAAAGCAGGAGGACGAATAGTCCGGGAAAAGGAAGATGAGAAATGTTATCACTAGAAAAATTTGAAGAAGCAACGGAAATCGTGAATAAGGTAACTCTGCCTACCAAATTGGTATACAGTGAATATTTCAGTGAGACAACTGGAAACAAAGTCTATCTCAAACCTGAAAATATGCAGCGTACAGGCGCATATAAGGTAAGGGGAGCTTACTATAAAATAAGCACGCTTACTGAAGAAGAAAGAGAGAAGGGGCTGATCACGGCTTCAGCTGGAAACCATGCCCAGGGCGTTGCCTATGCTGCAAAAGTTTTCGGGGCTAAGGCTGTCATAGTGATGCCCACGACTACTCCGCTGATCAAGGTGAACAGGACAAAGAGCTATGGAGCAGAAGTGGTCCTTTATGGAAATGTCTACGACGAAGCCTGCGAGTATGCATACAAACTGGCTGCCGAACACGGATACACATTCATCCATCCCTTTGATGACCTGGATGTGGCTACCGGCCAGGGTACCATCGCAATGGAAATCATCAAGGAACTGCCTACGGTCGATTACATCCTGGTTCCAATCGGAGGAGGCGGACTTGCAACTGGTGTTGCAACTCTTGCTAAGCTTTTAAATCCTAAAATCAAAGTGATCGGCGTGGAGCCGGCAGGGGCAAACTGCATGCAGGAATCCCTGAAAAACGACAAGGTGACTACCCTGACAGGCGTAAACACGATTGCAGACGGAACGGCCGTGCAGACACCAGGCTACAAACTTTTTCCCTATATCAGGGAATATCTTGATGACATCATCACTGTTGAGGATTCGGAACTGATTGTTGCTTTCCTTGATATGGTTGAAAACCACAAGATGATCGTCGAAAATTCAGGACTGCTTACAGTTGCTGCCTTGAAGCATCTGGGCGTTACAGGGAAAAAAATCGTGTCAATCTTAAGCGGTGGAAATATGGACGTGATCACGATGTCTTCAATCGTGCAGCACGGACTCATCCAGAGAGACAGAATCTTTACCGTTTCCGTACTCCTTCCTGACAAACCGGGCGAACTGGTCAAGGTTGCCGATGTGATCGCAAAGAACCAGGGAAATGTCATCAAGCTGGAGCATAACCAGTTTGTCAGCACTAACAGGAATGCTGCGGTAGAATTGAAGATTACGCTGGAGGCTTTTGGAACTGAACATAAGGACCAGATAGTCGAAGCGCTTAAAGTCAGCGGATACAAGCCGAAACTGATCAGACCGAACTTATAATAAAATTGTCTGCAGGAGTTTCCACCGATGCCGGAAATCAAAAAAGATATCGAGGCTGTCAAGAAAAAACACTTGACAGCCTCGTGGGACTGTTATATGATAGCAGAGGTGATGGCGATGGAAAGAATAGCTGAACAAGCTTTGTTATATGATTTTTATGGTGAACTCCTGACAAGTCACCAGAAACAGATTTATGAGGACATAGTGCTTAATGATCTGTCTTTGAGCGAGATTGCAGAAGATCAGGGAATAAGCAGACAGGGCGTACACGATCTGGTAAAAAGATGCAATAAGATATTGGCGGATTATGAAAACAAACTCCATCTTGTAGAAAAGTTTCTGAGTACAAAGGAAAAAGTAAACAGGATCAATCTGCTGATTAAAGAATATAGAACTGTTGAAAAAGAAGAGTTGATCGCGCAGATAGAACAGATTTCAAACGAGATACTCGAAGAACTATAAAATCAGGAGGTATAAGCATGGCTTTTGAAAGCTTATCCGAAAAGCTGCAGAATGTATTTAAAAACTTAAGAAGCAAAGGACGACTTACTGAAGATGATGTAAAAGCTGCATTGAAGGAAGTCAAGATGGCGCTTTTAGAAGCAGATGTAAGCTTCAAGGTTGTAAAAGAGTTTATAAAGGCTGTTCAGGACAGGGCGGTAGGACAGGATGTTATGTCAAGCCTGACACCGGGACAGATGGTTATAAAGATAGTAAATGAGGAAATGGTAAGGCTGATGGGTTCCGAAACAACGGAAATCAAGCTCAAACCTTCCAATGAGATTACGGTCATCATGATGGCCGGACTCCAGGGTGCAGGTAAGACCACCACGATTGCAAAGATTGCAGGGAAGCTGAAGTCGAAAGGCAGGAAGCCCCTTCTGGCAGCCTGTGACATTTACAGGCCGGCAGCGATACAGCAGCTCCAGATAAACGGACAGAAACAGGGCGTTGAAGTTTTTGCAATGGGAACAAGCCACAAGCCGGTTAATATCGTTAAGGCAGCAGTCGAGCATGCAGGAAAGAACGGCTTTAATGTGGTAATCATCGATACAGCGGGACGTCTCCACATAGATGAGGACATGATGAATGAACTTATCGAAATCAAGGAAAACGTCAACGTAGACCAGACGATACTGGTAGTCGATGCAATGACGGGACAGGATGCAGTCAATGTCGCAGGAATGTTCAATGACAAAGTCGGAATAGACGGCGTCGTACTTACAAAGTTAGATGGCGATACAAGAGGCGGTGCAGCTCTTTCAATCAGGGCGGTCACAGGAAAGCCTATCCTATATATTGGTATGGGAGAAAAACTCTCTGATCTGGAGCAGTTTTATCCTGACAGAATGGCTTCGAGAATACTTGGCATGGGAGACATTCTGACATTGATTGAAAAAGCAGAGTCAGAAGTCGACAAAGACAAAGCCAGGGAACTTGAACAGAAATTAAGAAAAGCCCAGTTCGGTTTTGATGATTTTCTTGATCAGATGAATCAGATCAAGAAAATGGGCGGCCTGAAGGACATCCTCGGCATGATGCCGGGAATGGGCGCGCAGATGAAGAATCTGGATGCAATCGACGATGGCGCAATGGACAAGGTTGAAGCAATCATCCTCTCCATGACTCCGAAGGAACGCACGAATCCGGACATACTGAATCCTTCAAGAAAGAACAGGATCGCAAAAGGTGCCGGCGTTGACATCAGCGAGGTAAACAAACTGGTTAAACAGTTTGAACAGACAAGAAAAATGATGAAGCAGATGCCCGGACTTATGGGCGGTAAAGGTGGTAAAAAAGGCAAGTTCAAACTTCCTTTTTAACATAAATATTTTCAACAATTAATTTGAAAATTCAAATGATATTGTATATTATGAAATCCTTAAGGAGGTGAAATGTAATGGCAGTAAAAATCAGATTAAAAAGAATGGGACAGAAAAAGGCTCCTTTTTATAGAATAGTAGTTTCTGATTCTAGATCACCAAGAGATGGTAAGTTCATCGAAGAAATCGGTACTTATGATCCAACTAAAAACCCAAGTGCAATCAAGGTTAATGAAGAACTCGCTAAAAAATGGCTTTCAGTCGGAGCTCAGCCTACAGATGTAGTTGGCAAAATCTTCAAAACAGCTGGTATCGAAAAATAAGACCGGAAAACTAGTGGAGGTGAAGTAATGAAGGATTTAGTAGAAGTAATTGCAAAATCACTAGTCGATTATCCGGATGAAGTTGTTGTAACAGAAACAGAAACAGAAAAAGGTGTTCTTGTTGAATTGCGCGTAGCCCAGTCTGATATGGGCAAGGTAATAGGAAAGCAGGGCCGTATTGCGAAAGCGATCCGTTCTGTTGTAAAGGCAGCAGCATCTAAAGATGACAAAAAAGTTATTGTAGAAATCATGCAGTAATATGTTTTGGGACGTAAGTCCTGAAAGATGTATATAAACCCGACGTAAGGTAGTAATAATCTGACGCCGGGTTTGTTTATATCAAATCAGCAGTTACGGCAGTTGGCTGGAATTGCTGCCAATTATGTAAAAGACGCATGACGGGAGAGATTATAATGAATATGGAAGACTTATTGCAGGTAGGCATAATTTCTTCAACCCACGGAATACGTGGCGAAGTAAAGGTATACCCTACGACAGATGATGTTAACAGATTTAAGAAACTGAAGAAAGTAATACTGGATACTGGAAAAGAAAAGATGGAACTTGAAATTGAGGGCGTAAAGTTTTTTAAACAGTTCGCAATCCTGAAATTCAAGGGAATTGATAATATAAATGATATTGAGAAGTATAAAGGAAAAAGCCTTCTGGTGACGCGGACTGATGCCGTAAAGCTTGAAAAAGACGAATATTTTGTCGCTGATATCATCGGAATCGCTGTATTTACAGATGACGGACAGGAATTCGGGGTGCTTGCGGACGTTCTGGAGACAGGCGCCAATGATGTATATGTCATTGAGACAAAGGACAAGAAAGAAGTTCTGGTTCCGGCCATAAAGGAATGTGTCCTGGAAGTGGATGTGGCAGGCCGCCGAATGAAGATACATTTGATGGAAGGACTGTTGGACTGATGAACTACCATGTATTGACTTTATTTCCCGAGATGATAGAGAACGGACTGAATACCAGCATTATCGGCAGAGCCATTGAGAAAGGGCTGATTTCGCTGAATGCAGTTGATATCAGGGGTTTTTCAGTAAACAAGCATAAGCGGGTGGATGATTATCCCTATGGCGGAGGCGCCGGAATGGTCATGCAGGCAGAGCCGGTATACAGGGCATATGAGACTGTCAGAGAGCAGATCGGACGCAGGCCGAGGGTAGTCTACCTCACTCCCCAGGGAAGGGTGTTCAGCCAGGCGGTGGCAGAAGAACTGGCAGGCGAGGAGGATCTTGTGTTTCTTTGCGGGCATTACGAAGGGATTGACGAAAGGGTTCTGGAAGAAGTGGTCACAGATAATATCTCAATCGGCGATTACGTTCTGACAGGCGGCGAGCTGCCTGCCATGGTAATGATAGATGCTATTTCCAGGCTGGTACCGGGCGTGCTCAACAACGATGTTTCTGCAGAGTTTGAATCTTTTTATGACAACCTGCTGGAATACCCGCAGTACAGCCGCCCGGAAGAATGGCATGGGAAAAAGGTTCCGGAGGTTCTTCTTTCGGGACACCACGGAAACGTTGAAAAATGGAGACGGCAGCAGTCCCTGATCAGGACTGCGGAAAGAAGGCCTGATCTTTTGAAAGAAGCAAAACTTACAAAAAAAGATGTTGAATATTTGGAAAATGCTTGCCAAAATATCGAAACTATGCTAAAGTAAGTTGTTGTGAGAAGAAAGAGATGGTCCTCTGTTACAGATCGTATTAAGAACATCCAAAATATCAAGGAGGTCACACAGATGAACGATATCATTAAAAAAATCGAAGCAGAACAGGTTAAAGCATCAGTAGATAGCTTTAATGTTGGTGATACTGTAAAAGTACACGCTAAAGTAAAAGAAGGAAACCGCGAAAGAATCCAGATCTTCGAAGGAACTGTTATCAAAAGACAGGGCGGAAGCTCAAGAGAAACTTTCACAGTAAGAAAGAGCTCTAACGGAATCGGCGTTGAAAGAACATGGCCATTACATTCTCCTAACGTAGAGAAAATCGAAGTTATCAGAAGAGGTAAAGTAAGAAGAGCGAAACTGTTCTACTTAAGAGACCGCGTAGGTAAGAGAGCAAAAGTTAAAGAATTAGTAAAATAATACGAGGATTCTCGTAGGATATGTACTAGATAGCAACAAAGGGGACAATAGATTATATGTTGTCCCTTTTTTGTCATATTCGTGAGGGCAGCCGGCAGATTACCAGCCGGACATCCTTCGTTTTCAGACTATTGATTTGGCGGGGACATCGCATATGGGTGAACTTAGATTTTATAAAAAGAAGAAAAAGATAAATGCAGGGCTGCTAAAAAGCATACTGGGATGGGTTTTCGATATCCTGGTGGTTATTCTGACAGCCGCTGTTATCGTGCAGTTTTTCGGCGAAAAGACCAGCATGATTGGACCGTCCATGTCGCCAACCCTGGCTGACGGAGATAAGATCCTGATCAACAGGATGATATATAAGTTTGGAACTCCTAAAAGGTTTGATATAGTAGTATTTAAGCCGAATGGCAATGAGAGCTCGCATTTTTACGTGAAACGGGTAATCGGACTGCCTGGTGAAACTGTGCAGATCAAAGATGGTGAAATCTATATTGACGGCGAAGTGCTGGAAGAGGAGACAGAGGCAGAAGAGATTCTGAAGCCTGGTACTGCAGAAGAACCAGTCAGGCTTGAAAAAAACGAATACTTTGTTCTCGGAGATAACAGGAATAACAGTGAAGACAGCAGATATGCAAACATAGGAAATGTAGACATAAAGGATATAAGAGGCAAGGCCTGGTTCAGGGTTGCGCCGTATTCTGATTTTGGATTATTAAGCAGGTAGTATAATACTGGAAAACCGGCTTTACAGATAGAGAGGAAATAATATGAATTTTCAATGGTACCCGGGACATATGACAAAAGCAAAAAGGATGATGAAAGAGGACATCAAGCTTATCGATCTGGTAATAGAGCTTGTGGACGCAAGGATTCCTTTGAGCAGCCGTAATCCTGATATAGATGAATTAGGAAAAAACAAGGCAAGGCTGATACTTCTGAACAAAGCAGATCTTGCAAGTGATAAATATAATGATATGTGGGCGGAATATTTCCAGAAGAAGGGTTTTTTTGTAGTCAAAGTGAACTCAAAAACCGGAAACGGCTTAAAATCCATAAACGGAGTCATCCAGGAAGCCTGCAAGGAAAAGATTGCGAGAGATAAGAGGAAGGGAATCCTGAACAGGCCGGTCAGGGCTATGGTTGTAGGCATTCCCAATGTAGGCAAGTCTACTTTCATCAATTCCTATGCAGGAAGAGCATGCGCAAAGACAGGAAACAAGCCCGGTGTTACAAAAGGAAAGCAGTGGATCAAACTGAATAAGAACCTGGAGCTTCTGGATACGCCGGGTATTCTCTGGCCAAAATTCGAAGATCAGTTAGTAGGCCTGAGGCTGGCTTTTATCGGATCAATCAAAGATGATATCATAAACCTTGAAGAACTTGCATTTGAACTTGTCAAGTTTCTTCTTGCGTCGTATAAAGGTACCCTGGAGAAGAGGTACGGCATAGATGAAGAAACGGAACCACTCGAAATTTTGAATGGAATAGCCGAAAGCAGACATTGCAGGCTTAAGGGCAACCTGCTTGACACTTCCAAGGCCGCAGGCATACTGATTGATGATTTCAGAAGCGGAAATCTTGGAAAAATCACTTTGGAATTTCCACCGGTTGAAGCAGCGGAAACAGAGAATCAGTAGTTGTCCAGTCATCGGGTTCTATAGTAAAAGGATATACAGGGGGTCACGATATGAATAAGAAGAAAAACGATGAGAATTACGGGGAAGCAGGGAAAAATGCCGAAAAGATGTCTGTCGGCGGAGTATTCAGGGAACTTTTCAGCATGGTGCTTTATCTGGGCATCGTCCTTGTTCTGACATGGATTGTCGTAACCTATGTCGGGCAGAGGACCCAGGTAAGCGGATCCTCAATGGAATACACGCTCAGCGATAAGGATAACCTGATCGTAGACAAGATTTCATACAGGTTTTCCGAACCTGAACGATTTGATATTATAGTATTTCCTTTCGAACATGGGGGGGATATCTATTATATCAAAAGGATTATCGGCCTTCCGGGCGAAACGGTTCAGATTAAAGATGGCGTCATATATATTGATGGAAAGGAACTGGAAGAGTCCTACGGCAGGGAAGTGATGAAATCGGCCGGAGCTGCAGGCGAACCGATAGAGCTTGGAAAGGATGAGTATTTTGTTCTGGGAGATAACAGGAATGAAAGCTCGGACAGCAGGGATGACAGGGTCGGAAACGTAAACCGCGAAGACATAATCGGACGTGCATGGCTCAGGATATGGCCGATTGAAGGAATCGG
Source organism: Anaerobium acetethylicum (assembly GCF_900096945.1). GTDB lineage: Bacteria > Bacillota > Clostridia > Lachnospirales > Lachnospiraceae > Anaerobium > Anaerobium acetethylicum. The sequence continues at coordinate 614,199 of NZ_FMKA01000001.1, read as the reverse complement.
AATTTTAAAACACCAGTAGAGTGATAGGTATGGAAAAGAAAATCAGCGAAATAAAAAAAGAATTTCAGGAAGCGGGGATTGAGAGGTTTCCGGATCTGATAGCAGAATATGAAGCGGATGGCAGGGCAGGAGTCAAATCCATCATAAGCGCATGCCAGAAACAGCTGCTCAGATTAGAAGAGGAAAAACACAGGATCGACTGCATGAAGGAGTATGAGAGGAAATACGGAGAATACCGCTATATATGCGGCATCGACGAAGCGGGAAGAGGTCCCCTTGCAGGGCCTGTTGTTGCCGGAGCCGTCATACTTCCAGAGGACTGTGATATACTTTACATCAACGATTCCAAGAAGCTCAGCGAAAAAAAGCGTGAAGAATTGTATGACATCATTATGGAAAAGGCTGTTGCTGTAGGGGTGGGATATGCCAGCCCCCAGAGGATTGATGAGATCAACATTTTGCAGGCGACCTATGAAGCCATGAAAAATGCCCTTAAGGAACTTGGCGTTCAGCCCGATATATTATTGAATGACGCAGTTACCATACCGGGAATCGAGATTTTGCAGGTGCCGATCATAAAAGGCGATGCAAAGAGCATTTCCATAGCGGCGGCCAGCATAATCGCTAAGGTGACAAGAGACCGCCTCATGAAGCAGTATGACGAAATCATGCCGGAATATGGATTCAGGGACCACAAGGGATATGGATCCCAGGCACACATGGAGGCCATCAGGGTACACGGGCCATCACCCATACACAGGAACACATTTTTAAAAAATCTTTGAGCATCCCTTTTTTGATCCAGGATCCGGATTTTATTAATTGAATACATGGCAGGGCTCAGTTCTGCCGGACAATGCTAATCCTAAGGGGTTAGCATTGTCTTTAGGCGAAAGAGGATGCCAAAGCAGTAAAGACAGGTGTCAAAGCCATAAAGACAGGTGCCAAAGCAGTAAAGACAGGTGCATGTATGCCAGGGAGGGCATAGATGCGCGGAGTCAGCCAGATGGAGAGAGCAGCATGAATATAGAGTATAGCAGAATAATGAATTTATTTAAGCCTGCAGAACAACAGGTTTCGGGCGGCAGGGAGAGCTCTGGCGTCATGAACGGGCTGGCCGCAGACAAGATTTTTGCAGGCGAGGTTATCGATATTCTCAATAACAGTGTGGTTATAGCCATGGAAGGCGGAAGAACCATCAGTGCAAGGCTGGAAGGAGCTGTCGATCTGTATATAGGACAGCGGATATCCTTTCAGGTGAAACAGAGCAGCAGGGAGCAGATCGTGATCAGCCCGGTCGCAGACTACAGGACGAATAATTCAGCTTTTATGCGGGTTTTGGAGGCTGCCGGCATACCTTCAGGCGAAAGGGCTCTGGAAATGGCAAAAGCCATGATGGAAAAGAAGATGCCGGTCGACATGCGCGCTGTGCAGGAAATGCACAGATCTGTTTCCGGATTTCCTGATTCTGATGTAAACAGTATAGTTTCAGTCCGGAAATTGGGCCTGCCGGTGACAGGGAAGAATCTGGAGTCTTTTGAACGATACAGGAATTATGAGCACAGGATTGCGATGGAGATAGAAAATCTGGCGGGAAAAATTCCGGAAATGCTTGAAAGCATGGGGGCTGGCGGCAGTTTTGATGGAAGCGGCAGCAACCAGGCTGGCATGATAGAAATGAACAGTAAGATTCTCGATATTTTTGGAGGATCCTTCCTTCCGGAGAATGAAGCAGAATCATGGAAGAAAGCAGGCGCTGAAACGGGCCTGGGAAGATTTCTGGAACCATCGGAAAGGGAAACGCTGGCTGGGAGGCTTGAAACGCTTGGAGTACCGGAAGGCATACGGGAACGGGTTGCAGGCGGCGGCATTTCGGAAAAAGAACTGCTGACGATCCTGAAAGCTTCCTGTCAAAAGTGGCAATCCGGACAGGCGGAATCAGAAACGGCCATGAAAATGGTGCTTGAGAACCTGTTCGGAAGCCCGGAATATGCAAAACTGCTCAAGGAAGGCATCAGGTCGTCATGGCTTGTAAGTCCCGGAGAGATAGCAGACGAGAAGGGCCTGGAAGAACTCTATGACAGACTGGACCGGCAGACGAAAAGCCTGAACCTGGTCATGGACCAGGCAGGGGGGCCGGCACGTGAGATTGCCAAACAGGCCGGGAGCCTCAGGGACAACCTGGATTTCATGAACCAGCTGAACCAGCTTTTCGCCTACATACAGATTCCCCTAAGGCTCAGAAACCAGACTGTCCACAGCGAGCTTTACGTCTATACGGACAAGAAAAAGCTGGCCCAGGGAGATGGAGATATAAGCATTCTGCTCCATCTGGACATGGATGCTCTGGGGTCTGTCGATATCCATGTTCAGATGTCGGGGAAAAACATGAACATGAGATTTTCTTTTGAGGACGGTGAATCTGCAAGGATCGTGAAGGAAAGCATTGGGCAGCTTGAAGGCCGCCTGGAAGCAAAGGGATACCATACAGACTTCAGCGTGGAGACAAGGGATAAGACAGCCGATTACAGAGAAGAATTTCTGGATCTCTGCTGTGGAGAGGGCAGCATGAAAAAATACGCCTTTGATGTAAGGATGTGAGCATATGAAGGAAAAGGCAGGAAAAAGAAGCTTTGAAGGATGGGGCAGTCAGGTGGAAAGCGTCAGCACGGGACAAGGAAAAACCAGGCAGGCAGTTGCCCTGGGGTATGATCCCGATGATCAGGCTCCCAAAATCATAGCAGCAGGACGGGGGATCCTTGCTGACAAGATCATCGAGAAGGCAAGGGAAGAGAACGTTCCGCTACACAAGGACGAAAAACTTGCAAAAACGCTAGGGAAACTTGAAATAGGAGATTTGATTCCGCCGGAGCTTTATGAGGCCGTTGCGGAAATACTCGTATTTGTTGATGATATGGACAGGATAAGGGGCAAGCTAAGTGATAAATAAGAGGACAGTTGGGAACGGCTATGAGGAAATGGCCGTGGAATATCTTGAAGGGCTGGGTTACAAAATAGAAGAGAGAAATTTCCGGTGCCGCAGCGGAGAAATCGATATCATAGCACGGCATGAGGGGTATCTGGTATTTGTTGAGGTCAAATACCGGTCAACCACGAAAAAAGGAACCCCGGAAGAATCCATCAACTGGAGAAAACAGCAGACGATCAGCCGGGTCGCGGATTTCTATATCTATTCCCACGGATTAAGGGCAGACAGGCCATACAGATTTGATGCGGTACTGATACAGGGAGCGGATATAAAAGTCATAAAAAATGCATTTGATCATGCATAAAGGGAGGGTTAATAATGGGTGACATGGAATTCAGCCGCAAAGAAGGCGGAAAACATATGGAATTAAGAATAGAAAAGGAGGTCCCCTTCCTTGTGTTTCCGGACATAGAGGAATCAGGTGCGGTAAAGCACGGCTTCTCCACCAGGCTCGGAGGGGTCAGCAGGGGAATATGGAGCACCATGAACCTGAGTTTTTCAAGAGGGGACCAGGAAGATGACGTCAGGGAGAATTTCAGGCGTATTTCGGAAGCCCTGGGCATGGAATGGAGAGACCTGGTATTTTCGGACCAGGTCCATCTCACGGAAATAAGGAAAGCGACTCTGGAAGACAGGGGAAAGGGAATTGTAAGGAATCCGGATTATGAGGGGATAGACGGGCTTATTACGGATGTGCCTGAGCTGCCCCTTGTCACGTTCTATGCGGACTGCGTTCCCCTCTTTTTTGTGGATCCGGTCAGGAAAGCCATAGGCCTTGCCCATTCGGGATGGAAGGGTACTGTAGGGAAAATTGGGAAAAGGACAGTGGAAGCCATGACAAGGGAGTTCGGTACGGCTCCGGAAGACCTCATAGCGGCCATAGGGCCTTCTATATGTGCGGACTGCTATGAGGTCAGCGAGGACGTGGCAGAAGCCTTCAGAGATGCCTTTACGGAGGAACAGTGCAGTCTTATTCTGACACATAAGGGAAATGGGAAATATCAGCTGGATTTATGGAAGGCAAATGAAATGATAATGCTGGAGGCGGGAATCAGACCGGAGAAGATCAGCGTTACTGATCTATGCACCTGCTGCAATCCGGAACTTCTCTTTTCCCACAGGGCGACGAAAGGAAAGCGCGGCAACCTGGCGGCCTTCCTGTGCCTGAAGGGGACGGAAAAAGAGGAAGAAAAACCGGACTGTGCGCACCATCCGGGATAACCGTTTTGATGAAATGAAAAAACCGGAAGCCATACGCAAACGGTGCGGCTTCCGGTTTTTTACGCTTTTGTATAGTTCGGTTTCTTAGTATTTTCCGGCTTTGTATTTTTCGAGAAGTGTATGGATCTTATCCGTTGGATTCAGTACGGCTCCGATTGAAGTGTCATGGTTCAGCGAATTGACGATAGTCGCAAGGAATTTAGACATATCCGCTTCAAGGTAGTAAGGCCTTGAGAGAAGCTCTGGAGTCCGGTAGATCAGGTTCGTGGTGATGACACGGCTTATAAGGCCGCTCTCGTAGTACTCGTCGAATTTCTCCAGACCGTCCGTAAAGAGGCCGAACGTCGTACAGATGAAAACGCGGTTCGCCTTCCGGGACTTAAGCTCTCTTGCCACGTCAAACATGCTTTCTCCGGAAGAAATCATGTCATCCAGAATGATCACATCCTTGCCTTCAACAGAAGATCCAAGGAATTCATGCTCTACGATCGGGTTCTTGCCGTTTACGATGGTAGAATAGTCCCTTCTTTTATAGAACATGCCCATATCGACGCCGAGGACATTGGCGAAATATACCGCTCTGTGCATAGCGCCTTCATCAGGGCTGATGACCATGAGGTGGTCATTGTCAAGCTTCAGGTCCTTTTCGGCACCAAGCAGGGCTTTCATAAGCTGGTAAGCCGGCACGAAATTATCGAATCCGTGAAGCGGAATTGCGTTCTGGACACGCGGATCATGTGCATCAAAAGTAATGATGGATGAAACCCCCATATCAGCCAATTCCTGAAGCGCCAGGGCGCAGTCAAGAGATTCGCGTTTCGTACGTTTGTGCTGTCTGCTTTCATATAAGAAAGGCATGATTACATTGATGCGGTGTGCTTTTCCTGTAGCTGCCGCAATAATACGTTTCAGATCCTGATAATGGTCGTCCGGGGACATGTGGTTCTGGCGGCCGTTGATGGAATAGGTAAGGCTGTAGTTGCATACATCAACCATGATGAATAAATCGTTTCCGCGGACTGATTCGTTGAAGACACCTTTTGCTTCGCCTGTTCCAAAACGTGGACAGGATGATTTCGCAATATAAGAATCTTCAGAGTAGCCTTTGAAAGCAAGTGTCGATTTATGTTCTAAGTCGCTTGTTTTTCTGAAATTAACGATGTACTCGTCTACTTTTTCAGCAAGATCCCTGCTGCCTTCAAGCACGGCAATCTTTAACGGTGCAACTGGAATTTTGTTTTTGAGAAGATCAAGATTTGGCATAATGGCCCTCCGATGTTTACTGTTTATATTTATGTTCCATATAAATTTATAACATCATGAAAGGGGAACGTCAAGAATATACAGCAAAAGAAAAATAAAAGTTGCATTTTATAGTTCCTTTTAGGAGGGAAAGAAGCATCTTTTCCATAAAAAAGGCCATCCTTCAGCGACAGCAGCTGAACAGTTGCATTTGCTTTTTATGTGTTATTTTAGTATTATATAATTATAAGCGGGCTATTCTGGATTGAGTTTCATCTGTTCCAGATAGCGTACATAAATTGCAGAACCAGCAATTAGGAGCATGAAAAAGCTGTATTTTTATGCAATGATGGTATGAAAATGATGCGGGATTCCGAATCGCTGCAATAGAAGTTACGATAATAATTTGAAAATAGGAGCACTATATATGAAAGAAAAAGGACATGTGATACAGAAAATCCAGCCGGGCAGCATAGCAGAAGAGATGGAGCTGGCGCCGGGGGACAGGCTGATTGCAATTAATAATAAAGAAATAGAAGATGTATTTGATTACCAGTATCTGGTCAATGACGATACCATTCTGCTCCTTGTACAGAAAGCGGACGGCGAAGAGTGGGAGCTGGAGATCGAAAAGGATTACGACGAGGATCTCGGCATTGAATTCGCAAACGGCCTCATGGACGAGTATAAATCCTGCCGGAATAAGTGCATGTTCTGCTTTATTGACCAGATGCCGGAAGGCATGAGGGAGACCCTGTATTTCAAGGATGACGATTCGAGGCTTTCCTTCCTTCAGGGCAACTATATCACGCTTACGAACATGTCCGACCGGGATATTGACAGGATCATCGAATACCGGCTGTCGCCGATCAATATTTCCTTCCATACCACCAATCCTGAACTGAGATGCAAAATGTTGAATAACCGCTTCGCAGGAGAGGCGCTTAAGAAGGTGGACAGGCTCAACGAGGCAGGAGTGGTCATGAACGGTCAGATTGTCCTTTGCAAAGGCGTTAACGACGGAGCAGAGCTTGACAGGAGTATAAGGGACATGGCGAAATACATCCCTAACCTGCAGAGCGTATCGATCGTGCCGGTAGGGCTTACCAAATTCAGGGACGGGCTGTATCCTCTGGAGCCGTTTACAAAAGAAGATGCGGTGGAGGTTCTGGAACTCATACACAGGTGGCAGAAGAAGCTTAAGGAAGAACACGGAATGAATTTCATACATGCAGGGGATGAATGGTATATCCTGGCAGGAATGGAGGTTCCGGAAGCAGAGACCTATGACGGATACCGCCAACTTGAAAACGGTGTGGGCATGGTAAGGCTTCTGAAGGACGAGGTGGAGGAAGAGCTTGCAGGCCTTGCAAGGGACGACAGGGAACGTCATGTTTCACTGGCTACAGGAGTTCTGGCATACGATATCATCAGAGAAATCCTGGAAAAGATACAGAAGCTGTTTCCGAATGTCAGGGTGGAATTATATAGAATAGAAAACAACTTCTTCGGAAGCAGGATCACGGTATCGGGACTGCTGACGGGAGGAGATCTCATCGAACAGCTTCAGGGAAAGGAACTGGGAACGAAACTCCTGCTCCCATGCAATGTTTTAAGGAGCGGGGAGGACGTGTTTTTGGACGACGTTACCCTTGAGGAACTTGAAAAGGCTTTACAAGTCTCGACAGATATTGTAAAATCAAGCGGGCACAATTTAGTACGGGCAATTTTGAATTAGAAGAAAAACCATTCAAGAGATAATCAGAAAGGTATGGTATAAATATCATGAGTAAACCAATAGTAGCAATAGTAGGCCGTCCTAATGTAGGAAAATCTACTTTATTCAACGCATTAGCGGGGGAAATGATTTCCATCGTTAAGGATACGCCGGGAGTAACAAGAGACAGGATCTATGCAGACGTAAACTGGCTCAATATGCAGTTCACGCTGATCGATACGGGCGGTATCGAGCCGGAAAGCAAGGATGTAATCCTTTCACAGATGAGGGAGCAGGCGGAGATCGCGATTGAAACCGCTGACGTCATCGTATTCCTGACGGATGTGAGACAGGGTCTTATAGATTCTGATGCAAAAGTCGCAGACATGCTCCGAAGATCGAATAAACCGGTTGTCCTTGTCGTAAACAAGGTAGACAGCTTCGAAAAGCTCATGCCGGACGTGTATGAATTCTATAACCTCGGAATCGGAGAACCGGTGCCTATTTCAGCGGCTTCGCGTCTTGGAATCGGCGATATGCTTGATGAAATAACGAAGCATTTCAAACCTGAACAGCTTCAGGAAGAAGAAGACGACCGTCCGCGAATTGCGATTGTTGGAAAGCCTAATGTAGGAAAATCCTCGATCGTCAATAAGCTTCTTGGAGAGAACAGGGTCATCGTATCGGACATCGCCGGAACAACAAGGGATGCCGTAGATACGGAAGTCAAATATCACGGCAGAGAATATATCTTTATCGATACTGCAGGATTAAGGCGTAAAAGCAAGATCAAGGAAGAGCTTGAACGCTACAGCATTATCCGTACGGTATCGGCGGTTGAACGTGCCGACGTAGTTGTCATTGTGATTGATGCAGTTGAAGGAATAACCGAGCAGGATGCAAAAATTGCAGGTATTGCCCATGAAAGAGGCAAGGGTATCGTAATCGCAGTCAACAAATGGGATGCCATTGAAAAGAACGACAAGACAATATACCAGTTTACAAATAAAGTAAGGGAAGTACTTGCCTACATGCCATATGCTGAAATCATATTCGTTTCTGCTTTGACAGGCCAGAGGCTTAACAAGCTCTACGAAGTGATCGACGTGGTAATAGAAAACCGTTCCATGAGAATTGCAACGGGAGTGCTTAACGAAATCCTGACAGAAGCAGTTGCTCTTCAGCAGCCGCCTTCAGATAAGGGAAAAAGGCTTAAACTTTACTATATGACCCAAGTTTCAGTAAAACCGCCTACATTTGTCATCTTTGTAAATGACAAAGAACTGATGCATTTTTCCTACACCAGGTATATAGAGAATAAAATCAGGGAAGCCTTCGGATTCCGGGGTACTTCTTTGAAATTCATTACCAGGGAGCGAAAGGAAAAGGATCAGTAAGATGGAACGTATAGTTTGTTTGGCAATAGGATATGCATTTGGTTTATTCCAGACGGGTTATATTTATGGAAGGCTGCAGCACATTGATATAAGGGATTTCGGAAGCGGCAATGCAGGCACAACCAATGCACTCAGAACTTTAGGACCCAAGGCAGGGTTGATCACCTTTCTTGGAGATCTGTTTAAAACGATTTTTGCAGTTGTTGCGGCAAGAATGATTTTCGGTGAATCACATCCGGACATGCTTCCGCTTCTCGGATTCTACGCCGGTTTTGGAGCGGTACTCGGACACAATTATCCTTTTTACCTGAAATTCAGGGGAGGCAAGGGAATTGCAGCGACAGGAGGCATTATCCTGTCATTCAACTGGGTTCTGGCCCTGCTGGGATTTCTGACCTTTGTGATTACGGTTGCAAAGACAAGATATGTGTCTCTCGGGTCACTGATCATGATAGGCGGCTTCCTGGTGGAAATGATCATAATGGGACAGATGGGATACCTGGGGCGGATGAGCCAGCCCCATCTCTATGAGCTTTATACAATTGGGGCAGTGCTGACAGGCCTTGCATTTTATAAGCACAGGGCGAATATTTCCAGACTCAGGGCTGGAACTGAAAACAAGCTTTCATTCAGCAGGAAGAAATAGAAAAATCAGGAAATGAGGTGTCATTCATATGGCAAATGTAAGCGTAATCGGAGCGGGCAGCTGGGGAACAGCACTAGCATTACTTTTACACAATAACGGACATCAGGTGACCATATGGTCGATTGTGGAGTCTGAGGTAAAGATGCTTGATGAGGAAAGGGAACACAAGGACAAGCTCCCTGGTGTCAGGCTTCCAATGGAGATGAAGATCACCGGAAATCTGGAAGAGGCGATTGAAGGAAAAGACCTTATGGTGCTTGCAGTACCTTCAACCTTTACAAGAAGCACGGCCAGGCTGATGGCACCCTATGTAAAAGAGGGGCAGATTATCGTTAATGTTGCGAAAGGGATAGAGGAGAAGACTTTATTTACGCTCAGCGACATTATTGAAGAGGAGATACCGCAGGCAGACGTGGCAGTGCTTTCAGGCCCAAGCCATGCTGAGGAGGTCGGAAGGGGCATTCCGACGACCTGCGTTGTGGGTGCAAGAACCCAGAGGGTTGCGGAATATATACAGAATACGTTCATGAATGAAGCTTTCCGCGTATACACCAGCCCTGATATTCTTGGTATAGAATTGGGCGGTGCACTCAAGAATGTCATAGCCCTGGCTGCAGGGATTGCGGACGGACTCGGTTATGGCGACAATACGAAAGCAGCCCTCATTACAAGGGGAATGGCTGAAATCAGCAGGCTTGGAATTGCAATGGGCGGAAAAAGGGAGACCTTTTACGGCCTTTCAGGAATGGGCGACCTTATTGTGACCTGCGCCAGCATGCACAGCAGGAACAGGCGTGCCGGAATCCTGATTGGCAAGGGCTACTCCATGGAAGAAGCGATGAAGGAAGTCAAGATGGTAGTCGAGGGCGTATTTTCCGCAAAGGCGGCCATGGGACTTTCAAAGAAATATGATATCCAGCTGCCGATTATCGAACAGGTCAACAAAGTGCTTTTTGAAGGAAAACCTGCAGATGAGGCAGTTAAGGAGCTCATGCTCCGCGATAAGAAAATCGAACACTCGGATATCCCGTGGGAATAGATATTGAATGGCCCGGCCGCAAGGCGGACAGTTTTTTTGAAGGGATGCAATATTGAAAAACAGCTCCCTGTCAGTTTAACAAGGTTATAATTGACAGGGGCTTTTTGCATAATATTTTCGACTAGGTCATGTCGACAACAAGGAGGTAGTTTTATGAAGCTTACATTTTTAGGAGCTACACATGAAGTTACAGGCAGCAGCTTTTACCTCGAGGCGTGCGGAAAGCATATCCTCATCGATTGCGGTATGGAGCAGGGTGCGAATATTTTCGTCAACCAGACCCTCGCAATCGATGCAGAAGATGTGGATGCTGTGTTTCTGACACATGCCCATATCGACCATTCCGGAAAACTCCCGCTTCTGTATGCGAAGGGCTTCCGTGGAGAAATTCATGCCACAGGTGCGACTTCCGCACTGTGCAACATCATGCTCCAGGATTCGGCCCACATACAGATGTTTGAAGCGGAATGGAAGAACAAAAAGGGAAAACGTGCCGGAAAACCTGAAGTTGAACCCCTCTATAATATGGATGATGCGCTTGGAGCGATCGGTCTTTTCCGGTCTCATGAATACCATGTGATAGAGGACATTTTTGATGGAGTCAGGATCCGTTTCACTGACGTCGGCCACCTGCTTGGTTCATCAAGCATAGAAATATGGCTGACGGAAAACGGCATAACCAGGAAAATCGTGTTTTCGGGAGATATTGGGAACAAGGACCAGCCAATCATAAAAGAACCGCAGTATGTGGATGAGGCTGATTATGTAGTCATGGAGTCCACATACGGCGACCGGAATCATGAGGAAAGGCAGGATTTTGTCACCGAACTCAGCGAGATCATCCAGAATACCTTTGACCGCGGCGGAAACGTTGTAATACCATCCTTTGCCGTCGGACGAACCCAGGAGCTTTTGTATTTCATCAGAAAGATCAAAGAAGAAAAGCGGGTCGTTGGATACGGGGACTTTACGGTTTACGTGGACAGTCCACTTGCAAATGAAGCTACCCAGATATTCAGCAACAATGTAAGGGGCTACTATGATGACGAGGCGCTTGAGCTGTTAAATAAAGGGATAAATCCTCTTTCTTTTCCGGGACTGAAGACGACCATCTCTGCTGATGAATCACGAGCCATAAACTTTGATAAGAATCCTAAAATCATAATCTCTGCCAGCGGCATGTGCGAGGCGGGCCGGATCAGGCACCATCTGAAGCACAACCTGTGGAGAGAGGAGAGCACCATACTGTTTGTCGGATTCCAGGCAGGGGGAACCCTTGGAAGAATTATTGTTGACGGAGCCGCTGAAGTCAAACTGTTCGGTGAACCCATAAAGGTGAACGCAGAAATCAGGAAACTGAACGGAATAAGCGGCCATGCCGATAAAGACGGCCTGATATACTGGATAAACCAGTTTAAGGAAAAACCCAAAAAGGTCTTTATAGTTCATGGAGAGGATGCGGTATGTACTTCGTTTGCTGAGCTGCTCCGGGACGAGTACGGATATGATACCATGGCTCCTTACAGCGGAACGGAATATGACCTGGCAGCGGATGTCCTGATCAAAGAAGGAATACCTGTCCAGATCGAACAGATCATGCTCCCTGCAAGAAAGAGGGCAGTTACCGTATTCGACCATCTTGTGGAGGCTGGAGAGCGTCTCATGCGTGTCATCAGGCACAATGAGGGGGGAACCAACAAGGATCTCGCAAAATTCACGAGCCAGATCAATTCGCTGACTGACAAGTGGGACAGATAATTTGATTTTGCTGTTCGCGCTGTGAACAGTTACGATCCGATGGCAGGAAAAAAAGTTTTTTAGACAGCAGTTGAAAAATGTCAACAAAAGGATTAAAATAATGCATGGATTGAAAAAGCAGACCTCGGTTTGCTTTTTCGGTTGTATTGGGACAGTATCTCAAAATAAAAGGAAAAGGAGTTTTTTTTATGGAGAAATTTTTTAAACTGAAAGAACACGGTACCAATGTCGGAACCGAAGTCGTTGCCGGAATCACCACGTTTTTCGCAATGGCTTACATTATTTTTGTAAACCCTCAGATGCTCGGCATTACAGGAATGCCTACAGGAGCCGTATTCCTGGCTACAATTTTCGCATCTGTTGCAGGCACCCTTGTTATGGGGCTTTTTGCAAACGTGCCATATGCACAGGCACCTGGAATGGGACTCAATGCATTTTTCACCTATACAGTATGTGGAGCCCTGGGCTTTTCCTGGCAGCAGGCGCTCGCTATGGTGTTCCTCTGCGGTATGATCAATGTTCTGATCACCATAACCAAAATACGTAAAATGATAATCAAGTCGATCCCTGAAAGCATCCAGCATGCCATCAGCGGCGGTATCGGCATATTCATAGCCTACATCGGAATCAAGAATGCGGGACTGCTTAGCTTTACATCCGATCCGGGAACTTATATGCAGTTTGGAGAAAATGGAACAGTTGTAGCAAGCAGCAGCGCTGTACCGGGCCTTGTAACGTTTAACAGTGCCGGCGTAATCCTTGCGCTTATCGGAATCGTAATTACGATTGCACTCCTGATCATGCAGGTCAAGGGAGCGATCATCATCGGCATCGTTGCCACAACCCTGGTTGGAATCCCGATGGGAATCGTTGATCTGGCAGCGGTTGGAACAACTACAGGCCTGGCAACATCCTTCGGTGAATTAAAGCAGACATTATTTGTTGCATTCGGAAGCAAGGGTCTCCTTTCCTTATTCAGCGACAGTGCCAAAATACCGCTTGTGCTTATGACGATTTTTGCATTCAGCCTTTCGGATACATTCGATACAATCGGAACCTTCATCGGAACCGGCCGCCGTGCGGGAATCTTCAGTGCGGAAGATGAGAATGCTCTCGAATCAGGTTCAGGCCTCAAATCAAAAATGGACAAGGCACTTTTTGCAGATTCAGTAGCGACCTCAGTTGGCGCAATATTCGGTACCTCGAATACCACCACCTATGTGGAAAGTGCAGCAGGAATCGGAGCCGGCGGCAGAACCGGGCTCACTTCAGTAGTAACAGCCGTGTTCTTCCTTTTGAGCATGTTCCTGGCGCCTATCATCGGTATCGTGCCTGCACAGGCTACAGCGCCTGCATTGATCGTAGTCGGCATCATGATGATGTCATCCTTTAAGGAAGTTGAATGGAACGATCTTGAAGAAGCGGTTCCAGCATTCTTCGCTTCGATTTTCATGGGACTCTGCTACAGCATCTCCTATGGAATCGCATTTGGATTCGCTGCGTACTGCCTCGTCAAAGTATGCAAGGGCAAGATAAAAGAAGTACATCCTGTCATATGGGTTGCAACAGGGCTGTTTATGTTGAATTTTGCAATCCTGGCAGTCCTTTAGGCTGAACCCTGACCTGCGCTGACAGGCAGGACAGCCGGCAGCAGTTAGCGGCAAATATAAAAATTGAAGAACATCCCTCTGCGGTCATCGTGGCCTGGAAGGGATGTTTTTTGTCTCATCAGACGAATTTTTTTATAAGAAAGAAAACATTTCGCCTGGATGCAGCGCGTTATTTTATTTTCAGGTGGAAAGAAAAACCATTTTATGATAAAATCATCTACTAGATATAGCTTTTCGGCCGTGCGGCGGAAGTTGCAATGACAAAAGCTATTGAACAGCCAAAACAGGATAGACGATGCGGGGAGGATATGATATGTGGAATTATCAGATTTTGGGAAACGAAATATATTATATAGTGCAGTGGTTTATTATTTACAGTATTCTTGGATGGGCGATTGAATCGGCATATATGTCGGTCTGCAGCAGGAAGCTGACAAACAGAGGATTCGTCAGGGGACCTTTCTGTCCGATCTATGGCGCAGGGGCGATTACGGTTTATTTTCTGCTCAGCCCGCTGGAAGGAAACTATATATTGCTGTATGCATGCGGAGCTATCATTGCCACGGCAATCGAATATCTGACCGCAAGGATCATGATCAGATTATTTGGAGAAGTATGGTGGGATTACAATGAGAAGCCCTTCAATTACAAGGGAATCCTGTGTCTTGAGAGCTCCATCGCCTGGGGGGTCTATACCCTGGTACTCTTTTTATTCCTTCAGGGCGCCGTAGAGAAGATTGCAACGGCTTATCCGAAAGGAGCAGGCATACTGTTTGCCCGTGCAGCAGTCATCTATTATTTAGTAGATTTCATTTTATGCGCGAAGAACGTTATATTTGCAGATACGGAAGAACGATCAGAAAGTTGCGAGGTGGATGGATAATGGCAGTAAAACTTGCGGAAAGCACAAAAAAGTGGGCAGTAATCGGAGTTACTACAGATCAGGATAAATACGGGTATAAGATATTCAAGAGGCTCAGGGATATTGGAGCCGAAGTCTACGGCATATCGCCAAAATACTGCGAGGCATGCGGATGCAGCCTTTATAACAATGTGTGTGATATTCCGGATGGCGTAGAGGTTGCAGTTTTTGTGGTAAATCCTAAGATCGGTCTGGGATATATCAAAGACTGTGCAGAAAAAAATATCAGGACCATATGGCTGCAGCCAGGGACAGTAAGTTTTGAGATTCTGCAGGAGGCAAAAAAATATGACCTCGATGTGGTGCAGAAGTGCGTGCTGGTTGAGACAAGCCATATGGTATAGATATAAGGTATAGATATAAGGTATAGATATAAGGGAAGGAAGACCAAATGCCAGAATATATAATCGCGGCCGCAGCTGTAATTGCAGCACTGATCATAGCGGACATACTCATAGAAACCAGAATTTTCAGGGTGAGGAAGTATACGGTACATGGATCCGAATTCAGCAAGAATGAAAAAGATGTGAAGATAATCGTGCTTGCAGATCTCCATAACCGATCCTATGGCAAGGGGAATGCAAGGCTCATAAAGGCCATAGACCGTGCAGAGCCTGATATCATCATAGCCGCAGGAGACCTTCTGGTGGCAAAGCCAGGACGGGAGTTCACGGTGCCGCTGGACCTTCTGGCAAATCTGTCTCAGAGATACCCGGTCTACTACGGAATAGGCAACCATGAATACAGGCTGCGCATATACCCGGAAAAATACGGGACCATGTACGAGGATTATATGGAGCGGATCAAGGCTATGGGAATCCATGTCCTGGAAAACAGGAGAGAGACCATCATGCTTGGAAATACGCCTGTTGATATCTGGGGGATTGAGATCGATAAAAAATACTATAAAAGGTTTCATGACGAGCCGATGGAGCAGGGATACATCGAAAGCCTTATTGGCCGTAAAGATGACAGATATACGATACTGATTGCGCATAATCCGTGCTACTTCAGGGAATATGCAGACTGGGGCGCCGATCTGGTATTTGCAGGCCATATCCACGGTGGAATAGCAAGGCTTCCTTTTATCGGAGGAGTGGCATCCCCGCAGGTCAGGCTGTTTCCTGAATATGACGGAGGCCTGTTTGAGAAGGATCGCCACAAAATGATCCTCAGCAGGGGGCTCGGGACGCATACCATCAACATCAGGTTCAACAATCCTGCGGAACTGGTTCTTGTGACTTTGAAGGGTAAGGCTTGAAATTAATTTGTTTTGTAGTAAAATAGTAATTGTTGAGACTGTCAAAACAGGCAAAGGAATGTAGAATAATATGGGAATACCTGTAAAGCTGCAGGCGTTTGAAGGACCTCTGGACCTTCTGCTGCATCTGATAGAGAAGAATAAAGTCAATATATACGATATACCGATTGTGGAGATTACGAAGCAGTATCTGGAATACATCCAGGATATCGAGCGTCAGGATCTTGACATCATGAGCGAATTCCTTGTGATGGCAGCGACGCTCATCGACATCAAATCCAGGATGCTTCTTCCGAGGGAAATCAACGAAGACGGAGAGGAAGAGGATCCGAGACAGGAGCTGATCGAACAGCTTCTTGAGTACAAGATGTACAAGTACATGTCATTTGAGCTGAAGGACAGGCTGGTTGATGCGGGGAAATCCATGTACAAGCAGTCCACAATCCCTGCCGAGGTCATGAACTACACGGAACCTGTAGACCTGGAAGCTCTTCTTGACGGCATTACCCT
This sequence comes from Anaerobium acetethylicum, assembly GCF_900096945.1. Classification (GTDB taxonomy): domain Bacteria; phylum Bacillota; class Clostridia; order Lachnospirales; family Lachnospiraceae; genus Anaerobium; species Anaerobium acetethylicum. The sequence continues at coordinate 597,887 of NZ_FMKA01000001.1, read as the reverse complement.
CACGAGGCTCCATGCAATCTTCAAGTCGATCATCAGGAAGCAGTCTGACAGGATCGATCCCGTAAGGAGCAAGTTCGGCAGGATTGAAAAAGAGGAAGTCAGCCTGACGGATAAAATCGGATACATTGAAGCCTATGCAAATGAGAATGGAGAATTCAGCTTCAGGCAGCTGCTGGAAAGACAGTGCGGAAAAATGGAGATCATCGTCACCTTCCTGGCGGTCCTTGAGCTGATGAAAATCGGAAAGATAAACATCTCACAGGAATATACCTTTGACGATATCCTTATAACCGCAGTGAAAGCGGCATAGAAGCGGGAAATCTTCAGGTCTGGCAATTTACTTGAAAAGCGAGGAAAACAATTGGAAATACAGAAACTGGAAGCCGTTATCGAAGCCGTGCTTTTTGCAATGGGAAATTCGGTGGAAATAGAGAAAATTGCAGCGGTGATCGAGCACGACATAGAAACGACGCGAAAGATCATACACAATATGATGGATAAATATAATGCCCAGGACAGAGGCATCAGGATCATAGAACTGGAAAATTCATTTCAGATGTGCACAAAGACTGAAATGTACGAATATATAATCAAAATCGCGAAGCAGCCCCATAAGCACGTGCTTACCGATGTACTGCTTGAGACGCTGTCAATCGTGGCCTACAAGCAGCCTATTACGAAGCTGGAGATAGAAAAGATCCGTGGCGTAAAATGCGACCATGCAGTCAACAAGCTGGTGGAGTACAACCTCATATGCGAAGTGGGAAGGCTCGACGCACCGGGAAGGCCGATCCTTTTTGCAACGACAGAGGAGTTCCTAAGGAGCTTCGGAGTCCAGTCAGTCGAGGAGCTTCCGATCATCCAGCAGGAGAAGGTGGAAGATTTCAAGGCTGAAGCAGAGGAAGAGATCCAGCTTAAACTTGATGTATAGAATGGCTTATAACAGATGCGGCAGATGCCGCATCTGTTTTTTTTGAACTGACAGGAGCGGAGTGCCAACAGAATATTTGCAAAATAGCAGTCGTTAATCTGCAAAAGCGATCATAATGAGGAAATGATGTAAAATATGTATGTTTCCAGCACATTCTCACAAAATGTTGCCATAGCTACAAATGGGTGCCGCAAAATATACTATACTTAACTCATCAACCAAGCGAGAGCGAAAAGGAGAATGATCATGGAAAATACAATGTTTTGTTATCAGTGTCAGGAGACAGCAGGATGCACAGGATGCACAAAAGCAGGCGTGTGCGGAAAATCACCAGAACTTGCGAGAGTACAGGATTTATTAATTTATGTTACGAAAGGTCTGAGCGCGGTCACCACAGCACTCAGGGATCAGGGAGAAACAGTTTCACCTGAGACGGACCATTATATTACGACAAACCTCTTCACAACAATCACGAATGCAAACTTCGATGATGAAATTTTTTATGCAAGGGTAGCGGAGACGCTTAAAATCAAAAACGACCTCGTTGCCGGAATCAAAGATACTTCAAAACTCAGTGCAGCGGCATTGTGGAGCTCTGACGACAGGGCAGAAATGGACAGGAAAGCTGCAGTCGTGGGCGTTCTTGCAACAGAAAACGAAGACGTCAGAAGCTTAAGGGAACTTATCATTTACGGGCTGAAAGGCCTTGCTGCTTATGTAAAGCATGCAAATGAACTTGGACGCGACAATGCAGAAATCAATGCATTTGTTCAGAAGGCACTGGCGGCGACTCTGGATGACAGCTTAAGCGCAGACGAGCTTGTTGCCCTGACACTTGAAACAGGCAAGTTCGGCGTTTCAGGAATGGCTCTTTTAGACGAGGCAAATACAGGAACTTACGGAAATCCGGAAATCACGAAAGTAAACATCGGTACTGGGAAAAACCCTGGAATCCTGATTTCAGGACATGACCTGAAGGATCTGGAACAGCTTCTGGAACAGACCCAGGGAACAGGCGTGGACGTATATACCCATTCAGAAATGCTTCCGGCACATTACTACCCTGCATTCAAGAAATTCAGCAATTTCTTCGGAAACTATGGAAATGCATGGTGGAAGCAGAAAGAAGAGTTTGAAAGTTTCAACGGACCGATCCTCATGACCACGAACTGCATCGTGCCTCCGAAGGATTCCTACAAGGGAAGAATGTTCACCACAGGTGCTGCAGGATTTGCAGGATGCGCCCATATTGAAAAGGATGCAGAAGGAAAGAAGGATTTCTCGGCAATCATTGATATGGCTAAAAAATGCGAACCTCCTGTACAGATCGAAGAAGGCGAAATCATCGGCGGATTTGCACACAACCAGGTATTCGAGCTTGCAGGCCCTGTAGTTGAAGCCGTAAAATCAGGCGCAATCAAGAAGTTCTTCGTAATGGCAGGATGTGACGGACGCCAGAAATCAAGAAACTACTACACTGACTTCGCAGCTGCACTTCCAAAAGATACGGTGATCCTTACTGCCGGCTGTGCAAAATACAAATACAATAAGCTTGACCTTGGCGACATCGGCGGAATCCCGAGAGTGCTTGATGCAGGACAGTGCAACGATTCCTACTCCCTTGCCCTGATCGCGCTGAAGCTGAAAGAGGTGTTCGGTCTTGACGACATCAACGAACTTCCGATCGCTTATAACATCGCATGGTATGAGCAGAAGGCCGTTATCGTACTTCTCGCGCTCTTGCACTTAGGAGTGAAGAACATCCATTTAGGACCAACACTTCCGGCATTCCTTTCACCGAACGTGGCCAAAGTGTTAGTTGATACCTTTGGAATCGCAGGAATCGGAACAGTGGAAGATGACATCAGATTATTTTTAAACTAGAGACAGAGACAGAGTCCCTTCCTGAGGATGTGGAAGACTGAGCAGGCGTAAAACGCCGCAAAAAAAGCTCCCGTGAATGGCAATAAACCATGACGGGAGCTTTTTTGAATTTCAATTAGTCTTCTAAAGTTGCAAGATAGTTGTTTAATTCTGTAATCAGATCATCAGCGCTGATTCCGTGAACCATGCATGCGTCCGCTAAAGATTCCATCTGGGATGATGGGCATCCAAGGCAGTGCATTCCGGACTGGAGCAGAATAGGAATAACACCCTGATCTATTCTTAAAATATCGCCGATAATCATTGTTTTATCTACCTGTTTCATTTGAATTCCTCCTTAAGGTTTAGATATACATATCTTTTATATTATAAATCCACCTATTCCCAAATTGCAAGAACATAATGGAATGTTCTGAAAAAAGATAGTTGGGGATAATTGCAAAAAGATGTTGAAAACCTTGGCGGTATATGTTAAACTTAATATTGTTTAACTACGGGAGGTGCTAACAGTGGATATTTTAAGAATCATACTTACAGTTGTTTTTATTTTAGTTTGTATCGCTTTAACAGTAATCGTTTTAATGCAGGAAGGTAAGTCGGCAGGACTCGGCGCGATCAGCGGAGCTGCAGAATCTTATTGGGGAAAGAACAAGGGTCGTTCAATGGAAGGTGCTCTTGCAAAATCTACAAAGTTTCTTGCAATTGCTTTTATCGTTTTAGCTGCAATTTTAAACATTAATTTTTAAGATTATGAACACTCTTGTTAAAAGAGTGTTTTTTTTTCTCAAAATTGAGTATAATTATTTCATAATGGTAATAGATTCAATAGATAAACGGTCTCCGTCCAAAATACGGAGAAAAGGGAGTGTGTGGAATGATAGAAGATTTATTTGAAGGCAGAAAGAAAGTAATATATGACATAATTTGCGATGAAGCATACGTTCCTATGAAAATCAAGGAGATTGCCATGCTGCTGCAGATTCCGAAAGAGGACAGGAATGATCTGAGGCTTGTCCTGGATGCCCTGCTTGCAGAAGGCAAAATAGAGGTATCAAAAAAAGGGAAATTCACCAAAGCAGAGGGCGTTGTACTTTCAGGCGTTTATGAAGGCCATCCCAAGGGATTCGGTTTTGTGACCATTGAAGGAATGGATGAGGACGTCTTCATTCCTGAATCCGCATCTAACGGCGCACTTCACAAGGATACGGTGCAGGTGGCGATCACTCCGGCGAAGGGCGGCAAGCGGCAGGAAGGCACTGTTGTGAAGATCCTTTCCCATGGAATGAACGAGGTTGTGGGGACATTCCAGAGAAATAAGAATTTCGGTTTTGTCGTAACGGACAACCTGAAATTTGCCAGGGACATATTTGTCCCCCTTGAGCGCTCTAAAGGTGCCGTAACGGGACACAAGGTGGTCGTGGAGATCACAGACTTCGGAAGCAGTACCAAGAAGCCTGAGGGCAAGGTCAGGGAGATCATAGGGCATATCAACGATCCGGGGACAGACATCATGTCCATAGTCCGCGGTTATGAGCTGCCGACTGAATTCCCTGAGAAGGTCATGAACCAGGCTGAGAACGCCCCGGGCGAGGTCAGCACCGCAGATATGGCCGGCAGGATGGATATCAGGGACTGGCCTACCGTCACGATCGACGGCGAGGATGCAAAGGATCTGGATGATGCCATTACGATTTCAAAGGAAAACAACACCTACACCCTGGGCGTCCATATAGCAGACGTGACAAACTATGTGCAGGAAAAAAGCGCCCTTGATGTGGAAGCTCTCAACAGGGGGACAAGCGTCTATCTGGTGGACAGGGTCATCCCAATGCTCCCACATACGCTGTCGAACGGAATCTGTTCCCTCAACCAGGGCGTAGACCGGCTTGCACTCAGCTGCATCATGACGATAGATGAAAAAGGCACAGTGACGGGCCACAAGATAGCCGAGACTGTCATAAACGTGGACCGGAGGATGACATATACCAGCGTCAAAAAGATAGTGGAAGACAGGGACAGCGAAGAGCTGCAGGAATATGAACCCCTGGTTCCCATGTTCGATCTTATGGAGGAGCTGGCCAGGATTCTCAGGGAAAAGAGACGCAAGAGAGGATCCATCGATTTTGATTTCCCGGAAAGCAAAATCGTACTGGATGCGGAAGGCCGTCCGATCGAAGTAAAGGCCTATGAGAGAAATTCGGCTACAAAGATCATAGAGGATTTCATGCTGATCGCCAATGAGACCGTAGCCCAGGATTTCTTCTGGCAGGAGATGCCTTTCGTCTACAGGACCCACGACAATCCTGATCCAGAGAGGATACAGCAGCTGGGCATGTTCATCAACAACTTCGGCTACTCCATAAAAATCACAAAGGACGAGATCCATCCGAAGGAGCTTCAGAAGCTGCTGGTTCAGATTGAAGATACGCCGGAAGAGCCGCTGATCAGCAGGCTGACCCTGAGATCAATGAAACAGGCAAAATATACAACGGTCAGCACAGGACATTTCGGCCTGGCAACCAAATATTACTGCCATTTCACGTCCCCGATCAGAAGGTATCCGGATCTGCAGATCCACAGGATCATAAAGGAGACCCTCCGCGGAAAAATGAGCGAAAAGCGCCTGCAGCATTATGAGGCCATACTGCCGGAAGTCGCAAAGCATGCCAGCGAGACCGAGAGAAGGGCTGAAGAAGCTGAGCGCGAGACAAACAAGCTCAAGAAAGTGGAGTTTATGGAAACCCATATTGGGGAAGTGTTCGAAGGAGTCATATCAGGAATCACAAACTGGGGAATCTACGTGGAACTTCCGAATACAATTGAAGGCATGGTCCACGTCACATCTCTCAGGGACGACTATTACAACTACGACGAGAAGTCCTATGAAATGGTCGGGGAACGCAATCACAAATCATATAAACTTGGACAGAAAGTAAAAATAGAAGTCACCGGAGCCGACAAGCTGCAGCGCACAATTGATTTTGAAATGGCCCGGGAAGAAGGGGAAGAAGAGGATAACAGTGGCAAAAGAAAGCATAAAACTAATCGCAAACAACAAAAAGGCAAGATTTGATTACTTTATAGAAGACACCTTTGAAGCGGGCATCGTGCTTCATGGAACAGAAGTAAAATCCCTCAGAATGGGAAAATGCAGCATCAAGGAGTCCTTCATCCGCGTGGAAAATGGGGAGCTGTACATCTACAACATGCACATCAGCCCCTACGAAAAAGGAAATATCTTCAACAAGGATCCGCTGAGGGTCAGGAAGCTCCTCCTGCACAAATACGAAATCAACAAGATAGCAGGGCAGATGGCGGCCAAGGGGTACACCATCGTGCCTCTGCAGGTTTACCTGAAAGGAAGCCTGATCAAGCTGGAGATAGGCCTTGCACGAGGCAAGAAGCTCTATGACAAGCGCCAGGACATCGCGAAGAAAGATCAGCGAAGGGAAGCTGAGAAAGACTTTAAGGTGAAAAACCTGTACTAGATGATGGGCTGGGGGAGTTCGGGAGGTAATGCGGAAGGCCCATGCGGAATGGCATCCCGGCAGTTCCTGATCGTGCTGAAACATATGCCAGGCAGGCTGTGATAAAAATACAGCCTGCCTGAATGAATGGGGAAGCATGGCGGATCAGACAGGCTGTATGAGGCTTGCGAGGCTTGCAGAGCCTTCCGGTGAACAGCGCAAAACTGGCTTCGTAACTGGCTTTGTAACGAACTTGAAAAATGGCTTGAAAAAAGGCTTGAAAAATAAAAGAAAATGGGTATGCCTGCCATTGCAATGCGTCAGTATTTAGTATATAATATGTCTATACGCGTCTGTATACCACTCAACCGAACATGTTCGGGGTTGTACTGGTTTCGACGGGGGTTTTGAAATTAAAGTAGCCACTCGCGGTCTGGGTCCGCGTCACCAATCCGGAAAATAAACATAAACGCAGACGAAAATTTAGCGTACGCTGCCTAGCGGCAGCTGTCGAACTTAAACCACTCACAGTTTAAGAGCTCGGCATCAAATGATGTGAGGCACTTCGTTTCCAAAGCTTTGAGGGAATGGAAGAATTCATGAAGCTACTAAAACTTAAAGCCTGTCATTAGGCGGTAAGCAGAGGGAATGTTAAAATAATGACTGTAGTGGGAGAAGTTTTAATGGATGGGCTTTCGGACAGGGGTTCGATTCCCCTCAGCTCCATATTTTTACAACTGAAAATATGACATTTAGAAGTGCCGTAAACCTAAGTAAATCAAGGGTTTGCGGCACTTTTGCGTTTGTATTTTCTTGATACGGAAAAATGAATATTTAGGTGTATTTACCGTTTCAAACCGTTAAAAACTGCTAGAAATCGTCCTGTTCTGGGTACTGTTTGGGTATGAATCTGGGTATGGATTAATAAAAAAAACATTGAAAATGCCAGCAAAATAGCCTGTTTGAGCAACATCAAGAAATAAGAACATAATAATTTTATTTTTATGCATATTATTGGAGGTGTTCTCAAAAATATAAGTTGAAAAACCATACCAGCATTTAGCCTGTTTGCCAGAGTATTTCTTATTTTTGCAAGAGCAGGAGTACCAGAATAAAAGATGTAGATAGGAACCGCTGCGATGAATGAAAAGCTGCCGAAAGGGCAGCTTTTCTCGTTGGGGGAAATTAACCCCATTTTAATGTTTAGATTAAGGTATTACTTTTTCATACCATCTGTATCATATGGTATGAAAAAGTAATACCGTGAAGGACAGGAAAACGCGATTTTGAAAACAGAAGAAACAGATCGTGCAGCCAGAAGACCACGTGGTATGAAGAGTTAATGTCAGAGGACCGATTTGGTATGAAAAATTGATACCACGGAGCAAATCTGGCATGAAAAGCAGCAGGATGGTGCGGAAGAAGGGGTATTAGGGGTCTCCCCTAACCGGTGGCAGATGTATATACATTCTGCGTATCTGGCAAGGGCTATTTTGGACAATTTCATAAAAGGTTTAAAAGAAATAATTCAACAGAAATAATTCAACAGATAAAAAGAAAGCAGGATGGTGCTTCGATAAATGACATGGCAACATATCGCCCTGGGTTACCGCGAAGAAGATACAGTGGCGATAGGAAACCGGGAAAATAATGTGTTGAAATAGAGTAACTGTTCAGGACTACGTCCTTCATAGTCGCAGATGATGCACACAAATTGCAAAATCAGCAATTTGGCGCACGCATGTCTCGGGTTTTTATGCAAATTCCGCATAAAAACACCTTGCGAGACAAGAGTTCTGAACAGTTAAGAAATAGAACCATTACTGATCTTGCTTATGAAAAGGGGGAATAGTTTTATGGCAGTTATCAGAGTTAAAAAAATAAAAAATTTTACGGTGATGGCAAACCAGCATTTAAGGAATAGAAATCTGTCGCTTAAGGCGAAAGGACTCCTTTCTCTTATGCTGAGCCTGCCGGACGATTGGGATTATTCTATAAGAGGCTTGGCGGCCATTTGCAAAGAGGGAGTTGATGGGATTCGTACAACTTTGGGTGAATTGGAGAAGCAGGGGTATCTGATTCGAGAGCAGAAGAGAAACGGCAATGGTCAGCTAGCTATAGCAGAATATACAATCTTAGAGATTCCGGGTTTATCGGGCGAGGAACAGTTAGAATTGGAAGACCCTGAACGGGAAAAGCATGAACAGGAACAGCCGGAACAGGAAAAGCCGATACCGGGAAAACCGTGATTGGATAATCCAATACAAATAAGTACTTAAGTAATTAAGTACTAAAGAAATAAATACAGATTTAAATAAATATCAATCAATCAGGAGATTTGCATTTTACTCTTAGAAAGAAAAACTCTATTGCATTGAAGCATACAGCAGATGATATTCCTATTTAATTGGAGTATAATGGTATTTAGCGAAATTCATTATTAATACATAGAGAATGGAGGTGCCATATGTACAATAGGCAATTAGATACGTTTATCGAGGTGGTACATGCAGGGAGTTTTTCAAAAGCTGCTCAAAATTTATATATTTCACCTACAGCTGTAATTAAACAGATTAATCTTTTGGAATCGGGTCTGGAATTACAGCTGTTTATCCGAACACACAGAGGACTTATCCTGACTGAAGCAGGAAAATCACTTTATCAGGATGCGAAATATATGATTCAATATTCGAAAGATTCATTGGTACGCGCAAGAAATGCTATGGATCAAAGTGAAAATGTTATCCGTATTGGCACATCGCTCATGACGCCCAGCCAATTTTTAATAGGACTCTGGCCAAAAATCCACGAAAAATATCTGGATTTGAAATTTCAGCTGGTTCCATTTGAAAATACGCCAGAAAATGCAAGAGAAATACTTAAAAATCTTGGGCAGAATATTGACATAGTAGCAGGCGTGTTTGAAAAGGATTTTTTAAAACAGAGAGAATGTGCTGCGTTGGAACTCTCCAGGGAACCGATTCGTTGTGCAGTATCGATTCATCATAGATTGGCGGATAAAGAAAAGTTAGAAATGAGTGATTTGTTTGGTGAAAATCTGATGCTTATCCGTCGAGGGTGGAACAGCTATGTTGATTTGTTGCGGGATGATATCTGGGAACATTATCCCCAAATTCATGTGATAGATTTTAATTTTTATGATATGAATGTATTTAATCAATGCGAGAGGGATAATTATATTCTGATGGCAATTGGCAATTGGGAAAATGTACATCCATTACTGAAAATACTACCAGTGGAATGGGAGTACAAAATACCATTTGGCCTACTGCATTCACCAAATCCATCCAGACAGGTTCAGTTATTTTTAAATGCTGTCGCCCAGGTGATGGGACTGGAAAATAAGTAAGACACAATATTTCTTCCACAGAGTATAAGCTCTGTGGATTTTTTTGGGTTATAAGCAATAGGTTTATACTGAAAAACAAATTGAAACTTCTCTTGATGAATTAGTCAACTTATAATGATTCATAGGGTTTTATGAAAACTGTATAATTTTTTTCTGAAAATAAAATAAGAATAACAGGCAATAGGAGAATGCAATTATGGGAGGTGTTGTAAATGAATAATTTTATTTTTGAGAATGCAACAAAAGCGTATTTTGGAAAAGGCTGTGTGAAAGAATATCTGGCAAGTGAAGTTAATAAGTATGGGAATAATGTCATGATTGCATATGGTAGAGGCTCCATTAAGAAAAATGGAATTTATGATGAAGTGATAGGGATATTAACAGACGAAGGAAAAAATGTGATTGAATTCACTGGAATCATGCCAAATCCAACTTATGAAAAAGTCTTGGAAGGTGCTGCTTTGGCTATAGATAATCATGTGGATGTAATCATTGGGATCGGTGGCGGATCGGTAATGGATTGCTGTAAGGCAGTATCCCTTGCGGCTGTTTCAAAAGAAGATATCTGGGACAGCTTTTGGGCAAAAAAGGGAGTCATTGATTTTGAACCATTGCCTCTTGGAGTCATCGTTACCGTTGCTGGAACGGGAAGTGAAATGAATGGCGGTGCAGTCATTACAAATGAAAAACTGAAAATAAAGACTGGCAGGGATTACCCGAAATGCAACCCAAAATTCGCCCTGCTGGATCCGGAATACACCTATAGTGTTCCGAAAAGTCAGATGATATCGGGTGGATTTGATATTTTAAGCCATATCATGGAAATCTATTTTAGTGAACCGAATGAGGATAATGTATCCGATGACATTTCAGAAGCGCTTATGAAAAGCGTAATCCGTAATTTACGTGCTTCAATAGAAAATCCAAATGATTATGTATCAAGAAGCAATCTTTTGTGGGCTTCTACCATGGCTGAAAACAGAATTATAAAATTAGGAAAGAAAATGGATTTTGAAGCCCACCAGATCGAACATCAGCTTGGCGCTTTTACGGACTGTAATCACGGACAGGGACTGGCAGTCATCAGTCCGGTATATTATCGGCATATTTACATGTATGGTCTTCCAAAGTTCGTTCGCTTTGCGAAAAATGTATGGGATATTAATGTGGAAGGAAAGACAGAAGATAAACTTGCGAGAGAGGGGGTTGAGGCTTTGGCTGATTTTATTAAGGAAATCGGTCTGCCTACAACACTTAAAGGACTTGGAATTATGGATAAAGAAATCCTAAAACCGGTTGCAAAGTCCTGTAACATTTCAATGGGGAGCTATAAAAAAATGACACATGAGGAAATCCTTCAGATTTTAGAGGAATGTTTTGAATAACGAAAAAGTAGTAAGATTAGGAGGCCGGATATGAGAAAAAGAAAATTAGGTAACAATGGATTAGAAGTATCTGCTATTGGATTAGGCTGCATGGGAATGAGTTATGGTTATGGTACTATTCCTGATAAAAAAGAAATGATTTTATTGATACAGAAGGCTTATGATTTAGGTATCACACTATTTGATACAGCTGAAGTCTATGGCCCATTTGCAAATGAAGAATTGCTCGGAGAGGCAGTTAGACAATTTAGAAATCAGGTTGTGATCAGTACAAAATGTGGAATTAAGATAGCAGATGGAAAGCAGGTGCTTGATGGAAGGCCGGAAGTGATCAGAAAATCCATAGAAGGTTCGTTGAAAAGATTGCAGACAGATTTTGTGGATTTATATTATCTGCATCGTGTAGATACCTCTGTTCCGATTGAAGAAGTGGCTGGAACAATGAAAGAACTGATGGAGGAAGGAAAAATCAGAAACTGGGGGCTTTCAGAAGCGGGTGTAGAGACGATTAAAAAGGCACATGCTGTGTGCCCGCTGTCAGCAGTGGAAAGTGAATATTCCATGATGTGGAGACAGCCAGAAGAGGTTCTTTTTCCTGTCTTAGAAGAAGACGGAATAGGCTTTATGCCATTTGCACCGCTTGGGAAAGGATTTCTGACAGGAGCATTTGATAAGAATACTAAATTTGCAGAGTCCGATTTCAGAAGCAAGGTTCCAAGATTTTCATCGGAAAGCATGGATGCGAATCAGGTACTTGTAAATCTGATTCGTGATATTGCAGTAAATAAAGAAGCAACACCTGCACAGATTTCATTAGCATGGGTTCTTGCGCAAAAACCATGGATTGTACCGATACCGGGGACAACTAAAAGCTTTCGTCTGGTAGAAAATGCAGGAGCAGTCGATGTTGAATTTACGGAAGAAGAACTGGTTCGATTAAACGGTGCATTATCAAACATAAAAGTTATTGGTGAACGATATCCAATTGGTTCAGATATGGAAAAAAGAGCAGGGAAATAGAAAAACTGCTGGGGAAATTAAGTAAATGTTAAAAAGCAGGCGAAATATCATCACCTGCTTTTCTGCTCATATAATAACTATCATATAATGTTGGGGTCAAAAGGTATTTTACCCCCTCATACCTGCGGATTGTTACGCACTTTGTGCTCCCACAATCCTAAAAACATTCGAAATCCGCCCTGTTCGGGCTGCTTTCTCATGTTTTGCGGGTCCCCAAGCCATGTTTTTTCATGGAAGCATGAAACACATGACCTTTTGACCCTGGTATCATCATATAAATCTACTTATTTTCTCACAATCTTCTCACAATTTAGTATTAAGCTAAGTTAGCAAATTTAGTGAGGGGGTGAGCTGTTCGGAGAACACGGAAGGAGGCAGCAGTATGCATGATAGGAAGTGCAGAAGGGTTCTTTTTATTTTTTTGATGTCCATTGCCCTGCTTGCAGGATGCGCCAGAAACACGGCGGATGAGAAGGTTTCTTCACCAGGAGGAGACAGTGAAACTATTGAAGAAGGATATGATGAATTGAAAGAAAACAATTCCGAAACAACAGCGGATTCCGTTATATCCACAGATGCAGCAGGGGATAACACAGAGTTTAAATACACTGTGGACACAAAAGTATGGGATGTCATGGATGATCCTGCCTTTGAAGGCTATGGGAGGCTGATTTTCCCTGCCGACAAGACGATTGACAAGGGTATAACTCTGAATGAAGTCGATAGAATCTTGACCTGGTACAACTATGTGAAGCCAGAGCGGACAGTCGAAATCGTAAATTATATGAAAACCAGAGCGGATTCCGGGGAACAGATTTTTTACGACATCTATACGGAGGAAGAGAAAGCCGCTGATCCCGCTAAGGAAAATACCGGACTTTTCTTTTTTCGGGGAAATCCGGGTGAGAAATTTGCCATTGTGAATGCCGGTGGCGGTTTTGCATATGTAGGAGCAATGCATGACAGCTTTCCGCACGCATTGGAATTATCAAAAAAGGGATATCATGCATTCGCACTGATTTACCGGCCGGGAGCTGAGACTGCCTGCGAGGATCTTGCAAGAGCGATTGCTTTCATCCACGAACATGCGGATGAACTTGAGGTCGACACGGCGGATTATTCCCTGTGGGGAGGATCAGCAGGTGCGAGGATGGCAGCCTGGCTTGGAGCATTCGGAACCGCAGCCTTTGGAGAAGCGGAGTACCCGGGACCCGGAGCGGTCATCATGCAATATACGGGACTTTCCGAGGTCTACGGAAATGAGCCGCCGACCTATGCATGTGTGGGTACCAGCGATGGCATTGCAAGCTTTCGAACAATGGAAAGTCATATAAATCAGATCAAGGCAAATGGAACAGATGCGGAGATTGAGATTTTCGACGGTTTGCCCCACGGATTCGGGCTTGGCGAAGGGACGGTTGCAGAAGGATGGATAGATCATGCGGTCAGATTCTGGGAAAACCAGATGGACTGAGGAGGAGGAATGGAGAATGCGGACAAAAAGGGTACTTAGAATTATAGCAGTGTCGCTGTTTCTTGTTGGTCTGCTAGGGGCATGCAGCGGCCAGAAATCATCAGATGTTACTTCGGTCTCTGACGCACAGGATGATGCAGGCAGTGAGACCGGACTGGAAGAAACTGGGCAGGTGATAGATGCTGGAAGGAACACGGGAAGTGGTGGTGAGCGTCCAGTTCCTGCGGAACTTAAGACTATTCCGGAGGAGTATTACCAGGCTGCAGATCAGCAGGGGACCCTGGTGGAGCTAACCTACAATACCTATGAATCGAAAACATATGAACAAAAAAGTAAGAAGCTTACAAAACGGGCAATCGTATACCTGCCATACGGATACTCGGAAGATAAAAAGTACAACGTTTTCTATCTGATGCATGGCGGCTGGGGTAATGAAACAACAACTCTTGGCACACTGGAAAATCCGAATTCCTTTAAGAATGTCATTGATCACGCAATAGAGAATGGAGAGGCAGAGCCGCTTATCATTGTATGTCCTACTTACAATAATGAAAGCCCGAGGGACAGTGCAGACTACACGCTGGCATTTTATACGCTGACTGTCAATTATCACAATGAACTGGTAAATGACTTGATTCCTGCTGTGGAAGGAGCCTATTCGACCTATGCGGCGAGCACATCGCCGGAGGATATTCAGAATTCCAGAGACCACCGCGCATTTGGTGGATTTTCTATGGGATCTGTTACCACATGGTATACCTTTGTGAATTGTCTGGATGAATTCCGATATTTCCTGCCCATGAGCGGCGCCATGGATTATGAGGGCGATGATGTGGATGCGGCAGTCACCGCTTCTGGTCACAGCCCAGTCGATTTCTTCATCTATGCGATTACAGGAACGGATGATTTTGAATGTGGACATTTCACAAGACAGCTTGAAGGAATGCTTGGTATGTCAAGCGGGAATTTCATTTCGACCGACAGTGAGGAATCTGGAAATGTCGCATTTCGTATTAAGGACGGATATTCGCACGACGGTCGCGCGGCGATGGAATACACCTATAATGGCCTTTTGTGGTTTTGGAATTAAGGAGATACGCCAAATTGTGATTTTTGCAATTTGTGTGCACATCGATGACTATGAAGGACGTAGTCATGAATAGTTACAATAGATTTTGATAATCAGCCTAAACGATAATAATTTGGAGGTTCTGTGGTTCATGGAAGAAAAGAAGACAAAGAATAAAAAGACGAAGAGTAAGGTTGTAAAACGCATTTTAATTGTGCTTGCAGTTATCATTGGAATAGTCATTATTGCCGGAGCGGGGATATTTCTGTATTTCCGCAGCCAGTTTGCAGCTCCCAGAGTCGAGATCGGGGATGTGACAGATGATGCGATTGTCGAAACAGGGGCAGGAAGTGTCAGGGGATATATCAGCGATGGAATCTATACCTACCATGGGATTCCTTATGCTGAGGCGGCGGAGCGGTTCGTACCGGCAGAAAAGGCGACCCCGTGGGAAGGAGTGCTGGACGCAGACCAGTATGGAAAAATATCCCCACAGGGAGCGATTCTTGGCATGCCGGTAAACAATGATACAGATGGAACAGATAATAACTGTCAGAACCTTAATGTGTGGACACCGGGTATCAATGACGGAGAAAAACGTCCTGTCATGGTGTGGCTGCATGGAGGAGGATTCTCCATGGGTTCTGCTAATGATGCCGCAAATGACGGAACAGCGCTCAGTAAAAGTGGAGATGCCGTTGTGGTAGGAGTCAATCACAGACTAAATACATATGGGTATCTGGATCTTTCTGCTTACGGGGAAAAATATAAGTATTCTTCTAATGTCGGAATGATGGATATTGTGATGGCTCTTGAATGGATACAGGAAAATATCGAAAGCTTTGGAGGCGATCCGGAAAATGTGACTGTCTTTGGACAATCGGGAGGTGGAGCCAAGGTGCTGTCACTCATGACATCTCCGCATGCAGAAGGCCTGTTCCATAAGGGAATCGTACAAAGCGGAGCCACAGAGATGATGGGCGTGACCTTCAGCACCAGGGAGGAAAGCCAGAGACTGACTGAGAATATCCTGAAAAACCTTGGTATTTCAGCTGATAACATAGAGGCGCTGCAGACGGTTCCCAATAAGGAACTGCAGGATGCAGCAAGCAGTGCTTTATTGGAAACGGGAGTGGAATTTCAGATTCCGGCACCCTTAAGCGACGATTACGGAATGGAATGGGGACCGGTCATAGACGGTGATTTTATGCCAACGAATCCTGTTACAGAAGATTCCTTCGCAGAAATGGGAAAAGATATACCGCTTCTGATTGGAAGCAATCTGAATGAATGGACAGGAATGAGCGCAGGAGCACGAAACATTGATTTTACTGACGAACAAATGAATGCATTTGCAGCGGCATATCCGAATGAGGATCGGGATGAGGCGGAAGATGTAGATGCTTTTATCCGTCTGCCTATGCTGAAGATCATGTCACATAAGGCAGATCAAGGTGGTGCTCCGGTGTACGCCTATGTATTTACCTATGATGATGGTCTTATGGGTGCATATCATGGAGCGGAAATCCCTTATGTGTTTGCACACCAGAGCGGAAAGCTAAGTGAGCAAATCAGCCAGGCATGGATTAACTTTGCACGAAGTGGCATTCCGGGAGCGGATGGACTTCCTGATTGGGAACCGTATACAAGGGAAAATGGAGCGACTATGCTGCTGGATACACAATCCGAACTGGTATATAACCATGATACAGAGCTGATGCGCCTTTTAGAGCCTGATTATCTATATTAGAGACTAAAGAGACAAAATTTATGAAGTGAACCCCAATAAGTCAGGTTTTTCAGGTCTGACTTATTGGGATTTATTTGTAGTGCCCCAGGCACATAAGCATGAAATTACGGAAATTCTGGAAAAAGTCAATTTTCAATTCTGGTAAGCCAGCTAGTTTCATTGCTTCTGCAACAAGCGGACTGACATGGCAACTGTTATTTAGTCCACAGGCGTGAAACAGCAAAGTCCAATAAAGAGTAGCAGCGTCATCGCCTGATATACCAGGACAATGTTTCATTAAAATTTGTATGACTGGATGAAAGCCGGAGAGAACGGTTTTCTTGAACTCAGCCAATCGTTCTACAGTAACGTTGGTTTCGATTATGGTGGCAAGGATTCCGTAATACCGCAAATAGTCATGATGCCTATCCAGAATGCCGGTCCATAAATGGGCAAACTCTTCATCGGTTAAATCGTCTTTATCTGCGAAAGAGGATACTATGTCGGAAAAATAGTTGTTCTGCTTTTCCAGATATAGCTCCAGGAATATTTCTTCCTTTGTTGTTACATACTTATATAAATTGCCGCGTGACCACCCCAAGGCTTCCGCAATCGTGGTTAATGTAATAGCGTGATATGTATGGTCATGAAAAAGCTGGTCTGTCGCTTTCATGATTTCGCTCATGCGTAGTTGTTTTTGCTCGTTGCTGCGGGCTCTGATAAATTCAGCCATCTGTTTTTCCTCCAATTTGTGTGCACTATCTGATTTTAGTATAACATAAAGAAATATGCTTGACAAGAAACGAAACGTCACTTATAATACAAAAATAAGAAACGATTTGTCACTTAAAAAACAATTTGGAGGTAGAAGAATGGAATTTACAACATTAAATAATGGAATCAAGATGCCAATGGAAGGATTCGGAGTATTTCAGGTACCAGATCCGGCACAATGCGAACAGGCAGTTGCTGATGCAATTCAAGCAGGATATAGATTGATTGATACAGCAGCAGCTTATTTTAATGAAGAAGCAGTAGGGGCAGCAATTAAGAGATGTGGTGTGCCAAGAGAAGAACTTTTTATCACTACAAAATTATGGGTACAGGATGCAGGGTATGAAGAGGCAAAGAAAGCATTCCAGACTTCACTTGATAAGCTGGGGCTCGAATATCTGGATTTATATTTGATACATCAGCCGCTGGGTGATTATTACGGAGCATGGCGTGCAATGGAAGAACTGTATAAAGAAGGAAAGATAAAGGCAATCGGAGTATGTAATTTTTATCCGGAAAGACTGGCAGATCTTTGTTTGACTGCGAAGGTAATACCGGCAGTCAATCAGGTTGAGCTTCATCCATTTTTCCAGCAGGAGAATGCTTTGGCGACTATGAAAGAATTCGGTGTTCAGCCTCAGGCATGGGGTCCGCTTGCAGAAGGAAAACATGGCATATTTACAAATCCAATGCTTACTGAGATGGCTGAGAAGTATGGAAAATCAGTCGCGCAGGTAGTTTTACGCTGGAATACACAAAGAGGAGTTGTAATTATTCCTAAGTCCGTACATCAGAATCGTATCGTAGAGAATCTTAATATATGGGATTTTGAATTATCACAGGAAGATATGAATAAGATTGCAGCGATGGATTTGGGACATAGTGAAATTGTTGATCATAGCAGTCCTGAATTTGTGAAATATCTGCACGGTGCGAAAGTTCACGAATAAGAAAGAAGGTATCATGATGCCAAAATTGCTGATTGTTGATGATGATATACATCTTAGAAAGCTGGTGCTGACCTACGCAGAATTGGATGGGTATCAGTGCGAGGAGGCAGAAAACGGACATAAAGCAATCGAAAAAGTAAATAATACACAATTTGATATCGTTGTACTGGACGTCATGATGCCAGGACTTGATGGTTTTGAGACCTTGGGAGAAATACGGAGGGAGAGTCAGCTTCCAGTTATTATGCTGACCTCCCGAAGTGAAGAATATGATAAATTGCTGGGATTTAACCTTGGAGCAGATGATTATTTAGCAAAGCCATTTAGTCCCAGAGAACTAATGGCCCGAATCGGAGCAGTACTCAAACGCTGCGGGAACAAATCAAGTGATAAGCTTATTTTTGGAGAGCTGTGTATTTCTCCGGGATCGAGAGCAGTAAATATTGGTGAAAAGGCATTTAATTTACCACCCAAAGAATTTGATCTCCTATTATATCTCGTACAGAATGAACGGCTTGTACTCAGCCGCGAACAGCTTCTCAACAAGGTATGGGGATATGAATACTACGGAGATGCACGTACAGTTGATACTCATATCAAATCGCTTCGGGAGCACTTAGGCGAATACAGGAAAGTAATTCAAACTACGTGGGGGGTCGGGTATAAATTTGAATATAATTAAGATTCGCAAGAAGCCGCCCTTGCGTGGAAAGATTGTTCTGCGTTTGTGGATCATCATGATGCTCCTGGTGGCGCTCAGTATCGCTTTCATGTGGATCGGTCAAATATTTTTATTTGAGAAGAATTATTTGAATTCCAAGATTGCCGAAGTGCAGAGCTACATACAGACTTACGTAGAAGATTTAGAAAAAAAGGATCTCGCAGGTAACGATCAGCTTCTTCTTTCTCTGAGCAAGTCAATCAACGGGAAAATGCTGTTGATTGACGGTGACGGAAAGTTGATTGCACTTTACAGCATCGGACATAAAATTTCTGATGAAGAGTCCATGGCATCAATGTCAGAATCAATGAAATATGTGGAGCGGAGCGAAGAATACCAGCAGGTTCTGCAAGGAAAATCCTACAATAAAATCATACGATATAACGCTGATCCAATAGTCCTGGAAATTGGTATTCCAGTATTCTATAATGACCGGCAGGCTTCGGTGATTTTATATCAAACGCTGGATCAATTACACATAGCACTGCGTATCAACCGCAATCAACTGGTCACGCTGAGCATAATCCTGACACTGGTTGCTGCGATGCTGGCAGCATTGCTTTCCCGCCATTTTGTAAAGCCGATCCGCATTATAAAGAGCACTGTCGACAGGCTTGCAAAGGGTGAATTGACGGCGACGCCGGGACTTTCCATGAATGATGAGCTGGGGCAATTATCCGATTCGGTGGAGGAACTTAGTCAGGCTCTCCAGCGGGTGGATATCCTTCGAAAAGAGGTTATCGCCAATGTGTCACATGAGCTTCGCTCACCTTTAGCCCTCGTCAGGGGCTATTCTGAAATGGTGAGGGATATTAACTGGAAAGATGATGAAAAGCGCAATGATAACCTTAATCTTATCATACAGGAAGCCGGACGGATGAGTGAGATGGTCAGCGACATCATGGATTATTCTCAGCTGCAGGCTGGATATGTCAAACTGAAAATGGACTGGTACAATCTGTATGAGATTGTAGAATCTGAGATAGCCCATTGCGAACAGAATGCCGCTGAATATGGAATCACGATTCGGTTGGCGAGTACACTAAATGATATTCCAATTCATGCAGATGCAATGAAAATCTGTCAGGTGATGCGAAATTTATTAAACAATGCCATCAATCATACCGCAGATGGTGGAATGATTGATGTAGTGATCGAGAAATTGAGCAATAAGACAAGGGTCTCTGTTATCAATCCGGGAGAGCCTATTCCGGCAGAGGATCGCGCAATCATCTGGGAGAGATATCAGCGCAGTCAACATCATGGCGGACGCAATAAGGGGACGGGCATCGGCCTTTCCATTGTCAGCACGTTTCTAAAGGATCATGATATGCATTATGGAGTGGATTGTGAAGATGGGCTAACCACTTTTTGGTTTGAGTGTCCAGATTCAGACAACATTTGTGGTAACTAACAACTTAACGAATGGTATAAATATTCGTAACTATTGCGTAGTCCAGTACCGCGAGGTGTTTTTATGCTGGTTTTGCATAAAAATCCGAATTTCATATATATCTACCTCTTTTCTCACAAATTTCTCACAATTTCAAATTAAGGTGTAGTTGATTAAAAAGAATGGAGAGTGAACGATATGAAATTGAAAAAAGTGGGTAGTCTGGTTTTAAGCCTGGTGGTAGTGTTTTCTCTGGCAGCATGTGGCAATTCTCAGACAAGCAGTAATGGTGCCGATGCAGAAGTTGACAGCACAGAACAGACAGCTTCATCTGATACGGGAGAGGAAGACCTAAGGTCAGGGGAAGCATCGGTAGTGTATATGACAACCGATATCAGTCCGGAAGGATTGATGTCTGCTTATCAGGCGCTAAACTGGGCACCTGAAGGAAATGTTGCGGTGAAACTTAGCACAGGAGAACCACCAGCCAGTAATTATCTGAGACCGGAATTGATTAAAGACTTGGTGCAGTCTGTAAATGGTACGATTGTGGAATGCAATACGGCTTATGGTGGTTCCCGAAGTCAAACGGCTATGCATATGCAGGTAGCGGAAGATCATGGATTTACAGATATCGCAACGGTGGATATTTTGGATGCTGACGGGTCTATGAGTCTGCCTGTAGATGGAGGAACTCATCTGGAAGAGAATCTTGTTGGATCACATTTTGCGAATTATGATTCTTATCTGGTACTTTCTCATTTTAAAGGACATCAGATAGCTGGCTATGGAGGTGCTATAAAAAATATCTCAATCGGTCTTGGCTCAAGGGAAGGAAAATGCCTGATCCATACTGCTGGAAAAAGTCATACCAGCCCATGGAGAGGAAATCAGGATGATTTCCAGGAGTCCATGGCTGATGCAGGCAAGTCAGTTTCTGATAGTCTCGGAAATGGGGAAAATATTGTCTATATTAATGTTATGAACAGGATTAGTATAGACTGTGACTGTAATGGGAATCCGGCTAAACCGGATATTCATGATATTGGAATTCTTGCCTCAACCGATCCGGTTGCGCTTGACCAGGCGTGTATCGATCTTGTATATGCTGCGGAAGGCAGCAAAGCTCTTGTTAACAGGATAGAACAAATGAACGGTCTTCATGCGTTGGAAAGTGCAGAAGAAATCGGACTTGGAAGTCGTACCTATGAATTGGTGAGCATTGATGATTGAGATATTGCATCGTGAATCTGTTTATCTCTGGTACTACTTTAATGTACAGCTGGGACAGATATTTCCTTATTGGCTGTTGGGAATGATCATCGGTTCAGTAGTGTCCGTGTTCGGTAAGGAAAGAATTCACCGGCTATTTAGTAACTTACAGGAAAAAAAGTGGGGTATATTTGGTATAGTACCAGCCTGTCTGCTGGGTATCGCTTCACCGCTTTGCATGTATGGAACGATTCCGATTGCCGCATCCTTTTCGGGGAAGGGTATGAGAGACGACTGGCTGGCGGCGTTTATGATGTCATCAATCTTACTCAATCCTCAGCTGATTATATACAGCGTAGCATTAGGAACACAGGTATTGGCAATGCGGATCGTATCCTGCCTTCTATGCGGTATTGCGGCAGGGCTGCTAGTACACATATTCTACAGGAAAACCTCGTTTTTTAACTTTTCGTCCTTTGCAGAATCAAAAAGTCGTGATACGGATCCGAATCTGCTGATCCGACTACTGAAAAATTTTGGACGGAATGTGAAAGCGACCGGATTGTACTTTCTTATCGGAATTGTATTGTCGGCAATATTTCAGAGGTATGTACCAACAGATGCATTTGTTGATTTGTTTGGTGAAAACGAGGGATTTGGTGTACTGATGGCAGCGACGATAGGGGTTCCGCTCTATATGTGTGGAGGTGGAACGATACCTCTTTTACAGCAATGGCTATATGACGGAATGAGCATGGGGTCAGCCGCGGCGTTTATGATTACCGGTCCGGCTACTAAGATTACCAATCTGGGTGCTGTTAAAATCGTACTGGGTTCCCGCCGCTTTATCATGTATTTGATGTTTGTAATTATTGTTGCTCTTATCACGGGGTTATTGATGAATGCATAAGAGTATACACCCTTGGGTTTATGCTGAAACACTAAACGAGACTTCTAAGGAAGTCTCGAATTTTTTATAATAGAGATAAGGAAAGAGGAAGGAGTTTTTATGAACAAAAAGTCAGTCAAAATATTAGTGGTTTTATTAATTCTTGTGTGCGTAGGAGGTGGGTTCTACTATTTTACACATAGAGGCAGTGTTGGGTTAGATAGCGATATTGTAAGCGAAGATTATAAAGTAGCTAAGATAGGCATGGATGGGAAAAGAGTATTAGTTGTATATTTCTCAGAATCGGGAAATACACAGAAATTAGCAAAAACGATATCCGATCAGGTTGGCGGCGATTTCAGAAGAATTGAGCCGGTAAAGCCCTATCCTGAAGGACAGGAATTGTTTGATTATACGGAAGCTGAACGGGACAATGATGAGAGACCTGAATTCAAGGATTTAGACGTAAATATGGATGATTACGATGTTGTATTCGTGGGGTACCCGATATGGTGGTACACGCTTCCAATGATGATGTACACATTTTTTGATGAATATGATTTTAGTGGAAAAACAATTATTCCTTTTAATACGCATGAAGGTTCCGGTGATGGAGGGACATATAGCACAATTAAGAACTTCGAGCCTGATGCAACGGTTTTAGATGGACTTGCCATACGAGGCGGAGATATGCAGTCCGATCAAACAGAAGCAGTCATAAAGTGGCTGGATGAAGTAGTGCACTGACACAAGGTATCTGCATATGGAGTATATGCATTGCTCAAGAGGAATTTTATATCTTACATAACATTACAGATGCACTTTGTATTTTTCGATTACGAAGAACCGGTTATTTTTTATGAACTGGATTTGCTTGCAATAACGATTCTTATGATTTTTGCAGGATATTATCTACAGAAATTATTTGTAAAGATAAACAAGAAGGAGAAACACAATGAGTAAAAATATTTTAGTTTTATCAGGAAGCCCAAGAAAAGGGGGCAATTCAGATCTTTTATGTGATGAGTTCGCAAGAGGAGCTGCAGAAGCAGGCAATACTGTTGAGAAAGTGTTTTTTAGAGAGAAGAAAATAGGTTATTGTACAGCCTGCTACTATTGCAGGGACCATGCAGGGGTCTGTGCCATCAAAGATGATATGTCTAAGATATTGGAGCAAATGCACGGCGCAGACTGTATCGTACTTGCTAGTCCGGTATATTTCTATTCCATAGATGCACAGATGAAAACTGTAATTGACAGAACGCTGGCTCAATGGACAAAACTGAAGGATAAAGAATTCTATTACATTATGACCTGTGCAGATGAAGACAAAGCTGCCATGGATGTGACACTGGAATGTTTCCGTGGATTTGCAGTGTGTCTGGGTGGTTCTCGGGAAAAAGGAGTGGTCTATGGAACTGGAACATATGAAGCTGGTTCCGTAAAAACAAAGAAAGCAATGCAGGAAGCATATGAAATGGGAAAGGGCGTTTGACGGATAATCTGCAAAAAGGACTATATCGCACCAATACCAGGAACCAGAAAGCTGGAGCGGCTCGAAGAAATTGTAAAACAGTAGAACCTTCAAGAATTTGATACTGCTGGCAGAGTAACTAAAAAATAAGTTTTATGAGGAGACGGAATAATTATGAATAACAAAAAAATCATTATGGTATTAATCAGCACATTTCTTATGGGTGTGCTTACCGGATGCGGGTCCAATACAAACGAAACGCAGTCAGAAAAATCAGAGAGCGCGTCACAAACAGGTGTGGTAAGTGATGATTCAAGTAAAGAATCAAACGAAAACGAAGAAATAAATGATAATTCTGATGAAATGTCTGCAGAAACTGAGAGTGAAGGTGGAAAAGTGCTTGTTGTGTATTACTCGGCGTCAGGCAATACAGAAGCAGTTGCTAATACAATTGCAGAAACTATGAATGCAGATATTTTTGAATTAGAACCAGTAGAACCATACAGCGATGATGATCTTAATTGGTCAGATGATAACAGTCGGGTAACCAAGGAGCATGATAATCCAGACAGTAGAAATGTAGAGCTTATAGCTGCAGCCGTGGATAATTGGGAGTCATACGATACCGTGTTTATCGGCTATCCAATATGGTGGGGAATCGCAGCCTGGCCAGTTGACGGATTTGTAAAAGCAAATGATTTCACAGGAAAGACGGTCATTCCGTTTTGTACTGCTGCATCCTCAGGTATTGGAGAAAGTGGTGAACTACTTGCCGAGATGGCGGGAACGGGAAACTGGCTTGAAGGTGAAAAGTTGCGTTCTGGTGCTTCGGCAGAGGATATACAGGCATGGGTAGAAGGTTTGGAATAATAGTATATGTTACATCAGGAACAGGGGAAATGTGCGAAAGGCGAAGGGAGAAATAAATTATGGAATATGTAAAATTAAGTAATGGAGTAGAAATGCCTATATTAGGTTATGGAGTTTATCAGGTAACGAAGGACGAATGCGAAAGATGTGTCTTAGATGCATTGAAGGCAGGATATCGATCTATTGACACAGCACAGAGCTATTTTAACGAAGAGGAAGTGGGCGCAGCAATTGTAAAATCAGGAG
The DNA here is from genome assembly GCF_900096945.1 of Anaerobium acetethylicum. Classification (GTDB taxonomy): domain Bacteria; phylum Bacillota; class Clostridia; order Lachnospirales; family Lachnospiraceae; genus Anaerobium; species Anaerobium acetethylicum. Next base: position 573,029 of record NZ_FMKA01000001.1, on the reverse strand, counting down.
TGCCAAGAGAAGAAATCTTCCTTACCACTAAGGTATGGGTTGAACATTACGGATATGAAGAATGCAGAAAGTCAGTTGAGGAATCATTAAAGAAGCTTCAGACAACTTATCTTGATTTGTGCCTGCTCCATCAGCCATTTTCAGATTATTACGGCGCATGGAGAGCGTTGGAAGATCTCTATGAAGAAGGCAGGATTCGTGCAATTGGTATCTCGAATTTTTATCCAGACAGAATGGTAGATATTGCAAGTTTTGCACGTATCAAACCTATGGTCAATCAGGTGGAGACGCATCCGTATAATCAGCAGGTAGTGGCTAAGGAATACATGGATAAGTATGGCGTGCAGATTGAAGCATGGGCTCCATTCGGTGAAGGACGTGGGGGTTTGTTCGATGATGCTACACTTAAAGGAATCGGAGAGAAATATAGCAAGAGTGTTGCGCAGGTGGTTTTAAGATGGCATATCCAGAGAGGTGTGGTTGTTATTCCTAAATCAACTCACTATGAGAGAATGGTTGAAAACCTTAATGTATTTGATTTCGAACTTGCAAGTGAAGATATGGATACAATCGCAGCTCTTGATAAGAAAGAAAGTGCATTCTTCTCACATTATGATCCGGCAATGGTTGAGTGGTTCGCAAAGATGGTGGAAGAGCGTAAAGCGAAGAAAAGCTAGCAGTACGGAAGGAACATGAAAACCTTTCAGCTAGTGCAGGGTGTATGCGGCACACAGCTTACATCACATGCAGCTGCAACTATGAAAATATAAAACGAAAAGAGGTTGTCTTGATGAAAGTATTACTAATTAATGGAAGTCCAAATGCAAAGGGATGTACTTACACGGCGTTATCAGAAGTTGAAAAGACATTGAATCAGGAAGGGATTGAAACAGAAATTATCCATGTAGGACATAAAGACATCAGAGGCTGTATTGGCTGCCGTAAATGTAAAACTACGGGTAAATGTGTTTTTGATGATATCGTGAACGAAACAGCCCCCAAACTGGCAGAATGTGATGGGATAGTGGTCGGTTCTCCCGTTTATTATGCATCTGCAAATGGAACGCTGGTTTCATTTGCAGACCGATTGTTCTACAGTGCAAACTGCGATAAGACGATGAAGGTTGGAGCAGCAGTAGTATCGGCAAGAAGAGGTGGTACAACAGCTACTTTTGATGAGCTGAATAAGTATTTTACAATATCAAATATGCCAATCGCTTCGAGTCAGTATTGGAATATGGTACATGGATACACACCAGAAGATGTCTACGCAGATAAAGAAGGATGTCAGATTATGCGCACGCTGGGTAAAAATATGGCGTTCTTAATTAAGAGCATACAGCTGGGTAAAGAACAGTATGGTCTTCCGGAGAAGGAGGAACATATATTCACGAATTTCAGCAGATGATAATGAGTAGGAGGCCTGCGTAATAATAGAGGAACAATCAAAACATTTGGAGATATCCAGTATATTTGGCAAATCGCTTGTAAAGAATAAAGAGGATTTAACTAGTTTAATCAAAAAAGGCACCACAGAAGTGTGACAATTAAGAGAGGGATTCAAAAGACTTACACACTAAAAAAATAAAGTAAGGGATTGGAATTGTAACAAGATTCCAGTCCCTATTTTCGTGCCTATCTTGTTTCAGTAACAGAACCTGGTGGAAAAACAACCGTTTATACCTATGACAAGGTGGGCCACCGTTTCTGTGAGACCAGTGACAACCTGTGGATTCGTAACGGTGACCACTTATGAATATAGTAGGCAGAACTGGTTGATTATTACCCGTCATTAGGAATTAAAGCGAGGGACTGGCTTGAAGAAATTTTAGAAAAGATTAAAGAATATCGAGTAGCAGACCTATCATCCCAACAGCACCGATAATATGGCTGAAAATAAAATATTAATCGATATTTGACCCTATGAACACATCGGAATCTGACAATAAATCATGGTAAGTTAAAAGAAAAAAGGAACAGGCAGTGAGTTGAGGTATTGCCCTGTCTTAATACCTTGTTTTTACTATAATTATTACTATAATCCGAATCCTGTTGCTATGTTCTCAAATTCAAGAGCAAAAGCAAATTCCCGAAGAATTTCTTTTCTGCTGGTTTCACTTTTTGAATTATTTTTTATTCCTTTGTGAAAGCAAGCAATGATCTGGAAGCTCTGGAGCCATAGGCAGAGAATCTCAGATACCATGAGATGTAAAGGGGTACTTGGGATTGTGCAAATCATACAAGTTTAAAAATTGAAAAAATTAGTTTAATAACGACCTGAAATGTCATGAAAATAAACTTGCATTAATTTCAAAAAGTGATATTATAGTTTAAAAACAAAGAAAAATAGTTTGTGTATGAACTATTTTTAGCAGAAAGTAAACGGAGGATGATATGAATCTATACTTTGAATTAATGCAAGTACCAGTATTTACAATGGAAGATGTATGTAAATATTATGATAAAGATAAAATAGAAAGTGCACGCTCAGCAGTTAAGCGGCTCTTGAAGCAAGGAACTGTAGTTAAAATACGGAACAATATGTATACCTGTATCAGCGGAGAGACTGGTGCACCAATTGCCAACCGATTTCAAATTGCCAGTAACATTACACCAACATCCTATGTTTCTCATCATACGGCAGTGGAGTATTATGGTCTGGCTGATCAGGTCTATTATGATGTGTATGTTTCTTCAGAGACCAAATTTCAGTCTTTTGAATTTGATGGCTATACCTACCAGTGCGTTCTGGCAAAATGTAAGCTGGGCATTGAATCTGTGAAGTATAGTGGGGGTATAAAAGTGACGGATAAAGAGCGCACATTAGTAGACACCATCAAAGATATGGATAAAATATCTGGATTAGAGGAAACGATTGCAAATATCCAGGGACTGCATAATTTGCAGGAGAAAAGAATCGTACAGTATTTAGAAGCGTATAACAATCAATTTTTGTATCAAAAAATGGGATTTCTGTTGTGGAATTTAAGGAAACAACTTGGTTTGTCAGATGAATTTTTTTCATTATGCAGACAAAAGATTGGAAAAAGCAAAAGGTATCTAACCAAAGATACCAGTGATGCGGTATATAACGATACCTGGAAAATAGTTGTACCAAAAAGTATTTCACATATAAAGAACGGAGAGGAGATTGTAAATGATGGAATATAATAAAGCGCAGATCGGACGAATTGCAATGAAAAACGGTTTTGTTCGAGATACGTTTGAAAAAGTACTTCGATTAAAGGAAATACTGATGTTTATCAATGAACAGGAATACCTGAGAGAACATCTTTTGCTAAAAGGTGGAACAGCAATTAACATGACAGTATTCAATCTTCCAAGGCTTTCGGTTGATATAGACATGGATTTTGTACAAAACTATAATCGAGAAGATATGGAGATATCCCGAGAAAAAGTAACACAAATACTTAAGGAATATATGCTGCAAGAAGGATATCAGATTTCACCAGCATCAAGATTTAGTTTTAGTTTAGATGCATTTCATTTTCAATATCAGAATACTGGAGGCAATAGAGACAGTATTAAGATTGAACTGAATTATTCGCTCAGATCGCATATTTTCGAACCAGTAAAGAGCAGGATATTAACTGATATTTTTGAAGATGAGATGGAGATTCTTACACTTGCACCTATGGAGATATTTGCTGCAAAGGCAAATGCATTAATGAGCAGAGCTGCGGCAAGGGATTTGTATGATTTTAATAACATGGAGTATTTTGGCTTGTTTGGTGAATCGGAGCAAGAGCTGTTTCGTAAATGTATTATATTCTACAATACAATATCCCAGGAAAAGGTAAATAAAACATTTGACACATCGGCAATCGAGACCATTGATTTTTCGAAAATTAAAAGAGATTTATTTCCGGTACTTCGAAAAAAAGATAACTTTGACTTGGACGAGAGGAAGAAACAGGCTAAAAGATACATAAAGGAACTTATGATTGTAACGCCTGAAGAAATGGAATATATGACTGCGTTTGAAAATAAAGAGTACAAACCAGAACTTTTATTTCAGGATGTGAAGATAATTGAACGGGTAAAAGATCATCCGATGGCAATGTGGAAGATGAGGCAGCCACCAGAACTGAGATAACAGTATGCTAAAGAAGCATGATTTTGCATCAGAAGGTTATGAGCAAAGAAAAGAATATGATGATTTTTGGGCTTGGTTAGAAGCTGCCATTAGCGAACTGATTGAATTCAATAGAGAATCAAGGGTTATTACCAAAAGTAAGGCAATATGTTCATTTATCGAATGATATCGAAACAGCATTTTAAGTTGGTAAAAGATGTAATGATAAGCCAGTTATTCTTGCAATTGATGCTAAAAAGGCTTGGGATGAAGGTGTTAAATTTTATTTAGATAAGGGAATCTAACTTGTCATAAAGAAAAAAAGCAGGTCGAACTGGCATTGAAAACCCTGAAAGGAATCCTGGAAGGTATCGAGAAAAAACAGGTTGTGAGATGTAACTTGCAGTATCACGGTAGGTCAAGTGGTAGTGCTGGTTGGTTTCAGTATAGCGATTTATCTTGTATAATTTATTCATGCTTAGGAATAAGCCGATGAAAACTGAATAGGACAACCATACGTCCAAAGTTTATCCTCACCTGCCAGAACAGTTTCTGGCGGGCGGTACAAGCCCATTTCGTGCGACGACCAACCTGACAAAGGGATTTTTTTGTTCGCCCAAGGTTATGAGCAGAGGCTTGTACTCACCTGAATGAAGAGACTCTTCATAGTGTTACAGGAGTTAATGAGGTAAATCAGCACATGAGTCTCAGCATTTTGCATTTTCATAGAAGAGGCATTCTTATATCCGGCCGGGACAGGCTCTGGCTGGGATATAGTGATGGTCGATGACAAGACTGTACGTATGGAACCCGGCTGGGGGATTGGGAAGAGGAAAATACCTGATATAGAGAATGAAGCAGCATTTACACCGATCATAGCAGTGGCAACGATTCTGTTGCGGCTGTTATGATAGTTCAGGATATCCAGATGACTTATAAGGAAGGGTGCAGAACATAGAAGACACAAATATAAAAGTATTGAATGCAAAAGAATTGCAGGAGCTATTCGGGTTCGGCAAGACGAAGATGTGTGAGCTTATGCAGTCAGGAGTTTTACCTGTTGTCAAAATAGGGAGGGATTATATTACTACCAAGAATGCACTTGAAAAATGGATAGAAGATAACATTGGAAACGAGATATTTTATTAATCATGATAGAAAATCGAACGTACGTATGCTACAATAGAGCTAAGGTTATTGCTGGTGTATAAAAAGGGGAAATTTATATGGCAGACGAAATGCAAAATGAAAAGAAACAAAGAAGAGATGACGGGATGGGAAGCATCCGGCAGAGAAAGGACGGAACATGGGAAGCACGGCTGTGCATTGATAACGAGTCAAAATCTCTGTATGGCAAAACGGAGAACGAAGTCAAAAAGAAGCTGAGGGAATATATCAGGTTCAGGGCAAGAGGATATAACAACGTCAAAAAGATAATTTTGAACGAGTATCTTTATAACTGGCTGATCACCTATAAGCTGGGCGTTGTTAAAAGTTCCACCTATGACAGGATGGAGAGTACGTATATCCACCATGTGAAAAACACAATCGGAAAGAGGCAGATGGGAAACCTTGATTCGGCGGATATACAGAGGCTTATCAATGAAAAGGTAAATCCCTCGGATGGGAAAACCCAGCCCATGTCGAGATCTAGCGTGAAGAAGATTTTTGAACTCTTGAATCCCCTGTTTGAATATGCCGCACTCCGTGGAGACATCAATTTCAACCCAATGTGTCTTGTAAAGATGCCACGGTCGGATAACTTCGTCGTGAAGACGAAAGAGATGTTCTCGCTGGATGATGTTGAAATGAAGCGGTTAAAAGAGGTGGCGGATATGAGACGCCAGAACGGCGAACCATATTACAAATACGCATTTGTCTATATGATCATGCTGAATACCGGCGTCCGTGTCGGCGAAATGCTGGCTCTCACTTTTGAAGATATCGACTTCGAGAAAAAGACGATGAGCATCAACAAGGCGGTTATGAGCAACGTAGTCAACAGGGGGAAGGACACGGGGAAGAAGAGGATTCAGGTGGTGGCATCCACCAAAACAGCGAACGGGGTCAGATGCATTCCACTAAATGACAGCGCCATCCATTATCTTCAGGAGATTCTGAAGTTCAATAAAGCGCACGGCATTGTGACGGACCTGGTCGTATCCGCTTCAAATGGCAAGCCGGTTACAAGCAGGAACCTGCAGAGGACATTCGACCTGGTATTGAAGCAGGCAGGAATCGATCACTGCGGACTCCATATCCTGAGGCATAGTTTCGGTTCGACACTGGTAAGAAAATCAGTAGACATTTCCGTCGTCAGCAAATTAATGGGCCATGGATCCCAGGCCATAACAAGGGCGAAATATATTCATGTGCTTCAGCAGCAGCAGGTGGAGGCAATTCAGCTTCTAAATGTCGTATAGTTGTTTGGGTGGTATTTGGGTAAAGGCATTAGCCGAACCCGCAAACCCAGTGGAATCAAGGGGGCAGGCGATGGATAACGCAATCGATTCCCCTCAGCTCCACTGGTTGTATCCATATCCGAGAATATTTCGATGTAGTCTGGATACACTGTTACTTTTGAATATAGGTCCTGATGATCCTTTGCTGGTCTTCGGGGCCTTTATTTTTTATGTCCATATCTTTCTTAGATAGGCATGTATATGGTCCTTCTTGGGGATGCTGGACGCTTTCACGCTGTCCTCATAGTATTCTATCCTTCCGATTATGTTATTCTTCTCGGCTTCCAGGGAATTAATCTTGTGCTTGCTCATATCAGAGTTCACACCGGACAGCAAGGCATCCACAAGTGTGTTGATCTGCTTTTCGTTTGCGATCAGCTTCTTTTTAAGGTCCTTGATCTCCTTTGACATTTCCTTTGATAATTTCTCAATTTTGCTTATCAAATAATCAACCATCTTTTCGATTCCTCTTTCAGACAGCAGCTTTTCCAGTTCATCCATTACGATTCCTTCCGCAATATTCCAGCGGACACTCTTTGTACTGCATTCCTTCTTTGTCTTCCTGGTGTCGTATTTCGTGGTATATCTATTGTTATTCAGCCATTGCAGTATTTCCGCGACTGTAAGGCCATTTACCACCGCTTTAAAGATATGCCTGATAGTTGCAGCTTCTTTCACGTTTATCTGCAACAAATAAATTGTACTTAGTTATTTAAAGTTGGCCCCGAAAAATACGTATACAAAAAATACAATGCCTTAACAATTAACAGAAAATATGATAAAATCTAAATATTAGATTTTTTTTGAAAAGATACAATTTTTTTAAAGAGATACGCAAGAAGCAACTGACAGAAGAGTTGCTTGAGAATATTAATCGGTATAGTGGCGGTGAAAATTATCTGAAAAATTATCAATAGGATTTGAACGAATATCAGAAAAGGAAGGGGAAATGAAAAATGGCTGAATCTGATTTTGGAAAAGATAGATTAAATGGTTTGAATTGCATGCTTCCAGATACCGATGATTTGCCGGTTCATCTTCTTGCTGGGATTTTCAGGGACAAGAATCAGAGCTATAAATTGTTTTGGTTTCAGGCGATTTTGGATGCAGTCTGTGAAGGCGAGGTCGTAATTACCTATGAACAGCTGATCCACCGCATGGTGGCAGAGTCGTGGTATATGGTAATGGAATATCATTTAAACCTTGGGCCGGCGGATGCAATGGAAATTTTGATCAACCAGGTTCGTGATACATCAGGATTATTGCCGGCGGCGAAAAAAGAGGAAATAATACAATTTTTGAAGACGAGCAATGATGAGAATGTCAAAAAGGCCAAACAGAAATTAGTACTGAATGTACCCTATCGTTTACAAGCACCTTTTTTGGGTAAGTTGTCTGATAAGGAATGGCGTGATTTTCGCTATATAGAGACGAAGGCAATGCAGGATGCGAGGCTGCTCTATTATTATGAGCAGCTGCCTGGAAAAGCAAGACAGATACGAATGAATGAGAAGTGGGTGGGGTATCTCCAGAAAAATGAGGCTATTATCCGTGGATGGATTCAGAATGAAATCATTCAATATCTTCAGCGGAGAAATCCGAACGTTCCTGGTATACCATTCAAGATTCGCCCTCCTGAAAAACGGGATCTGAAATCTGCCATGAATTTCTGGAGTGTCATTATAGAACATCATCAATTGAAAGATATATATACGGGTAAAACATTGAATAGCGAAAATTTCAATGAGTTAGGGAAAATGCATATAGATCATTTTGTTCCGTGGTCTTACCTTACAAGTGATGAAATTTGGAATCTGACACCGACATTTGCGAAAATCAATATCAGTAAAAGCAATCAACTGCCAAACAGGAGTATGGATATTGAATTATTATCAAAACAACATTACGACGCTTTTCGGATTGCGCAGAGCAATAAAGAGATAGGGAAACTGTTTCAAAAGTACAAAAGAAAAAATCTGAACAATCCCGATTTGGAGGGGCGACTATATTCCACGGAAATTTCAGAGGAGGCATTTATAAAAAACATGGATACATTGATTCAACCGATCTGCCAGTCTGCAAAAAATCAAGGCTTTATGGAGTGGGAGAACCGTAAGATTGCGTTGCGCTGACATTGGATTTGTAGAAAAACGCAGATGGCCGAATACGATGTCATATGAAAATAGCTTAGAAGAACAGAAAAGACGGATTTTCGAGATCATTAAGCATAATGATTTATGTACGATGACAAAAATAAGGGAATGCAATAACAAAATAGAAATTTTGCCCCCCCAAAAAATATCAGCATTGACACACCGGCTGATCAAGGAAGGAAAAGTAATCATGGTCAGCGACGGTACCAGATTTCCTAAATTTTCAGTAAAAAAATAAAGAGACACACGAAATTGTGGCAAAAAAATGGAGGTATATATGAAACTACTACATCTTTCTGACCTTCACATAGGAAAACGTGTGAACGAATTTTCTATGCTTGAAGATCAAGAATACATACTAACTAAAATAATAAATATAGTTGACGAAGAGGCCCCGGATGCGGTGCTGATCTGCGGTGACGTGTACGACAAGTCTGTACCGTCTGCAGAGGCGGTTGCTTTGTTCGACGAATTTTTGGTGCGTCTTTCTAAGCGCAATTTAAAGACCTTCGTTATTAGCGGAAACCATGATTCACCGGAACGTATTGCTTTCGGAGCAAGACTGATGGATGCAAGTGGTGTCTATATGTCTCCTGTTTACAGCAAGGATATAGAACCTGTTAAATTAGAGGACAAGCACGGCGATGTGAATATCTACATGCTGCCATTTATCAAACCCGCACATGTGAGAGCACATTTCCCTGAGAGCACCATTGAATCCTATACAGACGCAGTGCAAACGGCTATCGATCATTTAGGCGTTAACAAAGCAGAAAGGAATATTCTGCTAACGCACCAGTTCGTAACAGGCTCGGAACGTTCTGAATCTGAAGATATTTCGGTTGGCGGTTCTGACAACATTTCGGCATTCGTTTTTGACGTTTTCGATTATGTTGCGCTTGGACATATTCACAAGCCTCAGAGCATCGGGAGGGAGACCCTCAGATACAGTGGGACACCTTTGAAATATTCTTTTTCGGAAGCAGGCCATAAAAAGTCTGTAACTGTTATCGATATGGAAGAAAAAGGAAGCGTTTCCATTCATACTGCAGATTTGATCCCGAAGCGTGATATGCGTGAAATCAAAGGCACATATATGGAATTGACTGCAAAAAGTTTTTACAGTGCTTTAAATATTGAAGATTACTACCACATTACCCTGACAGACGAAGAGGATGTCCTGGATGCCATGAACAAACTCAGGGTTATTTATAAAAACATAATGAAGCTTGATTACGACAACAAGAGAACACGCAAAGGTGCTGTTATTAATGGTATAAGTGATTTGGAAAGCAAATCGCCTCTCGAACTTGTGTCGGAATTTTATGAACTGCAAAACAATCAGCCTGTTTCTGAAGAGCAAAAGACGTTTTTGTCAGATCTGATTGAAAAGATATGGGAGGAAGATAAATGAGACCAATAAAGCTGACCGTTTCTGCTTTCGGCCCCTATGCCGGAAAAACGGAATTTGAATTAAACAAGCTAGGTGATAAAGGTTTATACTTAATCACGGGAGACACCGGAGCCGGAAAAACCACTGTTTTTGATGCAATTACTTACGCGCTTTATGGCGAGCCAAGTGGCAGTGTTCGTGATACCGCCATGTTCAGAAGTAAATATGCTGATGCAGAAACACCAACTTATGTTGAACTTGATTTTGAATATGCCGGTAAACAGTACTATGTAAAGCGAAATCCCAATTATGAACGTCCGGCAAAGCGTGGTGACGGATTCACGCTGCAAAAAGCAGATGCAGAACTCCATTTGCCAGATGGCAGGGTTGTCACAAAAATCAACGAAGTAAACAGCGCCATGAAAGAAATTCTTGGTATTGACCGTTCTCAATTCACACAGATAGCCATGATCGCCCAGGGTGAGTTTCAAAAATTAATCCTTGCATCTACTGAAGACCGTCAGAAAATATTCCGTGAAATATTTGGGACTAGATATTATCAAGTCTTGCAGGATAAATTGAAAAATGAATCGGCAGAACTTGGAAGAACTTGTGACGCTTTGAGAAAAAGCGTGGAACAGTATATTGCCGGAGCAACCTGTAAGGCGGATGATGTTGCGGAAATCGAGCTGACTAAAGCAAAATCAGGAGCACTCCCTGTTGCAGACACAATTGAACTGATTCATAAAATTATGTTGCAAGATGAAGACGAGAAAAATCTTCTCTCAGAAGAAGCAGCAAAACTCGACGAGAAACTCTCAGAAATAGCCAAGGCATTGGGCAAGGCAGCCGAAACCGAAAAAGCAAAAAAAGCATTAGAAGAAACGCAAAAAGAACTGAAAGAGAAGACTCTATTGCAAAAGCAGATTTCAGAAAAATTTGAAGAAGAAAAAGCCAGAATACCTGAAAAAGAAGCACTGTCTGAGAAGATTACAATCAGGCGGAATGAGCTGCCGAAATATGATGAACTTGCTTCAGAACAAGCGAAGATGCGGAATAAGCAATCGGATAAACAGAAATCCGAGAGCAGGCTGGCAGATGTCCGGGGGCTGATTAAGAAGCTTGACAGTGAAATCAAAACGGAAAAAGACGAATTTGTTGCTCTCAAAAATATTGCTGTTGTTTGTAACGAAATAGAACAAAAGAGCGATAAGCTGGCAAAGGAGAAAAAGTCTGTTGATGAACTTTTAGAGGAGTTCAGGGAGCTGAAAAAACTGGAAAAGCAGCTTGTTTCTGCTCAGGAAGACTATGGAAAAGCATCAAAAGAAGCGGAGCTGCTTAAGGCTGATTACAACCAGAAGTATAAAGCTTATCTTGACGAGCAGGCGGGAGTGCTTGCCAAAACACTAGAGAATGGCAAAAAATGTCCGGTCTGCGGTTCCATGGAACATCCTGAGCCTGCAAAGCTGACAGATACTGCACCGAGCAAAGAACAGCTTGAAACGGCAAAAATCAAATCTGAAGCCGCAGAAAAAAAAGCAGCTGAACAAAGCGAAAAAGCGGCAAAATATAACACGCAGGCAGGGAGCAAGAGAGACGTAATTCAAAAATCTGTCGTTTCGATTTTAGGCGCTTGTGCTTTTGAAGAAATTGAAAACAATCTGAATATCAAGAGTACTGATCTCTGCGCAAAAGAAGCCCAAGTTGCCAATGAACTGAAGGAAGCAGGAATCAAACGTGTCCGGCATGCTGCTTTAGAGAAGTCAATTCCACTTTTAGAAGAACAGTTAAAAACGAAAACGACTGAAGAATCAGAAACAATAGCGTCGTTAGCTTCTCTCGCAGCAGAAATAGCAGCAATCTCAGAAAATATCGGAAAATTACAGACAGGTCTTGCGTTCGCAGATAAGGCAGAAGCTGAAAAAGCGCTTTCATTGCTTGATACACAGCTTTCGAGAATGAAAAAAGCTTATGAAGATGCAGAACAACAAAACCTAACATGTATTTCGGCTGTGAAAGAACTGGAAGGAAAAGTGACAGCACTTGAAAAACAGCTGAATGATGCGGAATCTGTTGACATAACTGCGCTTAATGAAAAAAGCAATGAGTTGAAAGAAAAGAAAGCAGATATCGCGAACAGCCTGTCCGCAATTACGGCAAGGCTTGACCGTAACGACAATGCTCTTGAGGGCATTAAAAAGCAATCGGAAGAATTGAGTCAGACAGAAACGAAACATGCCTGGGTCAAGGCACTTTCGAATACCGCAAACGGAAACATAACTGGAAAAGAGCGAATCATGCTGGAAACCTATATCCAGATGACATATTTTGACAGAATAGTTGCTCGTGCGAATACTAGATTTATGGTTATGTCAGGTGGTCAGTATGAACTTAAGCGTAGAGCGGAAGCAGAAAACAATCGCAGCCAAAGTGGCCTTGAGCTTAATGTAATCGACCATTACAACGGCACTGAAAGAAGTGTAAAAACTCTTTCCGGCGGTGAATCTTTTAAAGCTTCGCTTTCCCTTGCGCTCGGCCTGTCGGATGAGATACAGGCATCTGCCGGAGGTGTAAAACTCGATACCATGTTTGTTGATGAAGGGTTTGGGGCTCTTGATGAAGAATCACTGAAGCAGGCAATCAACACTCTCGCAGGACTTTCTGAGGGAAATCGTCTTATTGGCATCATCTCTCACGTTGCCGAACTAAAGGAAAAGATCGATAAGCAGATTGTTGTTAAAAAAGATAAAACAGGCCAGAGTTTTATTGAGATCATAGCATAGCCGGATTGATAAAAAAGTCAATGGATTATGTTTTTAAAAAGTAGCTTCTTTCAGGTTTTCAATTTGCTTTCTTTTACATATCGCCCGGGAGAAATTCCAGCCGTATGGGTAAATTGTTTGGTAAACGAGTAGGTATCCGCATATCCTGTCAACAGAGCTGTTTCTTTTATAGAAATACCGGAGAGCAGCATGAGTTTGGCATGTTTGATTCGCTGCTCGATCCGATATCTGTTTGGCGATAAGCCCGTGTGTTTTAGAAAGAGCTTCCGGAAGTTTTCATAACTCATATTTAGCGAGGAGGCAATCGTTTCTAAAGAAACCAATTTATCAATATCAGAGGCCAGCAGCCGGCATGCTTCTTCTAAGGATTCTATCCTGGAATCCTTAGAAGAAGTTTTTTGTTTGGAAGAGAGTAAGGATAATACCAGCTCCTGTGCCTGTAAGGACAGATATGGAAGCTCTTTATCTTCGCTTTCTTTTAATTTAGATAGTAAATGGGATAGTTTCTGTATGGTTATTTCATCGTATCCTGCAGTGATCACAGGTGTGTCAATGGGAAGCAGATCGAGGCTGCACAGATAGTCGTAAGTGGAACGGCCAAAACTGATAAAGAACTCCAGCCATGTCCCATCCGGCGTAATTTCCGTAGAATGACATACGTCAGGAATACGCTGTATGAGATCTCCAGCCTGAATCGGCATCTTCTGGTTCTCATCAGTATAATAATGACCACTACCAGATAAAAGTAAAAAACAGCTGTAGTAGTCTATGCAAAACTCATATTGCGAATGGTCATGTGTCGGTTTGGTCATGAAGCCACAAGCAAGAATCCCGTTTGTAAAGTCAGAGCCGATACAACGGTAAATGACATCCTTCTTCATTTCTATATTCATAGGAATCTCCTCTTTCATTTCGTCATCATCTTTTTTACCAAAATGGATAAAACTATAACCATATAAAACATTTTGATTTGATTGATTTAATTGTATGATAAGTATAGGATTAAAACAATAGGGAGCAGGAATATAACGAACACAGGTTACTTTATTTTAACTTGAGTAAGCAATAAAAGAGGAAGATAGGAGAATAATATGAATAACGAATGGGAAAATCAATATGTAACGCAGAGAAACCGCTATCCGATGCATTCGCCATATGGAGCATATGAATCTGTACAACAGGCGGTGAATGGTGAGCGTAACAGTTCGAAATATGTGCAGAGCCTAAACGGGAACTGGAAATTTAAATTAGCGGATAGCCCCTCAGAAGCACCAGTAGATTTTGAAACAGTAAACTTTGATGATAGCAGCTGGAGCGAAATACCGGTGCCATCCAATTGGGAATTACAAGGCTATGGCGAACCGGTTTATACAAATATCCTTTATCCATTTCAAAGAGGAGGGGAAACTTCCCATTATGAACTTGAGATTGCAAAAGGGCAGGTAGAACTGAATGCGCCTTTTGTGCCGGAGAAGAATCTGACAGGATGTTATCGAACCACGTTCCACATTCCGGATTATTATGATGGAAAAGATATTTTTATAGAATTCGGCGGAGTAGAATCCTGTTTTTATCTTTGGGTGAACGGTGTTGAGGTGGGATATTCCCAGGATAGCAAGTTAGAAGCTGCGTTTGATATTACACAGGTGGTTAAACCAGGAAGAAATGAGCTGGCAGTAAAAGTACTTCAATTTTGTGATGGGACCTATCTGGAGGATCAGGATTACTGGCATTTATCCGGCATTCATCGAGAAGTCAGAGTGTATGCCAAAGCGAAGCAGCGGCTTTTGGATTACAAGATAGAAACATTATTCCGAGGTGATAATTATGCGGAAGCTGATCTGAAGGTTATGCTGCATCCGAATAATACGGTGCCGGGATATGGTGAATGCTGCGTCAGACTTAGTCTTTTTGATGCAGAGCAGGAACTTATTACGACATTTCAAAGCGACCCATATGCGAAATGTGGTTTTTATCTAATGCCAAAGTTTGTGGCAGTTCCATCCGTCAAAATTGAGAAACCACATTTATGGTCATCTGAAGATCCCTATTTATATACGATAGTGCTGGAAACTATAGATGGAGCAGGAACTGTTACGGATATCGAAAGTGCAAAAGTAGGATTTCGCAAGATTGAAATCCGAAAAGATGGCGTTCTTTGTGTGAATGGAAAACGTCTGATTGTGCGTGGCGTTAATGTGCATGAGTTCTGTCCTGAAACCGGAAGATCCGTAACCAGAGACTATATGAAACAGCAGATTATCTGCATGAAACAAATGAACTTCAATGCCATCCGCAACAGCCATTACCCACATGCCAATGATTGGTATGATCTTTGTGATGAACTGGGTATGTATCTGGTAGATGAGGCCAATTTGGAAACCCACGGATATGGCGGTCAGTTAAGCGCATCTCCGGAATGGACCGCTGCATATATCGAACGCGCCTCCAGAATGGTGCTCCGGGATAAGAATCATCCATCCATCATACTGTGGTCACTCGGCAATGAATCCGGAGCAGGAATCAATCATGCAGCAATGTATGGCTGGATCAAAGAATATGACAAGACCAGATATGTTCAGTATGAATCAAGTGATCCGGGAGCAAATATCACAGACATCATTGCACCAATGTATCCTACGAAATCCTGGATAGAAGATAAAATGGCGGATTTGAATGACGTAAGACCGTTCATCATGTGTGAATATGCCTATGCAAAAAGTAATAGTAATGGTAACTTCAAGCAATTCTGGGATCTGGTAGAGAAATATCCGCGTTTTCAGGGAGGATTCATCTGGGACTTCCAGGATAAAGCATTGACCCGGAGAAAACCGGATGGCACAGTCAAGTATGTATATGGCGGTGCATTTGCGGAAAAGGTTACGGATCCGGTAAAGGATATGTGTCTCAATGGTGTCGTATTTCCTGATTTGAGCTGGAAGCCAGCAGCCTATGAAGTAAGAAATGGCCAGGCACCTGTAATCATCTATTATGAAGTGCATCCATATTTTCCGATTGCAGGATTTAAAATAAAGAATAACTATCAGCAGCTTGACCTAAGTCATCTTAGAATTACCTGGGAACTCTTATGCGATGGCGTAATTGCTGATCAAGGTGAGTTAAAGCAATATGCCACTCCGGCAGGACAGTCCGAAGACCTTGAATTTGACCTGAATGAAGAAAAGGTAAAGGGAGAAGCCTTTGTCAATTTCAAGATTTCCTTAAGAGAGAAATCCAGTTATGCAGAGGCTGGGCACATCATTTATACGTATCAGATGCCGTTGGAGAATTCCGTTCTTTGCAAAAGCGAAGTTACAATAGCAGGTGAAATGTTAAGCGTTGAGGAAACAGCGGAAAAGATTCTTGTTACTGGTAAAGATACAGATATCAGCTTTGATAAATTGCTCTGTTCTTTTGACAGGGTAATCTTAGGGGCAGCAGATGCATTTCACGGTGGTACTGATAATTTTTACCGCGCAGCAACCGGTATCGATGAGGGGACCAGCACGCCAGGAAGTAATTACGCAGAGGAATGGATTGCAGAAGGATTAAATGCTCCTGAAAAAGAGGTGTTAAGCGTCAATACTGCAAGATCGGACAAACAGCTTTTGGTCTTTACCGAGGTATCCTATAATCACGGTAAAATCATTGTATCCACTCAGTATAGGATTGGAAGTAAGGGAATTGAGATCAGTAAATCAGTAGTGAATAACTGTCAAACAAAAACGATTCCAAGAATCGGACTTGCTTTTATACTGGCTGGAGACAAGCAGCAAATCAGCTGGTATGGAAGAGGACCTTGGGAAAATTATTCCGATAGAAAGGAAGCTGCGCATATCGGTTGTTACCATAGCACTGTCCCAGAACAATATACTCCTTATATTAAACCAGTGGAGTGTGGCGGAAAAGAAGACGTGCGCTATCTGATTGTAAGTGATGAAGCCGGACATGGAATTCGTGTGTCAGGTGCCGTGCCATTCCATTTTGATATCCATGATTATTCGATTCTCTCTTGTGATCAGGCCGCTTATGAAGAAAATATAGAAAAGGATAATCAAATTTACCTGAATGTGGATTCTGTTCATGCAGGTTTAGGTGGCGATACAGGCTGGACGAAAAATATACATTCAGAATATTTAATCGGTAAGGGATATTATCAGTATCAAGTGTCCATACAGGTGTTATAACAATAAAATCAGGAATTCTCTCAATTCAACGATGAATGCACTAGTTTTTAAAAGACACACCCTTGATTGAAGAAAAACGAATCAGCTTATTCACTGTTTTTCTGGGAGTCTCTATTCGGATGAAAGCCCACTTATCATCTACATCGATAAGAATAAATTTGTTATGCTTACTGGTGTCAAGCATGTCAGGTTCTTCTTCGTCCTCATAAAAATCAAGAACGATTTCTTTTCCGACACAGGGAGCCAGAATCGACTTCATATCATCCTTCAGACTGCTCCGCATCTGGGAATCATCATTTTCGTGTCTTTCCATCCGCTTCAGCTTGGTGGAGAGACTGCTGACTTGTATAAAGGCGAGAAAACCAAAGAAGGCCAACATCCCAATTACATAATCCATCTACTTATCCTCCGTATCAACGATTTCAAAGGAGAGTATGGACGAAAGTGCAATGAACTTTTGTCTGTACTCCTTTTTGTTTTTGATTATTACTCTTATCCAGTTGCCCTCAAATCCTTCGACTTTACAGGCTGCATTTAAAGCATCCAGATCTTCTTCATCATCATAAAAAGACATGCGAACTGTTTTTCCTTCCAGCGTAGAAAGCAGTCTTGTAACAGAAGTCGCGGGCGGCTGATCATTGTCATTCTCATTAGTACAGCTTTCATTTTTACTGCTGGAAGCTGTCATCAGAAGATAGTCACATGTTACATGAAGGATTTCAGCCAGGTTAACCACCTTCTCTATATCAGGATAAGCGGCTCCTGATTCCCAACGTGATACAGTCTGTCTGGTTACTGACATTTTTTCTGCTAATTCGATCTGCGTGATGCCAAGCTCACGTCTTGCCTGTGATATTTTTATACCAATTTCCATGTAGGTGCTCCTTTAATGTTTTTGTTACCATCAGCATATATCAATAGCCATATGAACGCAAGAAATTATCGTGTGCTTATGTAACATCACATGTTACATAGGCCGTATTTTCTGGCTTATTCGATGGATTTCAGATGCGGCAGGGCTAAAAAATTTCCGAGAATTTCTGTAGCTTAGCATATAAGTGGAACGAGGGATTAACTAAACAAACCGGACTCCATGCCGGTATATAAGGCAGCAAAACAAAAGCAAGTATAAGAGGTGCATAAAATTGGACTTGCAAATAGGGTAGTGATATAATCTGACATATATGGTTTGTCATAATTCTGGAAAGGTTGTTGAATGGATACGGGAAGCGGAAACAGACTTATGGAACAATACAGCCAGAATGTTTGGGGGGAAAGTCAAATGGAGATTCAAGATCGATATGCAGCCTGCCTGTTAGGTGGTGCTATGGGAGATGCTTTGGGTTATCCTGTAGAGTTCATGAGTAAAAATGAAATAATTTCAAAATTCGGAGACAATGGAATTGCAGAATTAGCAATAGACAGGACATCCGGCAAGGCTCTCATATCGGATGACACACAGATGACGCTGTTTACAGCGGATGGACTGATCTGGTCCCATCTGCGCTGCGCAGAAAGAGGAATCGGCTCTTATGAAGGCAGCGGCACACTGCAATCCTACTACAGATGGTATTATACCCAGACGGGGACTATCAGTGATGATTATTGGCTTAAAAAACAGCCCCATGAAACAGATAATGATATTATCACCTATCATAAAACGATCCTGGAGTATCCGGAGTTATTTGCCAGAAGAGCACCTGGGAACAGTTGTTTGTCTGCTCTTGCTAAGGACAGGATGGGAACAGTAGAAATGCCTGTCAATAACAGCAAAGGCTGTGGCGGAGTTATGCGTGTTGCCCCGGTAGGGCTTTTTTTTCATAAGAATGTGGAAGAAGCAATGGTTCATGGAATGGGCATTGCAGCCTTGACCCATGGTCATCCAACGGGATATGTGGCGGCAGGAGCATTTGCGGCCATTATTGCTGAGCTTGTAAAAGGTAGAAGTTTACCTGAAAGTTTGGAGACAACCTTTGAACTGCTGAAAGAATATGATAAGAACCAGGAGACAACGCTTGCATTGAAAGGAGCGGTTGAGTCAGCAAATTCTGACATGGATACATCAAAAGCAATAAGTCAGCTGGGAGAAGGCTGGGTGGCTGAAGAGGCATTGGCTGTTGCCATTTATTGTGCGTTGAAGGAAAAGGATTTTAAGAAAGCATTGCAGATGGCTGTGAACCATGATGGTGACAGTGATTCTACAGGTGCGATCTGTGGAAATATTCTTGGAGCAGAAGGGGGAATGAAGGTACTTCCTCATAGCTGGCTGTCTCAAATTGAATTGAAAGAGTTGATATTGGATATGGCGCAGAAGTTATATCTGGTAAATGACTACTTCGGAATGCTGTAGGATAACTGTCAGGAGTAACCAGCAAAAATGATAATAGTAGAAATTTGAAGGGTGGATATACATGGCAGCAGGCGAAGTAGCAAATAACTACGATATTACATTGGATAGGGCATTTGCTCTGTGTATGCGAGGCGATATCGAAAGTGCTGTAGCAGAGGCAAGAGTCGTTTTGAAAGAATTCGGCTGGATAGAGAGAGCAGCACATCTGCTCCTATGCATATACAGCATTACTGGGAAAGACAATGATGCGGGAGAGCTTCTTCATTCCATGCAGGCGGATGGTATCTGGCTTAATCCGGGAGAATTAGAGTGTGATACTGACTTGGATAGTCTGAGAGGTTGGCCTGAGTTTAGAAGCCTTGTTGAATTTTCAAAAAGAGAGTATGAACGTCTTTCAAAAGATGTGAAATGTGAATTGATTCCAGTTCAAAATGGCACAGAGGGTAAAGAGGCGTTGTATTTTGTACATGGGAGAGGCACAAGTTTTGCAGAATTTACTGGTGAATTTGCGGAATGTTTCATGGATCAGAAACTTTTTTTCATACAATCTTCGCAGGTATATGCAAAGGACAGGTACTGCTGGGATGATGAAGAAAAGGCGATTGAACAGATTACGGCTGTGTTGAAATCCTGCAAGACCAATAAGAGATATATATGCGGTATTAGCCAGGGTGGTAGAATATTAGTGCAGGCGTTGCTTCAGAATAAGATTAATGATGACATATATCTGCTTATACCAGCCGTATCTGATAAAGAGGTAAATTTAGCAAAAAGAATTATTGAAACCAGATGTGGAAATATCTGTGTGATTGCAGGTGAAGCAGATTGTTGTTGCAAAGCGACCATTGAACTTGTCCAGATACTGCGAAACACCGGATACAATGTCGAGCTAAAAGTGATTCCTGGTATGGGGCATTTTCTGACAGAAGAGGCAAAAAAAGAAATTGTGAGGATTTTCCAATGATTATGGATTTTCTATATGAGGGATTAGATGTTGCCTGTATTGTTCCTGGAAGAATTGCCATGTAAGGAAAGCATTGTTATAATATTAATCAATCACGAAAGGTATAGAAAATATACCTGTATAATTTGCAGGAATAGTTTGTTCACTGCCTATGGAGCTCATTCTCTTCCAAAAACAGAGTGAGAAGCCTGAAATGAAAGATTTTATAATTGATATGAGTAATAAACCTGGCCAATACACGAACTAAGGGGGTAGAAAATAACATGTTGAAATTGCTGAAATGGGTGATCCTTTTGCCGCTGATAGTACTCCGAAAACTTATAAAATTGAACTCGTAGATTTATGGAATCATGAAAAACAGGGGATTGCTTTCATAAATGGAGACATCTCCTGATTCCGTTTTTACTGCATATTCCTGATCAAAAATGATATTGTGAAGGATGGTGAACATGATGGATAATAAAAAATATCAGCTGTCAACTGAAAGTCGTGAAGAACTATTCAGGACATTGAAAGAGCGTTTTGAAAAAAACAAGAACCGCCATATAGGCCTTGAATGGGCTGAGGTACAGGCGAAACTGGAGAATAATCCTGAAAAGTTATGGTCGCTTCATGAAATGGAAAGAACGGGTGGAGAGCCGGATGTTGTTGGTTATGAAAAAAAGACGGGGGAATACATTTTTTTTGACTGTTCAGCGGAAAGTCCGAAAGGCCGCAGAAACATCTGTTATGACCGAGAGGCACTGGAGTCGAGGAAAGAACATAAACCACAGAATAATGCCATTGACATGGCTGCCGATATGGGAATTGAGATTTTGACCGAGGAGCAATACCGGGAACTGCAGAAACTTGGCGATTTCGACCTGAAAACATCGAGCTGGGTGAAAACGCCCGAAAAAATCAGAAGACTCGGTGGCGCTGTTTTTTGTGACAGGCGCTACGACACTGTCTTCATATACCATAATGGAGCAGAATCCTACTATACTGCAAGGGGGTTCCGCGGCTCGCTGCGGGTTTAGGATTATTATTCATTCCGTGAAGCTGATCGTCACCCCTGCAGAAGCAGGAAGCGGCGGCAGCAGGGTAAATATCGAGAGACAATAAGATCAGACCTGCAGAAACAGGTAAAACAGGTACGATTACCGAAACAATAAAGAGACAGGCAGTTAATTTAAATTAACTGCCTGTCTCTTTGTATGTATGGGTCCAGACGGACTCGAACCGCCGACCCCTTGCACGTCAAGCAAGTGTTCTCCCACTGAACTATGAACCCTCATATCACTTATTTTAATACATTTTCAAAAATATGTCAATATGCTAAAAAAGAAAATGGTTAATACCGGAAAATTCACTGCCAAATATGCCGAAAATAATAAAATTGTAGAAAACTCCTATGATTATTGTGAAATATGTATTAAAATAAATATAATAATGTGCAAAGGAGGTTCACATATGGCATGTAATTGTAATCCAAACCCAGAATTCAATGAACTTGAAAACTTTATTAACGGACTGGAAGATAAGAAAGGGGCATTAATCGGCGTTCTGCACAAAGCACAGCATATTTTTGGTTATCTGTCTGATGATGTGATTTATTTCATATCAGATAAACTAGGTGTCCCGACCTCAAAAATTTATGGAGTGATCACCTTTTATTCCTATTTCACGGTGAAGCCAAGAGGTAAATATGTCATTAATGTATGTATGGGAACAGCATGTTTTGTAAGGGGGGCTGAAGCGGTTCTCAGAGAGTTTGAGAAGCAGCTGAACCTTAAGGCTGGAGATACATCAGAAGACATGAAATTTACACTGTCCGAATTGCGGTGCGTTGGCGCCTGCAGCCTTGCACCTGTTGTCGTTGTAAATGACAAGGTCTACGGAAAAGTTGAAAAAGATCAGGTTAAGAAAATCATTGAAGAATGCAAGTAGGAGGTATTTGTATGGCTAGGATAAAATCCCTGGAAGAGCTTCAGAATATCAGACAGGCAGCGAAGGATAAGTTCGAATTAAGAGAGATTGCAGACAAGGAAGACAGGATAATCGTACGGGTGGGGATGGCAACATGCGGTATTGCCAGCGGTGCCAGAGAAACCTTAAATGCCATAATTGATGAGCTTGCCAAACAGGACATGCACAATGTTTCAGTGACGCAGACCGGATGCATCGGATACTGCGCCGAAGAACCGGTAGTTGAAGTGATTTACCACGACCAGCCTTCCGTATTATATGGCCATGTCGATGCAGCAAGAGGACGTGAAATAGTAAAAGAGCATCTGCAGAACGGACGTCTTCTGCAGAACGCCATAATAACCAGAGCCTTTGAACAGATTGATTAAGGGAGGTGGAACTATGAGTAATTTAAGAATGCATCTGCTGGTCTGCGGAGGAACGGGATGTACCTCGTCCGACAGTCTGAAGCTGGTTGACCGGTTGAATGAAAGTTTGGAGAAGCACGGCATTTCAAATGAAGTCGAAGTAGTCATTACAGGCTGTTTCGGATTCTGCGAAAAGGGGCCTATTATAAAAGTGTATCCGGATAATGTATTTTATGTTCTGGTTAAACCGGAGGATGCCGAAGAAATTGTTGCAGAACATGTCATCAAAGGACGACGCGTTGAGCGTCTGCTGTATGAAGAACCGAATTTGAATGTGAAGCTTGAAGAACAGAAGGATCTTCCTTTCTACAAAAGGCAGATTCGTATTGCGCTTAGAAACTGCGGTACCATTAATCCGGAAGATATCAATGAATCCCTTGCAGTTGGAGGCTACCAGGCTCTTGCAGCATGTATCTCTGAAAAGACAAGGGATGAGGTGATCGACACCATCGTCAAATCAGGTCTGAGAGGCAGAGGTGGCGCCGGATTCCCTACCGGTATGAAATGGAAACTTGCGAAACAAAGCGTTTCCGATGTGAAATATATCATATGTAATGCTGATGAAGGAGATCCCGGAGCATTTATGGACAGATCCATCCTGGAAGGAGATCCCCATTCGGTTCTTGAAGCCATGGCTATTGCAGGATATGCAATCGGCGCAAGTCAGGGATATATTTATGTGAGGGCGGAATATCCTCTGGCAATTAGGAGGCTCAATATCGCAATCGAGCAGGCAAGGGAGTCGGGCCTTCTGGGCAAGGACATACTGGGCCAGGGCTTTGACTTTGATATTGACCTGACCTTTGGTTCGGGGGCGTTTGTATGTGGCGAAGAGACCGCGCTGATCCATTCCATCGAAGGCGACAGGGGAGAGCCGACAACCAAACCTCCATTCCCTTCAGAGAGCGGCCTGTGGGGAAAGCCTACCTGTATCAATAATGTTGAGACGCTTGCGAATATCCCTGTTATTATTTCAAAGGGAGCAGACTGGTTCAGCAAGATCGGCAGCGAAAAATCAAAAGGAACGAAAGTGTTTGCTTTAGCGGGAAAGATAAAGAATGTCGGACTCGTTGAAGTTCCTATAGGCATGACGCTCAGGGATATCATTTACGAAATCGGCGGAGGAATCAAGGATGACAGGAAGTTTAAGGCTGTGCAGACTGGCGGACCATCCGGCGGATGCATTACTGAGGAAAACCTGGATATTCCAATCGATTATGAAACGCTCAACAGCATAGGCTCCATGATGGGCTCCGGCGGTATGATCGTAATGGACGAAGACAACTGCATGGTCGATATTGCAAAATTCTATCTTGGCTTCAGCGTGGATGAGTCCTGTGGAAAGTGCAGTCCATGCCGTATCGGAACAAAAAGGCTTTATGAAATCCTGGACAAGATTACAAAGGGACAGGGAACAGAGGAAGATCTTTATGAGCTGAAGGAGCTTGGAGAGATTATTAAGGATACAGCTCTTTGCGGATTGGGACAGACGGCCCCGAATCCTGTATTGAGCACACTGAATTATTTTTATGATGAATATCTGGCTCATGTAAGGGATAAAAAATGTCCTGCAGGCGTGTGCAAATCACTCCTGACCTACCGGGTAATCGAGGATAAATGTATCGGCTGTACAGCCTGCGCAAGGGCCTGTCCTGTCAGCTGCATCTCGGGTGCGCCAAAGAAGGTTCATGAAATCGATCAGACTAAATGTATAAAATGCGGTTCATGTTATGATGCATGTAAATTCAGCGCCATCGAAATGCGTTAGGAAAAGGGGTGACATTATGGCTATGGTGAATGTAACGATTAATGATAATCAGATTGCTGTTGAGGAAGGCTCTACGATTCTGGAGGCGGCAAAAGCTTTAAATATCAGGATTCCGACACTTTGTCATCTTGATCTGCATAATCTGAAAATGGTAAATGAAGTGGCTTCCTGCCGTATCTGTGTAGTTGAAGTGGCTGGAAGAAGAAATCTTGCCCCGGCCTGCGCAACTCCTGTATTTGAAGGGATGCAGGTCACGACGAATACGTTGCGGTGCATAAAGGCAAGAAGAAGAGTCCTCGAACTTCTGCTTTCAAACCATCCGAAAGACTGCCTGATCTGTGAGAAGAATCAGGACTGCGAACTTCAGAGCCTGGCAGCAGAACTGAATGTACGCGAAATTAAGAACCAGGGAGAAATGTCAAAACATCCAAGAGATACATCAAGCAAATCCATTGTCAGAAATATGGACAAGTGTATCCTCTGCAGAAGATGTGAAACCATGTGCAACAAAGTCCAGACCGTTAATGTACTGTCAGCAATACACAGAGGCTTTAATACAGTCATGGCCCCATCCATGAATCTTCCGATGCATGAGACGACCTGTACGTTCTGCGGCCAGTGTGTTGCAGTCTGCCCGACTGCCGCATTGACAGAGGTCAATAATGTTCCGAAGGTCTGGGATGCTCTTTATAACGAAAAGAAATTCGTCATGGTACAGACTGCTCCGGCAGTGAGGGTAGCCCTTGGCGAAGAGTTCGGAGCCGAACCGGGAACCCTTGTTACCGGAAAAATGGCTGCAGCTTTAAGACGATTGGGCTTCAATGCAGTTTTTGATACCGATTTTGCGGCGGATCTGACAATCATGGAGGAGGCAGCTGAATTTGCCCACAGGCTGCAGCACGGCGGAAAACTGCCGATACTGACAAGCTGCTGCCCGGCATGGGTCAAGTTCTTTGAACATCAGTTTTCAGATATGCTGGACATACCTTCAACCTGTAAATCGCCTCATGAAATGTTCGGCGTCATAGCGAAGACCTATTATGCTGAAAAGATGGGGCTGGATCCTGAGAATATTTACGTAGTATCCGTAATGCCATGCCTTGCTAAAAAATATGAGGCTGCAAGGCCTGAACTTACCCAGGATGAAGCACCTGACGTCGATACTGTAATCACTACCAGGGAACTTGCACAGATGCTGAAGGAAGCCAATATCGATCTGATGACTCTTGAGGATGAGGAATTTGACAATCCGCTGGGAGAATCGTCAGGTGCAGGCGTCATTTTCGGTGCAACGGGCGGCGTAATCGAGGCGGCTTTAAGGACTGCTTACGAATGGCTTACAAATGAAACCCTTGAAAAGGTTGATTTCTATGACCTCCGCGGATTTGAGGGGATAAAGGAAGCCACAGTAAATATCAATGGAGCAGATATCAAGATTGCCGTCGCACACGGACTCGGTAATGCAAGAAGATTATTGGAGGATATCCGTGATGGAAAAGCCGACTACCACGCAATCGAGATCATGGCATGTCCTGGCGGCTGTATAGGCGGCGGCGGCCAGCCATATCACCATGGAGATATGGAGATTCTCAGGAAACGTATGGAAGGAATATATACTGAGGATAAAAACAAGGTGATCAGAAAATCCCACGAGAATCCTTATATCAAAAAGCTGTATGAGGAATACCTCGGAGAGCCTTACGGTGAGAAAGCGCACAAACTTCTCCATACGCATTATGTGAAACGTAGAAAGATGTAGTAATAACTGTTGCAAATAGAAACAGGGACACGGGATCGGGTCAGCCAATCGCTGACCTGATCCTTTTTCAATGCATGTTATATTGACATTTTTGTGTATACAAACTATAATCAAAGAAAATATCTGAAAAATGACAAGGGCGTCGGTTTATTTACCGATGCCTTTTTTTGATTTACAGGAAATTCTTTGAATTTCCTGTAAATCAAAAATGCTCCGCGAGGAGGCGCATGACGCGCAAGAAGTATATGTCGCAGAAGCGACTGCGCGTCAGCGCGAGAGTTTCGCAAGCGAAACTCTTTGTTCACGATATAGTAAAAGAGAGGGGAAAAAATTATGTTATGGAAATGTTCTGTCTGCGGTTACATCTATGAGGGGGATGCAGCGCCTGAAAAATGCCCGAAATGTGCTGTTCCGGAGCACAAGTTCTCAAATCTGTCCGAAGAAGCCGCAAATAAAATTACTGATTCAACCCGTACAAATGACATTCATATGGAACTTATAAAACTTGCTGCAAGAATGAAAAGATTGGCAGAAGAGGGTATGGAGATCAATCTCGATTCTACCTGCTATGTGACTTTTAAGAAGGCACAGGAGGAAGCAGGCATCATAAAGCAGAGAAGCAAATCTGAAATTGCAGATCATGCAGGCAAAGGGAAATGGTAACGAGAGGGAACGGCAGAAATATTTGTTTTCAGAAATGGCGTTTTCAGAAATTACAAGGCAAATGATTAAATTGCGTTTCAATAATCAAAAAGATATGATATAATGAGCGAAAGAATCAGAAATTGGGGTTTGGTTAATGCGGTCAAGCATAAAACAGTATCCTCCAACATAAAAGATTACGCAGAAACCGGCCCTTCAGGGTCGGTTTTTGCGTTTTGAATCCCGGTGCAGGGATAGAAAGGATCTGCTATGAAGAGAAATTCGAAGATTAAAGAGGTGCATGGAAGGGAAATATTAGATTCCAGAGGGAATCCGACAGTCGAGGCTGAGGTGGTTCTGGAGGATGGAAGCATGGGAAGAGCGGCAGTTCCTTCAGGGGCTTCCACGGGAGCGTTCGAGGCGATTGAGCTGAGGGACAATGACGATAAGAGATATCTGGGAGCAGGTGTTTTGCTGGCGGTGGATAATATAAACGAAAAGCTTGCACCGACCGTTATTGGATTGGATGCGCTTAGCCAGATCAACATTGACAAGGTCATGATTCGTGCAGATGGAACCCGCAACAAGGGTGAATTAGGGGCAAATGCAATCCTCGGCGTATCCCTGGCGACAGCGAAAGCTGCGGCAGCATCCCTTGGAATCCCGCTATACCGCTATCTCGGCGGTGTCAATGCAAAGACGCTTCCGGTACCGATGATGAACATCATCAACGGTGGAAAGCATGCAGATTCCAGCCTTAACATTCAGGAGTTCATGATTATGCCTGTCGGAGCCCGTTCCTTTTCCCAGGCGCTCGAATGGGGAGTGACCGTATTCCATACCTTGAAGAAGCTTTTGAAGGAGGACGGGTATGTCACATCGGTAGGGGATGAAGGCGGATTTGCGCCCGATTTCGAGGCCGATGAGCAGGCACTGGAATATATCGTCAAAGCCATCGAAACTGCAGGGTTCAAGGCAGGTCGTGATTTTTACGTTGCCATTGATGCGGCTGCAACCGAGATGTATGAGGAAGCGGCAAAATCTGGCCGGAAGGGTGAGTATCTGTTCTGGAAATCAGGAGAGTTTAAGACGGTGGATCAGATGATTGATTACTGGGAAATACTCTGTGACAAATACCCGATCATATCCCTGGAGGACGGCCTTGGAGAGCAGGATTGGGACGGATGGGCAAAGCTCACGAAACGCCTCGGAGACAGAATCCAATTGGTGGGCGACGATTTGTTTGTAACAAATACGGAAAGGATACAGAGAGGGATCGGCAGCCATATCTCCAATTCGGTGCTGATTAAACTGAATCAGATCGGAACCCTGACGGAGACCATGGAGGCCATTGAGATGACGAAGAATAACAAGTGGACTGCCATTGTGTCCCATCGTTCTGGAGAAACGGAAGACGTGACGTTAGCGGATATCGCGGTGGCTGTGAATGCAGGACAGATCAAGACAGGTGCCCCATCCAGAAGCGACCGCGTTTCAAAATACAACCAGCTACTCAGAATTGAAGAGGAACTGGGCAATGAGGCCGAATATTTAGGTAAAAAAGCGTTTGCGCATCTGCGGTAGCGTCGGGGCAGCAGGTGAACCGGAACAGTATGATGGGAGGTTAATGTATGGCTGAGATAAAACTGGACGTCAGAGGAGAAACATGCCCGATACCGCTTGTGGAAATGCGAAAGGCCTTAAGAAAGGCTGCAGAGGGCGATTTTATTGAAATCATCGGGACCCATCCCGCATCAAAGCTGGAAATCCCCATGGCTGCTGATGCCTTATCTGTGAAGATCATCAGCAATGAACAGATTGGAAATGAGTGGAAAATAAAGCTGCAGAAATAGGAAGGGACGGTGGAACGGATATGAGTGAGAAAGCGACGATCATTGTTCACAGCGGAGACCTGGACAAGATATACAGTGCATTAATTGTGGCTAACGGAGCCCTGGCTATGGGTATGGAGGTTTCCATGTACTTCACCTTTTTCGGCCTGCTGCGCCTGAAAAAAGGAGGACTGAATAAAGGTGCACTATCGAAGATGAATATGCTCGGCATCGGGAAGCGCATGATCAGGAGAAGGATGAAGAAGGCGAATGTCGCTTCTCTGGAAAGGCTGTTCGCAGATTTCAAAGAACTCGGAGGAAAAGTCATTGCCTGCGAGATGACCATGGAAATCATGGGCGTGAAGCGAAGCGGCCTGAATACGGATCTGATCGACTCCTATGGAGCGGTAGGCACCTATATCAAAGAAGCCAGGAATTCAACAATAACGTTGTTCATATGAGGTGAAGAGATGGCAGGAAAAGTGATTTACCTAGATAACTCTGCAACAACCAGACTGGATGAAAAGGTACTTGAAGCGATGCGGCCGTGCTATCTTGATGATTATGCAGTCGCCACTTCGGAATTCGGCTATTCACAGGGCCTTGAAGCACGTGAAATACTGTCAGAGGCCCGGGACAGGATTGCGGGTTCTTTGGGGGCAGAAGCGGATGAACTGATTTTCACTTCAGGCAATACGGAATCGAGCAATCTGGCCATTAAAGGAGTTGCCAGGGCATTAGGCGCAAAAAAGGGACGGCATATTATTGTTTCTAAAATTGAGGATTTTCCGGTCCTGCATAGTGCGAAAGCTTTAGAGAAGGAAGGCTTTGAGGTTGATTATCTCGATGTCGACGAGATGGGGTTCGTGAATGTTGCACAGCTGGAAGCGTTGATCAGGGATGATACCATCCTTGTTTCCGTGCAGCATGCCAACCAGGAAATCGGCACAGTCCAGGACATTGCCGCAATAGGTACCCTGTGCAGGCAAAAGAACGTCCTCTTTCACACGGATGCGACCCATACTTTCAAAAGAATCCCTTTGGATGTAAGGAAGATAGATGTGGATCTGATCACCATATCCGCCCATACCATCCATGGGCCGAAAGGAATCGGGGGACTTTTTGTGCGGAAGGGAACGCCGATCGTCAAGATCATGGACGGCGGTTTTCAGGAATTCGATCTGCGGGCAGGAATCGAAAACATTCCCGGGGCAGTCGGTTTTGCAAAAGCGGTCGAACTGATCAACGACGATGAAAATCAGCTTTTGAAGGAAATGCGGGATAGGATCATCAGTCTCGTATTTGAAAAGATACCGATCGTTACTTTGAACGGGGACAGGGACAAGCGGATACCCCAGAATGCGAATATCACCTTCCACCATGTAGAAGGCGAATCCATTACCCTGCATCTGGACATGTACGGAATTGCCGTAAGCACCGGTTCCGCATGCTTCAGCAGGTCACTCGAGGCAAGCCATGTGATGATGGCAATCGGGGGAGACCATGAAAGGGCACATGGGTCCATCAGGTTCACATTCAGCCGCCTGAATACCATGGAGGAAATCGGGATCGTAGTTGATAAATTGGCTAAAATCGTAGAGGACCTGAGAAGAATCAGTCCTCTGGGGAAAACAGGAGGCGAGTAGAAATGCCATTTCCATATAATGATATCGTATTAGAGCATTTTCGTAATCCACGTAATGTCGGCAGTCTGGAACATCCGGACGGGAAAGCGACTGAAGGAAGCCCGGCCTGCGGAGACATGGTCACTGTTTATCTTCAGGTAGAGCCCGATACAAAAAAAATAACGGATATCAAGTTTGAATCCTACGGGTGCGCTTCCAACATCGCAACCGGATCCATCATCACTGAGCTGGCAAAGGGAAAAACAATTGAGGAAGCAAAGAAGATCACCTGGAAGGAGGCATCCGAGGCATTGGGAGGCCTGCCTGCAATAAAAGCCCACTGCTCGGTTCTGGCAGTGGAGGGCTTGAGAAGCGCCATACAGAATTACGAAGAAAAGCAGGGCCTGGCTGTCAGCAAGGATCCCACAACAGAGGCAGTCGTGAGAAGAAGGCTGAAAAGAGTAATGAATCCTATGAAGGGCCTTGATATGGTGGCTACGAATCTGGTCAAAGAAATTGAGATCAAAGACGGCGTAATCAGGGTTGTGGTAGACCTGCCGGAAAACCACCAGTTTGCTGCTTCCATAAAAGAAGAGGCAAAAGAAAGACTGGAAAATCTGTGGGATGTGAAAGAGGTAATGATTGAATTTGAGGAAATATAAAAAGTAGAAGAAGCGATGGCAGTATATCCTGAAAACACCGGATATGATGCCATTGCTTCTTATGATGGCCTTAATGTGACAAAGTCACAGACAATTACGGACAGGGTGATAGAATTAATAATTAAGTAATAATTAAGGAATATGTCTTTCAAAGTTACATTCGATGAACACAATTTATAAAGACAGGCAAAACAGGAAGGTGCGAAAATGGAAAAATTTAAAAAGATAACAATTGAAGATAAAGAAATACTGGGAAAATATCTGGGTATGCGCAGTCACAGGGCATGCGATTACAGCGTGGGAAATCTGGTTTTATGGTCGGAGGTTTATGATACCAGGTACACGATCGCGGAGGACATGCTGATCATAATGTTCAGGGTGGATGAAAAGGTTAATTTTTCGTTTCCCATGGGGAAGGGCGACTTGAAAAAGGCATTTGAATGGCTGTTTGCATATTGTGAAGAGCAGGGAATACCATTTGAAATGAATATCATTGAGCCGGATATGTTTGATGAAATTGAAAATATATATCCCGGTGAATTCGAAATCCGCTATAACAGGGATCATGCAGACTATGTCTATCATATGGAAGATTTGAAAAATATCACAGGCAAGAAATATCATGGCAAGAAGAACCATATCAACAAATTCTTAAAGACAAATGAGGACTGGACCTACGAGCCCATAACTGATTCCAACACGGAAGAATGCATCGAAATGGTCAAAGAATGGTGTGTCCAGAATGGGTGCTGCGAAGATAAATCGAAAGCAGCTGAAATCTGCGTGCTTATCAAAGGACTGCAGCTTAGAGAAGAATTGGGAATGTCAGGTGGTATCATAAGAATAAATGGAAGGATTATTGCGCTGACAATGGGTGAAAGGTCGGGCGATGATATGTTTATTGTTCATTTTGAAAAGGCCTTTGCGGAGATACAGGGAGCATATCCGATGATCAACCAGCAGTTTGTTTTACATGAACTCTCAGAATACAGGTATATAAACAGGGAGGAAGACATGGGAATCGAAGGGCTGAGAAAAGCAAAAGAATCTTATTATCCGGCATTTATGGCCGAAAAGGGGATTTTAGTCAGGAAAGAACAGGCGTAGCCTGGAAGAGGCAGTACTGGTTAGTCAGGAAATGGTCTGATACAGATATAGAATGAGAGATTAGGGGCATTGCTAACGCGGTAGTTAGTGGTGCTCTTTTTTTTATCTCATAGGAAAGTTCGTCCTATGAGATAAAAAACGCTCCGCGTGGAAGCGCACTCGCGCGATGAGAATTGTGTCGCAAAAGCGACCGCGCTCGGCGCGAGAGTCTGCCAAGGCAGACTCTTTGTCCTGTCATGGGAAAGTTCGTCCTATGAGATAAAAAACGCTCCGCACATAATGTCCAAAGGACAAGGGAGAGAATGATTATAATGTGATAATGAGTAAAAAGTGAGAAATAAAAAAACTTTTACACAAAATGTTAATAAACAGTGGCATTATTTCGTAATATGTTGCATAATAATATTATAATGATTACTCAATTGTAACAATAATGTAACAAAATCCAAAAACAGGAGGGGTTAAAATGTTATTGATTGACTATTCGGAAAAAGACAATGTTCTGTTTTACAAGTGTGAGAAATGTGGGAATATTAATTTGCGCACAGCGGATAATATGCCACAAATCAAACAATCTGATGGCGACAGCTGTATGCTTCATGAAGGAGAGCTATTATCCTGTTATGCATGCGATAATATTCATTCCTCCGAGATACCTTTGCGCAGGGAATCGGAAAAACAGCCTGGCTATTGCCTGAAATTCAAAAGCATGCAGAATCATATCATGGTAAAGAGATGGACCTCCATGTGTATGATTATTGGAGGAAGACAGGTCAGGAAAGTACATGCTGACTATAGATATAAATTCTGGGGAGAAGTATAATCAACAGATGAATGCCGGCCAAAGCAGACCCTTTGCTCTTGCAAAATATGGTTTTTACTATATAATGGTATCTTGTATGCTTTGATATGAAGCAATGATATCGATAGAGGGTTAAGGAGAAATAACAATGAATACTGCAAAGATAAGTGTAGAGCAGATAGAGAACATGGATAGCGTATTTACGCATGGAGGCATTTTCCATTCGGATGATGTGTTTTCAGCTGCTCTTTTGAAACATATAAATCCAAATCTTGAAATCATAAGGGGATTTAAGGTTCCTGAGAATTTTCAGGGTCTGGTATTCGATATTGGCGGCGGTGCTTATGATCACCACCAGGTGGATAATGAAATAAGAGAAAACGGAGTTCCATTTGCTTCATTCGGCAAGCTGTGGAGAGACCTGGGTCCGGAAATAGTAGGTGAATCGGAATCAGAGAAGTTCGACCACAGCATAGTCCAGCCGCTTGATCATACGGACAATACCGGGGAGCGAAATCCGCTATCCAGCGTGATCAGCAGCTTCAATCCGACCTGGGACGATGCGGCTGATGCAGATGAAAAATTCCATGCAGCCCTGAACTTCGCATCAGCGTTCATACAGAATAAAATAGAATCCTGCAAAAGCAAGGAGCGCGCAAAAGCAATTGTTGAAGAAGCGCTGCTTTTCATGGATGAAAAGGGAATCGTTGTTCTGCCAAAATATGCACCATGGTCAGAAACCCTGATTCCTTCAGATGCCCGGCTTGTTATTTACCCTTCCCAGAGAGGGGGCTTTAATCTTCAGGTGATTTCCAGGAGCTTCAAGGAGCGCGAAGCGAAAGTCAGATTGCCTGAAAGATGGGCGGGGCAGAAAGAAGATATTCTGAGAGCCGAAATACCTGAATTGAGCTTCTGTCATGCCGGCGGATTTTTGGCAGCGTTCGATACGCTGGAAGGGGCAAAAAGAGGGGCGGAAATGGCAATTTCAGAAGCTGAAAAATCATCAGCAGAGAATACAGAATCGCATCATCTTTTGAAGTTTCTGTTTATGAAGCTGGCAAGCAGGAAAAGGTCTTGAACCAGCCTGCACCGGTGAAGAAAAATGTCCCGGGGACATCATAGAACAATTGATTAGACGGATCGGGGAAAAAGACTTCCCCGGTCCGTTTTTTGCCTGTTCAGCAATAATCTCTTGATATATGGCACCCATAGAGATATGATATAGAAAAGAATATTGAATGAGCAACCGGTATGATTGATCATGGATTATATGCCCACCGCTTAAAAGAGCGTTGATAGCAGCTAAAATCCGGCAGGTAAAACTTAGAGGGAGGCAGAATCATATGGGTTATGTTATTAAACTTGGCAAATACGCAATTGAAAAGGGATTTTCTGAGTCAGAGCTTCGGGATCAGGATTTCGGAACCGGGGAGCCTGGCGAGTGCTGGAAGCTTGAGGGCAAGGATGCAAAACGGGCATTGGACTACATCAAAGCGGAATTTAATCTTGTGGCCGAATACGATGAAGATTCGGATGCGCTTCAGCTCTATGACGCACCTGATGAAAGGTGGTTTGGCGAAAAAATCGGTCTGATCAAGGCGGAAATCAAGAGTTTTGAGAAGGAAGGCGGCAGCAGCTGCAAGGCATTTGAGGCAATTCAGGAAATCATGCTTCCCCGCTACGATATATTCGTATTGTATGAAGAGTGCCTGGACGACGTGGATACGTTCTTTGCAACGAAAGCTGAGAATGAGGCCCTCTACTACATCCTTGATGTTGCGGAATTCTAGACAAAGACTGTCCGGAAGACAGATAATAAACATAGCATAAGGAGCATAGAAGACATCCATGAGCAAACTTAAATATTTATTGATCATAGAATTTGCAGTCATAGCACTACTGGTCGGGAAATCCCTGTTCCGGTCTGAGGAATACCATGGATATGTTCCGGATCCAGTACAGGTTGATCTTGCCGTGCCTGGAACCATAACCGTTGCAGGAGGGGACGGGGATGTCGGAGTATCGCTGATGGCTGAATACACCATTGAGGGAGTGGTCAAAAGCAAGGAAGCATATTCTGACTACACCTCCACAATTTCCAAATACGACGTGGCCATGGCCTGGGGCGAGCTGAACCAGGAAGAGGCAGACGAAGAAATCCACTATTCCCAGAGCGGGCGGTGGTATTACTACCGGTATTCGGAAGATTGCCCGGTCACTATGGATTATATAGCCAGCCATTCGGCTAATGTGCATCTGATCCATAAGGATAAAGAGATTCTCAAAAAAATCAAACGAATCAGGAAAGAGGATTATGTAAGATTTGAGGGGTATCTCGTGAAGGTAAATTACGAGAACGGCCCATGGGAATCCAGCCTGTCGAGGACGGATACGGGAGATGGAGCATGCGAGGTTTTGTATGTGACTTCTGTTGAGATAATTGATGAAAAGGATTACCCGCTGCTGCAGTCAAAAACAGCAGGCAGGAATATGGAATAATAAATTGCACAAAAAACCTCACAGGCAGGGGGTTCTGAATATTTACAGAAAAGCAACAGTAAAAACTTGAACGAAAGGGGAAGCTTATTTTGGCAATCGATATCGACCTGCTCAGGAGGGATCTTGAGAACTACTTCGGCACCGAGGCTTTTGCAGGGTTTCCGATGGCACTGACGGAACTGGAGCGGATTCAGAAATGCTCTGATGAGGAGCTGATCAGGACAGCTCAAAAGAACGGGTTCAATCCTGAAAAATATGAAAATAATTAAAGATAGAAAAGAAAAAGCCTTATGCAAAACCTGCTACCATTCAAATTAGCGATCTCAAGGGGGAAGAAAGATGGATGAATATATTGAAAATATCGATATTATTAACAAGAACCTTGAATACCTGACAGAAAACCATAAGGAAATTTACGACGCCTATAAGAATTTCGGAAAGCTGGTTCATGAACAGGGAGGGCCTTTGGATGAGAAGACACGCTGGCTCATTAAAGTCGCCCTGTCAACGGAAGCACAGTATCCATACGCACTGAGGACTCATATACTGAAAGCGCTGAAAGCAGGATGCACAAAGGAAGAGATCGAGCATGCGATTCTTCTTGTTGCGCCCACGTCCGGTTTTCCAAAGACCATGGAAGGCCTGCTTATCCTAAGGGATGTAGTGAAGGAATAAGGGGAACAGCCTGATTATCAATCCGTGACCGGGAAGGACGAAGGACTGAACAGCAATGAAAATGGAGTCGGATGAAAGAAACTGATTTAGGATAGAAAAACACCGCAAATGCAATCATCCATTTGCGGTGTTTTTCCATGTCTGTCTTTATTTTTTGTTTTCAATTGCAGCTGCTATAAATCCTGTGAAGAGAGGATGAGGTTTGTTCGGGCGTGATTTGAGTTCGGGATGCGCCTGCGTCGCGATGAAGAACGGATGCCCGGGAAGCTCGCACATCTCCACAATCCTTCCGTCAGGAGAAATTCCTGAGAGCATCATCCCGTTGTCTGTCAGAGCCTTGCGGTAGTCATTGTTGACCTCATAACGGTGGCGGTGGCGTTCAGAAACGATTTCTTTGCCATACAATTCGTAGGCTTTTGAATTCTTGTCCAGGACACACGGGTATGCGCCAAGCCTTAAGGTGCCGCCGATATCCACGATGCCGCTCTGGTCAGGCATGAGAGAAATCAGTGGATGGGTGGTATCCGGATCCAGTTCGATGCTGTTTGCATCGGCATAGCCCAATACATTTTTTGCAAATTCAACAATGGTCAGCTGCATGCCCAGGCACAGGCCGAGGAATGGTATTTTGTTTTTACGGGAGTAGGAGATGGCGGCTATTTTTCCGTCGATGCCCCTGTTTCCGAATCCGCCTGGTACGAGAATCCCGTCAGAGCCTCCGAGCAGGTCTGCTGCATTTTCTTCTGTCAGGGTTTCTGAATCAATCCAGTTTATGGTGACTGTAGCACGGTTTTTGATACCGCCATGCTTCAATGCCTCAACGACACTGATATACGCATCATGAAGCTGTATATACTTGCCGACCAAAGCAACCGTAACCTCCTGTGTCGGATTTTTCAATGCCTGTACCATGTTTTCCCAGTCTTCAAGATCAGGCTTCCTGTTTTCCAGCTTCAGGCAGCGGCATGCAACCTCCGCGAGGTGTTCTTTTTCCATGGCCAAAGGAGCTTCATACAGATATTCCACATCCAGGTTCTGAAGCACCTGGTCTGATGGTACATTGCAGAATAAGGAGATCTTGCTTCTGATAGAATCGTCAATCGGAAGTTCGCTTCTGCAGACGATGATATCCGGCTGAATTCCCATTCCCTGGAGCTCTTTCACGCTGGCCTGGGTCGGTTTGGTCTTCATCTCGCCAGATGCCTTCAAATACGGAATCAGGGTAACATGGATTAAAATTGCATTTTCACGCCCTACATCATGCTGAAACTGACGGATGGCTT
The DNA here is from genome assembly GCF_900096945.1 of Anaerobium acetethylicum. Taxonomy (GTDB): domain Bacteria; phylum Bacillota; class Clostridia; order Lachnospirales; family Lachnospiraceae; genus Anaerobium; species Anaerobium acetethylicum. The sequence goes on along the minus strand of NZ_FMKA01000001.1, from coordinate 535,612 downwards.
CTAAAAATGGCTGGCTTTCGATATCACCGACAGTCCCCCCGACTTCGATGATGGCAATGTGCAGGTCATCATCCACTTCGTTTCTGTAAAACCTGCTTTTGATTTCATTCGTAATGTGGGGGATAACCTGGACGGTTCCGCCGCCGTAGTCTCCATGTCTTTCCTTCTGCAGCACGCTCCAGTAGATTTTGCCAGTTGTGACATTGGAATTCTTATCCAGGTTCTCGTCTATGAACCTTTCGTAGTGGCCAAGATCCAAATCGGTTTCTGTTCCGTCTTCTGTAACGAAAACCTCTCCGTGCTGGGTGGGATTCATGGTACCAGGGTCAATGTTGAGGTACGGATCGAATTTCTGCATCGTCACCTTGTAGCCTCGTGCTTTAAGCAGTCGTCCCAGGGATGCGGCGGTAATCCCCTTTCCTAATCCTGAAACCACACCACCAGTTACAAATACGTATTTTGTCGACATGTTTACCTCCTTAATTTGATAGGACAAACGTTCCTATGATAAAAAAGGCGCTGGCTATATTTTAATATAACCAGCGCCTTTGCTTTTTATCAATGAATAATAACCCTAAGCAGGTGCAGTTGTCAATAGGAATAAATAAATTGTAACTATTTAGGACTACATCCTTCATAGTTACAGATGATGCACACAAATTGCAAAATCAGCAATTTGGTGCACGCAGGTCTCGGGTTTTATGCAAATTCAGCATAAAAACACCTTGCGAGACAGGGATTCTGAACAGTTACTATAAATTTATCTGTCTGAAACACCATGTCATGTATTATAATAGAAAAGGCGCAGCAGAAATTATGAAGTGCCTGCAGCAGAGCGCATTTACAGGAAGGATTAATAATATGAAAAACAGTAAAGAAAAATTTATGCAGAAAACAATTGTGGTATGGATGGGGGCGCTTATATGCTGTGCCCTGTGGGGAAGCGCATTTCCCTCCATCAAGATTGGATATGGGATGCTTCAGATTCTGCCTGGAGATACGGGTTCCCAGATTCTATTTGCCGGATATAGATTCGTGCTGGCTGGAATATTAGTGATTTTAATAGGGAGTCTGATCAACCGCAAATTGCTGATCCCGAAAAAGGATTCATGGACAAAAATCCTGAAGTTAAGCTTTTTGCAGACAGTGGCGCAGTATATTTTCTTTTACATAGGGCTTGCGAACACTTCGGGGGTAAAGGCTTCGATCATAATAGGAGTGAACGTATTCATAGCGATTCTGGTAGCAAGTCTGATCTTCAGACAGGAGAAGCTTACGGTGCCAAAAATTTCAGGATGTGCAGTAGGGTTTACTGGTGTTCTGCTTGTCAATATCACAGGCAGCCAGATTGATATGAGTTTTAGTTTTCTGGGGGAAGGCTTTATATTCTTATCCACGATTGCGTATGCATTCTCTTCGGTTTTCATGAAGCGGTATTCAAAGGACGAAGACCCTCTGGTCCTGAGCGGCTATCAGTTTGTGGCTGGTGGAATTGTCCTGAGTGCTGCTGGATTTCTGTCGGGAGGCAGCGTCGGCGGTTTTTCTGCATCCGGCATCATAATGCTGATCTATCTGGCGCTGATCTCGGCAGTCGCATATTCCTTATGGGGAGTGCTGCTGAAATATAATGATGTGTCGAAAGTAGCAGTATTCGGTTTTATGAATCCAGTGTTCGGCGTTATCCTATCCGCTGTGTTTCTCGGAGAAAAAGAGCAGGCATCCGGATGGACAAGCCTGGCTGCCCTTGTACTGGTGTGCACAGGAATCTATATCGTGAACAGGTCATCAATCGGTAAAGGCTCGAAAAACGTTACTGTTCACTCCTAGTTAACGCAAGGTGTCTGTTTTGTGAGTGCAGCGAAGCGTAAGTCACAGAAAATTCGGGTCATGCAGTGCGAAATACAATAAACCTGTATGAATATCAGTACAATTATGCTAAAATATAGCCAGGAATAAAAATGGAAATCAGCAGATGCAAGGGTGCGTTTGAACGGTTTCGCCCCAATGCAGCAAACAAAAAACCGGCCAAATCAGGTCGGTTTTTTGCAGTTCATTGCAGGAAGGAAGGGAAAGCATATGAAGGATAAACGTGAGGCGGTTATGAAAGAACAACAGGAAATCCGGGGGAGGATGGGGGGAACCCTTCTGATCCTATCCTCGGCAGCGGCATTTATCATTCTGGGTCTGCTGCTGCTGTTCGTACCGCAGGTCCAGGTGGCCTACATATGCTATTTTCTATGTGCTGTATTAATCATATGGGGCATAGTGCTCATAGCACGATATTTTGTGACGGAAGCATACAGAAGTATCGGTGAGTATGGCTTTTCGAAAGGTGTCCTGCTGGTGATTCTGGGAATGTGCGCCCTGGTTCGGACGGATATCTTTGTGGAATTTTTTATTGCGGCCCTTGGAATATGCCTTCTGCTCTCAGGAATAACCAAGCTGCAGTATGCTGTGGATCTGAAGAGCATGCGTGACGGAATCTGGGTAGTGATGCTGACGATTTCACTGGTGGTAATGGGAGGATCTATTGCTATTATCCTTGATTTTTTCCCTGATGCAGAGCTGCGAAGACTTTTTGCCTATTACCTGCTGATCGTAGACGGGACAATCGGCCTGGCTGCAAACCTGTATCTGTATATCAAGATTGGGCTTTTTCAGAAGGATGAGAGACAGAAACTGGAAGCGGAGGAATCCGTGAAACAGGAAATTGCAGAACCTGAGAAACAGACCGGATCTGTGAAGTCGGATTCGGGGACAGAGGATTTTAAAGCGGCTTCCGAATCTGATCCAGAAGCGGCTTCTGGAAATCAGCAGATTCAACAGGAACAGAAAAAATAAATTGAAAACGAGCTGCATAATGGCTATAATCTATGTTAGGGAGACGGCTGTCTTGTCTCCCTTTTCGGTTTTTCAGCCTATGGAAAGTAAAGGAGTACGACATTGGAGATGACAGTTAATAAAGAATATGTTTTGAAGACGGTAAAGGAGATTCTGGATTTTAACAGTCCAAGCGGTTTCTGTTTTGAAATAATGGAAAGAATCGGAGAATTTGCGAAAGAATTTGGGTATGAGTTTGAGACTACGAGAAAAGGCTGCGGCATTATAACCGTGCCTGGGAAAAGCAGTGAGAGGGTGGTCGGTCTTTCTGCACACGTAGATACCCTTGGAGCCATGGTAAGATCGATTACTTCCGGTGGAACTTTGAAGTTCACGCTTGTGGGTTCGCCGACCGTGCCGACTTTGGACGGTGCCTACTGTACAATCAGAACCAGGCAGGGGGTGCTGTACAGCGGAACATTTTTAAGTACAAGCCCGGCGGCGCATGTATATGAAGACAGCAGGACCAAACCGAGAGATCCCCAGAACATGGAGATAAGGATCGACGAGTCTGTTTCTTCAAAAAGCGAGGTCGAAGCGCTTGGAATCTGCGCTGGGGATTTTATATTCATAGATCCGAAAACCAGAATCACTGAAAGCGGGTTTGTCAAGTCAAGATTCATTGATGATAAGGGAAGCGTTGCCTGTCTGATCAGCCTGCTCGAGCATATGTCCAGGAACAGGATAGTGCCTGAATATACCACGAAAGTGTTCATTTCAACCTATGAAGAAGTCGGACATGGCTCGGCTTATATTCCGGCAGATATAACAGAAATGCTGGCTGTGGATATGGGATGCATCGGCGAGGATCTGAGCTGCACGGAGTATGATGTATCAATCTGTGCGAAGGATTCGGGCGGCCCTTATGACTACAATATGGTATCCCGCCTGGTTGAACTTGCTAAGGGAAATCAGCTGAAGTATGTTGTCGATATCTATCCTATGTATGGATCTGATGTGGGAGCAGCTCTGAGTGCGGGAAACGATATAAGAGGAGCCCTGATCGGCCCGGGCGTTCATGCTTCACATGGCATGGAAAGGACACATTATGAAGCCCTGGAGAATACAATCAGATTGATATATCTTTATCTGACTGAACCAGGCGGAAATTAGGAAGCGAGAAATTTAAAATATCCAGAATCGGGGTAATGAGAAAATGAAAAGATTTTTAGCAGGTCTTGTGACAGGGATACTCATTGTGATGGCAGCACTGGGGCTTTATGTTACAAAAAAGGTCGAAACCGAATGCCGGCTTGAAGACGAGAAATAGAAGACAGGCCAAACAAAGGAAAAATGAAAATTGCTATCAGTGAAAAACCAGACCAATAAAGGATCTGGTTTTTTTTTTATCCTTTGTTGCAATTATTTGTCCAGTAGCTGAAAAATAAAGACGTTATTGTGCAAATTCATTTTAGAAAAAATAGTTTATAATAACGGATATTCCTTCTTTCTTTTGCAAAAAAAAGGACCAATTCGTCATTGGTATGCCGGCCTGTTAGTAATCAATCTGAAATTGGACACTATTTATACGGCTTAATTGTAAGCAAAGAGATTTCGTGATAAAATCGACTAAAAATTAACAAATTTCCAAAAAAAGAATGCGATTTTTACAAATTAATAAGAAAGGAGATGTTTTATGGGAAAACCAAATATCCTGATGACAAGAATTGATAACAGACTGGTTCATGGTCAGGGGCATTCAGATCTATATCCAGGATGTTCCTGGAGACTTAAAAGAATCTGTTGAATAATAAATAAAGGAGCTTATTATGAAAAAGAAAAAAATCAAACAACTTGCTGCCTGCTTTATGGCTCTCTGTGTGTCAGCAGGGAGCTTTCAGGCAGCCCTGCCGGCTGCTGTTTCCAATGCAGCTGAGACTGTGACCGCAATCACTTTAACGAACCTTGCGGCAGGTAAAGCTGTGACTGTGGCAAAAAAAGATGGAAGTACGACAGGGGTAAATACGGATCGTTCTCCTGCCATGGCAGTGGATGGAATTATCAACACAAATAACTATTGTGACTTTGGCTCGATTACTGCAAAAGAATCTGCTTATCTCCAGGTGGATCTTGGAGGCAGCTACGATATCAGTGAAGTGGATCTGTTCAGATACTGGCAGGATGGCAGAACATATGGAACTACTGTAGTTGTAATATCTAACAATGGCACTTTTCAGGATACCGATAAGACTGTAATTTACAATTCAGATACAGCAAACGTACATGGCTTTGGTGCAGGAACTGATGCCACATATTCAGAAACACAGGCAGGAAAGACCTTAGCTCTTGCAACTCCTGTTAAAGGCAGATATGTACGCGTTTATATGTATGGAAGCAGTGCCAACAGTTCGAACCACATTGTAGAACTTAAGGTTATGGGACAGGTTCCGGCCAATGATATTTCATTTGCAAAAGTTTTTGAAAATGCCTCTGCATATCTGAATATTCCTGCATATTATTCAGATAGCACAAAAGTAGCAGACCAGGTAACCCACCCTGACGTTGTATACTTTTCCCAGGGATGGAATAATTACAAATACTGGATGGCATATACCCCAAATGTAACAGGAACCTCAAAATATGAAAATGCTTCCATTGTTGCTTCAAATGACGGAGTTAACTGGGAGGTGCCTGCAGGACTTACAAATCCTATCGATCCAATGCCATCTTCTGAACGTTACCACAACTGTGATGCAGACATGGTCTATAATAAAAAGACCAACGAGCTCATGTGTTACTGGAACTGGGCAGATGACCAGGCCGGCGGCGTTGGTGCTGAAGTCAGGGTAAGGACCTCAACAGATGGCATCCACTGGAGCGATTATAAGACAGCAGTAAAATCCACTAAACGCTATGATATGCTTTCTCCAGCAATTGTATATGACGAATTCAGGGATCTTTACCTGATGTACAGTAACAATGCAGGAGATGTGGGATACACCAATGGTAAGAATAACTTTGTGGAAGTCAGATGGTCAAAAGACGGTCTTAACTGGTCTGCTCCTGAAAGAATTAACAACTTTCTTGGAAAAAATGCATCCGGACTTCAGCTTTATCCATGGCATCAGGATGTTACATATATTCCGGAACTGAAACAGTATATGGCTATTTCCCAGTGTTTTTCAGGCTCAAACCCTGACGGCTCCGTTTTATATATGACTACATCAAAGGATGGAATCAACTGGGAACCAGTAGGAACCAAAGCTTTACTTTCCCCAAGTGGAACTGGAAAATGGGATGGAGCCCAGATCTACAGGACCTGTTTGTTATATGACAACCAGTCCGGATCCGACTATGGAAAAGGAAGCCTCCGCCTCTGGTATTCGGCATTATCTGCAAATCCCCAGTTATGGAGAATCGGATATACAGATAACACATATGAAAATGTGATGAAAGTACTTAACAACAATGCTGATTATACTGTACAGCCACTTACGGCAGGAACAAGTATTGATCTTACTGCAGCACTCACCACTCTGACTGTTGGTGGAACAACCAGCCTTACTGCAGCAGTAGCTCCACAGACAGCAAGTGACAAGAACATTAAATTTACTTCTTCTGATGAAACGGTGGCTACTGTATCGCCTTTTGGTGAAGTAAAAGCCTTAAAAGGCGGAAGTGTTACAATTACAGCATCTACCTCAGAAGGACTCAGCAACACATTATCAATTACTGTTACTGAACCTGTTAATGCGACAGCTACACTTAATGGTAACGGCGTAAAGGTGAAATTTGTAAATGGTGAACTGGAACTCTACAGAAAGACCGGAACTGCTGAGGTTCTTGTAAGTCCTGCATCCACTTCAGGCTACCCTGTTATTAACGGCAGCAGCGTGAAAGATTTCTCTGATTTTAACTGTACTGTTGAAAACGGAATCACAGGTAAACTGGGTACAGGAAACAGACTGACTATCGTATCAAAAAGCAGCAGCACCGGTCTTACAAGGACTCAGGTGATTGAGACAGCTGACAGCGTTTCCGGCGGTCTGTATTCAACAGTTTCCTATAAAGCGGGAGAGACTGCAGTAACTGTCAGCAAATTTGTGGAGGCAGAATTTTCACTTAACAAGACAACCGGAGACATCTGGAGCTACAATGGCGGTGGCGACTGCAGACAGAGCTATGATGATACCGTTGTAAAAGTTACAGATGGATTCAGCAGACCAAATAAACAGAATTATGCCTCTGCCGGAATTCCTGTTTCTGACGTTTACTGCTCCAATGGTGGTGTTGCAGTCGGAGATGCTTCAACTACCAGAAGAGAAACCGCTATTCCTGTAACAGGAGCTGCCGGTAATGTTATTGTAAATATCAGCTGGCCGGGAAATACAATTGCTGCAGGGTCTGCTGTAGTGGCCGGAGATTTTATTATGAATGTACATAGTGGAGATTATTATAATGGCCTTCGTGGATATTCAGATGCAATGGCAAAACAGGGATTCAAGACCCTTTCAAAAGAAGAGATACCTGAAAGCAGTTATGATCTCAGATGGGAATCCTGGGGATGGGAATTCAACTGGACTATGGACAAGATCATCAACAAGCTGGACCAGCTTCAGGCCATGGGAGTAAAACAGGTTAGTTTGGATGACGGCTGGTATAACCAGGCATTTATGTACAACAATGCTTATTCAAGTGAAGCTGGAACTGCAGGCGGAGAAATTTTTTCACTTGACAATGATGGCTCCTGGGCACTTTTAAACAGCAAACTTCCAAACGGAGCAACTTCCATGAAAGAACTGACGGATGCAATTCATGCACACGGGATGAAGGCCGTTATCTGGTGGAGACCATGCGATGGTGGAAGGGAAGGAAGTACACTTTACAAGACACATCCTGAATGGTTCGTCAAGAACCAGGACGGCAGTTTTGGAAAACTGTCCGGAATGAACGGATATAACACCTTTAACGGAACAACAGGATATGCCCTTTGTCCATCTTCAGAAGGTGCAATCGAGTACTATGAAAACTTTATTGAAACAGCAATGACTGATTGGGGATTTGATGGATTTAAGAGCGATTATGTATGGAGCATGCCAAAATGCTATAATCCTGCACATAATCATGCATATCCGGAAGAATCCACCGAAAAGCAGGCAGATTTCTACAAAACAGCTTACGAGAAAATGATCTCAATTAATCCTGACGCATTCCACCTTTTATGTAATTGCGGTTCACCACAGGATTACTATTCATTACCATATGTTACACAGATCCCTACAGCAGATCCTACTTCAGTTGACCAGACAAGAAGAAGGGTAAAGGCATATAAAGCACTTGCAGGAGATTATTTCCCCGTTACTACTGACCACAATGAAATATGGTATGAATCTACAGTTGGAACTGGCGCTGTATTTATCGAAAAGAGACACTGGGAAGCAGGTACAGCAGGACAGCAGAAATACGAAAAATGGGCTGGTATCTACAATACCTATCAGCTCCAGAAAGGAAGGTTCATAGGTGATCTTTACAGTTATGGGCTTGATCCTTATGAAACCTATGTAATTGAAAAAGACGGTATAAACTATTATTCTTTCTACAAGGATGGAAGTAAATATCCTGGAAATGGAAGCGCAAAAGTAGAATTACGCGGACTTGATCCTGCAAAAATCTACCGTATTGAAGATTATGTAAACAATACTGTATTGGCTACAAATGTCAGTGGTTTAAATTTAATGGTAAACACTGCATTTACAAATGGATCCATGCTCGTAAGGGCGGTTCCACTTGAAACACCGGATGTTCCTGTTGTTGTACCAACAGTAGACTATGTGAAAGCAGACAATGCAGATGCATCTGTTGTATACGCTGGCACATGGAACAATGATTCTGGAAGCAGCTTCTATAACAGCACTGCAAAATACACATCAACACAGGGATCAGCAGTAGAATTTACATTTACAGGAAATGCAATCAGATGGTGCGGACAGAAGGATACTAATTTTGGAACAGCCCAGATATATATCGATGATAATCTGATGGGAACCGTGAATTGTAATGGTCCAGCTGCTACACAGTCTGTACTGTATGAAAATACGAGCCTGACAACAGGTACCCATAAGATCAGGATCGTAAATGCTACTAAGGTAATCGACGTGGATTATTTTGAATATGCTACAATCAAAAAGGAAACAGTAGTAGCTGTGACCGGAGTAAGCCTTAATGTAATTGAAAAGACTATGACAGCAGCAGGAGATACATTCCAGCTTGCAGCTACAGTTGCACCGGCAGATGCAGCGAATAAAAACGTTACCTGGACATCGACAAATCAGGCCGTGGCAACAGTAAGCACTGCAGGCCTGGTAACAGCAGTGGCAGACGGAATAGCAAAAATCCGGGTGACTACAGCGGATGGAAGCAGGACAGCAGAATGCATTGTTACTGTTGTTACTGAAAAATTGACCCCGACAGAAAGTTTTGTTCAGAGATTTTATAGTATCGTATTAGGAAGAGATGCAGCTGCTGAAGAAATAAGCTACTACACTGAATTTCTTATCAGTGGAGAGCGCTCAGGGGCAGATGTGGGACGTGGATTTATATGCAGTCCTGAATTTGTGGACAAGGCATTAAGCAACGCTGATTATGTAGAAGTCCTTTACAACATCTTTATGGACCGTGTATCTGATGAAGGAGGAAAGGCATACTGGCTTGATTTCCTGAACAATGGAGTATCAAGGGAATTTGTATTCAAAGGTTTTGTTGAGTCAGCAGAATTCACGGAAATCTGTGCTTCTTATGGAATCAACAGAGGAAATGTGGAGCTTACCAGATATACGGACAAGTATACGGACCTTACCAGGTTCATTAACCGTCTGTATACAGAGGTGCTGGGAAGAGCAGGTGAAGAAGCAGGCCTTGAATATTATGCAAAAGAGATCGCTATTGGAAATGTAACACCTGTACAGGCTGCGCAGAACTTTATATTCTCCCCGGAATTTAAGGATAAGAAGTTTGGAAATGAAGACTATGTAAAAGTACTGTATAAGACCTTTATGGGAAGGGAATATGATGCGGCAGGCCTGGATTATCACTTGGACAGGATGAGCAACGGTATTAGCCGCGAAGAAATCCTCCTTGGATTTGCAAACTCGCCTGAATTTAAAAATATTATATCCGGATTCGGATTAAAGTAAATCCAATTAAGGATATAAAAAACGATACCTGGAAAAGCTTTTCTGTTTTCCGGGTATCGTTTTTTTGGAAATAGCAGCTCTTTTTTGTTTGTGCCAAAACGATCATGAGGCAGCACGGTCATGTATCTGTAAAAAAAATGCAGAACGACAAAAAAGAGTTGAAAAAAGGATATGAATAGGCTATAATCATATAAGAATCAAAGGTGATTCGTTAAATGATGGGACCCGTCTGCAACGAATTGCTTTTTTTTATATTTTTTTGTGAAATCATGTGATTTATTCTGTCATTAGACTGAATAGTCGCAATCAATGCAGGGTAGTGCATTTACACATTATGTTACATTCAATCTGATGAATAACCACAATGAAGACGCAAGCAATTCAGGGCTTTATTTTGGTTGTTATATAAAAATACTAAGGAGGATTTTAAAATGTCATACGTTGATGAAGTCATTGAAGCAGTAGTAAAACAGAACCCAGGTGAAGCAGAATTCCACCAGGCAGTTAAGGAAGTTCTTGATTCTTTACGTTTAGTTATCGAAGCTAACGAGGAAGAATACAAAAAATCAGCATTATTAGAACGTTTAGTTGAACCAGAAAGAATTATCAAGTTCAGAGTGCCGTGGGTAGACGACAAAGGACAGGTTCAGGTTAACAGAGCATACAGAGTGCAGTTCTCAAGTGCGATTGGACCATACAAAGGAGGACTCCGTTTACACCCTTCAGTAAATCAGAGTATCATTAAATTCTTAGGCTTCGAGCAGATCTTCAAGAATTCACTTACCGGCCTTCCAATCGGCGGCGGAAAAGGTGGTTCTGATTTCGATCCTAAAGGAAAATCAGATAGAGAAGTAATGGCATTCTGCCAGAGCTTTATGACAGAGTTATGCAAATACATCGGAGCAGACACAGATGTACCAGCTGGTGATATCGGTGTAGGCGGAAGAGAAATCGGCTTCATGTATGGACAGTACAAGAGAATTACCGGACTTTATGAAGGCGTTTTAACTGGAAAAGGATTAACATACGGCGGATCTTTAGCAAGAACAGAAGCTACAGGATACGGTCTTGTTTACCTTGTAGATGAAATGTTAAAACAGAACGGAAAAGACATCGCAGGCAAGACTGTTGTTGTTTCCGGTTCAGGAAACGTTGCTATCTACGCAACTCAGAAAGCAACTCAGTTAGGCGCTAAAGTAGTAGCACTCAGCGATTCTAACGGATGGATCTATGACGCAGAAGGCATCGACCTTGATGTTGTTAGAGAAATCAAAGAAGTAAAACGTGGAAGAATCAAAGAATATGTTGACGCAAGACCATCAGCTGAATACCACGAAGGAAAAGGCATCTGGACAGTTAAATGTGATATCGCCCTTCCTTGTGCAACTCAGAACGAACTTGATCTTGAAGATGCTAAGACACTTGTTGCTAACGGATGTTTCGCAGTTGCAGAAGGTGCTAACATGCCTTCAACAGCAGAAGCTACAGATTTATTCTTAGAAAAAGGAATCTTATTTGCACCTGGTAAAGCAGCAAATGCTGGCGGTGTTGCAACTTCAGCTCTTGAAATGTCACAGAACAGCCAGAGATTAAGCTGGACATTCGAAGAAGTAGATGCGAAGTTAAAACAGATCATGATCGACATCTTTACAAAGATGGCAGATGCAGCAAAACGTTACGGAGTAGAAGGCAACTACGTTGTCGGAGCAAATATCGCTGGATTCGAAAAAGTGGTAGCAGCTATGAATGCTCAGGGTATCGTATAAGAAAAGAGATAACGGCGCAACTGTAAGTTACCTGATTGCCATGTAATGGAGCAGGCACCTGAATTTGGCGCTTAACAGTAGAAACAAAAAACCAGTCCTGTGCAGAGATTGCACAGGGCTGATTTTTTGTTTTGAAGAAAGCCTGTTCTATGAATTTGCGAAATGAGGTACCTGGTACCATTTCTGTTCTGCTCACAGGTTGAATGGTAACAATGTTGCGGTATCCCATCGGAAAATAAAATAGCACCAGAATGTTGACTCATTATGACAGTGAAGTGTATACTTATAAATGTATAATATTCATACCGGAATACAATGGAATATAAGGAGACGATTTTATGAAAATTTCAACAAAAGGAAGATATGCACTTAGGCTCATGCTTGATTTGGCAATCAATGATATAGGAGAAAAAATCAGAATTAAGGATATCGCAAAAAGACAGGAAATATCAGAAAAATATCTGGAACAGATTATATCAATTTTGCATAAGGCAGGGTATGTAAAAAGTTTAAGGGGCCCACAGGGCGGATACAGTCTGGCAAAAAAACCGGAAGAATATACTGTGGGTATGATTCTGAGACTTACAGAAGGCAGCCTTGCTCCGGTTTCCTGTCTTGATGACGAGGTGAACCTATGCTCGAGGCAGGATGACTGCACGACATTGATTTTATGGAAAAAATTAGACGATGCCATAAAAGGCGTTGTCGACAAGTACACTTTAGCCGACCTGGTTGAATGGGAACTTGCAAAAACAGATCAATATGTAATTTAACCTCAGGGGGAAGCGGCAATGAGGTTATGGGCAGATTGTGTAAATAAATTATGAATATCCGTTTTAACGGGGGAAGGCTGAGCGTGGAAACTCAGCCTTTTTTTAATATATAGGAAATTCCTCGAATTTCCTATATATCAAAAGCGCTCCACACGGGAGATACAGGCTGTCTTGCGAGATAATATACATTGCCTATTGACAAAGTAGGAAATACCAATTATAATACAAGCATAAGAAGATTAAAACGGAGCAGGGAACAAAAACTTTTATCCATGAAATCTCAGATACAAATACATCAACCAAGTATGAAATTCAAAAGTACAAAACGAATTTGAAGGGAGAGGCTACAATGTGTCCAGTTAAAAAAGAGAATCATTACCTTTCGGAAGGAAATCGAATGTGCTGTTGCTGTTGGAAATAGATTAAAAATTACCAGTTCGGCATAAAAGTATCAGGAAGATTATGTTAAGTATACATGAGAACTTTGTCTGTATTGTATGGTGAACACAGTTGCTGAAAATTAGTTAAGTCTGACAGAGACGGATTAGGAGAATATTATGAGTGGAAAAATCACAAGAGCAAACAGGAAATTCAAATTTGAAACACTTCAGTTACATGTAGGACAGGAAAGCCCTGATTCTGCAACGGATGCAAGGGCGGTGCCGATCTACCAGTCAGCTTCCTATGTTTTCCGTGATTGCGATCATGCAGCAGCACGCTTCAACCTGTCAGATTCTGGAAATATATATGGGCGTCTTACGAACCCCACGCAGGATGTCTTTGAAAAAAGAATAGCGGCCCTGGAAGGCGGCGTTGCGGCACTTGCAGTTGCTTCGGGAGCGGCAGCAATTGCTTATACCATTGAGAACCTGGCACACAATGGAGATCATATCGTGGCGGCAAAAAACATCTACGGCGGAACCTATAACCTTCTGGCTCATACCCTTCCCGATTATGGAATCACAACCACATTCGTCGATCCTTTTAAGGAAGGCGCATTTGAACATGCAATACAGGAGAATACAAAAGCAGTTTTTATTGAAACATTGGGAAATCCAAGATCAGAAGTAATCGATATAGAGGCAATCGCAAATATTGCCCATGCACACAAGATTCCACTGGTAATTGACAATACCTTCGGAACTCCGTATCTGATCAGACCGATTGAATATGGCGCAGATATCGTTGTACATTCAGCTACGAAATTTATTGGCGGTCATGGGACATCAGTCGGAGGCGTAATTGTCGACAGCGGCAGATTCGACTGGGAAGCTTCAGGCAAGTTCCCTGCACTTACAGAACCAAACCCAAGTTATCACGGGGTAAGTTTTACGAAAGCAGTCGGACCGGCAGCCTTTGTCACGAAAATCAGAGCCATCCTGCTGAGAGATACAGGCGCAACATTGTCACCTTTCCATGCATTCCTTTTCCTTCAGGGACTGGAGACGCTTTCTCTCAGAGTTGAACGTCATGTGGAAAATGCATTGAAGGTTGTTGCATACTTAAGTAGTCATCCTCAGGTAGAAGAAGTACATCATCCGGCTGTTTCAGCTGATGCGGGCCAGCAGGAGCAATATAAGAAATACTTTCCGAATGGCGGAGGATCAATCTTTACATTTGAGATCAAGGGAGATGAACAGAAGGCAAAAGATTTCATCGACAGTTTAGAATTATTCTCGCTCCTTGCAAACGTGGCTGATGTGAAATCGCTGGTCATCCATCCGGCATCCACGACACACTCCCAGCTTACAGGCGCAGAACTGGAAGACCAGGGGATTAAAAGAAATACCATCCGTTTATCAATCGGCACAGAAAATATCGAAGATATCATTCAGGATTTAGACGAAGCTTTTAACACGGTCAGATAGAGACCTGGCAAATATAAGAAAGAAGGAAAACCATTATGGCAAATATAGCAAAGCAACTGACTGAATTAATCGGCAACACCCCTTTATTGGAATTATCAAACTACGAAGAAGAGAACAAGCTGGAAGCAAAGATCATTGCAAAACTTGAATATTTTAATCCCCTGGGAAGCGTAAAGGATCGCGTTGCTAATGCGATGATTGAAAGAGGAATTCAGCTCGGAAAAATCAACAAGGACACTGTAATTATCGAGCCTACAAGCGGAAATACAGGAATCGGACTTGCTTTTGTGGCAGCAACAAAAGGACTGCGTCTGATCCTGACAATGCCGGATACCATGAGTATCGAACGCAGAAAAATCGTACAGGCTCTGGGTGCTGAAGTTATCCTGACACCTGGCGCAGAGGGCATGAAGGGTGCGATTGCAAAAGCCGAAGAACTGGTTGCGGAATATGGAAATGCAATCATTCCGCAGCAGTTTGAAAACGAGGCAAATCCCGCTGTTCATAAAGCGACTACAGCAGAAGAAATCTGGAGAGATACGGAAGGCAGGATCGATATTTTTGTTGCCGGAGTAGGTACTGGCGGAACAATCACTGGTAATGGAGAAGCGTTGAAGGCAAAAAATCCAAATATCAAAATTGTAGCAGTAGAACCTGCGGCATCCCCTGTATTGTCAGGAGGAAAACCGGGTCCACATAAGATTCAGGGAATCGGTGCCGGATTTGTTCCCGGAGTAATGAATCTCGATATTGTTGATGAGGTCATAACGGTTGAAAATGATGCGGCATTCGAGGCGGCCAGACGCATTGCAAAGACAGACGGAGTGCTTGTCGGCATTTCATCCGGCGCAGCTCTTGCAGCAGCAACAGAACTGGCAAAACGTCCTGAAAACAAAGGAAAGAATATTGTGGTCTTGCTGCCGGATTCGGGAGAGAGATATTTATCGACTGCTTTGTTTGAATAATTAAATATATGGATTAACTGCACCGGATGGAAGCAACCGGTGCAGTTTTCTTATGTCATAGCAGTGGAGCATCAACGTCTTCATAAAGCTGCTCATAAAGCCATGTTTTGCATCAATGTGTGATAAGTGGCGATATGCAAATTGATGAAGCCGAACGTTACTAAGGGGGGACATGCTAATCGTCATAGGAAAGAAATGGTCTTTTATTGTCATAAATACACAAAAATCAAGCCCGAAAATAGTAAAAAGTGATGAAAGTAAACGAAATGATTGACACGGGGAGAAAAAAGAGTTATTATCAAAGAGTGAATTGGATACAATATCACTTATAAAAAAATAAGTAATATCAAGAACAAGGAGGAAAAGCAGGTATGGATCCCATTGTAATCACGTTAGTGTTACTTGCATTCGCAATTGTAATGTTTGTAACAGAGAAACTCCCTTTAGCAGTAACATCTATGATTGTATGTATTGCGCTGGTGGTAACAAAAGTATTGGAAGTAGGTGATGCTTTTGCAGGATTTATCAATTCAAATGTAATTTTATTTGTAGCGATGTTTATCGTAGGCGGTGCCCTGTTCGAGACAGGAATGGCAAATAAAATCGGCGGTATTGTTACAAAGTTTGCAAAGACGGAAAGGCAGCTGATCATAACGATTATGGTAGTTACCGGTCTGATGTCAGGTGTCTTGTCAAACACAGGAACAGCAGCAGTACTGATACCGGTAGTAATAGGAATTGCAGCCAAGTCAGGATTTTCAAGATCGAGACTTTTGATGCCTCTGGTATTTGCAGCAGCACTCGGAGGGAACCTTTCGTTGATCGGTGCTCCGGGAAATCTGATCGGACAGAGTGCAATCCAGGAAATGGGGCTGAGCTTTGGATTCTTCGAATATGCGAAAGTCGGACTTCCAATGTTGATCTGCGGCATCATCTATTTTGCAGTCATCGGCTATAAATTTTTGCCTGGTAAGGTACAGGCAGATGAAAGTACTTTCGATGAGGAGATTGATTACAGCAATGTGCCGAAGTGGAAACAGACAGTTTCCCTGATTGTATTGGTACTCACGATTTTGGCAATGATATTCGAAGAAGCTATCGGAATCAATCTGGCAATTTCAGGATGTATTGGGGCCCTGGTTCTAATCGTTACAAGAGTCATCTCGGAGAAACAGGCGTACAAGGCGATAGATATGCAGACGATCTTCCTGTTTGGTGGAACGTTGTCGCTAGCGAAAGCGCTTGATACAACCGGAGCTGGAGCAAAGATTGCAGATACGGTAATCGGTGCACTAGGACAGGATGCATCACCATTTGTCTTACTGGTAGCGGTATTCCTGCTGGCATGCGTTATGACGAATTTTATGTCTAACACGGCAACGACTGCATTGCTTGTTCCAATCAGTATATCAATTGCTGCAGGCATGGGAGCGGATCCAAGGGCTGTTGTCATGGCAACTGTAATCGGCGGATCCTGTGCATACGCAACACCAATCGGTATGCCGGCAAATACAATGGTTATGTCAGCTGGAGGCTATCGTTTCAATGATTATGTGAAGGCAGGGCTGCCACTTATCATAGTATCAACAATAGTAAGCCTGATTCTGTTACCAATGTTTTTCCCATTCTACCCGTAACGGAGCAGAACAACAAAATAGATAATTGATTATAAAAAGGAGAATTCAAATGAACAAAGAGCAATCAGTAGCAAGGATGACGGATGTCATGGCGAAATTCGTTGCATATACAGGAAAAGTATTACCTGATGACGTATATGCGAAATTAGAGGAATTAAGAAATAATGAAAAAAGTGATTTGGCGATAACCATTTATGATACCATGTTCGAAAATCAGAAGCTGGCTAAAGAACTTTCCCGTCCATGCTGCCAGGACACAGGCGTATTACAGTTTTTTGTGAAATGCGGCGTGAACTTCCCACTTATCGGTGAACTGGAAGCACTGCTGAAGGAAGCGGTTATTGAAGCAACGATCAAGGCTCCCCTCCGCCACAACAGTGTCGAAACTTTCGACGAATATAATACTGGCAAGAACGTAGGAAAAGGAACGCCGACAGTTTTCTGGGAAATCGTACCTGACTGCGATACATGCGAAATTGATACTTATATGGCAGGCGGCGGCTGCACACTCCCTGGAAAAGCAATGGTGCTGATGCCGGGGGCAGGATATGAAGGTGTGACAAAGTTCGTTCTGGATATTATGACCACTTACGGGCTGAATGCATGTCCACCATTGCTGGTGGGCGTTGGAGTGGCAACTTCAGTGGAAACAGCAGCATTGTTATCCAAAAAAGCGCTGATGCGCCCCCTCGGACAGCACAATCCGAATGAAAGAGCAGCAGCAATGGAAAAATTACTGAAGGATGGCATCAACAGCATCGGCTTAGGACCACAGGGAATGTCAGGAGAATTCTCCGTAATGGGAGTCCATATTGAAAATACTGCAAGACATCCTTCTACAATCGGTGTGGCAGTTAATGTAGGCTGCTGGTCACACAGAAAAGGACACATCATTTTTGATAAGGATATGAAATATACAATCACTTCTCATAAGGAGGTAACTTTATAATGGCAAAAAAAATATTAACAACACCTATAAAAGCGGAAGATTTAGAGGATATCAAAATCGGCGATATTATCTATCTGAACGGGCATATCGTAACCTGCCGTGACGTGGCACACCGCCGCCTGATCGAAGGCGGACGCGAACTCCCGGTAAATATCGATGGAGGAGCAATCTTTCATGCAGGCCCTATCGTAAGGCCGATTGCAGGTGAAGAAGATAAATTTGAGATGGTTTCAGTGGGCCCTACGACAAGCATGCGCATGGAACAGTTTGAAAAGGAATTTATCAAAGAAACTGGAGTCAGGCTGATTGTCGGAAAAGGCGGTATGGGTGCCGGAACAATGGAGGGTTGTAAAGAATATAAGGCAATACACTGTGTATTCCCTGCCGGTTGTGCAGTAGTAGCAGCCGTTACGGTAGAAGAAATCGAGAGTGCAGACTGGCGTGATCTCGGTATGCCGGAAACACTCTGGAACTGCCGTGTGAAGGAATTCGGTCCCCTTATTGTATCTATCGACACTCATGGTGGAAACCTTTTCGAAGAGAATAAGATCAAATTCAATGAGAAAAAAGATGCAGCGATAGAGGAAATCTGCAAGCATGTAAGCTTTATTAAGTAGTACCGGATAGTTCAAATAATAATAAATCCATTTTTCAGCCAAATAAAAGAGGGATGCCGCATTGTGCGGCATCCCTCTTTTGGACCAGGTTGAAAAAAATTGACAGTCCTCTTCATTAAAAGGAATAGGGAAGCAACCTTCTGCTTTCCTATTTACAACAATGTGTAAAAAAGGATATAATACAGGGAAATACAAGTAGAATGGGAAGGCAGAAGAGCAGCATGAAAATAGAGACGATTTTTGAAAAGAAAAAACCAGTACTTTCGTTTGAGATATTTCCACCTAAAAAGGAAGCGGCCATAAAAAATATTGATGAAACGCTGGAGGCATTAAGCATACTGCATCCGGACTATATAAGCGTGACGTTTGGAGCGGGCGGAAGCTGCACGAATAATCTGACGGTGGAAATTGCAAAGAAGATTAAACATCGCTATCATATAGAACCGCTGGTGCATCTGACCTGCATCAATCACAGCAGGGAAGAGATCTGCATGATACTCGACCAGCTAAAAGAAGCTGACATTCAGAATATACTGGCTCTGAGAGGCGATATTAATCCTGAAATCGAAAGAAAGCACGATTTTGAATATGCCAGCGACCTTGTGAAGTTCATCAAAGAGAATGGTGATTTCAGCGTCGGAGGAGCATGCTATCCGGAAATCCATATGGAAGCCCGGGACGAAATCGAGGATATCCTTAATCTGAAGAAAAAGGTCGATAACGGAGCAGGATACCTGATATCCCAGCTGTTTTTCGACAATGAAGTGTTTTATGATTTCCAGAACAAGGCAAAGATAGCGGGAATACAGGTTCCGATCGAAGCGGGAATCATGCCTGTTATCAATAAGGCCCAGATTGAAAAAATGGTATCCCTGTGTGGTGCATCACTGCCGGGAAAGTTCAGCAGGATGATGCAGAAATATGGAAATGACAAGGAAGCGCTTTTTGATGCGGGAATCGCATATGCAATCAATCAGATCGTGGATCTCCTGGCTCATGATGTTGACGGAATCCATATATTTACCATGAACAATCCGGAAGTGGCAAAAAGGATTTGTGAAGGAATCAAGACCCTGATTTAACCGTTGGGATTTATTGGAGCGGATCGGTCACAAAAGAAAGTTGATTGACTATATTGTATAAAAACAACAAAATGATAAAAATTACTTGTTTATCTTGAAAATACATGAAAAATAAGCTATAATTAAACATATATTTATTAACTGCACGACCATCTGCTCCTGCAAGAGATTGTCTGTTCTCTCGGTGTGAGATGAACGACACGGGACTGGTGGGTTGTGGAAGTGATTGAAATCCATGATATAATTTGCAACACACGGAGATCAGGGTTGGACTCGGAGACGGAGCTTCCATGCTTGAAAGCCTCAATAGCAGTTGAAGCATTTGCTGAGAGGTCCTGCTGTAAATGATGCTTGAAGCTCAACCAGAATGAACGGAGGGTTACTTATGGATTACGTTAATGATTATTTAAAAAACAAATGCTCGCTGGCGGAAACTTATGCAAACTTATCGAATGAAATAACCAGAGAAGCAGATCAGTGTTATGAAGATACTGAAAAATACGATCATCTGGTAAAGCAGAAAGAACAGCTGCAGGGTATTATTGCTGCGGAGTTCATGAAAGAGCATGGCTATCATCTTCATGAAGGAGAACCTTATACAGCATGGCATAAGATTGATTAGATGTATCCGTTTTTATAGTAAAAGGAGCTGTAAGTTCTGGCAGAATGATGATTAGCCGGAACTTACAGCTCCTTTTTGTATTGGTTTAAGTGCTACACAGAAGTTAAACGTTCCGTACAGGACTTGTGTTCAGGGCATCCAGGATATCTCCAATCTCTCTGCTTTCTGAGTGCAGAAAGTTCACAGGTTCGTTGATATCTCCAAGCATGTGGGCATCTGAGTTTGTTATGGTTTTGCATGTCTCAAGATATGGATTTGAATGGAGCAGCCTCTTCAAGACAGACATATTTTTTAATTCAGCACATTTAAAATGCGAATCAGGAGGAATGAACCCCAAATTCGAGATAAGACTGTTCGAATTTTTATCAATATGTGCAGGAATCATGATTCCGTTAAATCTGTTCATCAGATCGTGGACTTCTGTGAAGGAAATGTCGGTTGCGTTGATCAGCAGATCCGGTTCCTTGCCTGTAATTTCGTCGTTCTCATCATATATTTCCTGTTTTCCAAAGATTGATTCATTATTTGGGATATGTATTATATGAGCATCAACATATTGATCGAAAGCCATGGCATCTTCTAAAGTTCTGAAAAGACAGATTACATGGACCTCTTCTGAAGTGCATAATTCCATACCCGGAATGGCCGTTATGTTGAATTCCCGTGCCATTTTGATAAAGGCAGGGCAGTTCTTGCAGGAATTGTGGTCGGTAAGTGCCACGATATCCAGTTCTTTGAGAGCTGCCATACCCAGAATATTGCCCGGTGTCATATCATCATCTGCACAAGGTGAAAGACAGGAATGGATATGCAGGTCATAGGAAAAGCTATTCATGAAGGAAGTTATGTATTGCAAGGGCAGCGTCAAAGATGTGCTCATCGGTACCAAAAACAGTTATATCCTGCGATTTCGCCTTTTCCAATGTTGCATCGTCAAACATTACCCCTTCGGCTAAAATGATGCATGCAACATCTGTGAGTGCAGCCACAGCGAGCGTGTTGATATTTCCCATTACTGTTACCCATGCAGAACCTGAAGGTGCCTTTCCCATGGCGATGCTCAGCAGATCGCAGCAGAAGGGTTCAGCAATCTGTTGATCCAGATTGCTTCCGATATTGATTGGTTTGAATTTTCCTTTGTTGATAAGTTCCTGTACTGTCATATTAGTCTTTATTCCTTTCTTCTGGCATTACTGTGTGGTGTGAATCAAGAGTTGAGATTTCATCTGAAATTTTATGGATATACTGCCTGAGGATATGAATGCAGTCTTTTTCACTGGCAACCCCTCTGACGACGTCTTCGGCAAGAGCCTTGCACGTGGGGGCGCCGCATGAACCGCAATCGAGGCCAGGAAACTTGTCGCATAACTCCTCGACTTTAGCCATCATTTCGATGCTCTCTTTAATGTCTGAACCAAGATTGAAAACCGGTTCGTATTGAACGCCGCCGGTCCAAAAGGGATCCTGGATTTCTTCTTTTTTAATGTGGTTTCGTGCAACAGGCTGGTATTTTCTAAGCCGTTTCAGTTTGACTTTCGCTACGAAAGGATTTTCTACTGTCAGAACGCCGCCCACGCAGCCACCATTGCAGGCGTTTAATTCAATGAATTCCAGCGCTGGTATTTTCTGATCCTCTAAATCCTCTAAAACCCTGATTACGTTTTCGATGCCGTCAGCCGCCAGGTAGCTGTCAGTCAGAAGTCCGCCGGCCTCACCGCCTGATCCACCCCAGCTGATTCCTATTTTCCCTGAAATAGTAAGGTCCTCTATTTCCTGGTTTTCTTCGATATCTTTCATAAAATTCAAAAGTCTTGGATATACATCTTTAATCGCCACTACTGCATCAACATCACTTTTCTCATAGCCCAGAGGTGTTTTGACAGCGCTGACTTTTGCGGCACAGGGTGAAATGAATATGATGCCAATCTTTTCAGAAGGAAGCCCGGTGGCTTTCATGGCTCTTTTTCTCGCTATGGCAGCTGCAATGTCAACAGGGGCCTTGATGGGCAGAAGATGTTCAATCAGATTGGGGAAACGGGCTCTTATGAGACGGACAACAGAAGGGCAGGCGGTGCTGATCAGCGGCCATTTTTCCGGATGATCCTTGACATATTTTCTAGACAGTTCAGATGCAAGCTCGGCAGCGCCACTTACTTCATAGACATCATCAAATCCAAGACGTTTTAATGCGGTAAGTACAATATTGATATCTTCTAAATTATTAAATTGTCCATATAGAGAAGGGGCTGGAAGTGCAACTGTATATTCGTAATCGTTCATGACATCCAGAGAATCATACACGGCCAGTTTTGCATGGTGGGGGCAGATTCGTATGCATTCACCGCAGTCGATGCAGAACTTTTTGGTAATAACGGCTTTGCCGTTCCTTACGCGGATAGCCTGGGTCGGACATCTCTTTATACAGTTGATACAGCCCTTGCATAGGTCCTCATCTAAGCGGACAGCAGTAAAAAACTTATCCATTATTTTCTCCTATTCCTGTTTTTTTTTAGATCTTTATTGTCATGGTAACGGTAGTGCCGACACCCAGTTCAGTTTCGATATCCATTTCATCGGTGTATTTTTTCATGTTGGAAAGACCCATTCCAGCCCCAAATCCAAGAGAACGGATATTATCAGGTGCTGTTGAGTAGCCTTCCTGCATTGCCAGTTCGATATCAGCGATGCCCGGCCCTTTATCTTTCAGAATCAGCTTCACTTCAGAGGGCGATATGATGACATCTATGGTTCCGCCATCGGCATGGATTACCATGTTGATTTCACCTTCATACATAGCAATCGCGACCCTGCGTACTGTTTCCGGGCTGATTCCCATCATTTTCAGTTTGTGCTTGACATCACTGGAAGCTTCGCCGGCCCGAGTGAAATCATCTCCTAAAATTTGATAGCTCAAATGCAGTTCATCGTTTAACATTTTGTACCTCCTCTGAGGCCATTTTCATAAAGCATTCCACAGGCAGAAAACATCCTGTGGCTCGTAGTCATTAAAACGATGCCCCGCTCCTCTGCCAGAGCGATCATACCCTGATCCGGCTTTTTGCCTCGGACAAAAACAATGCAGATAATGTCCATCATTTCGGATGTTCGGATTACCTGGGGATTGCAGAGGCCTGTCAGCAGAACGGATTGGTTCTTAACGAAGGCAAGAACATCGCTCATCATGTCGGCGCCGCAAGCTGTATGTACTTCCTTATCTGCACAGTCCTTGCCGCAGATGATTTCAGCATCCAGTATTTCTTTGATTTCATTTACAGTCATTATGACCCTCCGGGATTTGTTTTTGAATAATTCATAGAGTTTTTTTGTGGTTGTAAAAAAGCATTGAATATTAATCTTGAAATTAGTTTCTAAATAAGGACAGTATATCATTTGTAGTAGTGAATTTCAACTTATTGTATGGGTTAAAATACAATTTAAGTTGAAAAATTCGATAGATTCTTTGTTTATTTTTTGTCGAACCTATGATATAATGATAAAAATTATGGGCGGATATCATAAGCGATTATAATATTTGTCTATATTTGTCTATATTTGCGAAAATACTACAAATAAGGAGGTTCTTTTAATGAGTGCAACAAAAAAAACAGTCCCTTTTGCAGGAACTAAAGAGCAAGAGATGGAACTACTCAAAGTCATTCAGGATAACAAGAATGACAAAGGTGCGCTGATGCCAGTTTTACAGCAGGCGCAGAACATTTATGGTTACTTGCCTAGGGAGGTCCAGGTTATAATATCTAATGAAATGGATATTCCGCTGGAAAGAATATATGGAGTTGTAACTTTCTATTCACAGTTCTCGTTGTATCCAAAAGGAAAAAACAGGATTTCTGTATGTCTCGGTACTGCCTGCTATGTAAAAGGTTCAGGCGATCTTCTTGACAAACTCAAAGAATTACTTGAAATCGATAATGGTGAATGCACTCCAGATGGAAAGTTTTCACTTGATGCATGCCGTTGTGTAGGTGCATGCGGACTCGCTCCAGTACTCATGGTAAACGATGATGTTTATGGTCGTTTGAAAGTTGAAGATGTAGCCGGCATCCTTAAAAAGTACGAATAGCCTGCTGTAGAATATGATGACTGAAATTTCTCTGAATGTATTGGATGTAGTCCAGAATTCCATATGTGCCAAAGCTGATATGATCGGTGTTTCGGTAGCTGTTGACAGCATACGGGATACGCTTGAAATTATCATATCTGATAACGGCTGCGGAATGACGGAAGAGCAGGTAAAAAAAGTGGTGGATCCGTTTTATACGACCAGGACTACCAGAGCGGTAGGACTTGGCATTCCATTTTTTAAATATGCTGCTGAAAGTACAGGGGGCAGTTTTACAATTTGTTCAGAACCAGGTAAAGGTACGGTTGTTACCGCGGTTTTTGTCCTGTCTCACCTGGACAGAATGCCTCTCGGCGATATGACAGGCACAATGCATATGCTGATAACTGGTAATAATGCTATTGATTTTTTATATTCCTATGCAGTAGATGGCAAGAGTTTCACATTAGATACACGTGAATTCAGAGAGATACTCGGGGATGTACCTTTTGATATGTTTGAAGTGTCCTGCTATATAAAAGAATATCTGCAGGAAAATAAGGATTATGTAGATGAAGGAAGATATATATAGTTCATCGTTGTAATAGACAGGAACAGGTATTGTTTTTCATTCGGTTTATAGGATTCTCATATTTTGGAATGTTAACAAATTAACAAGGAGGAGAACATATGAAGACTCTGGAAGAGTTAAAAGCAATTAGAGAGAGAATGCAGGGCCAGATTGGCGTGCGTTCTGAAAGCGCAACACAGACAAGGGTTGTAGTCGGAATGGCAACATGTGGAATAGCTAGTGGTGCAAGACCTGTATTAACAGCATTTTCTGATATGGTTCAGACAAAAAACCTTGCAAATATCTCAGTTGAACAGACAGGATGCATTGGCTTATGCCAGTACGAACCGATCGTTGAGATCATGGAACCTGGAAAAGATAAAGTTACTTATGTTAAAATGACACCTGAAAAAGCGCTTGAGGTCTTTGAACAGCACCTTATCCGCGGACAGGTAGTGGGAAAATATACAATTAGTTCAGAAATGCCAAAATAAAAGATAGGAGGATATAAATATGTATCGTTCACACGTACTGGTTTGTGGTGGAACTGGATGTACTTCCTCAGGAAGTAAAAAAATCATCGACACACTGCAGGCAGAAATAGATAAAAATGGTCTGACCAAAGAAGTCGGCGTTGTACAGACAGGTTGTTTTGGACTCTGTGCATTAGGACCAATCATGATAGTTTATCCGGAAGCAACTTTCTACTCAATGGTTCAGGTTGAAGATATTGCGGAAATCGTTTCCGAGCATTTATTGAAAGGAAGGCCGGTAGCACGTCTTGTTTATGATGAGACTGTTACAGAAGAAGGCATCAAATCCTTAAATGATACGGATTTCTATAAAAAACAGAAGAGGATTGCTCTCCGTAACTGCGGTGTAATCAATCCGGAAAATATTGATGAATATATCGGTACTCACGGATACGAAGCGTTAGGAAAGGTTTTAACAGAATATACTCCTGACCAGGTTATCCAGACTATCTTAGACAGCGGACTCCGTGGCCGTGGAGGCGGTGGATTCCCAACAGGTTTAAAATGGAAACTTGCAAAGGGAAATGATGCTGACCAGAAATACGTATGCTGTAATGCGGATGAAGGTGACCCGGGCGCATTCATGGACCGTTCTGTATTAGAAGGTGATCCACATGTTGTTCTTGAGGCTATGGCAATCGCAGGCTATGCAATCGGTGCTACTCAGGGCTACATCTATGTTCGTGCTGAATACCCGATCGCAATCGACCGTCTGAAAGTTGCAATTGAACAGGCAAGAGAATACGGACTTTTAGGCAAAGACATCTTCGGATCAGGATTTGACTTCGATATCGACTTAAGACTTGGTGCAGGCGCATTCGTATGTGGTGAAGAAACTGCTCTTATGACTTCAATCGAAGGCAACAGGGGTGAACCACGTCCACGTCCTCCATTCCCTGCTCAGAAAGGTCTTTTCGGAAAACCTACAATATTAAATAACGTTGAGACATACGCTAATATTCCTCAGATCATCTTAAACGGTGCACCATGGTTCGCTGCTATGGGAACTGAAAAATCAAAAGGAACAAAAGTTTTCGCACTCGGTGGAAAAATCAAGAATACCGGTCTTGTGGAAATCCCGATGGGTACTACACTTCGTGAAGTTATCGAAGAAATCGGTGGCGGAATACCTAACGGAAAGAAATTTAAGGCTGCTCAGACAGGCGGACCTTCAGGCGGATGTATCCCAGCAGAACATTTCGATATCGCGATCGATTATGATAACTTAATCGCAATCGGATCCATGATGGGTTCTGGCGGTCTGATCGTTATGGATGAAGACAACTGTATGGTTGATATCGCTAAATTCTTCCTTGAGTTCACAGTAGATGAATCATGTGGAAAATGCGTTCCTTGCAGAATCGGAACCAAGAGAATGTACGAAATGCTTGAAAAAATAACAAAGGGCCAGGGAACACTGGAAGACCTTGATAAATTAGAAGAACTCTGCTACTACATCAAAGAAAATGCTCTTTGCGGACTTGGACAGACTGCTCCAAACCCTGTTCTTTCGACTCTCCGTTACTTTAGAGACGAGTATGTAGCTCACGTTGTTGACAAAAAATGTCCTGCAGGCGTATGTAAAGATCTTCTTTCCTACACTGTTGATCCAGAAAAGTGCGTAGGCTGTACAATGTGTGCAAAAGTATGTCCTGCCAGCGCTATCGATGGAAAAGTGAAAGAAAAACACGTTATCAATCAGGAAAAATGTGTTAAATGTGGAGCTTGTATGACGAAATGCCGTTTTGGTGCAATTTCGAAAAAATAATATAGTAAATTAACAGTCTATAAGGAGGTTTATAATGGAAACCGTAAATATAAAAATAAACGGTGTGGATGTTGCTGCACCAAAAGGTTCAACCATTCTGGCGGCTGCCAGACAGGCCCATATTGAGATCCCGACTCTCTGTTTCTTAAAGGATATCAATGAAATCGGTGCCTGCCGTATCTGTGTTGTAGAAGTTAAAGGTGCTAGAAGCCTTGTGACTTCATGCGTATATCCTGTAAATGAAGGAATGGAAGTATGGACAAATACTCCAAAAGTATTGGATTCCAGAAAGAAAACACTTCAGCTGATCCTTTCAGATCACGACAAAAAATGTCTCTCATGCGTAAGAAGCGGAAGCTGTGAATTACAGAAATTATGTGCTGAACTTGGCGTGGATGATGAAGAATTCTATGCGGGAGAAGCAAATGAATATGCAATCGATTATTCAGCAGCTCATATGTACCGTGACAACAACAAATGTATCCTTTGCAGACGCTGTGAAGCAGTATGTTCAAAGGTACAGGTGGTTGGAGTAATCGGCGCTAATGAACGTGGATTTAACACAAACCTTGCATCAGCGTTTGATATGGGACTTGCTGAAACAAGCTGTATCTCATGCGGACAGTGTATCGCAGTCTGCCCAACCGGAGCCCTTTCAGAAAAAGATCATGTAAATGAAGTGTTTGCAGCAATTGCAGATCCTACAAAACATGTTGTTGTTCAGACAGCTCCTTCCGTTCGTGCCGGTTTAGGTGAAGAATTCGGAATGCCTATCGGAACTGACACTGAGGGTAAAATGGTTTCAGCACTCCGCCGCTTAGGCTTTGACAGGGTGTTTGATACTGATCTTGCAGCCGATCTTACAATCATGGAAGAAGCGAATGAGCTTCTTGACCGTGTACAGAATGGCGGAAAACTTCCACTCATTACTTCATGTTCACCAGGATGGATCAAATTCGCAGAATTCTACTTCCCTGACATGCTTGACAATCTTTCATCATGTAAGTCACCACAGCAGATGTTCGGTGCCACTGTCAAGACTTATTATGCAGAAAAAATGGGCATAGATCCAAAGGATATCTTTGTAGTTTCCTGTATGCCATGTACTGCTAAGAAGTTCGAAATAGGACGTGACGACCAGGATGCAGCAGAGGTTCCAGATGTTGATATCGTATTGACAGTAAGAGAACTCGGCAGAATGATCAAACGTGCAGGCATCAACTTCTCTTCACTTCCAGATGAACAGTTCGACAATCCGCTTGGCATCTCAACAGGTGCGGCTGTAATCTTCGGTACATCAGGCGGTGTTATGGAAGCAGCCCTCAGAACAGCGGTTGAAACGCTTACAGGCGAAGAACTTGCAAAATTGGAATTTTCTGACGTAAGGGGTCTTGATGGAATCAAGGAAGCTGTCTACAATGTAGCAGGAATGGATGTAAAAGTAGCTGTTACTTCAGGCATGAGCAATGCGAAGAAGCTTCTTGAAAAAGTACGTTCAGGAGAAGCGGATTATCACTTTATCGAAATCATGGGATGCCCGGGCGGCTGTATCAACGGTGGCGGAATGCCTCAGGTTTCTGCAGATACAAGAAACTTTACCGACTACAGAACCCTCCGTGCAAAAGTTCTTTATGATATCGACAATGCAAACGTGATCAGAAAATCACATGAAAATCCTGCAATTAAAGAGCTTTACGATACATATTTCGGAAAACCTGGAAGCCACAAGGCTCACCATATCCTTCATACAACTTATGTAAAGAGAAGCATCAACTAAATATAATGGTCAGGCACCCGAACCTTCTGGAAACAGAGGGTTCGGGTGTTTTTTGTTTTTATACAATCAATGATTTATGACAGTGGAGGCGGATAAAGGCTATTGATTGTATGTCAGTAAATATTGTATAATAATAACATGAGATTGACTATTTGGATTATTACCAGATGAATTTGGATAATTGAAACTGTGACGGGGATGCATGAACGCTACGAAATGATCAGTGTGATGTGATATCTGCCACATCCGAATCGGTCGTGGTATGTTATAATATTGTTATATTATTAACAAAAGCTGAGATCTTCTGAAACAGACTTGGGGACTACAGATTTTTCATAAATTTCAAAGGGGGCAAAGCCATGTACAACGAAGAATTCGCTGCACTTACACAGGCAGCAAAGAGCAAAACGGCTTTTTTGAAAAACAACCCGACAGGGTATCTGCTGGCATCCATGCTGGCTGGCGCTTATATCGGGTTCGGGATCCTGTTGATTTTTACGATAGGAGGCATGCTTAACGGACAACCTTATGTCAAGATTGTAATGGGATGTTCTTTTGGCATCGCGCTCAGCCTGGTACTGATTGCCGGTGCTGAACTTTTTACAGGAAACAACCTGGTGATTGCCGGCGGAGTGATGGGCAGGACGGTATCCATGAAGGATGCGCTTATCCTGCTGCTGGCATGCTATGTGGGCAACTGGATCGGATCGATCCTGCTTGCATTTGCTTTTGCAGGAGCAGGATTCGCCACAGGAGCAACCGGTGAATTTATCGCTGCCACCGGAGCAGCAAAGATGGGAATAGACCTTGTGCCCTTGTTTCTACGGGCGGTTCTATGCAATATCCTTGTCTGCCTTGGCACGTGGTGCGGTTTCAGGTGCAAGTCGGAAAGCGGGAAACTGATCATGATTTTCTGGTGCCTTTTTGCATTCATCACCAGTGGATTCGAGCACAGCATTGCAAATATGACTCTGCTCACAGTCGCCCTGATTGCTCCTTTTGATGCGGGAGTCAGTATGGGAGGATATTTCTACAATATTTTAACGGTAACGTTGGGAAATATGTTCGGTGGAATCGTTTGTCTGGCGATACCGTATTTCCTGATTTCCAGAAAGAAAGAGGTGTAAGCATATGGGTTTTTTATTTGCCGAAAACGGAATAAATGCCGTGTTTGAAAAATGGGCTGAGGAGTATCATGTTTATGCACCGAAGCGCATGGAAGGAAAAGGTGCCTTCTCGGATACTGATTCTGTTCGTTATGAAGAAATCAATAAGGTGGAGGAGATTGAATTTGATCTGAAATCCCATTTTTCCTTCAAGGACATTCTGCTCCCCATGTCAGAGACACTGTTTTTCTTTACGGAAGAGCAGGTCAAGGAGGCGGACGGACCTAAAAAAGGCGCAGTTATTCTGTTGAGAAGCTGCGATCTTCATGCGGTCAGGCGTCTGGATGAAATCTATCTCAAGAACGGTTTTGAAGACTATTATTATAAAAGGCTTAGGGAAAATGTCAGGTTCGTCCTTCTTGGCTGTAAGCAGGCATTTGAAAACTGCTTCTGCGTTGATATGGAAACAAACAGGGCGGATTTCTATGATGCAAGTATTGAAAAGGACGGAGACGGCTATGCGGTGGATAACCACTATTCAGACTGGGAGCCGCTTTTTCTGGCAAACAGCATGGAGAAGAAGGAAGTCAGTCCTTCCTATGTAACGGAGACCGAGGTTCGGGTGGAAGTTCCGGAGGGCCTTTCTCTGGACGTTTCAAAATCCAGGATGTGGGACGAATACGACAAACGCTGCATAGACTGCGGACGCTGCAATTATGTATGCCCTACATGCACCTGTTTTACAATGCAGGACATTTTCTATACGGATAACGGCAAGGTTGGCGAGCGTCGCAGGGTGACAGCGTCGTGTATGGTCAACGGGTACACGGATGTTGCGGGAGGCGGCTCCTACAGGCAGAAAAATGGCCAGAGGATGAGATTTAAGACGCTTCATAAGGTCTACGACTTTAAAAAACGTTTCGGGTACCATATGTGCGTCGGCTGCGGCAGATGCGATGATGCCTGCCCGGAATATATTTCATTCTCAAACATTATCAATAAACTGAAGGATGCGGTTGCGGAGGTGAACGACCATGATGAAAAATGAATATGTTCCGTTTCTGTCTGAAATAAAGGAAGTGATCAAGCATACTGACATTGAATATACATTCAGGATGACCTACGATGGCGAAGTAAAGCCCGGCCAGTTTTTTGAAGTCTCAATTCCGAAGTATGGGGAAGCACCTATATCGGTCAGCGGTGTCGGAGGCGGCCTGGTCGACCTGACTATACGCCGTGTCGGAAAGGTTACGAATGAAATCTTTGAACGCTATGCCGGCGACAGGATGTTTCTGAGAGGACCTTACGGGAACGGTTTTGATGTGAACCTCTATAAGGGAAGGGAACTTGTTGTAATTGCCGGCGGAACGGGACTATCGCCTGTCAGGGGAGTCGTGGACTATTTTTCAGAACATCCCGGAGACGTGAAAGGGATGACCCTGATAGCCGGATTCAAGACACCGAAGGATATTCTGTTCCATAAGGATTTCGAACGTTGGGAAAAGAACATGGATGTCATACTGACTGTTGACTGCGCCGATGACGATGAACAATGCCATATTGGACTTGTAACCGAATACATTCCGAAACTCAGGCTGGATGATGTCAGCAATGCGGCTGCAATAGTAGTCGGACCGCCGGTTATGATGCATTTTTCAACCCAGGGACTTTTAAATGCCGGATTCCGTGAAGAAAATATCTGGATTTCCCATGAAAGAAAGATGTGCTGCGGTATTGGGAAGTGCGGCCATTGTAAGATTGATGATACATATGTCTGTCTGGACGGCCCTGTATTTAATTTTACAAAAGGCCGTAAACTGATTGACTAGGAGAGGAGAGAACAGGATGGACATGAATACAAAGCTGCTTAAGAAGAATGCCTTCCGCGTGACAAAGGAGAGGGGAATAACGGCTTCCAGAGTACGTGTTCCAGGAGGCCACTTAGAAGCGAAATATCTTTCCATGATTCAAAATATAGCCGACACCTATGGCAACGGGACGATCCACATAACAAGCAGGCAGGGATTTGAGATTCCAGGCATAAAATTCGAAGATATGCCCCGGGTGAATGAACTTCTCCAGCCCGTTATAGAAGGCCTGAACATCAATCAGGAACTGCCAGGCGGAGGATACCCGGCTGCAGGGACCCGTAATATTACCGCATGTATCGGAAACCGCGTATGTCCCTATGCATGCTATGATACGACCGCATTTGCCCAGCGTATCGAGAAGGCGGTTTTTCCAAACGACCTGCATTTCAAGATAGCCCTTACAGGATGTCCAAATGATTGTGCCAAGGTGAGAATGCATGATTTCGGAATCATGGGCATGACGGAGCCTCAGTATGACAAAGACAGATGTGTGAACTGCGAGGCCTGTGTGAAAGCCTGCAAAAAGAAATCAGTCAACGTCCTCAAGACAGTCAACTATAAAGTGGAACGGAATGAGGCCAAATGTATCGGCTGCGGCGAATGTGTCCTGGCCTGCCCTACAGGAGCATGGACCAGAGGCAGTGAGAAACTGTACCGCCTTACTCTTTTTGGAAGAACTGGGAAGAAGAATCCCCGTATGGGTGAGGATTTCATCAAATGGGTCGATGAGGAAAGCATCATTAAAATCATATTGAACACTTATGATTATGTGAATAATTATATTGATCCGGAGGCTCCGGGAGGCAAGGAGCATATCGGTTATATTGTCGACAGAACAGGTTTTGAGGAGTTCAGAAAATGGGCTCTGAAAGACGTGAAGCTTCCGGATATGGCAGAGGTGTACACCCCCGTTTATTGGAAGGGCATAAAGTATTAAGTGAGGATTTAGAAAGGGATAAAATGAAAGAATATATCGACTTGCTGATGGAGACTCCTCTTTTCGGCAATATAAAAAAAGAAGAGCTGGACTCCATGCTTACCTGTCTGAAACCATATGTGAAATCCTTCAAAAAGGGGAATTATATAACTCATTCTGGTGACGATATTAAGTCTGTGGGAGTGGTTCTGCAGGGGACTGTGCAGATGGTGAAGGAAGACATATGGGGAAATAAGACAATTCTGGCAATCATGACGGAAAAGAGCGTGTTTGGAGAAACATTCGTCTGCAGCAGGTCCTATAACTCTACTGTTTCCTTTCAGGCGGCAGCGGACTGTACAGTCATGTTCCTTTCTTTTGAGCGGATCCTGCATTCCTGCCACAGAGCATGCAGTTTTCATAATACACTGATCGACAATGTCGTGATTCTGATTGCCCAGAAAAATATTCAGCTGATGGAAAAACTGGAAGTCACATCAAAAAAGAGTCTGCGGGAAAAAATCCTTACCTATCTGTCCCGGGAGGCCCAGCGCAACGGGAGCATGTATTTTGAAGTGCCGCTGGGAAGAATTGAGCTTTCAGATTATCTCTGTGCCGACAGGAGTGCATTAACCAGGGAGCTTTCACGAATGAAGGCGGAAGGGCTGATCGACTACGATAGAAATACCTTCAGACTATACGAAAAGATAGATTGATTTTTGATGTTTTGTACGAAGAGCGCCGCAATTGGGCGCTCTTTCTTGATTTATCAAATGAAAAAGCAGTAAAAACGATAGAAAACGTTGCCCGGGCAACATTAGGGTGTGAAAGTTTAACGTATAATTCCTTTAGACACAGGAACAATATAAAAAAATAAAAAATTATGAATTATTATAGGAGGAAATTAAGATGAGTATGTTCTGTTATCAGTGCCAGGAGGCAGCAAAAGGAACAGGTTGTGAGATTAAAGGTGTGTGTGGAAAGAATGAACAGGTTGCAAAGCTTCAGGATCTGCTTATTTACACAATCAAAGGGGTTTCCGAAATTATTGTAAAAGGGAAACTTGACGTTAAGGAATTCAGTGAAGTAAACCATGAAGTTTTCAATAGTTTATTTATGACAATCACAAATGCGAATTTTGATGAGGATGCATTTGTAAAAGAAATAACGAAGATGATTGCCTTGAGGGATGAGCTGAGAGGAAAGCTTTTCGTTGAGAACGCAAAGAGCAGCGGAGGATTTTTCAGAAGGCTTTTCGGAGCAAAGAACGAAGCAGCGGATCCGGCTGAAGTCTATAATCTTCATGATGCGGCAACTTTTCAGGTTGATTCAAAAGCAGCGATGCTTCAGAAAGCTGCTTCTGTAGGGGTTCTGGCTACTGAAAACGAAGATGTCCGTTCACTCAGGGAACTGATTACCTATGGCCTGAAGGGGATGGCAGCGTATGCCCATCATGCGCTGAATCTCGGAAAAGAAAAAAGCGAAATCTATGCTTTTGCATATGAAGCGCTTGCAGCAACACTGAATGACAGCCTTACTGCAGAAGAGCTTGTTGCACTTACTTTAAAGACTGGCGAGTTTGGCGTGGCAACGATGGCCCTGCTGGATGAAGCGAACACTACAAAATACGGAAATCCAGAAATCACGGAAGTAAACATCGGCGTAAGAAACAATCCTGCAATCCTTGTTTCAGGCCATGATCTTGCTGATCTCGAACAGCTTCTCGAACAGACCAGGGGAACCGGCGTCGATGTATATACCCACAGTGAAATGCTGCCGGCACATTACTATCCAGCATTCAAGAAATATGACAACTTTGTCGGAAACTACGGAAATGCATGGTGGAAGCAGCTTGAAGAGTTCGAATCCTTCAACGGACCAATCCTGTTTACGACAAACTGTATCGTACCTCCAAAGAGCGAGTCAGTAAAGTCAAGAATCTTTACAACCGGTGCTTCCGGATACCCAGGCTGCACACATATTGAAGCGGATCAGAGCGGGAAAAAAGATTTTTCGAAAATCATTCAGCTTGCAAAGAGCCTCAAGTCTCCTACGGAAATTGAAACCGGCAAAATCGTTGGCGGATTTGCTCACGAGCAGGTTTTCGCGCTTGCAGACACAGTTGTAAATGCCGTGAAATCCGGAGCAATCAAAAAGTTTTTTGTTATGGCCGGATGTGATGGAAGAATGAAGAGCAGGGATTACTATACTGAATTTGCTGAGAAGCTTCCAAATGATACAGTGATCCTGACAGCAGGTTGTGCAAAATACAAATATAACAAACTGGATCTGGGAAATATCGGCGGTATTCCAAGAGTGCTTGATGCCGGACAGTGTAATGATTCTTATTCTCTGGCACTGATTGCCCTGAAGCTGAAAGAGGTATTCGGACTTGATGATGTGAATGACCTTCCGATTGCATATAATATTGCATGGTATGAGCAGAAGGCTGTAATCGTTTTGCTTGCGCTTCTGTACCTTGGCGTTAAGAATATCCATTTAGGACCTACACTGCCTGCGTTCCTGTCTCCTAACGTGGCAAAAGTCCTGGTAGAAACGTTCGGAATCGCTGGTATCGGAACAGTTGACAGCGACATTGAATTGTTCATGGGAAAATAAACAGATTGACGTGAAATGAAGTTCTTCTGATATAAGTTAACAAGCCAGCCTGCATTCATGAAACATCAGGATTGAATGCCGTGTTGCAAAAGATGCACCCTTAGTATTGACTAAGGGTGCATCTTTTGTTCCTGCCCTTTTCTTTTTCCCTCTCTTTTAGTATAATTGAAGCCGGATATAAAAAGCGAAGAAATGAAATGGTGGAATAGATGAAACAGTTTAAAGGCAGTATAATTTTATTGGTTACAGCAATCATATGGGGGACGGCATTCGTATCCCAGAAGGTGGGAATGGACTATATCGGTCCTTTCACCTTCGGTGCAAGCAGATTTCTTTTAGGGGCGGTGGTTTTGATACCGTTAATCCTGGTTTCTGATTGGTTTGACAGAAGCAGGAGAGAATCCCTGAAAGAAAATTGCCCGCAGCCTGCATACAGAATGCAGGATCTGCTTGGTGGCGGAATACTATGCGGGGCAGCTTTGTTTTTTGGCGCATCTTTTCAGCAGTATGGAATCGTCTATACGACTGCCGGCAAAGCAGGATTCATAACAGCGCTTTACATAGTGCTTGTACCGCTGCTTGGCTTGCTGGCAGGAAGAAAAGGAAAACCGAATACCTGGATTGGCGTCGCCATGGCAGCTGCAGGCCTGTATCTGCTTACGATAAACGAGGGGTTTTCTATGCAGAGCGGGGATTTCATTGTTTTGATCGGCACCATTTTCTGGGCCCTTCATATTATTACAGTTGATGCTTATGCAGGAAGGGCCGACGGGTTGAAGCTGTCATTTGTACAGTTCGCTACAGCGGGGATTTTTTCTGCAATCTCAGCAGGTGTTTTTGAAAATCCGGATATCAAAAGTATTGAGGCCTGCTCGGGACCAATTCTCTTTTCGGCCGTATTTGTTGTAGGCATTGCCTATACCCTCCAAATCCTAGGACAGAAATATACAAAACCGACGGTGGCGGCAATTATATTAAGCATGGAATCTTTTTTTGCGGCAGTCAGTGGAGCTGCATTGCTGGGAGAAGTCATGTCCGCAAAGGAAAAGGCGGGATGCGCCCTTATGCTCGCAGCAGTGGTCGTAACCCAGGTGAAGGCAGGCGGGAATGCCGGAACATGCAGTGAAACCGGACAGAATGCATAAAATGAAAAAAAATCAAAGTTATATGATATTTAGGTATTTATAAGTATGCTGTTTGTGATAAAATAGTTCATACAAACAACAACTTAACAAAAATATTGGAGGAATAGTAATGATGGATCACATAAGGATTGGAATAGTAGGGTACGGAAATCTTGGAAGGGGCGTCAGGAAAGCAATCAATCAGAACCCTGACATTGAACTGAAAGCCATTTTTACAAGAAGGGAAGTAGGTGCAGTTGCAGAAAATGATCCTTTCATGGTACATATTTCTAAAATTGCAGACTACAAAGATGAAATCGATGTTATGATTCTATGCGGGGGATCAGCAACTGATCTTGCAGTACAGGGACCAGAAATAGCACAGCTGTTCAATACTGTTGACAGCTTTGATACACATGCCAAGATACCTGAGTATTTTGAAATGATGGACAAAACTGCAAAAGAAGCAGGAAAGCTGAGCGTCATTTCTGTTGGCTGGGATCCGGGACTGTTTTCGTTGAACAGGCTTTTGGGCAACGTGGTTCTTCCGGAAGGAACAGATTATACATTCTGGGGAAAAGGCATAAGCCAGGGCCATTCGGACGCCATCAGAAGAGTTGCGGGCGTAAAAGACGGAAAGCAGTATACTGTCCCTGTTGAATCAGCATTGGAAAAAGTAAGGAGCGGATCTAATCCACAGCTTACGACGAGAGAAAAGCATTTAAGGGTATGCTATGTGGTGCCTGAGGAGGGAGCTGATCTTAAGGCAATTGAAGAAACCATTAAGAATATGCCGAATTACTTCTCCGATTATGATACGGAAGTGAATTTCATAACAAAAGAGGAGTTAGAGAAAAACCATGCCGGCATGCCTCACGGCGGATTTGTAATCAGAACGGGCGTAACCGGAGACGGAACCAGACAGAAAATGGAATTTTCATTGGCGCTTGACAGCAATCCTGAATTTACAGCAAGCATACTGGTTGCTTATGCAAGAGCCATATACAAGATGTCCAAAGAGGGAAAGACAGGAGCATGTACGGTATTTGATGTTCCATTCGGATATCTGTCACCAAAAACAGCAGCAGAATTAAGAAAAGAGATGCTTTAATCAGTTATTGCATTCAATCATTTATAAAGTGCCTGTTATGGAGGGAAAATGGCGGACTTAAAGAAAAATCAAAATGAGCATTATGGTTTTATGACCGCGACTGCAATGATTGTCGGAATCGTAATCGGAACAGGAATATTCTTCAAATGCGATGATGTGCTTAGTTATACTGGCGGAAATCTCTGGCTTGGTGTACTTGTATTCTGCATCGGCGCATTTGGAATTATTTTCGGCAGTCTTACGCTAACGGAACTTTCGGTCAGGAATAAGACAAACGGCGGAATAGTCGGATATTATGAGGAATTCATTTCAAAAAAAGTTTCCTGCGGTTTTGGATGGTTCCAGACATTTGTGTATTTCCCGACACTGATTGCAGTCATTTCCTGGGTTGCGGGAATTTACACATGCCTGCTTTTCGATATTGAAAATACTTTGAATATGCAGATGATGCTTGGGTTCGTGTATATGATTCTGTTTTATGCCGTGAACGTGATATCTATAAAGCTTGGCGGATATTTTCAGAATGCATCGACCCTGATCAAGCTGATTCCACTGCTTGGGATTGCGCTGATCAGCATATTCT
This sequence comes from Anaerobium acetethylicum, assembly GCF_900096945.1. GTDB lineage: Bacteria > Bacillota > Clostridia > Lachnospirales > Lachnospiraceae > Anaerobium > Anaerobium acetethylicum. The sequence goes on along the minus strand of NZ_FMKA01000001.1, from coordinate 497,281 downwards.
GGGGTTCTTCAAATCCTTCCATCCCCGAAGGCGTTGAGCTTGTGTCAAAGAGCGATGTTGGGATCGGATGGCTTGCAGCGCTTGCGCCAATCGCCTTTTCCTATGATGGCTGGGTTGTGGCCCTGAGCATAACAAACGAAGTGAAGAATCCGAGAAAAAATATGACACTTGCTCTGATTTTCGGACCAATCATAGTGCTCGGCGTTTATCTGACCTATTATCTGGGATTGAGCAAGATGCTTGGTGCCGAGTATATCATGTCGACCGGAAATGAAGCGGTGAACAAAGTTGGCGAAATGCTTCTGGGCAGCAATGGATCGAAGATTCTGATGATTTTTATAGTGATTTCAGTCCTGGGGGTATTGAACGGGATCATCCTTGGAAGCTTGCGGATGCCCCAGGCCCTTGCAAGTAAGAAAATGATGCCGGGAGCAGCGACAGTAGCATTGATCAATCCGAAATTGCAGATATCCACAGGATCAGCGCTTGTCTCTTTTGCAGTGTCATTGGTATGGATGGTAATCCATTATATGACGCAGAAGATGGGAGCCCTGGGCGGTGGTGACATAAGCGAAATATCTATCGTGTTCAGTTATGCCTGCTATATTATCTTATATCTCAAAGTGCTTGGCATGAAAAAAAGCGGCATCGTCACAAGCAGATTTAAAGGCATTATCTGCCCGGTTTTTGGAATCATAGGATCTGGCATCATATTCATTGGCGGGTTTGTGTCAAATCCTGCTTATGTTACATTTTTTGTCCTGTTCTGTATGCTTGTATGTGTAGTAGGATTTTTCTATTATGGGTACAGCGAAAAGGGTACGGACAGATAAGAGCAGTTTTTGAAGGAACGTCCGGATGCGGTGCCAGTGGCAAAGTATCCGGACATTTCGTTTTATGTGTAAGGAGAAGCCAAAGTATGAGGATGGATGGGGAATGGCGGTTATGAACAAGCACAGAATACAGAGAAATGCAAACGGCAGAATGGCAGAATGTACTTTGAATCGTCCCGGGTATGTAGCAATTAAGAAAGATGGCGACGTTTTTTATGGAGGAAGCCAGATGTGGTATGAAAAGAACGGGAGATTTAGTCATTCGGATATTATCCGCAGTTACGGATGTGGAACGATTGCGGCTGGGGATCTTTTTTTATATCTGGCATTGCAGGATACAGGCAGGCAGAACAGGATTACCCGTATCGCCATGAAGGACGGCTGCTCCATTATGCAGGAGCATTATATCAGCTATCTGGAATGCATTGATTCACAATATACGAAAACAAAAAGATGGATCGGCGTAACAGGACCAAAACTTGCATCCGCAATAAACAGATACTTCAGATTTGCAGGAATCGAGTACGAAGCCTCATGGGCGTGGTCGCTTACATCGTCTTTGATGCTGGAAAGAATAGAGGAGATGATAAAAGCAGATATACCGGTTATCCTTTCTGTGGGGCCAAATACCCCGATTTTGTGGGGGGATGCGGGAATCCCTTTTTACCTGCCTGTGAATACGGAAAATGAGGGGCATGTTGAACGAGGATATGTGAAATCAGCAAACAGCAATATCCATGGACACTATGTGATAGTAACGGGCGTGATACCAGAACCGGCAGCTGGAAGGATCATTCTGTGCATTTCTTCCTGGGGCCGTAAATATTATATGGATTATGATGAATACAGGAAATATGTGGCGGGTCCAGGTGGAAAATGGACCAGCAGCCTGGTATATGTCCGGAAAAAAGAAAGGATCCGGGACTTATCGGAAGGTCTGGAGCCAGGCTCATGTTAATAACAGGAAAGAATTGACAGATAAATCAATAATAGAGTGAAATGATTCTGTGTATTATTGTTATGGCGATGGGTTTGTGGTATATTATAAATGACAACAAGAAAAAATGAACAATACGACTGCATGTGACTTGTTCTGTGGATTACGTTTTCGGATTTGAGAAGAAAGGTAACTGATAATGATGTTTTCTAATGGAAGGGAGAAATCAATATGAGTGGTTTCAAGGATAAAATCGGGAAAGTATTTGATGACATCAAAGATAAAGTAGAGGATGTAATCGAAGACGTTAAGGACAAAGTAGAAGACATGAAAGATGATGCGGAAGAAAAGGCTGATGAATTGAAAGACAAAGCAGAAGAAAAGGTTGAAGATGCAAAGACCAAAGCAGAAGAAATCAAGGATCAGGCAGAGGAAAAAGCAGAAGAACTGAAAGAGAAAGGCGAAGAGATAAAAGAGAAGGCAGAGGCTAAAGTTGGAGAAGTGAAAGAGCAGGCAGAGGCTAAAGTTGGAGAAGTGAAAGAGCAGTTAGGCGCAAAGGTTGAAGAATTAAAGGGAAAGACCGAATAAAAATATGAACTTTTTAAAGGGAAACTGTTTGTGATGATAAATAATATTGGAAAAGCAATCTGTCAACAGCCCCCTATGTGCCCGCACATGGGGGGGCTGTTTAGCGGGATTTATGACATGAAGATAAGAAGAATTTATTTTAAACGTTAAGCAGGTTACAGGCAATCATATAAGTGGAGTACGGGTATTTGCTGCAGAGACATAAGGTTTATACGGCAAGCACAAAATGATTCGCTACTCACAGAGTGAACAGTAACAATTGGCCTGCAAGACAAATAATTATCAGACAATAAGTTGTGAAATTATATAAAAAGTGATATAATTAACGTATAAAATTATGTTAATTATATGCTTAGGGAGGAATGAATATGGGCTGAGTCGAGTGAAACAGAACAGGAGCGGCTGGAGTTTTGATTCTAATATATGATGTTATGAAGTTTTTGCAGTATCCCTGAAACGATGATTTGATGAAACGAGGTGAATTAGGGATGAGTAATAGCTTTAATACCCGAAGGACAACTTTTATGCTTTCAGTCATTTCATTATGTGTACTAGTTTTTCCGATACAGGCTTTTGCAGCAGGTGGTATAAAACCAGACCTGAAAGTGAATGCATCGCCACAGCTCATTTATGCAACAGAAACAACGCAGACGACGTATGTTGTCAAATCCGGAGACACCTTATACCGGATTGCGGCTAAGTATGGAGTTACGGTACAGCAGATCGTAGCTGCTAATAATATTTCCAATCCTAATCTTATTTTTCCTGGGCAGGTTCTGAAAATATCAGGATCGGCAGCACCGGCAACCACAGCGCCATCAGGAACGGGAACTGCATCTGCAGGAGGCACCTATACCGTTAAGAGCGGAGATACCCTGACAAAAATTGCCCGTGCATACGGCGTTACGGTGCAGCAGATTGTGGCAGCCAATAATATAGCAAATCCGAATCTGATACGTGTAGGACAGGTCCTGAAAATACCAGGCGCAACGGGTTCCACAGGCACAACAGGTTCTACGGGATCGACAGGATCTACGGGATCCACAGGTTCGGGCGGCACGGTAGCCACTTATAATACGAGAGTTCCTGATTCCGTTGCCGTAAATCTGAAGTATACAAGGTATAGCATACCCTATGATTATGTGCTGATTTCAGTAAGCGGAGCCAACATAAGATCTGCTCCAAGCACCTCGGGTTCAGTGATCGGCAAGGCAGGCTATAATACAAAGGTAAAGGTTGTGGCAATGGTCAAGGGGCAGTATCTTTCCAGCTATGGAACGGATCAGTGGTATGAGGTTATATGGACGAACGGAGCCCGCGGTTATATCCTGAGCTCTCTTGCCAGGTACCGCACCTTCCAGTTTGAAAAAATGCTTGCATCCCTTACGGCTTTGAAGAATGAAGTCGACAGCACCACCACAGCATATATTTCAAATTACAAGAATGCAAATGGAGCAGCCCCGTATTACAATGGAGGCACACAGGATCCTTACGGTGTTCAGAGATACCAGTCGGCGCCTGCCTACAGTTCGGCAAGTACAGGGGCATCGTTTAGGTACATTGCAGATGGTACACTGTTAACAGTCCTTGGAGAATCGGGAACATTCTATAAAATCAGAACTATGAACTTTTCTGGTGAATATTATGTCCCTAAGAAATATGTTTCCCTCAGCAATTCCATTGCAACCCTGTCGAAAGTCATCGTAGTAGACAGAAACAACCAGAATGAAGGTGTTTTCGAATTGATCAACGGCGGCTGGAATCTGGTTTCCTATTCCTATGCTACGACCGGTGCCAATACGAAATATAAGATGCCGACGCCGCTTGGATATTACATGACAATCCAAAGGGTAAGCCAGTTCCAGTATCTGGATGATATAACAGGAGCAATCGCAGGCTATGCGCCTTATGGCATCAGATTCACTGGCGGATCTTATATCCATGGTGTTCCGGTAGGTCTGAATGCACCAATGCAGGAATATTCAGGTACAATTGGAACAGTGCCGCTCTCCCACAAATGCGTAAGAAATTATACAAGCCATGCAAAATTCCTGTATGACTGGATGGAATTAGGAAAAACAGCAGTCATTGTCATTGAATAGAAACAGCAGGCAACAGCGCTGAAGTTCAGTAAACTTATACAGAAAGTTTTGATTTCAGAGGACGAACCTTCCTGTGACAGAACAAAAGATGCCGCTACAGCAGACAACATGCTGTAGCGGTATTTTCTGTTGATGAAATACTTGTGCAATCCATACGTATCTGCTATAATTTTGAAAAGTGTGTGGATTTTTCCATGCATTATAAAAATAATCGGAGGTTAAATGAATGAATACAGGTACGTTAGAAATATTTATTACAATGTGCTGCTATATGGCAGTAGTCATCGGAATCGGTGTATATTTTGCAAAACGTGCAAACGAAAGCTCAGACAACTATTTTATCGGTGGAAGGGCCCTTGGACCGTGGGTTGCGGCAATGAGCGCCGAAGCATCTGATATGAGCGGATGGCTCCTTATGGGTCTGCCGGGGGTTGCCTATTGGTACGGCCTCAGCGATGCCGTATGGACTGCAATCGGCCTATTTATCGGAACCTACATCAACTGGCTGCTGGTGGCGAAAAGGCTCCACGGCTACTCGATCATAGCAGGGGATTCCATTACGGTTCCCGACTTTTTAAGCAACAGGTTCAAGGAACAGAATAAAATAATTATGGGTATTTCGTCAGTTTTTATTCTGGTATTCTTTACAGTTTATGCAGCCAGCTGTTTTGTTACGGTGGGTAAGCTCTTTAACTCATTATTCGGACTTCCATATCAGTATCTGATGATAGGGGGGGCATTGTTTGTTATTATCTATACATTCCTTGGAGGGTTTCTTGCAGAAAGTGTATCCGATTTTATGCAGGGAATTGTGATGATTGTAGCCCTGGGGCTTCTTCTTGTCATATCGCTTATATATGCCGGAGGACCTGGAGCGGTGCTCGAAAACCTGCGGGAGATACCTGGATTCCTGGATTTCTTTGGAATCTCTTCTCCAACAGTCGTGGACGGCGTACAGCAGGTTTCTGAAAGCGGAGCACCTCTTTTCGGAGAGGCAGGAAAGTACGGACTGCTTACAATCATATCGACACTTTCCTGGGGGCTCGGATATTTTGGTGTCCCACAGGTGCTCCTGCGTTTCATGGCAATCAGAAAACATTCTGAAATCAGGCAGTCCAGAAGGATTGCAACAGTCTGGTGTGGAATCTCGTTGGTTGCTGCGGTATGCATAGGCCTGATCGGAAGGGCAATTGTGCCTGCAGAACTTTTAACGGCAGGCGCTGCGGAAAGCATTTTCATCGTCATGTCCACAAAGCTGCTTCCGACGCTTTTTGCAGGACTTGCCATGGCAGGGATTTTAGCGGCTACAATCAGCTCATCAGATTCCTATCTTCTCATTGCCGCATCTGCATTTGCAAAGAGCATATTCCAGGGTATCATCAAAAAGGATGCTACGGATAAACAGGTAATGAGCGTATCAAGAATCGTGCTTGTGCTGGTGGCGCTTATTGGAATCGTGATAGCGCTTGATGAAAACAGCGTTATCTTCACGGTCGTATCATTCGCATGGGCAGGATTTGGAGCAACATTCGGACCGATCATGCTGTTCTCGCTGTTCTGGAAAAGAACCACAAGGGAAGGTGCTATTTCCGGTATGCTGGCAGGCGGGGTGATGGTGTTTATATGGAAGCTTGCCTTAAAACCTATGGGTGGAATATTCGGCATCTATGAACTGCTGCCGGCATTCCTGGTTTCCTGCATTGTGATTGTTGTTGTTTCGTTACTGACGAAGGAGCCATCGGAAGAGATTCAGATTGAGTTTGATCTGGCTACAGTATATGAAGACTAATCTGATTCAGTGATTTGCTGTTTCAGGGTCAGTCAAAAAATGTTATTGAGAATATTGTTTGGCACAGTAATTGAAAGCCGTGCGTACTGGAACAGCCTAAAGCTGGTTCCGTGCGTATGGCTTTTTTTCTTCAGGAAGGAGTATGCAAACAGGGTGAAAATATCTGCTTTTTGGGGCTGATATCTGGAATTAGAAGAGAATTGCAGAAATAATAAAAAACTTTACAAATAGGCATTGAATTTTAGTATAATGATAATATGACATGTATGTAAAAACTGGTATTGTGTTTAAGTGCAGAGGAGGGTAATCATATATGAAGAGTCTTGATGAATATAAGGTTCCGCTGGAAAAATTAAGGAAGGTCTGCAATCCAAATGAGGAATTGGGCTCTATCGAGACTACCCTTGATGTGCCTCCGCAGGAGGGTGTGATCGGACAGGAGCGTGCAGTCAGGGCTATGCAGTTTGGCCTATCCATGAAGGCAGACGGATATAATATATTCGTTGTCGGAGATCAGGGGACAGGAAAAAATGCCTACATCAAGTCGGTGGTTTCCCAGATGGCAGAGAAAATGCCGGTACCTGATGACTGGTGCTATGTGAACAATTTCAACGAATGGGACAGGCCTATGGCAATATCTCTTCCTGCCGGCATGGGGAGATCGTTTCAAAAAGACATGGAAATACTCATAATAGAACTACGGGAGGCGATACCAAAGGCTTTCGAGAGCAGCGAATATGAGCAGAGAAAGAATGCAATTGTCAGGTTTGTGCAGCAGAAGATGGAAGAGCTTTTCCATATAACGGAGCAGAAGGCTTTTGAAGTCGGATTCGGTGTGAAGCAGGCTGCGGACAGGATACTTTTCGTGCCGCTCCGCTATGGAAGGCCCATGATTGCGGATGAACTTGAAAGACTTACAGAGGATGAACAGAAAGCCATTGAAGAGAACAGGATAAAGCTGGAAAAGACAATGGATCAGATTCTGCAGGATGGTCTGATGATAGAAACAGAGGCTGATGAGAAAATGAGCGAGCTGAACGTTCAGACTGCAATTATGGCTTCGGGTCCCCTGGTCCAGAAAATGAAAGATAAATATACCCAGATTCCTAAGATTGTGGAATACCTGGACATGGTGATCAAGGACATCGGAGAGAACCACAGCATGCTTGTAATCACCGAGCCGGCAATCGTAAGGGCGCCGGTGGTGATGCCTGAGGAAGAGGTAGAACAGGAAAACGGTGAAGATCCGGATGTTATCAAGACGACCATTCTCGGTCCTCATGAAGAAATGGATCCGTTCCTGAGATATAAGGTGAATCTGTTCATACACAATGATATGAACAAAGGGGCACCCGTTGTTGTCGAGTTTAATCCCTACTACTACAATCTGTTCGGGAAAATCGAATACAAAAGCCAGATTCTTGCCATGAATACGGATTTTACCATGGTGAAGCCAGGTGCAATCCATAAGGCAAATGGAGGATACCTCATACTGCAGGCCAAGGATGTACTGACGGATCCTTTTGCCTGGGATGCCCTCAAGAAGGCGATCAAATACAGGCAGGTAGTTGTCGAGAATATCGGCGAGCAGTACCGTTTTGTGCCGACCCTGACTTTGAAGCCGGAGCCGATTCCTCTGGATGTAAAAATCATATTAATTGGCAGTCCTTTATATTATATGATCTATTCCACTGATGAGGATTTTCAGAATTTTTTTAAGGTGAAAGTCGATTTTGATGACGAAATGGTGCGAAATCAGGAAGCAATAAGTGATTATGCTTCTTTTGTCGGATCCTTATGCAAGAAAGAGGGACTGAAGCATTTTACGCGTAGTGCCCTTGCCAAGATTGTTGAATATGGATCATGGCTGGCTGGAGACCAGAAGAAACTATCGACCCAGTTCAATGATGTAAGCGACCTGGTCTGCGAGTCCGATTCGTTTGCAAGGACAGAGGGGGCTCAGTTCGTTGAAGCTGCCCATGTTGACAGGGCCGTCAGAGAGAGAAAGTACCGCCTCAATATGCTGGAGGAAAAAATCCAGGAGGAAATCCTGGCTGACAAGATTTTGATAAGTACGGAAGGATCTGTTGTCGGACAGCTGAATGGGCTGTTTATCATCGAAGCGTCAGGATACTCCTTCGGGCTTCCGGCCAGAATAACGGCAAGGACCTATGCCGGACGCGGAGGCGTCATCAATATTGAACGCGAGACCGAAATGAGCGGCAATATTCATTCGAAAGGCGTGCTCATCCTTGCTGGCTATCTGGGAGGAAAGCTTGCACAGGAAAAGCCCATGGGCCTTACTGCCCAGGTCACTTTTGAGCAGCTGTACGAAGGAATTGAAGGGGACAGCGCATCCAGCGCCGAACTTTATGCAATCCTTTCAAGCCTGTCGGGAGTGCCGTTGAAACAGAATCTGGCGGTTACGGGTTCTGTCGATCAGCTGGGAGGGATCCAGCCAATCGGAGGTGTCACTGAAAAAATCGAAGGATTCTTTGATGTCTGCAAAGGCAAGGGACTCACTGGCGAGCAGGGAGTCATGATTCCGGCAAGAAATATAGACAACCTGATGCTGAAGGAAGAGATCCTGGAAGCGGTCAGGGATGGACAATTCCATATTTATGCAATCAAAAGCATTGACGAGGGGATTGAAATCATGACCGGTGTTGAGGCGGGAACGGCAGGGCCTGATGGAAAATATCCTGAAGGAAGCATTTTTTACCTGGCAGACAAAAAGCTGCAGGAATATAACCGTGCCCAGGAGCCCGCGGAAGAAAATGGCAGCGATAGTTGATATTTCAAGGTAAAGGAGTGAAATAATGTCGGATAATAAAGGAAACACAACAATAAATAAAACAGTCAGAACCGGAATAACGTTCGGTTCCTGTCTGGCCATGGTCATCTCCTATACCAACTGGCATTCGGTTTTATGGGCAATTATACATGGCCTTCTCAGCTGGGTGTATGTGATCTATTATATTATTTTTTATTGAAAAATAATCGTAACTGTTCAGAACGCCCGTTTCGCGAGGTGTTTTTATGCTGATTTTGCATAAAAACCTGAGTTCTCTAGGCGTCAAATTGCTGGTTTTGCAATTTGTGTGCATCATCTGTGACTATGAAGGACGTAGTCCTGAATAGTTACAAACAATCATCGCATTCTCATGACTTGAGTCGTGAGTAATTCACTTGCTGTATTGTAATAGACAACGGCTAAGGGTATAATCTACATTGTATTACATATCTTAGCTATGAAGGAGGATTTACAGTATGCCATATATGAATGTAAAAACGACTGCGGCCATTGACGCCGGAAAAAGGGAGACAATCAAATCGGAGCTTGGAAAGGCGATTGAATTGATTCCAGGGAAAAGCGAAAACTGGCTTATGGTTTCTTTTGAGGACAACAGTATCATGTATTTTAAAGGGAGCAGCGAGAGACCGCTGGCTTATATAGAAGTGAAGATTTTTGGAAAATCATCGAAAGATGCATATGAAAATCTTACAAAAGCCATCACCGGAATCATCCATAAAGAACTCAGCATAGACCCTGACTGTGTTTATGTAATATACGAAGAGATCTCGAACTGGGGCTGGAACGGAACAAATTTTTAAATAAAAAAACTGCAGGCTATATTTTATATAGCCTGCAGTTTTTTTATGGAGCTGGTCGCGTATTTTGCGGCCCTACGTACCACTACGTCTTCATCTAAGCGAGAGTGCGCTGCGCATGAACACGATTTGCATCACGTCCTCATTATAAAAAATGTGCAAATTGACGAATATTATGTTGAAAGGGGCCTTTGACACTCCACTTGTAAAAAAACCTTACTGTACGGATAAGCTTTCGTATACATTCAGGCAGTTGTCCCGCATCCTTTCAAGATAAGTCTTTCCGTCTTCAGGGTTCTCCATTGTATAGATTGTCTGTACATCGGCACCGACTTCCTTGGCCAGTGTCCGGGATATGTCGGCATTTCCTGTTTCTTCTGCAAAAATCGTCGTCACATTGTTTTCCCTGCAGTAATCCACAAGATCCGCTAGCTGCTTCGTACCAGGCTCGCCTTCTGCAAAAATGTCTGCGACACTGTTCTGCACGAGACCGAAATCGCGGCAGAAATAGTTGAATGCAGCATGACCCGTAACGAAGTTTTTGTTCTCCAGAGAATCGAATTTGCCCTTGTATTCCTGGAATAACGTTTCGAGCTCTGCAATGTAGCTGTCAGCATTTTTTTCATAGAAAGCCTTGTTTTCAGGATCGGCAGAAGCGAGACCGTCTGCAATGTTTCTGACCTGTGTTTGAGCCCCTTTTATGCTGAGCCAGAGATGAGGATCATAGGCACCGTGTTCATCGGCTTCTTCACCGCTGTTTTTAAGCGTATCAGCATGTTCAGAAGCGATGACCACTGTTAATGAATTGTTTTCTGCGGCTGCTATTGTCTCTTCAGCCCAGGCTTCCATTCCAAGACCGTTATATACGAAAACTTCCGAATCGCTTAGCCTGGCGATATCGGCAGCTTTTGGTTCGAAATCATGTGGTTCGGTTCCAGCAGGGATTATGGTTGCAACTTCAACTTTATCCTGTCCCACAGCCTTAGTGAATTCTGCGAGTGCATCGAAAGTTACGGAAACGTAAATTTTCGAACCGTCTTTTTCCTTTTCGCCCGAGCTCTCTTTGCATGCTGCGAGGGAAATGGATATGCTCATGATCAGTAATAGTGATATTATTTTTTTCATTGCACATGCCTCCGTCTGTTTTATTGCAAGTGATTTGCATTTGCAATGATATACCAAAATCCAAAATTTGTCAACCAGGACTGATACTGCAAATGATTTGCATTACGGGTTTACAAAAGGAAATATGTGGTTTAAAATTTATGACAGGAGGAATTTAGCATGGTAAATATTGAACATTTGTGTTTTTCATATAACGGCATACAGCCGGGAGTTTTAAATGATATTAATCTGAAGATAGAAGCCGGAGAGTATGTTTCTATAATCGGAGACAACGGCAGCGGCAAGACGACTCTCATGAGGATCATGCTCGGCTTTCTGAAGCCTACAGCAGGGAGCATGTCCATTGAAACAAAAGAGATCGGGTATGTGCCCCAGAAGAGCGACTATGCGAATTCCGCGTTTCCGGTCACCGTTTTTGAAGTGCTTGATTCGTACAGGAAAATCATGAAAATCAAGGACAGGACAGTTGTCATGCGTGCACTGGCGCTTGTAGGAATGTCTGATTACAGGAAAGAGCTCATGGGAACGCTTTCTGGAGGACAGACCCAGAAAATCCTGATAGCAAGAGCGCTGATGGGAAACCCAAAACTGCTGATCCTGGACGAGCCGTCTACAGGAGTTGACATTGACAGCCAGAAGGAAATCTACAGGCTGCTGAAAAAGATGGAGAATGAAACCGGAATGACAATAGTGGCTGTGGAGCATAATTTCGAGGCTGTTTTTGAAAATTCCACAAAGCTGTACCATTTACAGAATGGATGCGGACACTTCTGCAATATTGAAAAATATGCTTCAGAGTACCTGCATTACGACAGAAAGGGGTGACAGATATGCTTCAGTATGGTTTTATGCAGAATGCACTGATTGTGTCATTCTTAATATCGATCCTGTGTCCATGCATAGGAGTTTTTTTGGTTGTAAGGCGTTATTCGATGATCGGGGACACCCTTTCCCATGCATCCCTGGCCGGCATCTCGATTGGTCTTCTTTTTGGTCAGAATCCTATCATAGGAGCATTTGCATTCACAGCTGTCTGCGGAGCGCTGATTGAATTTTTAAGGAATTATTTTAAGAAATACACTGACCTTATTCTGTCGATCGTGCTGTCGCTGAGCGTCGGAGTTGCGATTACAATTATGAGCTCGGGAAAACTCAGGGCAAATACCGAGTCCTATATGTTCGGTAGCATACTGACAGTCACTAAAACGGACATGATTACAATATTCATATTGAGCATGCTGTCGGTTCTTGCCCTGGTGTTCCTTTATCACCAGTTGCTTTATATCTCATACGACGAAGAAGCGGCGCAGATAGCGGGAGTGAAGGTAAAACTCATCAATTATATATTTGCAATCCTTGTGGCATCTGCAATTGCGGCATCTATCAGGATTGTAGGAGTGCTGGTTTTAAGCTCGATGATCACCCTGCCAGTGGCAGCCGCGATGCAGCTTGAAAAAGGATTCAGAATAACGCTGATTGCATCCGTTATTTTCAGTATCATCGATATCATGACAGGACTGATCCTTTCCTATTATCTGAATGTAGCACCGGGCGGCTTCACGGCACTTGTTTCGGTTGCCGTTCTGCTTGCAGTCATAATCGCAAAGGCTGTCAGGAACAGGTTAGCCTGCATCGCGGGGAGGAAGGCGTAATGAAGGAAAATGTACTTAAGAATAATGGATTGAAAAGTACCGAAGGCAGAAAACTGATTTTGGATATCCTGGAATCGGCATGTGAACCGATGACGGCTGATGAGATATTCGTTCTGGCGAGGCAGAAGCGGGAGCTTAATTTTTCGACTGTTTACAGGACACTTTCGACGCTGGCCGAGAAATCCATCATTATGAAGAATATCGGAGGTGACGGGAAGTCCTACTACCAGCTTAGCAGTGAGGGGCACTGCCATTATCTCGTATGCTCCGAATGCCACAGGCGCATTGCCATAGACGGATGTCCATTCGAAGAGATGAGGGAAAATATTGCGAATGAGACCGGATTCCATATAACAGGGCACAATTTCGAATTTGTGGGTGAATGCCCCGAATGCTTCAAGAAGAATAATTAATTTCTTTTAGGCAATCGGAGGATTCTTCTGAATTTTTTCTGAGAAAAATTATTTTTCATGCAAGGATTTCCAGAGCTGAATCGTATTTAAGGTATAAGGAGGTATCATATGGATGAGACATCATGCGATTACATCAAGGCGGTATTGGAAAAGTATTCTGATATGCTGCGCCGTATCTGCTATCTGTATCTGAAAAATCCGGCTGACGTGGACGACGTCTTCCAGGAAACATTCCTGGCACTGCTTCAGCATGGGAAAAGTTTTGAAAGTCCTGAACACGAGAAAGCATGGCTGATCAGAGTGGCCATAAACAAGTGTAAAGACGTGATGAAATGCTTCTGGTATCGCAAAACGGAACCGATTGATGGTATTGAGCTGGCGTTTGAAACCAGGGCTGAAAATGAACTGATGCAGTTAGTGCTGGAGCTTCCCTCAAAATATAAAGACGTCATCTATCTGTTTTATTATGAGGAGTACGCAGTACCGGAAATTGCGTCTATGCTTGGACGAAAAGAAAATACGATATATTCCCAGCTTTACAGGGCGAGGGGAATATTAAAGGAAAAAATAGGGAGCAAGGATTATGAATATGTATTTTAAATCCGCATTAAACCAGATCAGGGCTGAGGATGAACTCGTCGCAAGAACGGAAAAGCGTTTGATGGCTGCGCTGGAGAACAAACAGGAACCTGATTACATGAAGAACCGTAAAAGGAGAGAGTCTATGAAAAAATTAGTTACAGCAGCATGTGCAGCATTTGTAGTTATCGGTGCAGGAAGCGGTGCCTATGCCTATTACCAGACACCGGTTGCCTATGTGAGCCTTGATATCAATCCGAGCGTTGAACTCGGCGTCAATGCATTTGACACGGTAGTTACGGCGGAAGGCTATAATGAAGATGGAGAATGCATCATGGAAGGCGTTGATGTTATCGGAAACACAGTTGAGGAGGCGGTGCAGAATCTTGTTGATTCGGCAGCAGAGAACGGCTATATTGAAGAAGACGGATCGACAGTGATTTCACTGACTTCAGAGACCGATGACGAAGAACTTGCAGAAGCACTGACAGAGGATTCAGAGACAGGGGCTGCGGCAGCGCTTGAAGAAACCGGCCAGGAAGCTGCAGTTGAAAAAGATAATGTGGCTCTTGCACGCAGAGATGAAGCGAGAGAATTGGAAATTACACCTGGAAAACTGAACCTTATAAACAAACTTCAGGCACTTGATCCTGAAGCGACTATTGAGGAATATAAGGATGCAAGCGTTAAGGAAATCATGACTGCAATCTATAACTGCAAATCCCACGGAAAATCAGGAAATATAAAAGAAGTTGCAGATACGAACGCAGAAGTCACGGAGGAATCTGATACAGCTGAATCGGAAGAAGCAGAAGTGACGGATGAAGCAGCGGTAACAGAAGGTACAGTTGAGACGGAAGCATTAGCTGCCCAGGATAATTCTGATGATACAGATGCGGTTTTAGAAGAAAATGCAAATGAAAAGGGCAATTCGGGAAAAGAGAAGAGTGATACTTCAAGCATGAAGACCGAAAAGAATAAGGAAATAAAATCCGAAAATAATACTTCGGGCAGTAATGGAAAATCAAATGGGAAATCCGGGAAATAATATGACAAAAGACGAGTGCGCGATCATGCGCACTCGTCTTTTGTCATCGCAGGGGCCTTCTGAAGTTTCAGGCTTTCTTTTCAATACCATCGAAGAATGTCGACAGGTTGTCGGGAAGCACATAAGGGGCACTGTCTGAAGGCGTTTTATGGTGACCGCCATAGACTTCTTTTAAAATTGCATTAATGATCATGGACTTTGGAGGCTCCGTATATTCTACGCCATCTTCAATCCATACTCTGCAGTCTACAGAGTCGCCGCAGAGATCGCCGCATTCCGTGCAGAGGGATTCTTTAACTTCAAGTGCTATATCCATTCCATTCACGCGGATTGTCGGAGAGCTCAGGAATCTGTGTCTGACGGCCAGATCTCTTGTGTTCACATTAATTTTATTAACCACTGTTTCATAACCGGCAGCGCTGAGGATTGCAGATACCTCATTTACCGCCGCATCGAGATTGGTTTCTGCACCCTGGCATCTTTCACACACTGTGAGGTCGAGAAAAAGAAAATCTATTACAATTTCCTTTTTCTCTTTTGCAGTCGTCATTGTTTTTTCCTGTCCGCAGCAGCTGCTATCGGAGCAGCTGTTATCCGGGCAGCATTTATTATATTTGATTTTCATGAACGAAATCCTCCTTTGAAATGTAATTCCATGATTGAAAAGCTGACTGGTATTTCTAATATAATAGCAGTCACATTTACATCTGTCAATGTATGTGTTTCTGAAACCAAGCCGGCATTTATGTGTTTGGAAAAATTTGGTGATATCACCAGAGGAAGCCATGTGATATAATAAACGTAACTATTCAGGACTATGTCCTTCATAGTCACATTTGATGCACACAAATTGCAAAATCAGAAATTTGGCGCACGTATGTCTCGGATTTTCATGCAAATTCAGCATAAAAACACCTCGCGAGACAGGGGTTCGGAACAGTTACTAATAAACAAAGTAATAATAAAAAAGGGGGATGACGGATGAAAGCGATTATTTACAAATCGAATGCCGGACATACAAAGGAATATGCTGCGATGCTTGGTGCTAAGACAGGACTTCCTGTTTATGATGCAGACAAGGCGGCTGCAAGCCTGAAAAAAGCGATGAAGTTATTTTTCTCGGATGGATAAGGGCAGGGGCGCTCGCCGGGTATGAAAAGGCAAAGAAAAGATATGATATCAAAGCAGTCTGTGCGGTGGGAATGAGCGTGCCGGATCAAAAGACAGCTGATGAATTGCGAAAAAAACACCGGATTGAGGGCATCGGCTTGTTTTATCTGCAGGGAGGCTTTGATATCAGCAGGCTGAGCGGAATATACAAATTTATGATGAATCAAATGATCAGGATGATGGAACCGGCGCTTCTAAAGAAAGAAGATAAGACGGAAGCTGAAGAGGAATATCTCAAAATGATAAAAGAGGGTGGAGATTTCGTAAACGAGGAGAATCTCAGACCTGTAATCGAGTGGTATGAAAGATGCCAGTCACTGTGAACAATTGTTCGCAGTGACTGGCACTTATTATGATTTCATTGGAAAGTGATTGTGGGGCATCGGAGTTAATGAAGCGAAGGGCTTTGCCAATCCTTATCGGCACATCAGAGAATCAAGATCCTTGTAAAAATCAGGATAGGAAATGTTCACACATTCGCTGCCGGTGATTTTTGTGGTCCCTTCAGACAGAAGGCCTGCAATTGCAAAGGACATGGCAATGCGGTGGTCGAGGTTTGAGTCGATCACAGTTCCCGTAAGAGGGTGGCCGCCATCGATGATCATTCCGTCATCGGTTCCGGCTATTTTGGCATTCATCAGGGAAAGGTTTTTAACCATCACATCAATACGGTTAGATTCCTTAACTTTAAGCTCCGCAGCATCCCTGATTACGGTCCTGCCATTGGCAAAGCATGCGAGGATTGCAATGATTGGAATTTCATCGATCAGGGTCGGAATGATTTCCCCTTCGATGACTGTTCCCTCAAGTTCGCTTGTACGCACGAGGATGTCGGCTGTAACCTCGCTTCCTGAATGATCGATATTTTCCAGTGAAATATTGGCACCCATCTGCCTGCATACCTTTATGATTCCATCACGTGTGGGATTTATGCCCACGTTTTTGATGAGGATTTCGGAGTCAGGCACCAGAAGGCCAGCGGCTATGAAATAGGCAGCCGAGGATATATCGCCGGGAACAATGACCTTCCGGGCTTCCAGTTTCGGCCTTGGGCTGACCGTTGCAGTTGTTCCTTCAGTAGAGACTTCACCACCGAAAAATTTCAGCATCAGTTCGGTATGATTCCTGGATACATATGGTTCGGTAACGCTTGTTTTGCCGTCTGCATAAAGTCCTGCAAGCAGAACCGCGGATTTGACCTGGGCGGATGCCACAGGCGATACGTAGTCGATTGCATGAAGGGGGGCGCCTTTGATCTTCAGAGGGGCGCAGCCGTTCCCTTTTATGCTTTGAATATCGGCCCCCATCATGGAAAGGGGGTCGATTATGCGCTTCATAGGGCGCTTCTGTATGGATTCATCTCCGGTCAGGGTGGTTTCAAAATTCTGGGCAGCGAGGATTCCTGAAATCAGTCTTGTAGTAGTGCCGCTATTTCCTGCGTCCAGTATGGCAGAGGGTTCTTTCAGCCCGTCAAGGCCTTTTCCGTGTATCCGGATTGTTTTTCCATCATTTTCTATCTCTATCCCTAACTTCCTGAAGCAGTCGATGGTAGACAGGCAGTCTGCACCCTGAAGAAAATTTGTGACTTCCGTGGTGCCTTCTGCAAGGGAGCCGAGCATGATTGCACGGTGGGAGATGGACTTGTCGCCGGGAACCATGATTTCCCCTCTGAGTGATTTTATCTTATGAAATTCCATAAACTTAGTCTCCTTATCAAGTGAACTTAATCCAGATTCATCGTGCGAGATTCGTCGCCAGCAAGCAGCCATGACTGAACCGTTCTGATGAATTTATCTTTCGTAGACAGTATAACGGTATTTCCGGAGAAGTTCAACTGCCTTTAATGACGGATCCTCCTCATAGAACTCGATCCGCAATACACCCTCTTCGAATTCCCTGTTATGTATAATGCCGATGTTCTTGATGCTGATGTTATTGCTTGCGAGGATTGTAGCGATTGTTGCAATTCCGCCGGCTTCATCAATAATGTCGCAGTACACGGCGAATACTTTTTTGATAGGGCCAAGAGAAGCGTTCGGTATGGAGTTCCTGTATTCTCTTGCAGTGTAGAACAGATCGTATAATTCAGACTGGTTTCCGGAATCCAGAGCCTGCCTGATTGCTCCAAGATAGTCTATATAATCCCCTAAAATCCTGGAAATATTTTCACCATTGGTCAGGCAGATCTGCTGCCACATGACCGGGGAGGAAGAAGCAATCCTGGTGATATCCTTGAAACCGCCTGCGGCAATGGTTTTCATGAGCCCGTCCTCGGAGTCCGAAACCTTGATAAGATTTACAAGGCTGGCGGCGATGATATGCGGAAGATGGCTTACGGATGCCGTTATGTAGTCGTGTTCCTGATAGCCGAGAATGATCGGTATTGCGCCGATTGCCGCTACCATTTCCCGCATGCGCTGCACGGCTTCATCAGGCACTTTTGCGGAAGGGGTCAGGACATAATATGCATTCTCTACCAGATGTGCAGTTGAATTCGAAAACCCTGTTTTTTCAGAACCTGCCATGGGATGTCCACCGATGAAGTTTGCTTCAAGCCCCAGCTCGATTATTTTCAGGTGAATATCGGTCTTGACGCTCCCCACGTCGGTGAGGATGCATCCGGGCCTGAGAATCTCTTTCAGGCTGCTGAGGTAGCCGGAGTTGTAGGAAACCGGCGTACATAAGAAAATATAGTCGCAGGTTCCGTAATGCTCGTCAATCTTTGTGCATGCATAATCGATGATCCCGTCTGCCATTGCAAGGGAAAGGGAATCCCGGTCAGTATCATATGCAAGGATTTCTGAGGAAGGAAAGCAGCGCCTTATAGCCCTGGCAATGGATCCGCCAATCAGGCCAAGGCCTATGAATCCGATGCGTTTGCTGTTCATTAAAATATCCTCCCGGATAGCTGTGCGTATGGACGGAGCTCTTTTGTGAGGGTATCGAACTGTTCGAAGGTAAGAGACTGCGGCCCGTCGGAAAGTGCTTTTGCAGGATTGTCATGCACCTCAATCATAAGTCCGTCTGCGCCTGCAGCTACGGCAGCTTTCGCAAGAGGAGCTACATAGGCACGGACGCCTGTTGCATGGCTTGGATCTACTATGATAGGAAGATGGGTCTTTTCCTTCATGACAGGAACGGCACTGAGGTCCAGCGTATTTCTCGTAGCAGTTTCAAAGGTACGGATGCCTCTTTCACATAATACGACGTTGGGGTTCCCTTCTGCGATTATGTATTCGGCAGCATTGAGCCATTCATCGATCGTTGCAGCAAAGCCTCTTTTTAAAAGTACGGGAAGTCCTGACTTGCCGGCTTCCTTCAGCAGGTAGAAGTTCTGCATGTTTCTTGCACCGATCTGGATCATATCCACGTATTTGACAGCGGCGTTGATTGCATCAAGGCTTGTCACTTCGCAGATTGTCGTAAGTCCTGTTTCAGCTTTTGCATTCAGCATGTAGCGGAGGCCTTCTTCTTCAAGCCCCTGGAATGCGTATGGGGAGGTTCTTGGTTTGTAGGCACCGCCGCGGAGGATGTTGGCTCCGGCTGCTTTTACGGCATATGCGATTTTCATGAGCTGGGCTTCTGATTCTACTGCACATGGGCCGGCCATGATGGTAAGGTTGTTTGGACCGATTTCAGTATTCCCGGCTTTTATGATGGAAGGCTCTGGATGGAACTTTTTGTTTGCGAGTTTGTAGGTTTCAGTGACGGGAACGATTTTTTCAACGTCAGGCGCGATTTCGAGATTCTGTTGAGAGAGTCTTGACTTGTCGCCTACAACGCCGATGATCGTGACTTCCTCTCCCTTTGAAATATGGGTCTGGAGCCCCTTTTCGGTAATTGTCTTTACGATAAAATCTATTGAACTCTGTGGTGCGTTAGGTTTCATTACTATAATCATTATTTATTCTCCATTCTTTGTTGAATTTTTACGTGATACAGATTTAATCCTATTCTAACCCGATTAAAATGTAATGTCAATACTGTGTTGCTTTAAAGTGTAACGCTATGAAGTGTAACACTTTAAAGCGAGTGGTTGCAGGGCGGATATCGTGCAGACAGCACCAAAAAGCAGATAAAAACGTCGGAAAATGCAGCAATTATATAATTATAACGGGGTGCGTGAAAATAAATTTGTTATAAATACATATAATGCTTGATATAATGCGACAATTTTAGTAAAATATCCATATAACGAAGTCAACAACGTGCAGCATCCATAGGGTACCGCATCAGTGCAGGATTTTTAATCCTGCCACCGCAAATCAGTATAGGAGGAATTCATATGAACGTTTACAAGACAGACAAGATTCGTAATGTAGTTCTTTTAGGGCACGGCAGCTGTGGCAAGACAACTTTGGTCGAAGCCATGGCGTACACAACCGGTCTCACCAGCCGTCAGGGAAAAGTCACTGAAGGAAATACGATCAGCGATTATGATAAAGAGGAAATCAAACGTCTCTTTTCCATCAATACTTCTGTTGTACCTGTGATCTGGGAGGATACCAAGATCAATCTTTTAGATACCCCCGGTTATTTTGATTTTGTAGGTGAAGTTGAAGCTGCAGCGAGAGTTGCTGATGCAGCTGTAATTGTGATTTCCTGTAAAGCGGGAGTTGAAGCAGGAACTGAAAAAGCATGGGAGCTGTGTGAAAAGTATAAGCTTCCCAGAATGTTTTTCGTGACGGATATGGATGACGACAATGCCAGCCACAGGGAAGTGATTGAAAAGCTTACTGAGCTCTATGGTAAAAAAATAGCACCTTTCCACCTTCCGATCAGGGAAAATGAAAAGTTTGTAGGTTTTGTAAATGTAGTCAAGATGGAAGGCAGAAGATTTACAAAACTCAGTGAATACGAAGAATGTGAGATTCCCGAATATTCAATGCAGAATCTGTCTGTCTGCAGGGAAGCTCTTTTGGACGCTGTTGCTGAGACAAGCGAAGAATTTATGGAACGTTATTTCGCCGGCGAGGAATTTACGCAGGAAGAAATTTCCATAGCACTCAGGAGCAACGTTATAGATGGAACAATCGTTCCGGTCCTGATTGGTTCAGGAATCAATGCACAGGGCACGACGATGCTGCTGCAGGCAATTGAAAAATATTTTCCATCGCCTGACAAGGTAAAACTCAGCGGAACCAGGGCAAAGACCGGCGAGGAATTCGAGGCTGATTATGATGCCACGAGAGCAAAATCGGCTTATGTCTTCAAAACAATAGCAGACCCCTTCATTGGAAAATATTCGCTTATTAAAGTATGTTCAGGCATCGTAAAATCAGATGATACGATCTACAATGCTGAAAGGGATACAGAAGACAAACTGAATAAATTATATATTCTGCAGGGCAAGACTCCGATAGAGGTAAAGGAGTTATATGCAGGTGACATCGGGGCAATCGGCAAACTGTCAGATACGAAGACTGATGATACGCTTTCCACGAAGGCATGCCCGGTAATTTATGAAAAAACAGTTCATTCAATCCCTTATACCTATATGAGATATAAAACAAAGAACAAAGGAGACGATGATAAGGTTTCCCAGGCATTGGCGAAGCTTATGGAAGAGGATCCTACAATCATGCATGTAAACGACAAGGAGAATCGTCAGACACTGCTTTACGGCATGGGCGAGCAGCATCTGGAGGTCCTTGTCAGTAAGCTGTTTGAAAAATATAAAGTGGAAATAGAATTGTCCAGGCCGAAGGTGGCTTTCAGGGAAACTTTAAGGAAAAAAATCGAGGTTCAGGGCAAACATAAGAAACAGTCAGGCGGACACGGGCAGTATGGTGACGTCAAGATGGAATTCGAGCCTTCAGGAGATCTTGAAAAACCATATGTGTTTGAAGAAAAGGTATTTGGCGGTGCCGTTCCAAGGAACTATTTCCCGGCAGTTGAAAAAGGAATCCAGGAATGTGTTCTTAAAGGGCCTCTTGCAGGATATCCTGTTGTGGGAGTAAAGGCTACGCTGGTGGACGGATCTTATCATCCGGTAGATTCATCAGAAATGGCATTCAAGATGGCAACAATTCTCGCATTCAAAAAAGGATTCATGGACGCAAATCCAATGCTGCTCGAACCGATTGTGTCGCTGAAGGTGGTTGTTCCTGAAAAATATACAGGTGATATTATGGGCGATCTCAATAAGAGACGAGGCCGCGTGCTTGGAATGAATCCGGCAGGCGAAGGAAAGCAGGAGATAGAAGCGGATATCCCGATGACGGAACTGTTTGGATATTCCACTGAACTCAGATCCATGACGGGAGGCAGGGGAGACTTCTCCTATGAATTCAACCGTTATGAACAGGCGCCGACAGACGTACAGATGAAGGAGATTGAAGAAAGAGCGAAGAAGCTGGAAGCGGTTTCTGAATAGTATGATACCAGGGTCAAAAGGTCATGTGTTTCATGCTTGCATGAAAAAGCATGACTTTGGGACCCGCAAAACATGAGAAAGCAGCCCGAACAGGGCGGATTTCTCATGTTTTCAGGATTGTGGGAGCACAAAGTGCGGAACAATCCGTAGGTATAGGGTATAGATGCCGGCTGATAGGAGTGGATATCTGCAGGCAGTCAATTGGACAGGGTATCGGAGAATGATGTTCCGGTGCCCTGTCCGTTTATGTTGACAAGCTGGTTGTTATTTTCCTGCAAAACTGTTAGAATAAGTAGTATTTAACAAAATCAGCAACCTATAAGGAGGCATTAAAATGAAAAAAATTCAAAGAAATCTAATTATATTAGTTGTTCTTGGTTTGATCGGTTTCGCATATTATTATGTGACCCTTCCAGCCATCAATATCCATTCATCAGGGTTCTGGGTGTTTATCATATCTGCGATTGTTGCGGCGCTGGCAATCTACGGTTTTGCGAGGCTCAAGAATGCGGATGAGATGAAAAATTCCAAGGTCATAAAAGCGGGAGGCGTTATAATAATCGTCGTAATCCTGATTTATGCGGTTGGGAGCCTGCTGTCTTCTCCGGTCATAAATGCCAAAAAATATCAGCAGATTCTGAAGGTGGAAGAAAGGGAGTTTACGGAAGATATCGAGGAGATATCCTTCAGCCAGATCCCGATTCTTGATAAAGCGTCGGCTGAGCTTCTGGGGGACAGGAAAATGGGCAGCATGGTAAAAATAGTCTCACAGTTCGAAGCCAGCAACCACTACACCCAGATCAACTATCAGGGTGAACCGGTCCGGGTGACTCCGCTTAAATATGCAAGCCTGATCAAATGGTTCACGAACCGGTCGGAGGGTATTCCGGCATACATCAAAATAGACATGGCTTCTCAGGATGTAGAGGTAGTGCAGCTGGAGAATGAAATCAGGTATTCTGACAGCGAGCATTTCGGAAGGAATATATACAGGTATCTGAGGTTCAAGTATCCGACCTATATATTCGACAACATCAATTTCGAGATTGATGATAACGGAGTTCCCTACTGGGTGTGCCCTGTGAAGGACTTCACAATTGGCCTTTTCGGGGGCGAGACAGTAGGCAGAGTGATACTGCTGAATGCTGTAACGGGGGAAACCATCAATTATGCCGTTGAGGACGTTCCGCAGTGGATTGACAGGGTCTATTCCTCGGAACTTGTGATTTCTTATTACGATTACTATGGAACATTGAAGCATGGCTATTTCAACAGCATTCTGGGGCAGAAAGACTGCATCCAGACTACAGATGGCTATAACTATATTGCACTTGAAGATGATGTCTGGCTTTATACGGGAGTAACCTCTGTCACAGGAGACCAGTCGAATGTTGGTTTTGTCCTGATTAATCAGAGGACGATGGAAACCAGGTATTATTCGGTGGAAGGGGCCACAGAGGTATCGGCAATGTCATCCGCCGAAGGTCAGGTGCAGGAGATGGGCTATATTGCCACATTCCCGCTTTTGTTAAACATATCAGGGGAACCGACTTACTTTATTGCACTGAAGGATGATGAAGGACTGGTTAAAAGATATGCCATGGTAAATGTTGAGAAATACCAGCTTGTAGCCATCGGCGGCAGCGTTGCAGAATGCGAGAAGATCTACTCGAAACTGCTGGTTTCCAGCGGAATCAGCAGCACTGCGGACAGTGATATCATGAAAAAGACCGGCATCATAAGCAGGATAGCCCAGAGTGTAATAGAAGGTAATTCTCACTATTACATCATGCTGGAAGGAAGCCGGGACATTTTTGATGTGGATGTTGCGGATCTCGTCGGTATCATAAGGTACGCTGAAGGCGATACGATAACGATTGAATATGCAGTGGGAAAAGAAACCAACGAGGTTATTTCAATTGTAGAATAGCAGTGGTCCGTTCAAAACTTCATTTGTAGACTGAATAACAAATAAAGGAATAAAGATGATGAGATATCTTATTAAATACCTGAAAAAATACTGGAAGGAACTGATTATAGGACCTTCCTTCAAACTTGCAGAAGCAGTTCTTGAACTTATGCTGCCCCTCTATATGGCAAAAATCATAGATGTGGGGGTGGCATCAGGGGATAGGAATTATATAATTGGCATGGGGGGTAAGATGGCAGCGATTGCTCTGACCGGCGTCTGCTGTGCCCTGGTCTGCCAGTACACGGCTTCGAAAGTATCCCAGGGGTTCGGGACAGATCTGAGAAATGCCATGTTCAGCCATGTTGCAATGCTTTCGAACACAGAGCTTGACAGATTTGGAACGGCATCTCTTGTTAACAGGATCACCTCCGATGTGAACCAGGTGCAGCTTGGTGTGGCGATGCTGATCAGGCTTGTAATCAGGGCGCCGTTCCTTTGTATTGGCGGAGTAGTGATGGCGGTGTCGTTAGACGTAGAATTGTCCGTTATTATCATGACTGTGCTGCCTGTATTTATCCTGATCCTGGCCGTTACCATGATAAAGACTGTCCCGCTGTACAGGCAGGTGCAGAGGAAGCTCGATCAGCTGACGCTTGTAATACGTGAAAACCTTTCGGGTGTCAGGGTCATTCTGGCCTTTGCAAAAAAGAGCGACGAGTCCCGCAGGTTTACAGCTGTTAATGAAGAATACAGCAGGACCGCAATAAGGGTTGGAAGCATTTCGTCGCTGCTGAACCCGATGACGACCCTTGTTATGAATCTGTCGATTGCAGCAGTCATCTGGTTTGGCGGCATCAGAGTCAATGCAGGGGCGATTCAGACGGGAGCCGTTATCGCTTTCATCAACTACCTCACCATGATACTGGCGGCACTGATTGTCATCTCCCAGCTTGTGGTCCTATATACCAGGGCATTCGCATCCCTGGGAAGGATTGCGGAAGTGCTGGATGCAAAGCCATCCATTTTGGATCCCGAATCCCCGGAAAATCTATGCCTGGGCGAGAGCGAAATGGAAACGGTATCATATGCTGAGACAGAAAAACAGGGAAGAGTAATGGAACCGGTACTGGAATTCAGAAATGTATCAATGACCTATGCAGGAGGCAGTGAATATGCCCTGAAAAATATCAGTTTCAGTGTCAGGCGCGGCGAGACGATTGGAATCATCGGTGGAACCGGTTCTGGAAAATCCACCCTTGTAAATATGATTCCAAGGTTTTATGATGCAGACGAAGGCAAGGTGCTTATCTGCGGAAAAGATGTCAGAGATTTCAAGAAAAAGGATCTGGTTGACAGGATAGGCGTCGTGCCACAGAAGGCGGTTCTTTTCAGCGGAACGATTGCTGAAAATATCAGATGGGGAAAGGAACATGCAACGCAGCCTGAAATCCTGCAGGCTGCTGCAACGGCACAGGCTGCGGAATTTATAGAGAGGCTCCCAGGCGGCTACGAAACTATAGTCAGCCGCGGCGGCGTTAACCTTTCCGGCGGACAGAGGCAGCGCCTCGCCATAGCGAGAGCTCTTGTGAAAGAACCGGAAATACTGATTCTTGACGACAGCTTCAATGCCCTTGACTACGCCACGGAAAGGGCGCTCAGAGATGCCCTGAAAGAAAAGACAGACAGGATGACCTGTTTTGTCGTTTCGCAGAGGACGAATACTATGAAGGAAGCCGACAGGATCATTGTAATGAATGATGGAGAAGCGGCAGGCATCGGCACCCATGAAGAATTATACCGAAGCTGCGAAATCTACAGGGAAATCTGTGATTTGCAGCCTCAGGAAGAGGGGGTCGACCAATGACAGGAAGAAAAACAATAAAAAGGCTCTGGGCATATGCCGGAAAATATAAGGCGCTTTTCATATTTGTGATTGTTGCCGCAGTGCTGGGAAACACATTAGCCCTGGTCGGCCCGCTGATTGCAGGCCGGGGAATCGACCTGATGGCAGGGACCGGAAACGTTGATTTCAAGGGACTGCTGAAGATAGTGGCCCTGCTGGCTGTCCTATATATATTTAGCGCACTGTTCCAGTGGCTGCTTGCAATATTCAGCAACAGGGTAGCCTACAATACCATCAGGGATATCAGGAAAGACGCCTTTGAAAAGCTCGAGGTTCTTCCACTTAAATATTTCGACAGCAGATCTCATGGAGATATCATAAACAGAATGACCAATGATATCGATGCCATTTCAGAGGGGCTTTTTCAGGGAATAACTCAGATCGTGTCAGGAACAGTAATTGTTCTTGGGACTTTTCTGTTCATGCTGTCAATCAGCCCTGTAATTACTATCATCGTTGTATTCGTAACACCAGTCTGCTTTCTGATTGCATCCTTTGTTTCGAAAATGTCCCAGAAGATGTTTAAGGAACAGTCAAAGACCATGGGAGAGCTGAACGGCTATGTGGAGGAGATTATAGGCAGTCAGAAGATAGTCAGGGCAATCGGTTATGAGGAACGGTCGATCGACAGATTTGGCGAAATCAATGCAAGGCTTTATGAATGCGGACAGAAGGCCCAGTGGTATTCCTCGCTGACAAATCCGACCACAAGGTTTATCAACAATCTGTCATTTATGGCTGTTGCGGTTACCGGAGGGATCATGGCCTTAAACGGGAGACTATCGGTAGGCAGTATCGCATCTTTCATTTCCTATTCAGGTCAGTTTGCAAAACCGATCAATGAAATTACGAGCATAATGACCCAGTTCCAATCGGCTTTGGCTTCAGCAGGAAGGATATTCGGCTTCCTGGATGAGGAAGCCCAGCCGGAAGAGGCAGGTGCCGTGGAACTTGAGGGCTTTGGCGGCAATATCGAATTTAACCATGTCTCTTTCGGCTATAAACCGAAAGAGCCTCTGATTAAAGATCTTACACTCAGGGTAGGGGCAGGGGATACGGTTGCAATTGTCGGGCCTACTGGCGCAGGAAAGACCACCCTCGTGAACCTTCTGATGAGGTTTTATGATATAAACGATGGAACAATCCTGCTGGATGGCAAAGATACAAGGAGCTTTACCAAGGACAGCCTTCGTCGTAATATCGGCATGGTGCTTCAGGATACCTGGCTTTTCCAGGGAACCATAGCAGAGAATATCGCATATGGAAAGCCTGATTCATCAAGAGAAGAGATTATGAATGCGGCAAAATCAGCCCATGCCCATGATTTCATTAAAAAAATGCAGGACGGCTATGATACGGAAGTTGAGGAGGATGGAAGGAATCTGTCAGCGGGACAGAAGCAGCTGCTGACCATTGCAAGGGTGATGCTTGCATCGCCTCCGATGCTGGTCCTCGATGAAGCCACAAGCAGCATTGACAGCAGGACGGAGATGTATATACAGAAAGCCTTCCGCGAGATTATGAAGGGCAGGACCAGCTTTGTCATCGCACACAGGCTGTCCACCATCAGGGAGGCGGACATGATACTTGTCATGAATTACGGACAGATTGTCGAGCAGGGCAGGCATGAGGAGCTTATTGCAAAGAAAGGGTTCTATTACAAATTATACAGCAGCCAGTTCGATAACCGGTAATCTCATGTGAAAGTCGGGAGGATGGATCGGGTTACTGTTGGTTACTTAGTTAATGCGAGTTGTCAGATAAAGTCCTTGACAAAAGGACAGCAAGTGCTTAAAATTATTTTTAGTGCAATATTGTAAATACTGTGAAGAGGAGTATTAAGAGTCATAAGGTCCCAGAGAACTGCCGGAAGGTGTGAGGCAGTACCTGAAAACTCCCAACTCGCCTTGGAGTTCCTTTTTTGAAACTGAAGATTTCATACATGCCGGGATAACATCAGGCTGTAAAGATATCGTTCCTGAGTAGAAAAAGGCGGCTGATTCCCGTTATAGAAAAATGAGTGCATCCTGCAGTGCAGGATGAATTAGAGTGGTACCGCGAGTTCAGCCTTTTCGTCTCTATGAATATAGGAATATGTTCAGGATGAAAAGGCTTTTTTGATTTATAGGAGTGGAGTGTCAAAAGCCCATTTACAAAATAGTGTTCGTCAATTTGCACAAGTTTCGAGAATGAGGACGTGATGCAAAACATGTTCATTCGCAGCGCGCTCTCGCTTAGATGAAGACGTAGTGGTACGTAGGGCCGCGCATTTAGCGGCCTTGCGTACCAATGGTTTGACTGTTCAGAAGTCCGGTGACGCGAGGTGTTTTTATGCTGCTTTTGCATAAAAACCCGAGTTCGGCGTGCACCAAATTGCAGTTCCTGCAATTTGTGTGCATCATATGTAACTATGAAGGACGTAGTCCGGAATGGTTACCAACGTCTTCATAAAGCTGCTCATTGAATCATGTTTTGCATCACTGCTTGCTGGATGGCGAATGTGCAAATTGACGAAGCCGAAGGTTGCGAGAGGGCTTTTGACACGCTAGTCTTTATAGGAAATTCTACGAATTTCCCATAAATCAAAATCACTCAGAATAATAATAAATTTCAGGAGGAATAAAAATGTCATCTTATAATCATAAGGAAGTAGAATCGAAATGGCGCAAGAAATGGGAAGCAAATCCCGTAAATGTAAATGATGGAAAGAAACCAAAGTATTACTGTCTGGATATGTTCCCGTATCCATCAGGCAGCGGTCTCCATGTTGGGCACTGGAGGGGATATGTAATCAGCGATGTATGGAGCCGTTACAAAATGCTCAAGGGCTACTACATCATCCATCCAATGGGATGGGATGCATTCGGCCTTCCGGCTGAAAATTATGCAATCAAGATGGGCGTGCATCCTAAAAAATCCACAGCCGAGAATGTTGCAAACATCAAGAGGCAGATCAATGAAATCGCAGCAATCTACGACTGGGATATGGAAGTAAACACAACGGATCCTGAATTCTACAAATGGACCCAGTGGATTTTCGTTAAAATGTTCAAAGCCGGCCTTGCATATGAAAAGCAGATGCCGATCAACTGGTGTCCGTCATGTAAGACAGGTCTCGCAAATGAAGAAGTTGTTAACGGCGAATGCGAACGCTGCGGATCACCTGTAACAAAGAAAAACTTAAGACAGTGGATGCTTAAAATCACCGCTTATGCAGACAGATTGTTAGACGACCTTGATAAGCTCGACTGGCCTGAAAAAGTGAAGAAGATGCAGTCTGACTGGATCGGCAAGAGCTACGGCGCAGAAGTTGATTTTGCGGTAGAGGGCAGGGAAGAAACCGTGAAGGTCTACACGACAAGGCCGGATACCCTTTATGGCGCAACATTCATGGTCCTGGCACCGGAACATGAACTTGCAAAATCGCTTGCGACAGATGATAAAAAAGCAGAAGTGGAAGACTATATTTTTAAAGCTTCCATGAGATCATCCGTTGACCGTCTTCAGGACAAGGAAAAAACAGGCGTATTCACAGGAAGCTATGCAGTGAACCCATTAAACGGAGCAATGGTTCCAATCTGGATTTCAGACTATGTACTGGCTGACTACGGTACAGGCGCAATCATGTGCGTGCCTGCCCACGATGACAGGGACTTTGACTTCGCAACGAAATTCAATATTCCGATCATCCAGGTAATCGCCAAAGACGGCGTTGAAGTAGAAAACCTGACCGAAGCCTATACGGAAGCAGGAATCATGATCAATTCCGGAGAATTCAACGGAATGAATTCAGCAGACGCGAAGCGCGACGTTCCTGGAATCCTGGAATCAAGAGGAATCGGCAAAAAGACTACAAACTACAAATTAAGGGACTGGGTATTCTCAAGACAACGCTACTGGGGTGAACCGATTCCAATCGTTCACTGCGAACACTGCGGAGCCGTGCCTGTACCGGAAGACCAGCTTCCATTGCTTCTTCCTGAAGTTGAATCTTATCAGCCTACGGGAACAGGAGAATCACCTCTTGCAGACATTCATGAATGGGTCAACACCACCTGTCCTGTATGCGGCGGTCCTGCAAAGAGGGAAACAAACACAATGCCTCAGTGGGCAGGCTCCTCATGGTATTTCCTGCGTTATGTAGACAGCCACAATACGGAAGAGCTTGTTTCAAAAGAAAAAGCTGAGAAACTTCTTCCGGTAGATATGTACATCGGCGGGGTGGAACATGCTGTTCTCCATCTTCTGTACTCAAGGTTCTATACGAAATTCCTGAATGATATCGGAGTGATAGACTTCGACGAACCTTTCACAAGGCTCTTCAATCAGGGAATGATCGGCAAGGACGGAGCAAAAATGAGCAAGTCAAAAGGAAATGTTGTTTCTCCTGACGAACTTGTCAACGATTATGGCTGCGATTCCTTAAGAATGTATGAACTTTTTGTTGGACCGCCTGAACTCGATTC
Source organism: Anaerobium acetethylicum (assembly GCF_900096945.1). Classification (GTDB taxonomy): domain Bacteria; phylum Bacillota; class Clostridia; order Lachnospirales; family Lachnospiraceae; genus Anaerobium; species Anaerobium acetethylicum. Next base: position 466,776 of record NZ_FMKA01000001.1, on the reverse strand, counting down.
AGAATGGGATGACAGGGGCATTGACGGCGTTTACAGATTCATCAACCGTTTCTGGAACCTGGTAACTGACAACAAAGAAAAGAATGTGCCTGCTACGAAGGAAATGATCAAAGTCAGAAACAAGATGATTTACGACATCACTTCCCGTCTGGAAGGCTTCAGCCTCAACACGGTAGTCAGCGGATTCATGGAGTACAACAATAAGCTCATCGATCTGGCAAAGAAGGAAGGCGGAATCGACAAGGAGACCCTTGAAACGGCAGTAATCCTTCTTGCACCATTTATCCCTCACATCGGAGAGGACTTATGGGAGCAGCTTGGTCACGAAACTTCAGTATTCGAAAACCAGTGGCCTGAACATGATGAGGAAGCCATGAAAGATGACGAAATCGAAGTTGCTGTACAGATTAACGGCAAGACACGTATGGTCATTAAAATTGCTGCTGACATCAGCAAAGAAGATGCAATTGCGGCCGGCAGGGAAGCGATTGCAGACAAGCTTACCGGAAACGTTGTTAAGGAAATCTATGTGCCGGGAAGAATCATCAACATCGTAATGAAATAGAAAAACCGAACAATTCATAAAATTACAATCAGATGAAGGCACTACTAGTCGCTTACAGGACTAGTAGTGCCTTCATCAGGTTGTTTGAATATAAAAATCTTTTGAAATTACTTCATTTCGATTTCATTTTTTTCAATGCCTTTGTAACTATCTTCTTTGCCTTCTTTTTGCATTTTCCACACCCTTTTGCAAGATGGGTTTCCTGCTTAACCTCTTTAAAAGATGTGGCGCCATTTTCAATGGATTTTTTAATATCCTTTTTTGTTACATTTTTGCAGGAGCATATTACTTTACTCATCGTATGCAACCTCCTCCGTGATAGTGCAGCAGTTATTCAGGATGGTGTCCATTATAGCTGCAAATGGCCTGTATATTTTCATTATAACATGTTCGGAAACCATATCAAGAAACTTCGTAAGTGTCTGATGAATAAAGAATAAATAACAAAGCGTTTCCTGCTCATTTCAAAACAATATTGTTGTGTGAAAAATACATGCGAATCGTGTATTTTTCGTTATCTTTATGATAATATATATCTATAGGCGGCAGTAATCGAAAAGCACTTGTGTAATGGAGTGAGTTCAGATGGGTGAAAAAAGACGTAAAGAATTTTCGGAGAAATCCAAAGCGGCATTGTTTGCTTCAAACTTTTTTGATCAGGTTGCAAGGGCAGTAGCAGGCCCGCCAAAGGCGGGATATTGTGATCTGATGACTGCGGATGGAGAAACTATGTGTGATCTGCCCTGGCAGGAGTATCCGAGACCGCAGCTGAAAAGGGATTCCTATCTGAATCTGAACGGGAAATGGGAGTTTGCAATCTCATCAGGACGGCAGATACCAGAAAGCTTTCCGATGCAGATTTTAGTTCCTTTCCCGCCAGAGTCTCTGCTTTCGGGAATCCATAAGGTGCCGGGCAGATATCAGTATCTGTATTACAGAAGAAAATTTATGCTTCCGGAAGGATTTGTTAAAGATAAAGTGCTCCTGCATTTTGGAGCCGCAGACCAGATTGCGACAGTTTATGTGAATGGAAGAGAGATGACGACTCATGCAGGCGGATATCTGCCATTCAGTATTGATAGCACGGACAGCCTGGAAGAAGAAAATACGATAATCGTTAAGGTGAAGGACCACCTGAGCCATGCACTTCCTTACGGAAAGCAGAGGAGGAAGCGCGGGGGTATGTGGTATACTCCGGTTTCGGGAATCTGGCAGACCGTATGGCTGGAAAGCGTATCAGATGACTATATCCGCAGATTGAAGATAATCCCCTCTCTTGATTCGGTCACGATCCGTGTGGATTCTGCCGCGTCATGGAAGGAAATATGGATAAAAACGGAAGATGGAATTGTCCGGAAGCGGTTTGAGGGCCGGGAAATAAAGATAGCAATTGAACACCCCCGGCTCTGGTCCCCGGAAGATCCCTATTTATATGAATTTGAGATGAAAACGCCGGGAGATGCGGTTACATCTTACTTTGCGCTGAGAACCATATCCGTCATGGAGTCGGGCGGCGTCAGTCGGCTATGCCTGAATGGGAAACCTTATTTTTTTCACGGGGTCCTGGATCAGGGCTACCATAGCGACGGAATTTTTCTTCCGGCCAGCATCAAGGGGTATCGCAGGGATATCGAGACTATGAAAGAACTGGGATTCAATACCCTTCGCAAACATATAAAAATCGAGCCGGCCTGGTATTATTACCTTTGTGACAAGCTTGGAATGGTGGTTTTTCAGGATATGGTGAATATGGGACACTATTCATATTTCAGGAACAGCGTCCTTCCTGCGCTGGGGTATACAGGGGGTAATGATACCAGACAGTTCAGGACAAAGGCTGTTAAGAGAAATTTCGAGAAGCATATGAGCAGAACCATCAGACATTTATATAATCATCCTTCTATCTGCTGCTGGACCATTTTCAATGAAGGCTGGGGGCAATTCGACAGCGACAGGATGTATGAGGCTGCGAAGAAGTCAGATAACGGAAGAATAGTAATCAGCAGATCTGGATGGTTCCATCAGAAATCAAGCGATGTCCTGAGCCGGCATGTATATTTTGATAAGATTGCAGTCAGCGGCGGGGGACGTCCTGTCGTGCTTTCAGAATTCGGCGGATACTCGTACAAGCTGCAGGACCATTCCTGCAATTCGAAAAAAACATATGGGTACCGGTTTTTTCAGGGAGAGCAGGAATTTCAAAATGCGTTGAATGAGGTTTATCTGAACGAGGTTGCAGGACAGATTAAAAATGGGCTCTGCGCATCGATCTATACCCAGGTCAGCGATGTGGAGGATGAAACAAACGGATTTTTCACCTACGACCGGAAGGTCCTGAAGGTGAAGCCGGAAGAAATGAAGAAGATCGCAGCCTGGCTTAAAATTTGAAATTATAGCGTGATCGTAACAACGGAGGAGAAATTATGGACTTATCATGGACAGCTTCAGTAGTATTTTTTTTGGGATGCATTTCAGCAGGGGGCGGATTCTATTTTTATGAAAAGTCGAAAATCAGACAGAATGGAGTTGTCTGGCTGCCTGTTACGGCTATCGCCCTGATGTGCTTTCATACTCTTGTGGCTGGCATATTCAGTTTTGTCCATATTCCGGTCGGCATTATTTCCATCGGAATCGGTGATCTGGCAGCGGCTCTGTTTTTCTGGTATCGGATTATCGCAGACAATAAAAGGCAGGAATATTTTTATGAAAAAACAGATGTCCTGTTTGCAGGAATTCTGTTGATGATTGTGGCGGGGTTTGCGGTGCAGAGGTATGGAACGGATCTTCAGATCCATTATCAGACTACGGATCCTCAGAACCATCTGAAATATGCAATGAATATCATCAATGACAGGAAAGTTTATGGCATGTATCATGCATCGCTGAATAATGCCCTTGTGATTGAGATGCTGTCGCCGCTTTCCGAGGTCAACAGATACTACAGGCTTTTTATCATTTCGGATCTTGCCATGTTCCTGCTCAGCGGGATGATGTTTTTTGCTGTGATTGCGGGATATGCAAGAACCAAATTTCTGAAGGCTGCCGCCTGGGCAGTTACGCTTGTCTACATGCTGGGATACCCGATGAATAATATCAATTTAGGATCGGTCTATCTTGGCATTGGCGTTACCCTTGTGGCATACCTGATTTTCATGACGGATGGTTTTTTGAGAAATGAATGGGACAAAAGGGTGGGCATAGCGCTGATTTCCCTAGGGTGCCTGGGAATTTTCCTATGCTACGTTCTGTTTATGCCGGCTGTTTTTGTGGGAATATTTGTGACAATAGCCCGCGACCGCTTTATGAAGAGGCAGCTGTTCGGACAGGACACAGTCATGCTGTTTCTGGCGATATTTCTGATTCCCTGCGCAGTTGGTCTGTTTTACATATTGACCGGAACTTTCGGAGGCGATGTTTCGCTAGGGTCGGCAATCAATACGGAAGGCTTTATTTATAAGGATCTGTATTATAACTTTATACTCCTGATGCCATTCTCCCTTTATGGGACATATAAAATACTGAGAAACAGGGCCGCAGATTCTGCAGTGTTCATTGCGGCAACGGTTCTTGTATCTATGCTTGTGCTTCTTTTGATCGGATTGGGGGGCGTCGCATCCTCCTATTATTATTATAAAAATTACCATCCGCTCTGGCTTGTAATGTGGGTTCTGTTTTTTAACGGAATCCGTTATCTGTCAAAAGATGTAAAGGGGATACTTGCATCGGCGGCATTAACGGCGCTTTTTGTGCTGGGAATGAAGGGATTTGGTATCGAAGAGCGCATCAGGGAAAGGAATGAGCGATTCGCCCCGGCTGTGGATTCGGCCATTGACAGCAATATATTCGTATTTAATTACAGATCCCTTCGGACATCAGGATATTCAGCGGATAAGCTTGCCCTGTATGACTACGTCTATGAAAATCTGCTGCCGGAAAAGTATGACGTCCCTATGGCAGGCCCCTGGGATGATGTCCACTGGTATGAAGCGATTACAAACCAGAGGCATGAACACTATTATCACTGGTTCACCGGAGGCGAGGAGTTTCTGGAAAAGATTCGGGAAAAAGCTGATTATGTCCTGGTTTTCACCAAAAGCGACAGCGACATCTATTTTGAATTTAGGGAGTATTTTGAGTCTCTTGAAAAGGTTTTTTCAAACGGTGCCGGGTTTGTGGCCCGGGTAAAATAGACTGGAAGGATAAGGGAGGTGCTTTATGGAAAGAAGGCATATACTTGCAGAAGGAAGGGTTCAGGGAGTCGGATTCCGCTATTTCGTAAGGACAAAGGCAATACAATACGGTCTTGCAGGCTATGTGAAAAATCTCGATAACGGAATGGTCGAAATGGAGGTTCAGGGTCCGACGGAAAAGATTGAAAAGCTTATAAGTGAACTGAAAAACGGCGGAAACATGTTCATACATGTTGAAAGGCTGCATATTGAACAGATGGAAAACAAGAAGGAATCTGATTTCAGCATCAGGTATTGACTTTTATGATAAAAATAGAATTATACGCTCACAAGGAGGAAATTCATGTCGATTCATGTTGTAAACGAAGCAAAAAGGTGTCTGAACTGTAAAAAGCCGCAATGCAGGGTCGGGTGTCCTATTGAAACCCAGATTCCGCAGATGATAGAGCTTTTTCTTAAGGGGGAGCTGATGAAGGCTGGAGAAATGTTATTTGAAAATAACCCGCTTTCTATAGTATGTTCCCTGATATGCGATCATGACAAGCAGTGCGAGGGGCACTGCATACTCAATAAAAAGGGTATGCCGGTGCATATCAGCAGTATAGAGAATTATATTTCGACGGCTTATTTCGACCGCATGAAACTTGGTATCCCAAAGAAAAACGGGATAAAAGCGGCCATCATAGGCTCAGGTCCGGCAGGAATTACTATTGCGGTAGATTTGGCTCAGAAGGGCTATGATGTCACTATATTCGAATCAAAAGATAAAATCGGAGGAGTTCTTCGCTACGGGATACCGGAATTTCGCCTCCCGAAAGCGATTCTGGAAAAGTATCTGGAGAAACTAAAGGAGATGGGTATTAAAATCCGCCCGAATACAGTAATCGGACTTACCATTAGCGTAGATGATCTGATAAGGGACGGCTATAAGTCCATATTCATCGGAACAGGTGTATGGAAGCCCAACAGGCTTCGCATCAAGGGCGAGACTTTAGGCCATGTGCATTTTGGAATCAATTACCTTTCCAATCCGGATGTATATGATCTGGGCGAAAAAGTGGTCATTATCGGTGCCGGAAATGCAGCAATGGATGTCGCAAGGACTGTCCTCAGGAACGGGACCTCCAATGTGACCGTATATTCAAGAACGGCAACTGCCGCAGCAAGCCCACGCGAAGTGGAATATGCCAAGATTGACGGCGTCGAATTCGAATATGAAGTCGCTCCGGTTGAAATTACCGATGACGGGGTAATCTTCAGAAAAGTCAAGGTAGACGAAAATGAAAACGTGATCTGGGAGGACAAAGAGACATTCTTCAGGCCTGCGGATTCAGTCATAATTTCGGTAAGCCAGGGGGCAAGGAACAGGATTGTATCTACCACCACGGGAATTGAGGTGAACGAGAGGGGACTTCTGGTGACGGACGGCAAAGGAGAAACAACAAGGGCAGGCATATTCGCTTCTGGCGATGTCGTGCTGGGAGCAAAAACCGTTGTGGAAGCAGTCAAATACTCAAAAACTGTGGCAGCTGCCATGGATGAATATATGCAGAAATTCAAAGATATCTGATAGCAGGCGGCTTTGGAGGTGGATGTTTATATGAAAAAAGGCATGTTGTATATTGGTGCAGTGCTAATTATGGGCGTGATGCTGGCAGCGACCTTCATTTATTATTCATCGAAAGATGCGAGGGTAATTGCAGATTATGACCTTATGCATGATCTGGCTGATGAATTGGAGAAAAAAGGATTTTCGCTGGAAATGGAAGATATGATGAAAGATATTCTTGCCGGGGAGCGGACCAGGCTTACAGTGAACGGGCAGGAGAATATCTATGTATATGTCTATGAGAATAACCGGGCCATGGAGGAAGATTCCCTGTGTCTGGATGCCTGCGGATTCTATTACAGTGCTGTAAAAGACGATGTCAGTAAAAACATCCAGATGTCCTGGGATTCCCTGCCACACTTTTTCAAAAGGGGAAATATCATTGTTCTCTATGTGGGAGAAAATCCGGAGATGATCAATAATCTCAAAGGATTTCTTGGCGCGCAGTTTGCGGGCCAGTAGCATGGGGATTGAGTCAGCGGTATATAAAACTATAATGTAAGGGAGACAGCGATGAAACTATATATTAAACAGAGGGTATTTTCCTTTAATGACAAATATGACATATATGATATGGATCAGAATGTGGTTTACAACGTAGAAGGGGAAATGTTTACAATTAATGCCAAGATGCATTTGAAGGATCCTTTTGGCAGGGAACTTTATTTCATAAAGAAAAGGTTTACTTTTTTTATGGCACAGTATGAAATTTATAAGGATGGCAGCCAGTGTGCTGCCATAACCCAGGAGTTTTCAATTCTTAGCAGGAAGCTGAATGTCAGCAGTATTTATGGGAGATTTGAAATAAGCGGAAACTGCCTGGGAATGGATTATGATGTATTGAAGGATGGACAGTATTTCGGAAGCATACATAAAAAGTGGCTGTCATGGGGCGATAGCTATGAAATTGACATATTCAATCAGCAGGATACACCATTTATGTGTGCGCTTGTGGTTGCAATTGATAACTGCATGCATAATCAGAACAACCAGTAAATCTGAAGAATCAAAGTTGAACCCGCCCCCAGATTATTTCTACTTGTTATTTTTTGTAAAAGGTGTATAGTGAAATAAATAACAATTTTAGAGGAGGATTTTTTATGGGGGATTACGTTGCAACAGGCTTATATATTTTAGCCGGAATAGTCGGGTTCTATCTTATTGTTTTTCAGATTTTAGGACTCAGGATCATTGCGTCGGACGAAGTAGCTGTGGTCGAAAAGTGGTGGAGCATGAAAGGATCGCTGAAGAACTCTATTATCGCACTGAAGGGTGAAGCGGGTTACTCGCCAGATCTTCTGCGAGGCGGTATTCATTTCCGGTCTGCGCTGATGTTCAAGATCCACAGGTATCCGCTTATTACGATTCCGCAGGGGCAGATTGCTTATTTATTTGCCCGTGACGGCAAGCCGCTGGCACCTACACAGACGCTTGGAAAAGTCATTCCTGAAGCCAATAATTTTCAGGATGTTCATGGATTTCTTGAGAATGGAGGACAGAGAGGGCCCCAGAGGGGAATACTCAGGGAAGGAACCTATGCGATCAATTTAGCCCAGTTTATCGTCATAACCCAGGGGGAAATCAAAGCGATTTTCAACAGCTCAAAGCAGGAGAAAGTGGAGCTGGTTTCCATGCAGCAGACACTGCTCGCCCGAAACGCATTCAGTCCAGTCATCATCATGGGATCAGGGGAGCAGACCAGCGACATCATGGGCATTGTTACTGTACATGACGGCGTTTCGCTGCAGGAAGGGGAGATCATCGCAGCAAGTGTTGGAGAAGAGCACGCAAGTTTTCAGGATCCGGAGAAGTTCCTTGAACTTGGCGGACGACGTGGTAAACAGCTTCAGGTGCTTACGGATGGTACCTACTATATCAACAGACTTTTCGCAACAGTCGATTTCAAACCGAAGACGGTAGTTCCGATCGGCTATGTCGGCGTCGTGGTTTCGTTTTTTGGAAGCGCGGGTGTTGATACAAGCGGAAACGACTATAAGCATGGAGAGCTTGTTGGAGCCGGATGCAAGGGCGTGCTGGAGAAGCCGCTGATGCCTGGAAAATATGCATTTAATACGGATGCAGGAAAAGTAGTCCTGGTACCTACGACCAACATCATATTAAAATGGAACAAGGCAGAGACAGGAGATCATAAATACGACGAGAACCTGACGGAAGTGGACATCATAACCAAGGATGCATTCGAGCCTGCGCTTCCGCTTTCGGTCGTCATGCATATCGACTACAAGCAGGCGCCATGGGTCATACAGCGTTTTGGTGACATCAATATGCTTGTGAACCAGTCCCTGGATCCTCTGGTAAGCGCTTATTTCAAGGATGTTGCCCAGACAAAGACCCTGATCGAGCTGATTCAGGAAAGAAGCGCAATCCGTGAAAGAGCCGTTGATGAAATGAAGCAGAAATTCCAGAAATATAATCTTCAGCTCGAAGAAGTGCTGATCGGCACACCAAAGGCAGCTGTGGGAGATATCCAGATAGAGAATATCCTGATGCAGCTCAGGGAAAGGCAGATTGCAGAGGAAAAGAAGGTAACTTACCAGAAGCAGCAGTCAGCAGCTGAGAGCGAGAAATCACTCCGCGAAGCCGAAGCGACAGCTGAGCAGCAGGCCTTCCTTACAAAATCAAAGATTCAGATTGAAGTGGAAAGAAATAGCGGTGCTGCGCTTGCAAGCAAGGCAGAACAGGAAGCCAACCAGATTGTAGCGCTTGCCAGGGCTAATTCCACGAAGATCACTCTTGAAGGTGAAGCAGAGGCTTCAAAAGAGACGAATGTGGGTCTTGCGAAGGCAAGAGCAATCGATGCGCAGGTTCAGGCTTACGGAGGAGCTGAATACAGGGTTATCCAGGAAGTTGCTGAAAAGCTGGCTGACGCTATAAAGAATTCCAAAGTAGACGTAGTACCGAAAACCGTCGTAAATATGGGAGGCAGCAGCGAAAATACAGGAAACAGCAATGTTTTGGATACGCTTTTAAAATTCATCACCCTGGACAAACTGGGGGTGTCTCTTGACGGAAGTGATCAGAACATGAAAAAAGACGTGGCTCCGGCTGCGGGTTCCCAGCCGGTTGCTGAAGGTGGGGAAGTTCAGGTTTCGGATATACAGAAGCCAGAAGAAGTGAAATAAGGTAACGGATATCAGGCAGCAAACATAATAGTTGGGCCCCCAAACGGATTTCCTGTCTGGGGGCTTTTGCTATATACGGAAACATTGCTGAAAAGAAAGGATCAGAGCAGATGAAAATACTTGTAGATGCAGATGCGTGCCCGGTCAGGGAAATCATAGAAAAGATTGCAAAGAAAAATAGTGTTGAACTTATTTATATAGTCGATACAAGCCATATCCTGGAATCGGATTATGCTAAAGTCGTAACGGTCAGCAAAGCAGCAGACGCAGCAGATTTTGCACTAGTCAACATGATAGAAAAAGGGGATATCGTTGTTACCCAGGATTACGGCGTGGCAGCAATGGCCCTTGCGAAAAAGGCATACCCTATGCATCATACGGGAAAGCAGTTTACTGACGGGAATATAGAGCAGAAGCTTTTTGAAAGGCATCTTGCAAAAAAAGCAAGACGCAGCGGAATGAGGGCTGGAAAGCATAAGAAATTTACGGACGAGGCCCGGAATGAGTTTGAAAGCAGGTTCGGCGAGCTTGTTGAAAACAAGTTGGATACAGAAAGGAATGAAGAATAAAAAGTAATAGAAAGCACCTTTATTATGCAAATAAATAAGGTGATAAGACAAATAATTTTGTGCGTATCTGTGCTATGATTGTATTAATTTGGGATGTTTATGGACTTTTCGGGAAATCGTTCGTGCATTCCAGCATAATAATTCTATTAAGCAAATAGCAGACACGGGAGGTAACAACAAAATGGTCTACAAAAAAAACAAGAGGATATCCTTTTGGGCAGTGATTCTGATTCTTGCCATGCTATTCACGGAAAATCATCTGATGATGTTTTCTGAGGTTATGATTGGCAAAGTTATGGCGGCAGAAGGTGCTGTGGGTGAAACGGCGAAAGTAAATGTTTTTGAAATCAGAAACCAGAAGGATTTCGCTGCTTACAGCAATCAATACAAGGCGGTGCCTGCATCATACGTGAGCAATCATCCGGCATACTCGAATGCGGAATCTCTGGCGAATGCGTTTGATGATGCAACGGATACATTTTATGGCATAAATACGGGTGTATGGAAATCAACAGATCCCACGAAAATAACGGTAACATTTGCTTCGACAGAAATTCTTGACCGTGTTATTTATGCTGCCCGAATGAATTCCGGCAACAAAGGTTATGCCACAGTAGCCAAAATATATGCCTCCCAGACTGATAGCGGAGAGGATTTCGTCCTGGCTGCCACAGCCTCAAGTGTGGTTTCTGGAAATGTGATGGAATTCAAATTCACACCGACCGCATTCAAAAGGCTGAGATTTGAATTTGCAGACTGTTACAATGCGTGTCCGAGTGCATCCCTTCTTCATTTTTACAGGGAAGACAGGGTTCTGAACAAAATGGATGCCCTGTTCTCAAACAAGGAACACACAGCACTGAATGATCAGTATCGTACTCCGGAGGCAGTAAATGCATTTGAAGCAGATATTCGCGGAGAACTTGACAGCCATGTATTCAGGGACTATTTAAATGGTCAGATCGTGGCAGCAAAAAAGCTCGCAAACAATGAGCTTGGCCACTACTCTGTTTTGAACGCCCCGTCGTTTTATGGAACGACCAGTATAAGAATTCCGCTAAATACGAATTTTAACGCAGATGACGCAAGATTCAGGATTTTTGCGAGGGATTTTGAGGACGGAGATCTGACCAACAGTATTTCACTGACAGACAGTAATGTAAATACCGCTAAAGCGGGAACCTACAGCATAGGGTATTCTGTCACAGACAGTCACGGCAACAGGGCCGAAATAGATGTGCCTGTTACAGTCAAGGGCGACGGGACCACTTCCATGGTCATACAGAGGACTTTGTATACCATCAAAAGTGTAAGGAACATGGACGCTGCCGGAATGAACAGAGGCAACTATCATGACAGGCAGAATCTTGGAATCTATATGCCTGAGGGAACAAGTTTTAAAATCAAGCAGGTCAATACAGCATATAAGTCAAATCTGAATCTGAATCTGTTTGCAGATGACTCTGCAAAAGAATCAGCTTATACCGTCCCGGCAGACGGAACACCTGTAACCGTTACTGCTGCAAAACCAGGACTGATCTGGGATGCGGACTATCCAGCAGAGTCTAAAAACCTGAACATGGTCCCGTTTATGAAATCGGCATATGACGGCAATATCTATCCTGTGGTAGAAATTGAATTTGAGAACAGCGTAAAGGCACTTGACTATTATCATGATGGTGACAACCAGGCGGCATTCATGGCTGGCTGGACTGCTTCGAAGGCGGGGTATTCTGTAATTGAAACGGAACGCGCCACTTTCCTGCTTCCATTAAAGGATAAGGATAATACTTTGAGGACAGGCACTATAATTAATGTCAATAATTACAGGAAGTTTACAACATTCGACGATGCACTTGCCTGGTACAATGAATTTCTGGAAGAATATGATTCTTACACTGGGCTGGAAATCAACACAAATGACTGGATGAACCAGAACGTGAGAACAAAATATTTCGTCAAAGCGAATATCCATGGTGCTGGGCTTGCGTACTACAGTGGGGACCACACAGCCTTCAATGGCAACAGTATCAGGGATTACTTTGTAAAAGACTGGATGACGCTTCACGAACTTGGACATGGTTATGGGGGTGTCCTGCAGAGCAGCGGAATGGATATTGGAGAAGTCGTAAATAACGTGCTTGGCCATTATCAGGAAATGAAGTACCTGGAATATGGTCAGACAGGATGGCTTGGAAATCTTTCAAATAAATCGAAAGAAGCAGAATTCATCCGCGAGCGTAATGGAGACCTGAAATTTGACAGCCTGGGGTTTGGCTCGAAACTATATGTTTTCGTAAATCTCTTAAATACAATCGGGCCTGAAGAGGGCTGGAGCGCGCTTCATACAGGCGTCCGTAAGGAGGCATGCAGCGGGGATAATGTAAATGCCTGCAATGCAATTGCCAGATATCTGAGCTCTTATTCCGGGAAGAATGTCATTCCATATCTGAATGCATGGGCATTGGAGCCGGATGACAAAACGACATCAGAGGTCTATGAATCCGACTATCCGATGCTTTACTTCATAAGGGATCTGGTAAACACAGATGAGAAGGCTGTTGAAATTTCCAATGCACTGGGACGAAAAGGAATGTATGCCCTGGCAGCTCCTGCTGAGTTGAGCAGCTTTGGACTCAGGGGAAATGCAGCGGTTACGGTCAGCATTGACGACATTTCGCAAATCATGGGCAAATACTGTGTTGTCAAAAATGGAAGCGAGACGGCAGCAGAAGTCAGAATTACCGAAGAGATGATTCAGGCGGATACCGGAAATTTAAAGTTGTCCTTTAAAAACCTCCCAATCGGCGCATATGAACTGGAAATGCCGACTCCAAAATCAGGGGCATATGAGTACGGCTATAAGTATATCCTTGTAAAAGAAGGACAGGATACACCGGACAGCTTTACTTACAGGAAGATGACAACAAGCCCGCTTAGCGGAGATGAGCAGATTCTGTTCCGCGGCTATGCAAACACCTTCGCCAATATGACGATTGACTATCATACGATGAACCTTCATATTTCATCGGCAGACTGCAAGCCTCATACGCTTTTTGACAGCCAGACATTTGCATCGATTGAGGTGCTTGATGAATCGGGAAAGCAGGTCTATGTAAAAAATTATATCGCAAACGTAAATGCACCTGAAGAAATCGATGTAAAGTTTAAGGTTGGGTACAAAATCAATATAACGCATCTTGAGGGTGCGGCAAAGCTGAATTTTATAAGCAGGTCAACCCTTGAAGATGTGTCAGCCTTCTTCTCTCCTAAAAACAGGATTGTAAACAGTTACCGGATAACAGGGTACGGACTTGCAAAACTTGCGGATTCAGAAGAAGCGGTATATAGCAGTTACCTGAATAAAGTGAAAAATTATACTGCTTTTGTCATGGGTAATATGAATGAAGAACAGGCAGTGAATAAGAAATCCTGTTTTGTATTCAAGAACAAACTTCTTGCAGCACTGAACCTGCTTAAGGAAGCAGACAAGGCTGCGATGATGGAGGAAAACAGGCAGTTATTTAGCGGAAGCATACCTGTAATCAGCAATCATGCATCTGAAAGCATAGTTGTGGAAACAGGGAATGCGCTGAATCTGATTGACTGGGCAAAGAGAAATATCACAGTAACGGATATCGAAGATGGGACAGTTGAACTTAATGCTGACAATTTCGAGTTCTCGGGTGTTCCCCTGGATGCGCTGGGAAATGCAGTTACTGCAGGCAGCTACACAGCAGTATATACGGTGTCGGATTCAGATGGAAATCAGGTTTCAGGAACCAGAGAGGTCCGAATTACTGCAAAAGAATCATCAAAAGAGGAAAAGATTGATGATTTTATCAGAAGGCTGTATGACAAGGTACTGGGAAGAACAGCTGGTGATGATGAAATAGGCTTTTATCGGAGAAATCTGGTCGACCGTATAAGTACAGGGGCAGATGTAGGCCGCGGATTCGTATTCAGCCCGGAATTCCTGGGACGGAACCTCAGCAACGGGGCATATGTGGAGATGCTTTATGAGACATTCATGGGCAGGGCTTCAGATGCAGGCGGAAAGGCATACTGGTCAGACTTTCTGGATAAGGGAGTGTCAAGGCTCTGGGTGTTCAGGGGATTTGTTGAATCAGTTGAATTCACGGATATCTGCAGTTCCTACGGAATAGACAGAGGAAGCGTTGCGGTTACGGATCCGGCAGATCAGAATCCCAATCTTGCCATGTACATATACCGTCTATATGCAGAAGTATTAAATCGAGAGGCGGAAGCCGGCGGTCTCAGCTACTATGCACGTGAAATCCAGGAAGGCAGGATGACTCCTGTCCAGGCGGCACAGAACTTTATATTTTCGCCGGAATTCCAGAAAAAGAACCTCACAGACAGTGATTATGTCAAAGTCCTGTATAGAACGTTTATGGGAAGGGAATATGACCAGGGCGGACTTGAGTATCATCTCAATAGAATGAATAACCAGACGAGCAGGCAGGAAATCATGTTTGGGTTTGCGGATTCACCGGAATTCAGAAAGATAATAGAAAGCTTTGGTTTGAAAAACTGAGATCACAAATAGAACCGATAAAAACATAATAGAACCGATAAAAACAAAATCGATTTCCCCGCCCAGGATAATACTGCGCGGGGAAATTTCTGATATTATTAATAATAGTAAAATTTTATCTTTTTTTAATTGAATTTCTATAGTATAATGAATTTTATATGAATAGAATTTAGGAGGAATAACAATGGAATTTTTATTTGACGGCGCTATAGCACTGTTTACATCTCCAAAAAGTCTGGCCATGATAGCAGTCGGAATTTTGCTGATTTATCTGGCTATCGCAAAAGAACTTGAACCAACACTTCTTCTCCCTATGGGATTTGGAGCGATTATGGTTAACATTCCTGCATCAGGCGCATTGAACCAGGTACTGGAAGGCGTAGGGGATACCCACGGTATCATTCAGTGGTTATTTGAGGTAGGTATTGAGGCTTCAGAAGCACTTCCGATTCTTTTATTTATCGGTATCGGTGCAATGATCGATTTCGGACCTTTATTATCCCAGCCGATCATGTTCCTGTTCGGTGCAGCCGCACAGTTCGGTATCTTCTTTACAATCGTGGTAGCCTGTCTGCTTGGATTTGATTTAAAGGATGCTGCATCGATCGGTATCATCGGTGCTGCTGACGGCCCGACTTCAATCCTTGTATCACAGATATTAGGATCAAAGTATATTGGTGCCATTGCAGTTGCTGCATATTCCTACATGGCTCTCGTTCCAATCGTACAGCCAGTAGCGATCAGGCTTGTTACGACCAAAAAGGAACGTATGATTAAGATGCCATATGAACCGGGACAGATTTCAAAGAAAACCAGAATCGCATTCCCGATTATCGTTACGGTAATTGCCGGACTGATTGCGCCAACGTCAATTGCGCTGGTAGGTTTCCTTATGTTTGGTAATCTTTTAAGAGAATGTGGTGTCCTCAATTCACTTTCAGACACAGCACAGAATGTACTTGCAAATCTGATTTCATTACTGCTTGGGCTTACGATTTCCTTCAGTATGACAGCTGACAAATTTGTTAGCGTTGACACCCTTCTGATTATGGGACTTGGACTTGTAGCATTTGTATTTGACACAATAGGCGGCGTATTGTTTGCAAAATTCCTGAACCTCTTCCTGAAGAAGAAAATCAATCCTATGATTGGAGGCGCCGGAATTTCAGCATTCCCGATGTCAGCGCGTGTTATTCAGAAGATGGGAACAAAGGAAGATCCTACAAATATCCTGTTAATGCATGCAATCGGCGCGAATGTTTCAGGACAGATCGGTTCAGTACTTGCAGGCGGTATTCTTTTAGAGTTGGTAGCGCAGATCTTAAAATAGGAAACGGGGCTACAGGAAAGGAGCTTTTTTATGAACCCAGATGTTATGCAAAATGTTCTTTATGGCTTGGAAATTATGTGGAAAGGAATGTTCGGTATATTTGCGGTAATTATTTTGATTACCCTTATAGTTATTCTTATGTCGAAAATTCCTGATAAGGGAGCCAACGAAGAAAACAAATAGAAATTATTGACCGGCAAATTGCGAAGCGATTTGCCGGTTCTCGTTTTTTAGTCGGGAAAGGAGTGCACAGTTCTTTCAAGACTGAATCTCGGGCAGAAAAGGGAAGATTCCTCTTTCCAAAGGAAAATAACAGGAGCAGGTCATATGAACATAATGAATGGAAAAAGAAAATTAAAAATATCGGAAGAAAACAAGGTTTTTTACAGGAAAGTATTTGCCCTTGTATTACCCATGGCATTGCAGAACATGATCAATGTCGGAATAACGGGGGCAGATGTTATTATGCTTGGAAAAGCGGGAGAAACGGCACTGGCGGGGGCGTCCCTTGCCGGTCAGGTGCAGTTTGTGATGAACCTTATCTTTTTCGGGCTGACATCAGGTGCAGCAGTCCTTACGGCGCAGTATTGGGGAAAGCAGGACATGAGAGCTATAGAGAAGGTGATGAGCATTGCGCTCAGGCTTTCCCTGATCGTCGGACTTATCTTTACAATAGCTGCCATGGCAGTGCCTGAAGCACTTCTCAGGATATTCACATCGGAGCCGCCTGTAATTGCGGAAGGTGTAAAATATCTGAGAATCGTTTCGTTTTCCTATATCCTGACATCAATTACGATGACGTACCTGAATATACTAAGGAGTGTAGAACGTGTATTTATTTCAACGGTTGTATATCTCCTTTCGTTATTGACGAATGTTATCCTCAATGCCATATTGATATTTGGATATCTTGGCTTTCCGGCGATGGGTGTGGAAGGTGCGGCAACAGCAACCCTGATTGCCCGTATCCTTGAGCTGGTTATTGTTATTTTTTATGCATTCCGAATGAACGATATAGTGAAGATACGATTCAGGGATTTTATTGCGATAGACAGGACTCTGTTTTGGGATTTTATGATTTTTTCCCTTCCTGTAGTGGTGAATGAGCTCATGTGGGGAGCAGGGGTATCGGCAAATGCTGCGATAATCGGGCATCTGGGAAGCTCTGCAGTCGCTGCAAATTCCATAGCACAGGTAATCAAACAGCTCGCAATGGTGGTTTCCTTCGGCATTTCCACGGCCACTGCAATTCTGCTGGGAAAGGCAATCGGTGAGCGAAAATTTGAAGAGGCAAAAGTATATGCTGAAAAACTGAGACGATTAAGCATCGTGTTCGGGCTGATCGGTGCATGTGTGGTGCTTGCAATCAGGCCACTGCTGGTATCGAACATGAGCATATCCGGCCAGGCAAAATCATATCTGGGATTCATGCTTTTTGTAATGGCATACTTCGTGATGGCACAGGCTTATAACTGCACCCTGATAGTAGGGGTTTTCAGGGCTGGCGGAGATACCAGGTACGGACTTTTTCTGGACGTAGCCTTCATGTGGGGGTTCTCTATTATATTCGGATTCCTGGCCGCTTTCGTCTTCAAATGGGGCGTCCTGGCTGTTTATGTTATCCTGATGTGCGACGAACTGATAAAAATACCGGTTGCGACAAGACGCTACAGAAGCATGAAATGGCTGAGGAATGTCACGCGCTGATGATTACAGGACGGTGGATTACAGGACAGTTAGTCTGCATCATTGCCAATGCATTGCCGGAATGTTATAATTAAGATATAAAATGAGCTTTATTGAGGAAAGGGTGCTGTTGAGTATGGAACAGAAAAGAATACCAAAACCAGGGGAAATATACAGGCATTTTAAGAACAGGCTTTATCAGATCGTAACCGTGGCATCTCATTCCGAGACGGGAGAACAGCTTGTAATATATCAGGCTCTTTATGGCAGCTACATGACCTATGCAAGGCCGCTTGATATGTTCTGCAGTGAGGTAGACCGCAATAAGTATCCTGATGTGAAGCAGAAATACAGATTCGAGCCTGTAGACAGGCAGATGCTTACGCCGGCCTCTGAGACAAAGGAAGAGGATGTTGAACGGGAGGATGCAGAGGACTTCGGGCAGCCGGCTGAAGTCAGGCTGCAGAAAGATGCTGGAAGGTCTGGTATGAATGAAGAAGTGAATCCTGACCTGCTTAAGTTTCTGGAGGCTGGCACCTATGTTGAAAAACTTGAAATACTCAAGAGCCTCAAGAGAAAGGTGAGCGACAGGCTGATCAGCGACATTGCCGTATCCCTTGATGTGGTCGCGGATGAAGGGACGATTGAAGAAAGATACGAGGCTGTGAAGCATTGTCTCGAGGCAAACGCTAAGTTTGAATGCAACCGGTTGAGATAGCTGCCCGGATGGGGATTCTGAACAGTTACAGCTTATTCATATAATGGGGGAAACGATTAGTGAAGGATAATCTGGATTTAAGCAGGGCAATTAGTTTTGCGTCAAACGCACATTTCAGGCAATTCAGAAAAGGTACGGACACTCCGTACATCGTGCATCCGTTTGAAACGGCAATGATACTCCAGAAGGCAGACTGTGGCACGGAACTTGTCATAGCAGGACTGCTTCATGATACGGTAGAAGATACAGATGTAGGATTGGAAATTATAAAAGATGAATTTGGTGATAAGGTTGCCGGGCTCGTTGCCGCCTGTTCGGAAAACAAGGAGCTTTCCTGGGAGGAGCGAAAACAGCATACAATCGAATTCATTAAGGACAGAGCCGATTATGATGAGATGCTTTTGATGTGTGCGGACAAGCTTGCAAATCTGAGGAGCATATCCATTGATTACAGGAAGCATGCAGAAAATCTGTGGAGCCGGTTCAACAGAGGGAAGAAGGAACAGAAGTGGTATTACGGAAGCCTCGTGAGAGTCCTTGAACCCCTTCATGAGCATGATATGTACAGGGAACTGGAAGCACTTTATGCAGAGGTATTTGGTTAGGGTGAATGTTGCTGTTCACACGTTGTTTGCACAAGGTGTTTTTTGTGAGTGTAGCGAAGCGGAAATCACGAAAAACCCGGGGCTTGCAGCGCGAAATGGTGCATTTCAACCATTTCTGTGCATCGCGTAGCGTGTTACTGGTCGCGGAGTGAACAGTAACGGGTGAATTGAAGTGAAAATGAAATGATAAAATACATGTTGACAAACCTTGGTATCATTGTATACAATGATACCAAGGTTTTTTGACTTATACTGTAAAATTTAAAATGTATATTTATAAGAAAAGGAGATGCAGCAAAATGGAAAATAGACCGGTTAAAATGAATCCGCATACAAACCTTCTGCAGCTTGAGGAACACATGTATCATCTGGTAGACGTAGACAAACCAAATGTTTTTCGTAATCTTTTCCCGTATGACGAGGTTCCAAAAATTGCTTTCAACAACAGAATCGTACCACTCAATATGCCTGATGAAATCTGGATTACAGATACTACATTCAGAGACGGACAGCAGTCGAGGGCACCGTACTCAACAGAGCAGATTGTAACGATGTTCGATTATCTGCATAGACTGGGCGGTCCTAAGGGGATTGTCCGCCAGAGCGAATTTTTTCTGTATAGCAAAAAGGACAGGGATGCTGTATATAAATGCATGGAAAGGGGATATAAATTCCCTGAAGTAACAAGCTGGATCCGTGCAAGCAAAAAGGATTTTGAACTTGTCAAGGATCTTGGCATGAAGGAAACGGGTATCCTGGTAAGCTGTTCCGACTACCATATTTTCTATAAGATGAAGATGACCAGAAGTGAAGCTATGAATCATTATCTTGGAGTGGTCAGAGAATGTCTTGAAACAGGCGTCAGTCCAAGATGCCACCTGGAAGACATCACCCGTTCAGATATCTATGGATTTGTAATTCCTTTCTGCCTGGAACTCATGAAACTGATGGAAGAATATCAGATTCCGGTTAAAATAAGGGCTTGCGATACAATGGGCTACGGCGTGAATTTTTCGGGAGCGGTTATACCCCGTTCCGTTCAGGGAATTATCTACGGCATGATGACACACGGAGGTGTTCCGTCAGAACTCCTTGAATGGCATGGACACAATGATTTCTATAAGGCGGTCACGAACTCCACCACTGCATGGCTCTATGGCGCCTGCAGCGTAAACTGCTCGCTTTTTGGAATCGGCGAAAGAACAGGAAATACCCCTCTTGAGGCAATGGTTTTTGAATACGCGCAGCTTAAAGGAACACTTGATGGAATGGATACCACGGTCATTACTGAGCTCGCAGAGTACTTCGAAAATGAAATCGGATACAGGGTTCCATCAAGGACTCCTTTCGTCGGAAGGAACTTTAATGTCACCCGTGCAGGAATTCATGCAGACGGACTCTTGAAAAATGAAGAGATTTATAATATATTTGATACTGAGAAGTTTTTAAATCGTCCGGTACTTGTTGCAGTATCGAATACATCCGGTCTTGCGGGAATCGCTCACTGGATTAATACGTATTATAAGCTGAAGGACGAAAGACAGGTCGACAAGAATTCTGAACTTGTACAGATGGTTAAAGTATGGGTTGACGAAGAATACGAATCAGGCCGTGTGACAGTGCTTACAGACGATGAATTGATAGCTGTTATAGAAGACAGCTGCAGGAAACTGAACGTCACATTATAATCGATAACAATAGGAGGAAAAAAGAATGTACGAATCACAGATTGAAGCAGCAAAAGAGAAATTCGGAAAGCTTTTAGAAGGACAGTTAAAGAGAGTAGATACGATGAAAGCCCAGGGTGATTTCCTGAACTATAAGGAATTGGACAAAATCATCGTCGGTGTCTGCGGAGGGGACGGAATCGGACCTGCTATCACAGCTCAGGCTCAGCGTGTCCTGGAATATCTCTTGAAGGAAGATGTTAAGGCAGGAAAAGTTGAATTCAAGACGATCGATGGCCTTACAATTGAGAGAAGAGCGGCTGAAATGGCGGCAATTCCTCCTGCAGTACTGGAAGAATTAAAAGAATGCCATGTTATTTTAAAAGGACCTACAACGACTCCTAGAAAAGGTGACGAATGGCCTAACGTAGAAAGCGCAAACGTTGCAATGAGAAAAGAACTGGATCTTTTTGCAAACGTAAGGCCTGTAAGAATACCGGAACAGGGAATTGACTGGACATTCTACAGGGAAAATACAGAAGGAAGCTACGCTGTTGGAAGCCAGGGAATCCATGTGACTGAAGATTTAGGCGTTGACTTCACCGTAGTAACCAGCCAGGGATGCGAAAGAATCATCAGAGCGGCTTTTGAATTCGCAAAAGCAAATGGCAAGACAAGGGTAACTGCAGTAACAAAAGCAAATATCATTAAGACTACAGACGGAAAATTCCTGGATATTTTCAGGGAAATCTCCAAGGATTATCCGGATATCACAGCGGATGACTGGTATATCGATATCATGACAGCCAAGCTGGTTGATGAGAAGAGAAGAAGAGACTTCCAGGTTCTCGTTCTTCCTAACCTTTACGGCGATATCCTGACAGATGAGGCTGCTGAGTTCCAGGGCGGCGTAGGTACAGCAGGAAGCGCTAATATCGGCAAGAGATATTCCATGTTCGAAGCAATTCATGGTTCAGCACCACGTATGGTAACCGAAGGAAGAGATAAATATGCTGATCCGTGCAGCGTTATCCGTGCGGCAGCAATGCTTCTTGCACACATCGGATACAATACAGAAGCTGATAAGCTTTACAAGGCACTTGATATCTGTACAATTACCGAAAAGAAAATGGAAATCACGGGCAGGGATACAGGCTGTACAAGCGCTGAGTTCGCTGATTACATCATGGAAACTGTTGAAAAGTTAGACTAGGCAGGAGGTCTTTTGTTTGGGCAACTATGATGTTCAAAAGGAAGTAACGGACAAGTATTCGCTCCGGGGTCGCGTTTTTAACAGGATCCGTGAAGATATTCTGTCGGGAAAGTTTAAAAGAGGCGAGGAACTGAAGGAAACTGCTATTGCGTCGGAACTGGGCGTCAGCAGAACTCCTGTCAGGGAGGCCCTGAGGCAGCTTGAACTGGAGGGTCTGGTCAATATCATTCCAAACAAGGGTGCTTATGTTATGGGAATTACGTCAAAGGATGTAAAGGATATTTATCAGATTCGTTCCCTGCTTGAAGGACTGTGTGCCAGATGGGCAGCCAGTCTCGTGACAGATGAACAGCTTGACGAACTTGAAGAAATCATCTATCTGTCTGAATTCCATGCAGAAAAGGAACATTTCGACCAGGTCCTGGAGCTTGACAATAAGTTTCATGAGCTGATGTACAATATTTCGGGAAGTCAGATTTTAGAGCACGTATTGTCGGATTTCCATCATTATGTCCAAAGGGTAAGAAAAATTACCATGGCAACTAAAAGCAGGGCACTTAAATCTAACGAGGAACATAAGCAGATAGTCGAGGCGTTGAAGCTCAAGGACGCAGATAAAGCAGAAGCCCTTGCAAATCAGCATATGATGAATACAATAAAGAATCTGAGCAATTATGCTATTGACGATATTCTTGGACAGGGCAGCGAGAGCGGCAACTGACAGGACTGAAACAGCAGGCTCAATAAAGATTCTACATAATCGGATAAACAAAAAACGCGGAGCTCCAAAAGCTTCCGCGTTTTTGTTTTTGAATAACAGGAAAATGAGCCCTGTGTGTTGATTATTATTCTTCAGCAAGCTCTTCCCAAAGTCCAAAGAGCCGTTCCATTTCGGCATCCAGTTCGGTTTTTTCATTGTTGAGCTTGATCAGTTTCGAAGCATCCGAATATACAGCGGGATCAGAGAGAAGGGCATCTATCTCGGCGGCCCTTTTTTCAGCGGCTGTAATCTGTTCTTCGGTCTTCTTCAGGTCATTTTCTCTTTTTCTTGCCCTGGCCTGTTCTTCCTTCTGCTGTTTCCAGTCAAGTTTTGTAGTAGACAAGTCTGTATCCTCATCAACAGCATCAGAGCTGGATAAGCCGTCTGTATATATTTTTGTGAACTCGTCGCGTTTTTCCATGTAGTAGTCATAATTTCCGATGTAATTAACAAGAGTGTGCGCTTTCAAATCCAGAATCCTTGTTGCAGTCTTGTTAATGAAATAACGGTCATGGGATACATAAAGCACAGTTCCGGTATACTTGTTGATCGCATTTTCAAGAATTTCTTTGGAAGTGATGTCCAGATGGTTGGTAGGTTCATCCAGTATCAGGAAGTTGGATTCGGAGAGCATAAGCTTTGCGAGGGAAACCCTTCCTCGTTCCCCGCCGCTCAGATCGGAGATGCGTTTGAACACGTCGTCGTTGGTAAAAAGAAAGGCGGCCAGTATATTCCGGATCTGGGTGTTGGTCAGATTCGGATAGGCATCGGAAAGCTCCTCGAAAAGGGTCTTTTCCATGTTGAGCACATTGTGTTCCTGGTCATAATAGCCTATTTTGACCTTGGAGCCCAGCTTGACTTCGCCGCCGTCCGGTTCTATGATTCCGTTTATGATTTTCAGGATCGTGGTCTTGCCTGTTCCGTTATTGCCGATGATAGCGACCCGCTCGCCACGCTTAATTTCAAAATTCAGATTGTCGAACAGTCTGACTGGCGGAAACGATTTTGCCAGTTCCGATACCGTAAGGACATCGTTTCCACTGATAAATCTCGGCTCCAGCTTAATATGTATATCAGTATTGAGTTCAGTCGGTTTCTCGACGATCTCCATTTTATTGAGGAGCTTTTCACGGCTTTCTGCGCGTTTTATGGATTTTTCCCGGTTGAAGGATCGAAGCTTGGTGATTACTTCCTCCTGATGCCTGATTTCCTTCTGCTGGTTCAGGAACTGTTTAATCTGAGCATCCCTGAGCATTTCCTTTTTTACCGCGTAGGCGCTGTAGTTTCCGAGGAAGGTCTTCAGTCTGGCGTTGTCGATTTCTACGACCTTTGACACAACCTTATCCAGGAAATACCGGTCATGCGCCACGATGATTACCGCCCCGGGATAATTCAGAAGGAATGATTCGAGCCAGGCGATCGATTCCATGTCCAGGTGGTTGGTTGGCTCATCGAGGAGTATGATGTCAGGCTTTGACAGCAGAAGCTTTCCAAGGGAAACCCTCGTTTTCTGCCCGCCGGAGAGTGTGTCTACATCCTTTGTGAATTCCTCTTCGGAAAATCCGAGTCCTTTTAGAACGCCCGTGATTTCACTCTTATAGGAGTAACCGTTCTTTAGTTCAAAATCATGGGTCAGGCGGGTATAGGACTCGAGTTTTGCAGTGAGTTCCGCACCTTCCAGTGATTTCATTTCAACCTCGATGGAACGGATCTTTTCCTCCAGGTCAATCACATCTCTTTTGACTTCCAGCAGAGCGTCATAGATGGAAGTTCCGCCGGGCAGTTCCTGGTGCTGGGCAAGATAGCCTATGGTCTTGCCTTTTGTGATAATGACCTCACCTGAGTCAGCCTTCATTTCACCGATAATAATTTTCAGAAGCGTAGATTTTCCGGCACCGTTGATTCCTACAATCGCCGCTTTTTCCCTTTCTTCTATGTGGAACGATCCGTTGACAAGGACTTCCTTATCGCCAAAGGATTTGTTTATATTTTGACATGCAAGTATCATGCACTTTACCTCCAATAAAAAAATCTAGTATAATAATATGTGACCATCCAGGATAAAGACCTGGATAGTCACATATTATTATAACTTATAAATACCAAAAAACAACCTATATTTGAAAATGGATGCCGAAAATGCAGGATTCAAGGGGCATGCAGAACGTGATTTTCCGCCAAGTTATCCTTGTCATGGCTGGAAAACAATGATAGAATATATGACGGTAATGAAACATTCAAACTGGGATGTTTACATAGAAAGAAATATTATGAGAAGAAAAGGAGTGTTATTATGTCAGGACATTCAAAGTTCGCCAACATAAAACATAGGAAAGAAAAGAACGATTCCGCCAGAGGGAAAATCTTTACAAGAATAGGAAGAGAAATCGCCGTTGCCGTAAAAGAAGGCGGTGCGGATCCGAACAACAACAGCAGATTACGAGATGTAATCGCCAAGGCAAAATCAAACAACATGCCTAACGATACAATCGACAGGAGCATCAAAAAGGCTGCCGGCGATGCAAATGCCGTGAACTATGAATTCGTTTCATACGAAGGGTACGGTCCTAATGGAATCGCAATCATCGTAGATGCGCTTACCGATAACAAGAACCGTACTGCATCAAACGTCCGTAACGCATTCACAAAAGGAAACGGAAACGTCGGTACACCTGGATGCGTATCGTTTATGTTCGATAAAAAGGGCCAGATTATCATCGACAAAGAAGAATGCGACATGGACGCCGACGAACTGATGATGCTTGCATTAGACGCAGGCGCTGAAGATTTCGCAGACGAAGAGGACAGCTATGAAGTAATAACCGATCCTGACAGCTTCAGTGACGTAAGGCAGGCTCTTGAAGAAGCAGGCGTTACGATGATAAGCGCGGAAGTCACAATGATTCCTCAGACATGGGGCGAACTCACAGACGAAAAGGACATCAAGTCCATGCAGAAGACCCTTGATCTTCTTGATGAGGACGACGACGTGCAGGAGGTTTACCACAACTGGGATGAACCGTCTGACGATTCAGAATAGCTTGTAAAATCAGTAGCTTGAAGCACTTTGCAAAACATATATTCGATTGAAAAATTTGGTGAAATTGACCAGATACGGTAAACGTAAAAAATGTATCAAAACAATTAAGGTCATACATAATTCAACTTCCTTAACATTTATCCACAATGTTAAGGAGGTTTTTTTATGTTCAACGAAGATGTACTTAAGGAGTTCTTGCTCTACTGCAAGCTGAGAAAGATAAGCGAAAGGACGATGAAAGGGTACCGCATTTTCAAACATGCTGTGGCTATTTTTTTGAAGGGAAAGTCCGTTCTATCAGATTGCAACAGCCTTATGGGGGAAGCTGTGTGCGGAATAGTCGGAAATTAACGCAGATAGTACCGGTTTTGTTTGTGTTATAAAGAAAATATAGTTATAATAAAGACAAGTATATATTGAAAAGAACTCCTGATTTGCCGTAAAGGAGGTAAAAGACATGAGAAAAGTATTTTGCTGCATTTTGTCATTCGTGTGCATATTTTTTCTGAACGCATGCAGAAGCACCGGTACAACGGATACAGACGGAATTTCCAGTGCCACAGAAGAAAGATATCAGGAGCTTGAAATCAGGGAATACAATGGAATAAGGCTGGATCCTTCAATCGGTCCACGTGACAATTCCATTCAGGGCATACAGGAAGTAGATATCAACAGCTATGTCCTGAAGGTTTCGGGCCTTGTAGAAAAGCCGGATTCGCTGAGGTATGAAGACGTGCTGGCGCTTCCATCCTACGAAAAGCTGATAACGCTTTATTGTGTGGAAGGCTGGGAGGCAACTGTGCTCTGGAAGGGAGTTCTGCTGAAAGATATCATTGATCTTGCCGGAGCTGATGGTAAGGCCAATACTGTAATATTCCATTCCGTAGACGGTTATACTACATCACAGCCATTGCAGAATATAATTGATAAAAATATGATTCTGGCCTATTCGGCAAATAAATTGGATTTGCCCCCTGCCCTTGGGTATCCGTTTATTGTAGTTGCCGAAGACAAGCCTGGTTATAAGTGGGCGAGATGGGTAAATGAAATCGAACTGTCGGACAATGAGGAATATGAGGGCTACTGGGAAAGCAGGGGTTATTCCGATCAGGTTGAAGAGTAAACGGACTGTATTGGACAATGGGCTTTACGAATTAAAAATCCTACGGTATAATATTTATTAGAATAATTGTAACTGTTCAGAACCCCTGTCTCGCGAGGTGTTTTTATGCTGAATTTGCATAAAACCCGAGACATGCGTGCCCCAAATTGCTGATTTTGCAATTTGTGTACATCATTTGTGACTATGACGGACGTAGTCCTGAATAGTTACGAATAATTAAATAACACTGACTATCAACAGGACTGTTGTGGACCGGATTTACAGAGAGTGATCATTCGTTGTGGCATTAATATGTTTTTTATAAACACATGTCGAGATACCCTGAGTGCATACTCAGGGTATCCCTACGTTTCATGGAACTATGAATGGCATGTCTGCAAAAAATGATAAAACGAAACAATTAACTTCCGGCTGCAGGGAGGGGCTGCGCCGGCAACAAGCGGGGGATTAAACAAGAAGGGGGAGGAACAGATGAGGAAATTAAAGAAATCGACAGTGATAGTAATCCTGGTTACAATGGCTGTATTATCGATAGCGGCCGTTTATGCATATGGCGTTTATAAAATGAAAGATAATTTTCCGGCAAATACATATGTAAACGATATCAATATGGGCGGCATGAATGTTGCACAGGCGAACGAGGTTCTGGCAAAGGCAAATGTATGGGATGGCATGGAAGTATCCGCATATGGTGAAACGCTGTTTGCCATAAATGCAGATGAGATCGACAGCGTGTATGACGGAATTGATGAATTGACGGAAGTGAAAAATAATTTTGTGAAATGGCGCTGGTTCCTGTACGCCGGCAGAGAAACGCATTATGATATACAGGTCAAAAACGAATATAATAAAGAGAAACTATACGATATTCTTGACAGTTCAGACATACAGTATGGAAATGCAATAGATGCCCGGGTGGAGTATTCTGAGGAGACAGAAGAATTTGTCATCGTAGAGGACAGATATGCATTTCAAATCGATAAGGACGAACTGTATGGCATGATCGAGGCTGGCGTCACTGTAAGAGAGACAGGACTGCCTGTAGACGATTATGTTGCAAAACCGGCCATAGCATCTGACAGCAGGGAAATGACGGATTTAAAAAATGAGGCCAACAAATATCTGTCTACAGTGATTACGTATGATTTTGGTGACAGGACCGAGATTGTAGATAAAGAGCTGATTAAGGACTGGATCACCATTGAGGCCGGCCAGATACAATTCGATCTGGACAAGGTCAAGGAATACGAGAGATTAATCTCCCGCAAGTATGATACCTATGGGGATACGAGGGAATTCAGGACAAGCTATGGCGAAACCATAAAAATCAAGGGCGGCACATACGGCTGGCTCATGCAGGTTACGAAAAGCGCAAATGCCCTCATAGAGGCTGTTAAACAAGGGGAAGACAAGACAATTGAACCGGTATACTCATACAGCGTGCTGGTAAGGGATACGAACGATATTGGAAATTCCTATGTTGAGATATGCCTTGCTACACAGACCGTGTTTGTATATATAAATGGAGAATTGAAAATAGAAACTCCCTGTGTTACTGGCAATACAACGCTTGGAAGGGGAACTCCGACCGGTGTATTTCCTATCAGCTATAAGGAGCGGGATGCGACGCTTACAGGAGAGGACTATTCATCCGGAGTCAGTTACTGGATGCCATTCAATTCAAACATAGGCATGCATGATGCTCCGTGGAGGACAGCCTTCGGGGGGGAGATCTACAAGACAAACGGCTCTCATGGCTGTATCAATCTTCCGCCTGAGAATGCTGCTAAAATATATGAAATGGTTTATAAGCGCATGGCTGTTGTGGTCTACTGAATAAAAAACTATCATTAAAATCAAAGCCGGAGGTTGTCCGTTCACAACCTCCGGCTTTGCCTGTGTCAGATACAGTCTGGTCCTTGCAGAGCGCCTTCCATGATTTTATGTTAAAAGCCTGCGGTAAAGTCTGATGTACAGGATAAAAGCATTGAGCATAACTGCCATGCAGATGAAAATCAGAATATTGGCAGGCAGATCCGGCATCTCGGGAAAAAGAATCAGTACAAAGGTGATGACATAAAGCGTAACGGTGCTGATCTTGCCATACCATTTAGCACCTTCGTTGCTGTCAATCTTTTTGAGAATCTTCAATCCGGCAATTCCCAGATAGCTTTCCTTGATCAAAAAGAGTATAACCAGAGCTATCATCCACGGAAATTTTGTTGTCAGGCAGAAGGCGATGGTCCCCTGGGTGATTTTGTCTGCGACCGGATCCAGTATTTTTCCGAAATCCGTTATCATATGGAATCTCCGGGCAATCTGCCCATCAATGAAATCTGTAAAACCGGACAGGGCAATTATCCCGGCAGCAAGGTAGTAATCTGTTGGAGAGTCTGCATTGAGATAAATTATCGCAAATACGACAGCTAAAATAATTCTGAAATATCCAAACAGATTAGGGATCTTGAATGCATCTTTCTTTACTTGAACCTTCATTGAAATCGCCTCCTCGGATGATGTGCGTCTAGATTAAAAGAACAAAAGTGCTCGAAAAATAACCTGGAATAATGATTGGCCGGCTGGGGATGAAACGCTCTTATTTTATAATTATATTACAGTTGGAATAAAATAGAAAGCGAATAATGATTTAAATGGTGAAATAACTGAAATGAAAAGCGGCAAAGCTGAAATTGATTGTATATCGTGATGTTTTAAGATATAATAATTGTGAAAAGAGCAAAAGTATCGTTTTTTTGAGAAGACCGAGTTAAAAAAATGTTTACGAAAGGATGGTGGAATATGGATCAGGATTTTTACTATTCAAGTGCAGCAGACCAGTTGATTGAGGATATTAATAATATGATAGTCCAGTATCAGCAGGAAGTAGAAAAAGAGAAAATGATAGCAGAGAAGGAAAGTATACTTGGGGGCTTTTTATCGCGCGCATCATATGGCGACCTGACTTTTGATATGTTCGGATTGTGTGAGGAAGATAGTTCCTGCCCTATTTCGAAGCATGAGGTCAAAGCAGGGGATCTTCAAAAGAAGATTGCGTTGCTGAAAAGCCTCAAAGACGATATTGAACGTGAAAAATCATATAAGGGAACTATGTATGCAGCTGAATAGATGTACCTTGTGAAGGTTTTGGGAACGTTTGGAAATCCGACTGCTTCGGAACCGGTGAAAAATTTTGAATTGGTCGAAGCTGGATTTGAATTGAACTGTATAATGAATAAAGTGAATTAAAGCTTACTTAAGCTTATTGAAGTCTCCAAAGATAAAGGCATCCGAAAGGATGCCTTTATCTTTGGAGAAAGAACTCGCATGTGTTCTCATGACGCCGAAATCGGCATTTGGACAGAAGAGAAAATTATAGAAAAGTTTGCTTTTACAAAACAGGAAGCTTGTGCTAAAATTTATAATATAAGTAACATTCTGGCCAACAACCCAGCAGCCAGGGGTGGCGGAACAGTTGCTCATATAATTCCCATAATTTCTAAATGCAGCATTCTGCTGCGGAAAATCCCATCATGAAAGTAAAAAAGAACAGAGTGTCTGGAGGGATGCTTATTGCAGGTTGAATAAAGGCAAATTAAGTGTTGACAATCAAAAGGAAATGGAATACTATATTATCATTGGAACGAACATAAGTTCGTGTAACGAAGGAGAATAATAATGGCAAAAGAAGATAAAATGCAGACCTTACAATCAGCGATTATGCAGATAGAAAAACAGTTCGGAAAAGGAGCTGTCATGAAGCTTGGTGATTCGGGAGCAAATATGAATATTGAGACGTTCCCGACTGGATCGATCAGTCTTGATATAGCCCTGGGCCTTGGCGGCATTCCTAAGGGAAGGGTTGTTGAGATCTATGGACCTGAATCGAGCGGTAAGACGACAGTTGCCCTTCACATGGTTGCAGAAGTTCAGAAAAGGGGAGGAATAGCAGGCTTTATCGATGCGGAGCATGCGCTTGACCCGGCATATGCAAAGAGGATTGGTGTAGATATCGATAATTTATACATATCACAGCCGGACAATGGAGAACAGGCTTTGGAAATTACTGAAACAATGGTAAGGTCTGGAGCAGTAGACATCATCATTGTCGATTCCGTTGCGGCGCTTGTTCCAAGAGCTGAAATCGAGGGCGATATGGGTGACTCGCATATGGGACTTCAGGCAAGGCTGATGTCGCAGGCGCTGAGAAAACTGACAGGCTCGATCAGCAAGACAAACTGTACGGTAATCTTCATCAACCAGCTCCGTGAAAAGGTCGGAGTCATGTTCGGAAGTCCAGAGACTACAACAGGCGGAAGGGCCTTGAAATTCTATTCTTCCATACGTCTTGATGTCAGAAGAATCGAGGCAATCAAACAGGGCGGAGAAATGGTCGGAAACAGGACGAGGATAAAGGTGGTCAAGAATAAGATCGCTCCGCCTTTTAAGGAAGCAGAATTCGACATCATGTTTGGCCAGGGAATATCAAGAGAAGGCGATGTTCTTGATCTTGCAGCTAATCAGAACATAGTCATTAAGAGCGGTTCCTGGTATGCATATAATGATGCGAAAATCGGACAGGGACGCGAAAATGCTAAGATTTATCTGAAAGAACATCCGGAAGTTATGGATGAAATTGAATTAAAAGTAAGAGAGAGTTTCGGGCTGAATACCGGCGCGGCAGGGGAAGCACTGAAATCATCAGGTTCGGCAGCTGGCGAAAGCGAAGAATAACAATTATAAGGTTCAATCAAATCAGGTGTGGCCAAAACCACACCTGATTTGATTTTTAGTCATCTCGTAAGAGTGTTCGCTTAACGAGATATAAATGGAGAATAGAGGATTCAGAATGACAGTTACTGAAATTATTAAGATAGACAAAGGAAAAAGCAAAGTATTCCTTGACGAAGAATTCGCATTTGCCCTGTACAGAGGTGAAATCAGAAGGTTCCATATCGAAGAAGGAGCGGAGATTTCAGATGAAGATTATGAAAAAATCATCGCAGATGTTGTACTCAAAAGGGCAAAAGCCAGAAGCCTTCATCTTTTGGAAAGTATGGACAGGACAGAGAACCAGATCAGAATGAAGCTCAGACAGAATTTTTACACAGAAGAGATAATTGACAGCGCGGTGGAGTATGTAAAATCCTATGGCTATATTAATGACGAGCGATATGCCAGAAACTATGCCTTTAACAGAAGCGGCAGCAGGAGCAGAAGGCAGATCAAGCAGGAACTTCAGAATAAAGGGATTTCAAAGGATATAATAGGCAGGATTTTTGAAGGGAATGAAGACAGCGAGGCAGAGCTGATCGAAAAACTGATCAAAAAGAAACGGGTAGATCCTGAAACGGCTACAAAAGAGGAAAAACAGAAGCTTTATGGGTTTTTAATGCGGAAAGGGTTTTCTTCGGATGAAATCCTTAGACGCATCAGAATGAATAATAGAGATTATTGAGATAAATCATGAAAATGTTGTAACAATTACATGTTTATTGTAACATTTTGCATAAAAAATCATTATCCCCACTTGACATAGTTATTAAAACAGTATAAAATTTAAGTGTTGTATTTGTACAATGAAAATTAAATAAGGAGGTGCTCCTGTGCAAACAAGTGTAATTATAGCTATTACTATTGCGCTTACGCTTATTTTAGC
This sequence comes from Anaerobium acetethylicum, assembly GCF_900096945.1. Classification (GTDB taxonomy): domain Bacteria; phylum Bacillota; class Clostridia; order Lachnospirales; family Lachnospiraceae; genus Anaerobium; species Anaerobium acetethylicum. Next base: position 434,344 of record NZ_FMKA01000001.1, on the reverse strand, counting down.
TGTGCCTATTACTTCCCTTATTGCCATTTCCTATAGAAAGAAATTTATTGAATCTAAAATTGGAAGTGCGGAAGAAAGAGCAAGAGAAATAATAGATGAAGCATTGAAGGTTGCCGAAACGAAAAAACGCGAAGCCTTACTTGAAGCTAAGGAAGAGTCCATTAAAACAAAAAATGAACTCGAGAGAGAGACCAAGGAAAGAAGAGCTGAGCTGCAACGTTACGAAAGAAGAGTTTTATCTAAAGAAGAAGCATTAGATAAAAAATCTGAAGCAATTGAAAAACGCGAAGCGGGATTTGCAGTAAAAGAAGAAGAGCTCAATAAGAAAAAAGTCGAAGTCGAAGAAATTCATGAAAAAAGAGTGCAGGAACTGGAACGAATTTCAGGACTTACCTCCGAACAGGCAAAAGAATATCTTTTAAAGACTGTTGAAGACGATGTAAAACATGATACTGCCAAGATGATCAAGGAATACGAGAGCAGGGCTAAGGAAGAAGCAAACAAGAAGGCTAAGGAATATGTTGTAACAGCGATACAGAAATGTGCAGCTGACCATGTTGCTGAAACCACGATTTCCGTAGTACAGCTTCCAAATGACGAGATGAAGGGCAGAATTATTGGAAGGGAAGGAAGAAATATCCGTACCCTTGAAACTATGACGGGCGTAGACCTCATAATTGATGATACACCTGAAGCGGTAATCCTTTCTGGATTTGATCCAATCAGAAGAGAAGTGGCTCGAATTGCCCTTGAGAAGCTGATTGTAGATGGTCGTATCCATCCGGCAAGAATTGAAGAGATGGTTGAGAAAGCACAGAAAGAAGTAGAAGTCATGATTCGTGAAGAAGGTGAAGCTGCGACGCTGGAAGTTGGCGTACATGGAATCCACCCTGAACTGGTCAGATTGCTTGGCAAGATGAAATTTAGAACAAGTTATGGACAGAATGCTTTGAAACATTCTATAGAAGTTGCTCAGATTTCAGGACTTTTAGCAGCTGAAATCGGTGTGGATATAAGAATGGCAAAAAGAGCCGGATTACTTCATGATATCGGAAAATCAGTCGACCATGAAATGGAAGGTTCACACATTCAGATCGGTGTTGATTTATGCAGAAAGTATAAGGAATCCGCAATTGTTATTAATTCGGTCGAATCTCATCATGGCGATGTAGAGCCTGAATCACTTATTGCATGCATTGTACAGGCCGCAGATACGATTTCTGCAGCAAGACCAGGTGCAAGAAGAGAAACCTTAGAAACTTATACAAACAGATTGAAACAGCTTGAAGATATTACAAATGCTTTTAAAGGTGTAGATAAGTCTTTTGCAATCCAGGCGGGCAGAGAAATCCGTATCATGGTAGTGCCTGAACAGGTGAGTGATGCAGATATGGTATTGCTTGCAAGGGATATTTCAAAACAGATTGAAACAGAACTTGAATACCCTGGACAGATTAAAGTAAATGTAATCAGAGAATCAAGAGTAACTGATTACGCTAAATAATTACCGGTAAGATTTTAATAATGGTTAGAACCCTTAAAACAGAATGTTTTAAGGGTCTGGCCATTTTTTTTTATCAAATGGCGAAGTCCCTGTTGTGAGATCAAAAGTAATTGGTATGGGGAATGGCTAAAACTGAATTAGAAAAACGAGTAACTTGCAAAAAAACATGTAAACAGAATGCAAAAACCATGTATTGGTTATGCAAAACGACAGAAAAAAGAATTTCAGAAACTTTAAACTTGCAAAAGAGAAAAATATGTATTACAATGTATCAAGGATGGAAGAGCACATGTTCAGACCGTCTCAACTTGTAAATGTAAATTATATATTATATTAATAATAAGGTGGGTGCAGTATTATGTCATTATCATTATCAAGGAAGGCGTCAGCAGTTAAGCCTTCATCAACATTAGCGATCACAGCAAAAGCGAAAGAAATGAAAGGCCAGGGGATTGACGTTGTAGGTTTTGGTGCAGGTGAACCTGATTTCAATACACCGGACAACATCAATAAAGCAGCAATCCAGGCAATCAACGAGGGATTCACAAAATATACGCCGGCGTCAGGAATTCTTGAACTTAAAGAAGCGATCTGCAGGAAATTCAAGAGCTTCAACAACATTGACTACAAATTGAACCAGATTGTAATCAGCAACGGTGGTAAACATTCCTTAACTAACATATTCGAAGCTATTTTAAATCCGGGTGATGAAGTGATTATTCCTGCACCATACTGGTTAAGCTACCCTGAAATCGTGAAATTAGCTGATGGTGTGCCTGTATACATCAGAGGGGAAAAAGAGCAGGGGTATAAAGTTAATGCTGAGCAGATTCAGGCTGCGATCACTGAAAATACAAAAGCACTCATTTTAAATACACCAAACAATCCGACAGGAATGGTCTACTCCAAAGAAGAATTAAAAGCTATAGCAGATGTTGCCGTTAAAAACGACATCTATGTAGTGGCTGATGAAATGTATGAAAACTTGATTTACGGAAGCGAAGAGCATGTGAGCATTGCATCTCTTGGCGAAGAGATTTATAAAAGAACCATCACTTGCAGCGGCGTGGCTAAGAGTTATGCCATGACGGGATGGAGAATCGGATATACCGGCTCCAGCGTGGAAATTGCCAAGCTTATGGGAAGCGTCCAGAGCCATCAGACTTCAAACCCGAATTCTATAGCACAGAAGGCTACTGTAGAGGCTTTAAACGGTCCTCAGGATACAGTTGAGATCATGAAGGAAGAATTCGACAAAAGAAGAAAATACATGTATGAGAGAGTTTTAAATATGCCTCTTATTTCAGCGCTTGAACCAACAGGAGCATTCTATCTTTTTGTTGATGTAAGTGATGTGCTGAAGAAAGAATACAAGGGCGAAGTAATCGGAACTACAGAAAAACTGGCATCTATTCTTCTTGATGATTATGCTGTGGCTGTAATACCTTGTGGCGACTTTGGATTCGATGATCACATTCGCCTTTCCTATGCGATTTCGATCACTCAGATTGAAAAAGGATTGGATAGGATAGAGAAATTCGTTAAGAGTTTATAATCCTTAGTATATCGGCATTTCAGGTATATAATAGCCTGCAGAAAAGAAACCTGGTTAAAGTTTCTTTTCTGCAGGCTTTTTAAATATGCTATAATTGTTATGGTCCACGAGAAAATCAGTGGAAAGAAAGGGGAAAACATGGCGGAATTAAAAAGATTGAAAAGAGAACTTATACATAAAGGTTCAATCATAGATCTATATAAAGACTATGTAGAGATACCGAACGGAAATATAGCAGAATGGGATTTTATCGGGCATAAGGGGGCTGCCGCTATTGTACCGGTGACAGATGAAGGAAAAATACTTATGGTAAGGCAGTTCCGTAATGCGATGGACAGGAATACCCTGGAAATCCCGGCGGGTGGATTAAATAGCGGAGGTCAGGAACCGACCATTGAATGTGCAGCAAGAGAACTTGAAGAAGAAACGGGATATAAGTCTCAGGAACTTGAATTTCTTATTTCAATTGCGACATCGGTTGCTTTCTGCAATGAGATGATCGATATCTACGTTGCAAAGAATCTTAAGCCGTCGAAGCAGAATCTTGACGATGACGAGTTTGTGGATGTTGAAGAATACAGTGTTGATGAGTTATGCAACATGATTTTTACTGGAATAATCCAGGATTCAAAGACTATTTCGGCTATACTGGCTTATAAAGAAAAATACTGCAGCTAATATAAAAAAAGATTTTCATGATAAAATACAACATATAGTACGGCCGGAATTATATCGGCCGATATGTTGTATTTTTTTGTTTTTTGCTAAGGGATTCAAAGAAAATGTAAAAAATTAGCATTTGATTTTCTGGGGGATAATCATTATAATGATGCTTATGCAAGAGTATATGCGGGGTTATACATTAAACGGGCTAAGGGGTAAGAATGATTATGGAACAGGAAATTTTGAGATTTATCAGTTATCTGCATGATGTAAAAAAGACTTCTGCGAATACAGAAATCTCCTATCAGCGTGATTTAAACAAACTGCAGCATTTTTTGCAGGAACAGGGTGTCGATGATGTTTCCAAGGTTACGGCAACTAACCTGAATTCATATACACTATATCTGGAACGGAATGGATTTGCAACGGCAACCATATCGAGGAACATCGCGTCAATGAAATCGTTTTTCTGCTATCTGAGTAAAAACGGAATGGTGCATGGGGATATTGCCGAAGCGATCAAACCGCCGAAAATTGAAAAGAAGACGCCGGGAATACTTTCGGCTAATGAGGTGGTAAGGCTTTTGGACCAGCCAAAAGGAAATTCACCTAAGGAACTGAGAGATAAAGCCATGCTTGAGCTGCTATATGCGACCGGCATCAGAGTCACTGAACTTATTTCTCTGAGGCTTTCAGATGTGAATCTGCATATGGACTATATCGTATGTCATGAAGGCCTTAAACAGCGGCTGATACCGTTTGGAGCAGCAGCCAAAAATGCAATGATAAACTATCTGACCCATTCCAGACAAAGTATGGTTTCCGATGCTGAAAATGACATACTGTTCACGAACTGTTCCGGAACACCAATGAGCAGACAAGGGTTCTGGAAGCTGCTGAAGCAGTATGCTAAGAAAGCAGAAATCACTTCGGATATTACGCCTCATACGCTGAGGCATTCGTTTGCAGCCCATCTGATAGCAGCCGGAGCGGATCTGCGTTCCGTACAGATTATGCTTGGACATTCAGATATATCAACGACGCAGGTATATACCCATCTGTCTGATAACAAAATCAGAGAGGTGTATATGAAAGCGCACCCCAGGGGATAACAAAGAGCAGGAACCATCAAAGTTCCTGCTCTTTTACGTGCTTTTTTGAATTACATGATATTAAGTTCGGCAATTTCATAGATCAGGCGTTCTGATTCCTGCCAGCCGAGGCATGGGTCGGTAATCGATTTGCCGTAAACATGGCCGCCGACTTTCTGACATCCGCCTTCTATATAGCTTTCAATCATGACACCCTTAACAAGGCCGCAGATATCGGATGAGAGTTTACGGCTGTGCATAACTTCTTTCGTAATACGGATCTGTTCCCTGTATTTTTTGTCTGAGTTTGCATGATTGGCATCTATGATGGCTGCAGGGTGGACAAGATCCCTTTCGTTATACATTTCGAGAAGCCTGCTAAGGTCTTCATAGTGGTAGTTTGGAATTGCAGAACCCTGTGAATTGACAGCTCCCCTCAATATGGCATGAGCAAGTTCGTTTCCGTCAGTTTTGACTTCCCATCCTCTGTATATGAAGCGGTGGCGGCTCTGGGCAGCTACAATGGAGTTCATAAGTACTGACAGATCCCCGCTTGTAGGGTTCTTCATACCAACAGGAATGTCAATGCCGCTTACAGTGAGCCTGTGCTGCTGGTTTTCGACGGAGCGGGCGCCAATAGCGACATAGGAAAGGATGTCGGTAAGGTATTCCCAGTTTTCCGGATAAAGCATTTCATCGGCTGCTGTGAGCCCGGATTCTTCAATAGCGCGGATATGCATTTTCCTCATTGCAATAAGGCCCCCCAGAAGGTCCGGTTTTTTCTCGGGATCCGGCTGGTGCACCATGCCCTTGTAGCCTTCGCCTGTCGTTCTTGGCTTGTTTGTGTAGATTCTTGGTACAAGAATCAGCCTGTCGGCTACTTTTTCCTGGACTGCGGCAAGGCGGCATATGTAATCACATACAGAATCCTCATTGTCTGCAGAACAAGGTCCGATTATGACAAGGAATTTTTTGCTTTCTCCAGTGATAACATCCCTGATTTCAGCATCGCGCTGCTGTTTTATGGCTGCCAGCCGTTCGGAAATGGGGTATTCCTGACGTATTTCTTTTGGTGTAGGCAGCTTTTTTATGAATTCAAAGCTCATAATAGTCATTCTCCTTTTTGTCTGTAAAATTTACCGGTGCTGCGGCAATCCATCATATATTGGATGCATCTTCCGGCAGTCTGTTGTTAAAACAAGTCCAATTATAATATAGTTTCAGACAAATGTCGACGAAAAAGATTGTGCATGCATAGCAGAAATAATTTGTGATAAGATTTGACACAGACTTATTGACAAGGTAATCATATTGTGATATCTTTGATTTGTGATATCCGAGTAATTCGGTCGGAATTAAAAAAGAGGTGATTGTGTGAAGTTATCAACAAAAGGAAGATATGGACTCAGGGCCATGATTGACCTTGCATTATATAGTGAAAAAGACCCCGTTTCGATCTGCAGCATCGCTGAAAGGCAGGCAATTTCAGAAAGCTACCTGGAGCAGCTTGTGGCGAAACTGAAAAAGGCCGGGCTTGTCAAAAGCATAAGAGGGGCACAGGGCGGATACGTCCTTGCAAAGCCGACAGCCGACATTTCGGTGGGTGATATCCTGAGGGCGCTTGAGGGAAGCCTCGACCCTGTAGAATGCATGGGATTTGATGAGGAACATGTCTGCAGCGGTTCGGATATATGCGTTACGAAGCATGTATGGAAAAGGATCAATGACAGTATTAATCAGACGGTAGACGAAATGAAACTAAAAGAACTGGTGGATGAAAGCAGGCAGGTTCGCGGAATTGAGCCGACAGATGCTTCATGCAGCCAGAAGTAAGGAGATCAATATAATGAAGAGAAGTATTTATTTAGACAATGCAGCGACAACAAAGACAGCACCTGAAGTAGTAGAGGCAATGCTTCCTTACTTCACTGAATTTTATGGAAATCCATCCAGCGTATATGAATTTGCTTCGAAAAGCAAAGCGGCGGTAAGTGAAAACAGGGATATAATCGCATCAGCACTGGGCGCGAAGGACAAAGAAATATATTTTACTGCAGGCGGAAGCGAATCGGACAACTGGGCGATTAAGGCCGCTGCAGAAGCATACGAATCAAAAGGAAAGCATATCATTACTTCGAAAATCGAACATCATGCGGTCCTGCATACCTGCGAATATCTGGAAAAGAAAGGCTTTGAGGTCACCTACCTTGACGTAGATGAAGACGGAGCTGTAAAGCTTGATGAGCTCAGGAAGGCAATCAGACCGGACACAATTCTGATTACCATCATGTACGCCAATAATGAAATAGGAACCATACAGCCTATAAAAGAAATCGGGGAAATTGCCCATGAAAATAAAATTCTTTTCCATACGGATGCAGTTCAGGCTTTTGGACAGATTCCGATCAATGTTGACGAATGTCACATTGATATGCTCAGTGCAAGTGGGCACAAGCTCAACGGGCCAAAAGGAATCGGCTTCCTCTACATCAGGACAGGCGTTAAAATCCGCTCCTTCATACACGGAGGCGGTCAGGAAAGAAGCAGGCGCGCAGGAACAGAGAATGTTCCGGGAATAGTCGGTTTCGGGGAGGCGGTCAAGAGAGCTGTCAGCACAATGGAAGAGAGAGCCGCAAAGGAAATTGAACTCAGAGACCATCTGATTGAGAAGGTTCTTGCTGAAGTCCCTTATGTAAGGCTTAACGGACACAGGACAAACAGGCTCCCGAACAATGTGAATTTCAGCTTCAGGTTTGTAGAAGGAGAATCGCTCCTGATCATGATGGATATGAAAGGGATTTCTGCATCAAGCGGTTCAGCATGTACGTCAGGTTCGCTGGATCCGTCTCATGTACTTCTGGCAATCGGTCTGCCCCATGAAATTGCACATGGTTCATTAAGACTTACTCTCTGTGAAGAAAATACAGTAGAGGAAATGGATTTCGTTGCAGAAGCTGCAAAAGAAATCGTAGGAAAACTGAGGAATATGTCGCCGCTGTATGAAGATTTTGTGAAAAGAGCGGCTGCCAAATAATAAAAAGAGATAATCAGGAGGAATTCATAATGTATACAGAAAAAGTAATGGATCATTTTCAAAACCCGAGAAATGTAGGAGAAATTGAAAATGCCAGCGGAGTTGGAACCGTCGGAAATGCAAAATGCGGAGATATAATGAGGATTTATCTGGACATAGATGACAATGGAATCATTCAGGATGTGAAGTTTAAGACTTTTGGATGCGGCGCTGCGGTGGCAACAAGCAGCATGGCAACTGAACTTGTAAAAGGCAAGTCAGTTCAGGAGGCTTTAAACATCACGAATAAGGCAGTTATGGAAGCGCTTGACGGGCTGCCACCTGTAAAAGTACATTGCTCGCTTTTGGCTGAAGAAGCCATCCATGCGGCACTTTGGGATTATGCAGAGAAGAACGGCCTTGTAATAGAAGGGCTTGAAAAGCCAAAGTCCGATATCCATGAGGATGAAGAAGCACCTGAAGAAGAGTATTAGGCTTGATTTGAAGCTGATAAAAAAACAGGCTGATAATATGTTTTGATAGAAGACAGAATATTCCCGCGGCTGAGGCCGTGGGATAATTCTGTTTATGACAAGGTAAGGATTGAGAGGATCTGTATATGGAAAAAGAGAAAGTGGTAGTAGGAATGTCCGGAGGAGTGGATTCTTCGGTTGCCGCATACCTGCTGAAAGAGAAAGGCTATGATGTCATTGGGGTTACGATGCAGATATGGCAGGATGAAGAACATGACCTTCAGGAGGAAAGCGGTGGATGCTGCGGCCTCAGTGCGGTGGATGATGCCAGGAGGGTCGCCCGGGCGCTTGATATCCCTTATTATGTAATGAATTTCAAACATGAATTCAAGGAAAATGTCATGGACTATTTTGTGGACGAATACATAAAGGGCAGGACACCAAATCCATGCATCGCATGCAACCGCTATGTGAAGTGGGAGTCGCTTCTGAAAAGAAGCCTGGAAATAGGAGCGGATTACATCGCAACGGGACACTATGCGCAGATAGAGAAACTTCCAAATGGCCGTTATGCGCTGAAAAAATCTGCCACAGCAGCGAAAGATCAGACTTACGCGCTTTATAACCTCACCCAGGACCAGCTTTCCCATACTCTCATGCCGGTTGGAGAATATACAAAGGATGAAATCAGGAAGATAGCGGAAACCATCAGCCTCAGGGTTGCAAACAAGCCTGACAGTCAGGAAATCTGCTTTATCCCTGACAATGATTATGCAAAATTCATCGAAGAGAATACGGATGCAAAAATAGAAGAAGGCAATTTCGTCAACACGAAGGGCGAAGTGATCGGCAGGCATAAGGGAATCACCCATTATACGGTGGGCCAGAGGAAAGGCCTTAATCTTTCCATGGGCCATCCGGTATTTGTGCTCGAAATCCGCCCTGGAACCAACGAAGTAGTGATAGGAGATTCGGATGAAGTTTTCGCAAAAAGACTTTATGCCGATCATCTGAATTTCATGTCGGTTGATGACATAGAAGGCGAAGTGAGAGTTGTCGCCAAAATCAGATACAGCCACAAGGGCGCACCATGCACGATTGAAAAGGTGGATGCAGACAGGCTTGTCTGCACCTTCGACGAGCCCCAGAGGGCAATCACGCCTGGACAGGCGGTGGTATTCTATGATGGCGATTACGTGCTGGGAGGCGGAACCATCATCAGTGCCTTTCGGTAAAGAATTGATGTGAAGGACATAGTCAGGACTAGTTATTAACATTAAGAAGAAACATAAAAAAGAAACATAAAAATAAGCATAAAAAAGAAGCTACATGAACATCAACAATCAGATGTTGTTCATGTAGCTTCTTTTTCGAAAGGATTGATCAGTTTACAGTTTGATGAAAGACGGAATTCGTTTTTCGAATACGGTGTAGTAACGGAATCCGGCATCCTTAAGGATAGAGGATACTCTGTGGAAGTCGTAGGCGATATGTTCGGGCTTATGTCCGTCTGAACCGACTGTTATGATTTCTCCTCCGAGTTCATGGTATCGTTTTATGACGTCGGGATGAGGATTCGGATATCCAAGACCATATTTAAAGCCTGCAGTGTTGAGTTCGATGCCACATCCTTTTTCAATCAGCAGCTTCAGTATTCTGTCGATAACGTCGGCATAATTTTCGTATGAATAATACAGTCCTTTGTTGGGGCCGTAGCGCACGACATAGTCAATATGTCCGTAAACATCAAAATCGGAAAAAAGGCGGACGTTTTCGATGATCGATTCAAAATACTCCTGGTATGCTTCCTCTTCACTCCGGCTTTCAAAAAACTCCGGATAGTAAGGGTCCATCCTGTGTACGACATGTGATGAGCCTATTATAAAGTCGAAAGGATACTTTTCGACATAATGCTTCAATCGTTCGGAAAGGTGGGGCTGCAGCCCGATTTCAACGCCGGTCAGTATTGTAATCTTGTCGGCATAGTGTTCTTTCAATCGTGCAAGTTCGCTGAAGTAAGAGTCGGTGTCAAATGTAAAGCTGGTATCTTCTGACGGGTAATCCCAGTCCTGGTGATCCGTGAAACACATTGTTTCAAGTCCCAGTCTGATTCCTTCTTCAATCATTTCGTGAAGCGGCGTATCAGAGTCCCCCGAAAAATCGGAGTGAAGATGAAAGTCTGAATTCATATGGCTTGATTCCTTTCTGATTAGATTAATCGTCATTTTTTACAATATCCATCGATTTTTTTCGTAAAAAAGTAAAATCGCTTAAAATACGTGTGGAAATAGTGCAAAATTTAATGGCTGTTACAACTATATAATAAGTGAATATGCAAGAAATGTCCATATTAGGAAAATAGATGTTGAAAAAAGACAAAAATATGTTATTCTTTAAAAGGTTAAATATATGTTAAGAATATGTTAAATATTCTTGGAAATCCCTGAAAATTCAATTGAAATTTAACAAGTAATGGAGGAGAAAATTGCGATGAGTGGTATCGAGTTATCATTCAAGTTTATCGGCGGCCTTGGCATGTTCCTGTATGGAATGAATGTAATGGCGGATGGACTGGAAAAATCAGCAGGTGATAAAGTTAAGAATCTTCTTGGATTATTGACGAACAACAGGCTGCTTGCGGTTCTTGTAGGCGCTGCAATCACTGGCGTGATACAGAGCAGTTCGGCGACGACGGTAATGGTTGTCGGTTTTGTAAATGCTGGCATTATGCAGCTGGGACAGGCTGTCGGCGTGATTATGGGCGCAAATATCGGGACCACGGTCACGGCATGGATTGTATCCATGAGTGAATGGGGGGCGTTTTTAAAACCTGAATTCCTTGCGCCGCTTGTAATCGGTGTATGTGTATTCACAATTCTGTTCTCGAAAGACGAAAAGAAAATCACAATCAGCGAAATCGGCGTTGGTTTTGGTATACTTTTTATAGGTTTGGGCTTTATGTCGGGGGCAATCGGTCCTTATAAGGATGCTCCGATTTTTGCAAAGGCATTTGCCGTGCTTGGCAAGAATCCGCTTTTGGGAATTCTCGCAGGTACAGTCGTGACGGGAATCATACAGAGCTCATCGGCATCAGTTGGCATTCTTCAGACATTGGCAATGAATGGGGTGGTGAATTGGAACTCGGCAATCTTTATCACTCTGGGCCAGAATATCGGTACATGCGTAACCGCCATGATTTCAAGTATCGGAGCCAGCAAGACAGCCAAAAGGGCTGCGGTGATACATCTTTTGTTTAATGTGATAGGGGCAGTTGTTTTTGGCGTGATTATGTTCCTGTTCTTTCTGTTTAACAAGAAGTTAGCGTCATCGTCAATTAACAGTGTGGAGATTTCCATCTTCCATACGATTTTCAATATTTCAAATACGCTGATACTGTTGCCCTTTGCTGATAAGCTGGTGAAGCTGTCTGGCGTAATGGTTAAGGAGGAAACAGCTGAAATTGAAGTGGTAGATGAGGATCAGGTTGCCCTGAGACATCTGGATGAAAGAATTCTGGAATCGCCTTCTTTTGCAGTTGAAAACGCAATTCTAGAAGTTGTGCATATGGGAGATGTGACTTTGAAAAATCTGGAGCTTTCTTTTGAAGCGGCAAAGGAAAATGACACTGAAAAAAGTGCCCGTGTACATGAAAACGAAATTAAAATCAACAAGATGGAAAAGATCATTACGGAATATCTGATTAAAATAAGCAATTTGTCTCTCAGCGAAAAACAGCACAATATCATAAAGAATCTGTTCTATACCGTCAGTGACATAGAACGGGTTGGGGATCATGCGGAAAATATTGCTGAATTCGGTGAATATAAGAAAAAAAACGGAATCCGGTTTTCAGATACTGCAATGGAAGAACTGAACAGTATTATGAAGATCGTCCTCGAAAGCTATAAAAATGCCATCCATGCAAGGAAAGAAAAAGATATCCAAAATATAAATATAGTGTTAGAATGTGAAGATAAGGTTGATGTTATGGAAAAAGACCTGCGTGAGAAGCATATTAAGCGATTATCTGACGGAACATGCCAGACGGGAGCAGGAGTTGCATTTCTTGATATTATAAGCAACCTGGAAAGAATTTCGGATCACGCTCAGAATATCGCATTATATGTAAAGGAAGAAATTTAGCGCCTGGGTATAAAATTTAAAAATATACTTGAAATTTGCAGACAAATTATGTAGAATGTATAAAGCGGTTGTTGTTTCTTTAACAATCTTTGCGTTTGAAGTGTTTATTCGGTACTATGGTATTAAAAAAGCACTGCAGAACAGTGGTCCTGCAGGAAGACATTGTTTAATCTACTGTCCGAGACAGTATATTATAAATTTTTTTAAAATTAGGAGGAATATAATCATGGCAGTAAAAGTAGCAATTAATGGTTTTGGACGTATTGGACGTCTTGCATTCAGACAGATGTTCGGAGCAGAAGGATATGAAGTAGTTGCAATCAACGACTTAACAAACCCAAAAATGTTGGCTCATTTATTAAAATACGATTCAGCTCAGGGCAGATATGCTTTAGGCGATAAAGTTGAAGCGAAAGAAAGCTCAATCGTAGTAGACGGAAAAGAAATCAAAATCTATGCTGAAAAGAACGCAGCAGATCTTCCATGGGGAGAAATCGGAGTAGACGTAGTACTTGAATGTACTGGATTCTATGTATCAAAAGCTAAATCACAGGCTCATATCGATGCAGGCGCTAAGAAAGTAGTTATCTCAGCTCCAGCTGGAGATGATCTTCCTACAGTTGTATTCAGCGTAAATGAAGATACTTTAAAAGCAGAAGATACTATCATCTCAGCAGCTTCATGTACAACTAACTGTTTAGCTCCTATGGCTGACACATTAAATAAATTAGCTCCAATCCAGAAAGGTTTCATGACTACAATTCATGCTTACACTGGAGATCAGATGACTTTAGATGGTCCTCATCCAAAGGGAGATTTAAGAAGAGCTCGTGCAGCAGCTTGCAACATCGTTCCTAACTCAACAGGCGCAGCTAAAGCAATCGGTCTTGTTGTTCCTGAATTAGCAGGAAAATTAGACGGAGCAGCTCAGCGTGTTCCAGTTCCAACAGGATCAGTTACTGAATTAGTAGCTGTTTGTGAAGGCACTGTAACTGCAGCAGATGTTAATGCAGCTATGAAAGCAGCAGCTTCAGCATCTTTTGGATACACTGAAGAAGAATTAGTATCTTCAGATATCATCGGATGTACTTTCGGTTCATTATTCGATGCAACTCAGACAAAAGTTACAGCTCTTGGAGATGGAAAAACTTTAGTTAAAGTTGTTGCATGGTATGATAACGAAAATTCATACACTAGCCAGATGGTTAGAACAATCAAATACTTTGCTGAATTAGCTTAATTTCTGTTAAACAGCATATGGCATCTGTGATTGCGGATATCCTTGTCGGAAACGGCATTCACAAAAGCTATAATGAATAAGATCCTATAGTGGGTCCGGTCTTGTAGGGTAGGCTTATGGGACCGGGCCCATTTTCAAGAATGTCCCTCCTGATATAACGGGGCAGTTTAAAATAAATACATGTTGAAGGGAGCAGTTAATATGCTTAATAAAAAATCAATTGACGACATCAATGTAAAAGGTAAAAGAGTTTTAGTAAGATGTGACTTCAATGTTCCATTACAGGAAGGAAAAATCACAGACGAAAACCGTCTTGTTGCAGCACTTCCAACAATTAAAAAATTAATCGCTGACGGAGGAAAAGTAATCCTTTGTTCACACCTTGGAAAACCAAAGGGCGAACCAAAACCAGAATTATCTTTAGCACCTGTTGCTGCAAGATTAACAGAATTATTAGGACAGGAAGTTAAATTCGCTGCTGATCCTGAAGTTGTTGGTTCTAACGCAAAAGCAGCAGTTGAAGCTATGAAAGACGGCGAAGTTGTCCTTTTAGAAAATACACGTTACAGAGCAGAGGAAACTAAGAATGGTGAAGCATTCAGCAAGGATCTTGCTTCTTTAGCTGACGTATTCGTAAACGACGCTTTCGGAACAGCTCACAGGGCTCACTGCTCAAACGTAGGCGTTACTCAGTATGTTGACACTGCAGTAGTAGGCTACTTAATGCAGAAAGAGATCGATTTCTTAGGAAATGCGGTTAACAATCCAGTAAGACCTTTCGTGGCTATCTTAGGCGGATCAAAAGTATCAAGCAAAATTTCTGTAATCAACAACCTTCTTGATAAAGTAGACACTTTAATCATCGGCGGCGGAATGTCATACACATTCATGAAAGCTAATGGAGAAGAAGTAGGAAAATCAATGGTTGAAGCAGATTACCTGGAATATGCGAAAGAAATGATTGAAAAAGCAAAAGCAAAAGGCGTTAAATTACTGATTCCAATCGATTCAGTAGTAGCTGAAGAATTCTCAAACGATGTTCCTTTCAGAACTGTTAACGAAGGTGAAATGGGAGTAACTGAAATGGGTCTTGATATCGGACCTAAGACTCAGGCTCTTTACGCTGACGCTGTTAAAGACGCTAAGACTGTTGTATGGAATGGACCTATGGGCGTATTTGAAATGTCAAACTACGCAGCCGGTACTGTTGCAGTAGCGAAAGCTTTAGCTGAAATCGATGCAACTACAATCATCGGCGGTGGAGATTCTGCAGCAGCTGTAAATATCTTAGGATTCGGCGACAAGATGACTCATATTTCAACAGGCGGCGGAGCTTCTCTTGAATTCCTTGAAGGAAAAGAGCTTCCAGGCGTTGTTGCAGCTAACGATAAGTAAAAACAGGACGATGTTCTGTTACAGTTCGACAAGATAACCACTTTTTGAAAAAGAATGGAGAATTATAGATATGCGTAGAAAAATTATAGCAGGCAACTGGAAAATGAACATGACTCCAAGTCAGGCAGTTGCTTTAGTAAATGAATTAAAACCACTCGTTGCAACAGATGAAGCTGACGTAGTATTCTGTGTTCCGGCAATCGACATCATTCCGGCTATGGAAGCTGCAAAAGGCAGCAACATTGAAATCGGTGCTGAAAACATGTATTTCGAAGAAAGCGGCGCTTTCACAGGAGAAATTTCTCCTTCTATGCTTACTGACGTAGGCGTAAAGTATGTTGTAATCGGTCATTCAGAAAGAAGAGAATACTTCGCTGAAACTGATGAAACAGTTAATAAGAAAGTTAAAAAAGCTTTCGAACACGGAATCACTCCGATTGTATGCTGCGGTGAAACCCTCACTCAGAGAGAACAGGGCGTAACGATCGATTTTATCCGTCAGCAGATCAAGATTGCTTTCTTAGACGTTACAGCTGAACAGGCAGCAGCAGCCGTAATCGCTTATGAACCTATCTGGGCAATCGGAACAGGCAAAGTTGCAACTACAGCACAGGCACAGGAAGTATGTGCAGCAATCCGTAAATGCATAGCTGAAATTTATGACCAGGCTACAGCTGAAGCTATCCGTATCCAGTACGGCGGCAGCGTAACAGCAGCAAGTGCAGCAGAATTATTTGCACAGCCAGACATCGATGGAGGCTTAGTTGGCGGAGCTTCATTAAAACCTGATTTCGGTAAAATCGTAAACTACAAATAGCCAGAATCCAGGGATTTTTTTGGCCGGATGGGGTGCAATATCCCTGTTCGGCTATTCATCCAATGCAGACATTGGATGCAGTTGATGCATGCGGCAGCGGAACTGGTCATACAGGTCCGGCTGTAAAATCATTGTGACTAGGAAGGACATAGTCCTGAACAGTTACAGACTATTATAGTATAAAGGAGCATTTTATATGAGCAAGAAACCAACAGTGTTAATGATACTAGACGGTTATGGATTAAACGAAAGAACAGACGGCAATGCCATAGCAGAAGCAAAAACTCCTGTTATCAGCAGGCTTATGAAAGAATACCCATTCGTAAAAGGTTATGCCAGCGGTATGGCTGTAGGCCTTCCGGAAGGACAGATGGGAAATTCAGAAGTTGGACACCTGAACATGGGAGCCGGACGTATCATATATCAGGAACTGACAAGGATTACAAAAGAAATTCAGGATGGCGATTTCTTTAAAAATGAAGCTTTTAATGAAGCGGTTGAAAATGTAAAGAAAAATGGTTCCGCACTCCATCTTTTCGGACTTGTTTCGGATGGCGGCGTCCACAGCCATAATACGCATATCTATGGCCTTTTGGAACTTGCGAAGCAGCAGGGGCTTGAAAAAGTATACGTACATTGTTTCCTCGATGGAAGGGACACAGCACCTACTTCCGGAAAAGGTTTTGTTGAAGAACTTGAACAGAAAATGAAGGAAATCGGTGTAGGTGAAGTTGCATCAGTTATGGGACGTTACTATTCAATGGACCGTGACAACAGATGGGACAGGGTAGAACTCGCTTACAAGGCAATGGCATATGGAAAAGGCGCTACTGCTTCAAGTGCTTCTGTAGCGATCCAGGCGTCCTATGATGATGGCAAAAACGACGAATTTGTACTGCCTACTGTCATTGAAAAAGACGGCAGGCCTGTTGCAACAATTCAGGACAAGGATTCCGTAATCTTCTTCAATTTCAGGCCTGACAGGGCAAGGGAAATCACAAGAGTTTTCTGCGAAAATGAATTCACAGGATTCCCGCGTGAAAAGAGACTGGATGTTACTTTTGTATGCTTTTCAGAATATGACATCACAATCCCGAATAAGATTGTGGCATTCCATAAAGTATCTATTGACAACACATTCGGACAGTTCCTTGCAGCAAATGGAAAAACACAGCTCAGACTCGCTGAAACTGAAAAATATGCACATGTAACATTTTTCTTTAATGGCGGCGTGGAAGTTCCAAACGAAGGGGAAGAACGTTCCCTTGTGAAATCTCCAAAAGTTGCCACCTATGATCTTCAGCCTGAAATGAGCGCATATCAGGTAGCTGAAAATCTTGTGGAAGCAATCAAATCAGATAAATATGATGTGATTATCGTTAACTTTGCAAATCCTGACATGGTTGGTCATACGGGAATTGAGGGCGCAGCAGTGAAAGCCATCGAAGCAGTTGATGAGTGCGTAGGAAAAGCAGTTGATGCGCTGATGGAAGTTGATGGACAGATGTTCATCTGTGCTGATCACGGAAATGCAGAACAGCTTGTGGATTATACGACAGGCGAAGCGTTTACAGCCCATACAATTAATCCGGTTCCATTTATTCTTGTGAATTATGACGACAGCTACACCCTTAAAGAAGGCGGATGTCTTGCGGACATAGCGCCTACGCTTATCGAAATGATGGGTATGAAACAGCCAGAAGAAATGACTGGAAAGTCGCTTCTTGTTAAAAAAGCGTAATCAGGAACAGCATTTTTGAATACTCTGGTGAAAGGACACGGCGCATATGCGCCGTGTCCTTTCAGGTTGTCTGTGAAAATGGCTGGCCAAATTGAACTATACAAAGGAATTGCACTAATGCTATAATTAATACAATACGGGTTAGGAGGCAAAACAGATGACAAAAATGATTTCATGGAATGTTAACGGAATCAGAGCCTGCGTGCAGAAGGGGTTCGTTGACTTTTTTAATAATATAGATGCCGATATATTCTGCATTCAGGAAACAAAACTTCAGGATGGCCAGATCAATCTGGAGCTGGAAGGTTACTATCAGTATTGGAATTATGCTGTTAAAAAGGGCTATTCGGGAACGGCAGTTTTTACAAAGAAGGAACCGCTGTCTGTCAGTTACGACATAGGAATTGACGGCCATGACAGCGAGGGGAGGGTAATTACTCTTGAATTTGAAGAGTATTATCTGGTTAATGTATATACGCCGAATTCACAGGCAGAACTTGCAAGGCTGGGATACAGGATGAGCTGGGAAGATGATTTCAGGGCTTATCTGAAGAAACTTGAAGAAAAGAAACCGGTTGTTGTGTGCGGAGACCTGAATGTTGCCCATAAGGAGATTGATCTTAAGAATCCAAAGACGAACAGAAAAAATGCAGGATTTACAGATGAGGAAAGGGCTAAATTCACCGAACTCCTGGACTCCGGATTTATTGACACGTTCCGGTATTTTTATCCAGATACGGAAGGAATCTACTCCTGGTGGTCCTACAGATTCAGCGCAAGGGCTAAGAATGCAGGATGGAGGATAGACTATTTCTGTGTCTCTAAGGCTCTTGAATCAAAAATCAAAAGTGCGGCAATCCATACTGAAATATTAGGGTCCGATCATTGCCCTGTAGAACTGATTATGAAATAGAAGTCCCCACGCTGATGGATTATTGCTGGCAGGGGAATGAAAGGGAATTATGATATGAACTTATTGACGATAGAAAATATGACAAAAACATACGGAGACAGGTTTGTTTTTAAAGATGCTGATTTCAGTATTAATGATAATGAAAAAATCGGTATTATCGGAATAAACGGTACCGGGAAATCAACCCTTTTAAAGATGATAGCCGGTCTTGAGGAGCCGGATTCCGGAAAAATAACGAAGGGACGCCAGATTCACATAAGGTATCTCTCTCAAAATCCGGTATTTGATGAAGACAGCACTGTGCTTGAGGCAGTCCTGAAGGGAAATATCAGGAAAGACAACGAATGGACTGTCGAAAGTGATGCAAAGGCGATGCTGAATAAACTTGGAATTCCCGATTTCGATGGGGAGACGAAATATCTTTCCGGAGGACAGAAGAAGCGGGTTGCGCTTGCGAATGTCCTGCTTTCTCCTGCTGATATCCTGATACTGGATGAGCCTACAAACCACCTTGACAATGAGATGTCGGAATGGCTGGAAGAGTACCTTATGAAATTCAAGGGAGCTCTGCTGATGGTGACCCATGACCGGTATTTCCTGGACAGGATATCAAACAGGATTGTAGAAATCGATGGCGCCAGTATCTATTCCTATCCTGGAAATTACTCAGAATATCTGAGGCTGAAGGCGGCGCGCGAAGGTATAGAGGCCGCATCTGAGAGGAAGCGCAGCAGCATACTGAGAACGGAACTTGAGTGGATCCAGAGAGGTGCGAGAGCGCGTTCTACCAAACAGAAGGCCAGAATCGAACGCTTTGAAGAGCTGAGGGATAGAAAAGGTCCCCAGAAGGCTGCTTCTGTGGAAATGAATTCCATATCCTCCAGGCTGGGAAGAAAGACTCTTGAAGTCAGCGGAATTACGAAATCATATGATGGACGGACCTATATTAACGATTTTTCTTATATATTCCTGAAGGGTGACAGGGTTGGCATCATCGGAGGAAACGGCTGCGGGAAGACTACCCTGCTGAAAATAATAAACGGTGTGGTCGAGCCGGACGAGGGGATTGTAGACATCGGCCAGACTGTGAAAATTGGTTATTTTTCTCAGGAAAATGAATATATGGATGAATCTCTCAGGGTTATTGATTACATTAAAAATGTAGCTGAGTATGTGCTGACGCCAGATGGGAGCATATCCGCATCCCAGATGCTTGAAAGATTCCTGTTTGATGGAAATATGCAGTGGACCTATATAAACAGGCTCTCAGGCGGTGAAAAGAGACGTCTGTACCTGCTGAGGATCCTTATGGATGCACCAAATATCCTGATTCTTGACGAACCGACGAACGACCTTGACATACAGACACTTACGATTCTAGAGGATTATCTTGATAATTTTGACGGCATCGTAATCAGTGTTTCTCATGACAGGTACTTCCTGGACAGGATTGCAAGAAGGATATTCGCATTTCAGGAGGATGGAAGCCTCAGACAGTACGAAGGCGGGTTCAGCGATTATCTTGCAGTGAAGGAAAGGGAAGAGTACGAAAAGGCGCCAGAAACGGAGAAGGCTCAGGCGGCTGAGAAAAAGGATACCCGGGTCCGGGAAAAGAAGCTTAAATTTTCATATAAGGAGGAGAAGGAATTCGAAACGATCGACGATGACATCGCCGGCCTTGAAGAGAAAATTGAGGAGATGGACAGGCAGATTGAAAAATCTGCTACAGACTATGGTACCCTGAACAGTCTTATGGGTGAGAAGGCCCTGCTGGAGGCAGAACTGGAAGAAAAGATGGAGCGCTGGATGTACCTCAATGACCTGGCAGAAAAGATAGAACTTGAGAGGAAGAGCTGAATATATGAAATGTGAAAGGGACGGTTTTTGCTTTAAGATAAAAAGAGGGTTGCCCAAACCCCTTGGAGCTACGAAGACCCATGAGGGAATGAACTTTGCCGTTGCCGTACCGGATGACAGAACCTGCAGCCTCGTGCTATACGAAAAAGGCAGCAAAGAGCCCTGTGAGGAAATATCCTTTTCGGAAGGCTGTAAAGCGGGGGATATATACTTTCTCATGCTGGCTGATTTTGATTGCGGCAGATATGAATATAACTACCGGATTGATGGGAAAATCGTCCAGGATCCATATGCCGCGGTTATAGCCGGAAGGGAACACTGGGGAATAGAGATTCCGGCCGGGGATTTGAGGTGTGGATTTCTAAATGAAGATTATGACTGGGAAGGCGACAGGCCTCTTGAGATTCCGTTTGAAGAAATCGTGATGTACTGTATCCATCCGAGAGGATTCACAAGGCATTCGTCCTCGAATGTGAAGGAAAAAGGAACGTTTTCGGGAATTGCAGAAAAAATTCCTTATCTCAAAGAGCTTGGAATCAATCAGATCGAAATGATGCCCGTTTATGAGTTTGATGAGATGGTAAGGGAGCCGGAAGATATAGCATCCAGGATCCGGTATCTTGATTATAAGGGTATGAAACAAAATACGGGGAATATGGATCCGTCAAGGAATAGCGCCGGTTATGGATGGCCGGGTGAGGAGGAGAAGGCAAAAGCTACGAAAATAAATTATTGGGGATACGGTCCGGGATTCTATTTTGCTCCCAAGGCCTCCTATTCTGGAACTGGAAATCCGGAACGGGAATTTAAGGATATGGTAAAGGCGCTTCACAGGAACGGAATTGAAATCGTGATGGAATTCTATTTCGCTCCTGGTACCCCCTGCAGCCTTTTGATGGATTGTCTGGAGCATTGGGCTATGGAATATCATGTTGACGGCTTCCATGTGAATGGGGAAGCTGCTCCGATGACGACGGTGGCTTCGTCACCGATTTTTTCGAAAACAAAGATCATGTGGGCCGGAGCCTCGGCAGGATATGGTGATTCCGAAGGCAGGCATCCATCATTTCGTCATATAGCCGATTATAACGACAGCTTTATGATTGATGCCAGACGGTTTCTAAAGGGAGATGATGATCATCTGAACAAGATGGCACACCGCATACGCAGAAACCCATCGAAAGAAGGCGTTATAAATTATCTGACGAGCCACAACGGATTTACGCTGATGGATCTCGTATCATATGATGAGAAGCATAATGAAGCTAACGGAGAAGGCAACAATGACGGTATGAGCGTCAACTACAGCTGGAACTGCGGTGCAGAGGGGAAAACCAGAAAGAAAAAGATCATGGAGATTAGAAAGAGACAGATCAAGAATGGTCTTGTGCTGGTTCTGCTCAGCCAGGGGGTGCCCATGCTGCTCGGAGGCGACGAGATGGGGCACACCCAGGGAGGCAATAACAATGCCTACTGTCAGGATAATACAAGTACCTGGATTGACTGGAAGGACTGCAGAAAGAACAGTGAAATTCTGGAGTTCGTTCAGAAACTGATTAGTTTTCGGAAGGCACACAGGATCCTTCATATGCCTGCCGAGCTGAAGATCATGGATCATCTTTCCTGCGGATATCCCGATCTTTCTTACCATGGCGAAAAACCATGGTACCCTGATTTTGGCATCTATGCGCGGCAGATCGGTCTGATGTACTGCGGTAAATACGCCGTTCTGGCTGGCGGGAAGGAAGACGATTTCCTCTATGTGGCATATAATATGCACTGGGAGAAGCACGAATTTGCGATGCCGAAGCTTCCGAAAGGCAGGAGCTGGAAAGTGGCAGTAGACACAGGGGCGGCTGAAGGCTGCGGCATATATCCGGCAGGAAGCGAGCCGGTCCTTGAAAACCAGAGACTCATTGAAATCAAGCCCAGGACTATAGCAGTCCTCATAGGTAATTAGTATGGAGAAAAAAAGAGGAATAGATTCATTTGTACTGAAGTTGATTGCTGTTATTTCCATGACAGTGGACCACATTGGCGCAGTCGTGTTTCCGGAAGTATTGCTGCTCCGGATAATCGGAAGGCTTGCCTTTCCCATTTACTGCTTCCTGCTTGTGGAGGGGTATGCCCATACGAAGAATGTCAAAAAATATATCCTCCGCATGGCTGCTTTTGCACTGATTTCCGAAATACCTTTTGATCTGGCCTTTTATGGGACACCGGTTTACATGGGGCACCAGAATGTGTTTTTCACCCTTGCAGCCGGGCTTGCAGCAATATGTGCGATAGACAGGAACAGCACGGCGGTTTCTCGGTCTGAAAACCATGGAAAGGGCGGTTCGGCTTCAGGACTTATATATGGGGCTGTTGTATCGGTCTGTTTCCTGTTCGTATATTTGTTCAGGACTGATTACAGCTTTGCGGGAGTCCTTTTAATTATCCTGTTCTATATGTTCCGGAAGAATATGCTGATGCTGTCTGTTTCTTCAGCAATCGTGAACATACTGCTTTTTCAGGGCAGAATCCAGGCATATGCAATATTTTCTATGCTCCCTATTGCCCTATATAATGGGGAGAAGGGGCGTTCGATGAAATATGCCTTCTATCTGTTTTATCCCGCACATCTTGCAGTTCTGGCGGTAGTCAGGATCTATGGGAATTTCTAAAGATGGCATTATGTTGTACAAGGCAATAAAGGAGAAATTGATTTGAAAGATTTAAAAATAGTAAAACATTTTACAACCATAACAAAACACCATCTGATGGTAAGAAAATACTGTTTCAGCGTAGGACTCTACAGGCAGGGACTGCTTCATGACATGTCAAAATATTCGCTGTCAGAATTCCTGGTTGGATGCAGATATTTTCAGGGAACGAGAAGCCCGAACAATGCCGAACGTGAGAACCGGGGGTATTCATCCGCATGGCTGCACCATAAGGGGAGGAATAAGCATCATTATGAGTACTGGCTTGACTACAGTGCCGAATACAGGGGCGAGATAGTGGGCATGAGAATGCCTGAGCAGTATGTGGTAGAGATGTTCTTTGATCGTATAGCAGCTTCTAAAGTATACCTGGCCAGCAGTTATACGGACAGGAGCCCCCTGGAATACTATGAAGCAGGAAAAATAAAGTTCCTTCATGATGATACGAAATCCATCCTGGAAACCCTTCTCAACAAACTGGCGGATGAGGGCGAGGAGGCCGCTATAGCCTACATAAAGGCAGACGTCCTGAAAAAAAAATAGAACCATCCTGCTTTTATCATACAGCGATAAAAGCAGGATGGTTCTGTCCGTAGCTGAGACCTATTCCGGGTAAACCAGCTGGGCATCGCTTATGCAGTATAGAACTTCGTCGAGATATTTTTTTGCCAGGTATTTTGCCATTGGAAGATTCATATCAAGGTAGTTGCCGCAATCCTTTGCGGATGCACCTGGAACTTCGCCCTCGAAATCACGTATAAATTCAAACATCTGGATCAGGAGCGAAAGAATGTCTCCTGATTCGCAGTCGTCTGAAAGCAGGAGATAGAAACCGGTCCGGCAACCCATAGGTCCGAAGTAGATGATGCGTTCGCCAAACTCAGAGTGGTTTCTTAAAAAAGTTGCAGCGAGATGTTCGATCGCATGCATCTCTGCCGTATTCATTACGGGCTCCTCGTTCGGTTTGGTCATGCGGATATCAAAAGTCGTGATGACTTTGCTGCCGACAGGATCTTTTCTGGAAACGTAAACTCCTTTTTGGAGTTTTATATGGTCAATTGTAAAGCTGGTTATCTTCTTCATTTTATACTTCCTTTCAGAATTTTTTTGACAGATGTATGCCGTCTTTTAACAGGATGTTCTAATATTATAAACCATACCAAATGGCGAATGCAACCACATTGTTTATTTCTTGACTTTCAAAGTTACGGGTGATAAACTTAAAGTAATTTATCAACAGACTTTGAAAAATTGAGATGTTACTAAATAAATTACAGGTAACTGCATTAGAATCTAAAATTATGGATGACATAATCATAATGGGTGACATTAGGGAACATCGTCCCCGGCAGTTGCTGGTGGTGATGTTTTTTTCTATCATGGGACAAGCTTTCCTGTGAAAGGACAAAGAGTCTGCAAGGGCAAAAAATTGCTTTGTTTTATATAATAACTATGGAGGAACTAACAATGATCAATGACAAAAAAGTGCTTTTCAGCGGGATGCAGGCGACAGGAAACCTGACACTTGGAAACTATCTGGGGGCTTTGAAAAACTGGGTTACACTTTGTGATGAATATGAATGCTTCTACAGCGTTGTAGACATGCATTCGATTACAGTAAGGCAGGATCCGGCAGTGCTTCGGAAAAGGTCGAGAGACCTGCTTGTTTTATATATTGCGGCTGGACTCGATCCTGAAAAAAACTGCCTTTATTATCAGTCCCATGTATCAGCCCATGCTGAGCTGAGCTGGATTCTGAACTGTTTTACCTATATGGGCGAGTTGAACAGGATGACCCAGTTCAAGGATAAATCACAGAAAAATGCAGACAACATAAATGCCGGTCTTTTCACTTATCCGGTGCTGATGGCGGCGGATATACTTCTCTATCAGGCAGATGTCGTACCCGTTGGAATTGACCAGATGCAGCATCTTGAAATTACAAGGGATTTAGCCCAGAGATTCAACGGAATTTATGGGGACGTATTCACCATACCGGAAGCATATATCGGAAAAACCGGAGCAAAGATCATGAGCCTTCAGGACCCGGTAAAAAAGATGTCCAAATCGGACGAAAATCCAAATGCAAGCATTTATCTTATGGATCCACCTGATGTGATAATGAAAAAATGCAAAAGGGCGGTAACGGATTCGGAGAATGAAATATTATATAGCGATGCAAAACCAGGAATCAAAAACCTTATCGATATCTACAGTTCTGTTACAGGAAAGACAGCGGATGATGTAGTGAAGGAATTCGAAGGCAAAGGCTATGGCGATTTCAAGTCTGCAGTCGGAGAATCAGTCGGAGACTGCCTGAAACCGATACAGGACAGATGCGCAGACCTTGCCAAAAACAAGGATTATATCGACGGAATCATCAAGAACAATGCTGAGAAAGCAAATTACTATGCAACAAAGACATTAAGAAAAGTGCAGCGCAAGGTAGGATTCCCTGACAGAATCAGATAAAAGCAAGGAATTATGTAAGGAGGAATTAATATGACTATTGATGAAGCAGTAAAAATTCTGGAAATGCAGGAAGAAATTTTGCAGTTTACCCACTTTACAAATGAGGATGCGTGGGAACTTGGGTGTATGCTTGTGGCTGAAGCCAGAAGGAGGCAAAAGCCTGTAGCAATAAGCATACGTCTGAATAATGGTTATACGGTATTTCAGTTCGGTCTCGATGGAACGACTCTTTACAATGAACAGCAGATGAAGATGAGACATAATACAGTTAAGGTGACGGAGAAAAGCAGCCTTCATCTCTGCACCCTGCTGCAGAAGACGGAAAACGATCTTGATGGCTGGTTTTTAGATCCCAAAAAATATGCAATAAGCGGCGGCGCATTCCCGATAAGAATTGAGGATGTGGGAGTAATTGGTTCAATCATAGTATCGGGTATGGATCATATGTCTGATCATGATCTGCTTATCAAATGTATAAGCAAGTACCTTCATATTGACGAAGTGCCCAGAATCAGGGGTGGCAAACTGTAAAGGAGGTTTTCTATGGGGAAACAGGTTAAATGGGGAGTGTTAGGTACCGCTGATATAGCAAAAAAATGTACAATACCTGCAATGCAGAAGGCGAAGAACTGCACCTTATACGGCATTGCAGGGAGGAATCCGGAAAAGACAGACAGGTTCAAAGGAATGTTTCAGTTTGAAAAGGCTTTTTACAGCTATGAGTCAATGCTGGAGGATGAGGAGGTTGAAGCGGTATACATTGCGCTTCCAAATTCTATGCATAAGGAATGGGTGCTGAAGGCTGCGGAAAAAGGAAAGCATATCCTTTGTGAGAAACCGATTGCAGGCAATGCTGCGGATGTCGAAGAGATGGTAAAAGCCTGCAGAGATGCCGGTGTAATTCTGATGGAGGCATTTGCTTATCTCCACAGTCCGGCATCCAAGATCGTAAAGGATGCACTGGATTCCGGAATCATAGGAACTCCAACCCTTATAGAGACTACATTTGTGACCCCGAGTCCCGAGGCTGATGATATCAGGATGAGAAAAGAGACCCTTGGAGGAGCTATGTATGATCTTGGCTGCTACAATACCAGCCTGATCCTTATGCTGGTTGGAGAAGAACCAAGTGAAGTAAGAGCAGTTGCTCATTTGACGGAAGCGGGCATAGACGATACCACTGTTGCCTATCTGGAATTTCCCGGCGGAACCAGGGCAAGCATTCTGACCGGTATGTGTTCCGGACGACGGGCAGACAGATACTATATCTACGGCACAGATGGTACAATGGAGGTTCCGATTCCGTTTAATGCCGATGGAGTTCTGAAATTCTATGTACACAGGGCAAAAAAGAGCGATACGATTTCCGTTGCCGTTCCAGATAATTATATGCTTGAAATAGAGCAGCTCGGAAGATGCATACTCCATGATGAAGAGCCATGCGTCAGCAATGAGTTTTCCATAAAAAATGCCCGGATCATAGACCGTATATTAGCATGCATCGGATACTGACAGGATCAGGGAAGCAGAAATAAGGTTGTGAACAGGCAGCATGAACGGATAGCACAAATCTGCTATAATTGAAAAAATCCCCGGTAAAATGGGGATTTTTGCTTGCATATTTTTATGATAGGGTGCTAAAAGAGGGCAGTTCAAGAACGTGCGTGCTACAGAATCGCTTTCATATCATCCGGAAGCGGAACTTCAAACTTCATCAGCTCCTCTGTAAGGGGGTGAAAGAATGTAAGCTTCCAGGAGTGAAGGGCCTGCCGCGATATAGTTGAAAAATCGGGGCAGTAGATAAAGTCGCCGGGAAGCGGATAACCCAGATGTTTCATATGAACACGGATCTGATGGGTGCGGCCCGTTTCAAGCTTCAATGCAACAAGGGAATGTCCGTTTCCGTATTTGATCCGGCGGTAATGAGTTACTGCATGATCGCCCTTTTCATAATCTATGCACCGCTCAATCGTGGATCCGTCCAGTCTGCCTATGGGGGCTTCTATTACGCCTTCGTCAGGAACCATCCCTTTTGCAATGGCCAGGTATTCCCTTTGGATTTTTTTTGATTTCACCATGTCGGATAAGATGCAGCCGCTCAGCATGTTTTTTGCAAGAATCATAAGTCCCGTCGTATCGCGGTCCAGGCGGTTGATACAGCGAAAGGTGAAATTCCGGCCCTGGAGGCTGAAATAATGAGCCAGGCCATTTGCCAGTGTATTGCTGTAATTGCCCTGTGAGGGATGGACGGGCATGTCGGGAGCCTTGTTGATCACCAGCAGGTCATCGTCTTCGTAAACAATATCAAGAGGCATGGCGGTTGGAACAATGTTCTCAGATGAAGTGGTCTCCAGGATGCGGATCGTGAGGAGTTCCCCTTCGCAAAGGCGGTAAGTGATGTATTTCAGCGCTCCGTCTATGGTTATGCCGGATTCGGTCTTTTTCAAATGGACGATCAGATGGCTGGAATAACCTTTGCTGTGCAGAAAATCATTGATCGTCATCTGATCTTCTTTTTCGGAAATCCTGTAGGTCAAAACTTTTAGCATGACTTCACAAAGACCTTTTCGATTTCTGTTATGTAAAGGGTATGGTAGTCTTCGTCAATCATTACGAAAGGGTTGTTAACGAGTTCTTCTGGTTTCTGTTCTGTAAATTTATACATAAATTCCTCCAAGTATTAATAAGTTAAAAATTAGGCGGAGAGCTGACCCAGATCAGGGAGGCTCCGCTTTTAGAGCTGGCTTTTATATAGTGCTCCTTGTTGGGCGTAAAGTAGAAAGATTCGCCCTTTCTTACCTTGAAAATCTTCTTGCCCAGATATAGTGTAATGCTTCCCTGGAGCACGTATCCGAATTCCTCGCCTTCGTGAGGATTGTCCGGGTATGTAGAACCGTCTGGTTCCAGGGTTATGCGGATAGGTTCCATTGTGTTTTTCTGTGCATTCGGAATGATCCATTCAATTCTGTTCTTAAAATCAGAATCAATTTTTTCGAAATAGTCGGTACTCTTGAAGACTACCTGCTCATCCGGTGAATCGTTGAAAAAATCCTTCAAATCAGTGCCCAGGCACTGCAGGATATCCATGAGGGTGGCGATTGAAGGCGAAGTGAGGTCTCTTTCTAACTGGGAGATGAATCCCTTTGAAAGTTCGGCTCTGTCGGCGAGCTCTTCCTGCGTCAATCCTTTCATTATGCGTAATTCCTTTAATTTTATACCAATCTGCATATCGGCATTCCCTTCTGTGCTTTAAAAGCGTATTTCCGATTTATCCGGATGTTCCTGATAATGGCTGAAAATTGAAAAATCAGCAATCTGGCGCACGCATGTCTCGGATTTATATGCAAATTCAGCATAACAACACCTCGCGAGACAGGGGTTCTGAACATTTACTATAATTATACACTGAAAAACATTGCTGTCAATATTCCGGAACAGCAGGTGCCAGCATTTGTGTTGATAAAATTCAGATAGCATCTTAACAAAATTGACGGTTTATGTTAATATAGCAAATATAGGGCACATGAACCTGCCGGGATAAACTTTTTATCCTCATAATATGAGAACACTGACAGGAAGACAATATAGAGGAGGCATTCATATGGAAAAAGAAAAGTACGTTGCTTATGTGGGAACATATACACACGGACACAGCGAGGGAATACACATTTACGATCTTGATGCAAAAGAAGGAAGAATGACGGAACGTAAAGTGGTAAAGATTCATAATCCTTCTTATATAACAAAATCAGCGGACGGAAAGTATTTATATTCAATTGCCGATGAAGGTGTCGTATCGTTTTTGATTAAACCGGATGGAGATCTGGCGATGACGAGCATCAGATCCATACAAGGCATGAGAGGATGCCATCTTTCAACGGATAAGGCTAATAAATATCTTTTCGTTGCAGGATATCATGACGGCAAAGTTACTGTGATGAGGCTCAAGGAAGATGGAACGATAGGCGATATAGCGGATCAGGTATTCCATAAAGGTCTTGGGAGTATAGCAGAACGTAACTTCAGACCGCATGTGAACTGTGTGACGCTGACTCCTGATGAAAAATATCTTTGCGCTGTGGATCTTGGAGTGGATCATGTAAAATTATACAGATTCAATCACGATACAGGAAAGATCAGTCTTGTTGATTTCCTGAGATGTGAACTGGAATCTGCACCAAGACATATGAGATTCAGCCATGATGGCAAGTTTGCCTATCTGATATGCGAACTGAAGAATTATA
Source organism: Anaerobium acetethylicum (assembly GCF_900096945.1). Taxonomy (GTDB): domain Bacteria; phylum Bacillota; class Clostridia; order Lachnospirales; family Lachnospiraceae; genus Anaerobium; species Anaerobium acetethylicum. The sequence goes on along the minus strand of NZ_FMKA01000001.1, from coordinate 404,518 downwards.
TCAATGTATACAGCTATGACGGTACAAAGAAGAATCCGAAGTTTGAACTGATTCAGAATGTGCCGACTGTTAAGTCTGGTGACAACAAGGGTACGGCAGCTGCGGCTATGGAATTCTCCATGGATGGAAATTATCTCTACTGCTCAAATGCCGGAGACAACAGTGTGGGAATATTCAGGATTGATAAGAAGACGGGACTCCTTACGATGCTGAACATTCTTCCGATCAGCGGCGACTATCCGAAGGATATCGAAATCTTTCCTGATGGAAAACATCTGATTTCATTAAATCACGAGTCCAACGAAATCACAATTTTCAAAGTCAATTATGATAATGGAAATATTGTGCTGAACGGGAAACCAATTGCAATTGAGACTCCTAACTGCATAATCGTTTCAAAGATTGAAAACTAGTAAGCAGTAGGCAGCTCTTCAGAACTGAAAAACAGCCGTTCCAGGATACAGGAAATGTACCGGGAACGGCTGTTTTTATCTCATAGGAGAGTCTGCCTTGGCAGACTCTGTGTTTATTTGCTGAAGAACCTGACGACAGAATCAAGTCTTGAAGTCATGCCTGAGAAAAGCAGGTCCAAAAGGGTTATCGCAGCCATCGACTCCACAACGACAACGGCTCTTGGAACAATTATGGGATCATGGCGTCCTTTTATGCTTACTTCAATATTTTCTCCATCCTTGTTGACGGTAGGCTGAAGTTTCGCTATGGAAGGAGTAGGCTTGAAAGCGGCCCTGAGGACGATATCTGAACCATCGCTGATGCCACCGAGAATTCCGCCTGAACGATTGGCTGTCTTTAATATAGAGCCGTCAGCGGCATAGGAGTAGGGATCATTGTTTACAGAACCACGATGTCGTGCTGCTTCCATACCATCACCGATTTCCACAGCCTTGACTGCGCCGATGGACATAAGGGCTTTTGCAAGACAGGCATCCAGCTTGTCAAAAGCGGGATCACCGATGCCTGCAGGCATGTTCCGGATGATGCATTCGATGATTCCACCAGAAGAATCGTGTTCCTTCATGCATGTTTCGAGGAAAACGCCGGCTTTTTCGGCAGCATCGGAATCCGGCATGTAAAGCGGATTTTGGGAGATTGCTGACTCGTCGAATTTATCCATGTCAGCTTCAATCGGGCCGATGGACTTTGTATAGGTGCAGATGCTTACGCCTATTTCTGCCAGTATTTTGGAGGCTATGGCGCCAGCTGCCACCCGGCCGATGGTCTCGCGGCCTGAAGAGCGTCCTCCGCCCCTGTAATCCCGGAAGCCGTATTTGATGTCATAAGTAAGATCGGCGTGGCCAGGGCGGTAATAGGATGCGATTTCACTATAATCCCCGGAACGCTGTGATTTGTTGTAAACGACAAGGGAAATTGGGGTGCCAGTAGTTTTGCCTTCGAAAACGCCAGAAAGAATTTCAACAGCGTCATCCTCTTTTCTTGGAGTGGTGTATTTCGACTGCCCGGGTTTTCTCCGGTCTAAAAAAATCTGGATGTCTTCTTCGCAAAGGGGAAGACCGGCCGGACATCCGTCGACGACAACGCCTATTCCCCGACCATGGGACTCGCCCCAGGTAGATACTTTGAATAAATTTCCATATACTGAACCTGACATAAACAACCTCATTTCATTAGTGTAATAAATAACGTAAACGGCCGCAGGGCTTCAGAAACCTGCTTGGCCTGCATGGAGATTCTGGATCAGGATCTCCGCATTTCCATACAGTATATTACAAAAACCCATTTTCGTAAACATAAAATGAAAAGGAAAGACGTAAAATGCATTGAAAAACCAATGGAATAAAGATATACTAGTCAATAGGGTTTTGACAAATCAATTAAAATTTAGAAACGGTGGTATATATGTATAATCTTTTAACACAAGACGGCAAGGCAAAAAGAGGAGAACTGCACACGGTACATGGAGTCATCCAGACGCCTGTATTTATGAATGTCGGAACGATTGCGGCAATAAAAGGTGCAGTCGCAACGACTGACCTGCAGGAAATCAAGACGCAGGTACAGCTTTCCAACACGTATCATCTCCATGTAAGGCCAGGGGATAAGATTGTAAAGAAGCTAGGCGGCCTTCACAAATTCATGAACTGGGATAAGCCGATTTTAACTGATTCGGGCGGATTCCAGGTGTTTTCACTGTCCGGCCTCAGGAAGATAAAAGAGGAGGGTGTTTATTTCAGGTCCCATATAGACGGCAAGAAGATATTCATGGGACCGGAAGAAAGCATGCAGATACAGTCGAACCTGGCGTCTACGATTGCCATGGCATTTGACGAATGTCCTCCCCATCCAGCGACCAGGGAATACATGCAGGCATCGGTAGACAGAACCACGAGATGGCTGGAAAGATGCAAAAAGGAAATGGACAGGCTCAATGCCCTTCCTGATACGATAAACAAGAATCAGATGCTGTTTGGCATCAACCAGGGCGGGACCTATGAAGACATCAGGATCGAGCATGCTAAGAGAATTTCCGAAATGGATCTGGATGGATATGCCCTTGGTGGTCTGGCCGTAGGAGAATCCCACGAAGAAATGTACAGGATCCTGGATGAAACAGTCCCATACCTTCCTGTTGACAAGCCGACTTATCTTATGGGTGTCGGTACTCCGGCGAATATATTGGAAGCCGTTGACAGAGGGGTCGATTTTTTCGACTGCGTATATCCTTCGAGAAACGGCCGTCATGGACACGTATATACTGACCATGGAAAAATGAACATGTTTAATGCAAAGTATGAGCTTGACAGCAGGCCGATTGATGAAAACTGCCAGTGCCCGACATGCAGAAGCTACAGCAGGGCATATATCAGGCATCTTTTGAAAGCAAAGGAAATGCTCGGTATGAGGCTTTGTGTTCTCCATAACCTTTATTTCTACAATAACATGATGGAGGAAATAAGGAATGCAATTGAAGAAGGACGCTACCAGGAATATAAAAAGGCAAAACTGGAAGGTTTTCAACTGTAGATTTAATGTTCTGAATAATTCTAAAAATATAATAAATTCATGAAAACCCCTTGCCTATTTTTGGGGGATTGTGTAGAATGACTATAGCAGATGTTTGTATTTTTTAGGAAATATGAAATCAGGTCAAAATAAAAATACATTTCTCAGGAGGAATAGTTATGACTATTTTAGCAACAGGCGGAACAGGCAGCAGTTGGATAATCATTATTGCCTATATTGTGATTTTTGGCGCTTTGATTTATTTTATGTCAATCAGGCCACAGAAAAAGCAGCAGCAGAAGGTAACTGCAATGCTCGCAAAACTGGCAGTAGGTGACAGCATACTTACAACCAGTGGTTTTTATGGCGTAATCATAGACATTTCAGATGATACAGTAATCGTGGAATTCGGAAGCAACAAGAACTGTCGTATTCCTATGCAGAAATCAGCAATCGTTGAAGTTGAAAAAGCGAACGCTTAATGAATGATTTTGCAGAACCGGCGGCGCCGATAAATCTGTAAAAATTGAGAAAAAGCGCGGGTTATGACTATCCGCTTGAAAACCTCCCTGTGGACAGTAGTGCATGCAGGGAGGTTTTTATATTTTAAAGGATGTCAGTTCTATGACATAAAATACGCTCCGCGGAGCATGTCCTATATGAATAGCAATGGGAGGGAATTTTAATGGAAGAAAAATACAATGCGTATGCCCAGATGTTCAAAGCGCTTTCGGATCCGAACAGGCTGGTAATTGTGAGTTTTCTCGTGGATGGGGAGATATGCGCATGCAAAATACTGGAAAAGCTTGAGATTACACAATCTACCCTGTCTTACCACATGAAAATGCTTTGTGAAAGCGGAATCGTTGAAGGCCGCAAGTCCGGGAAATGGATGCACTATTCGCTGAATAGCGGAAAACTGAATGAACTGAAAGAAATCCTGGATGTGTTTTCAAAAGGCGGCTCCGGAAAAACTGGAGGATGCTCCTGCGGAAGCAGAATAAAATTCAAATAAGTTACAGGCAGGCATTGCAATCTGATTTTGCGTATTAATCTTGAAAAGTGACATAGTCACAGATAAAAAGAGTCCAGGTGCTATAATTGTAAATGTAAGCAATTTGATGATCAAAGTTTCAGCAGATACTCTTTTGGGGACTAAAACCTGAAAAGAATGCCTGGACAGGGCTGCAAATAAGGAGGATAAAGATGTTTGAATTTTTAAAACGAAATGATGGAAAAGTCATAAATGTAAATGATATAGATAGTCTTATAGGCAAGGTGGAAATTATAGACATCAGAGAACCCTATGAATACAGCAGCGGAAGTCTCAAGACTGCAAAGAACATACCGATGGGTCAGCTTTTGGAGAATCCGGGAAAATACCTGCAGAAGGACAAAGACTATTACATCATGTGCCAGTCAGGGGCCAGAAGTGCAAGAACCTGCGGGATTCTTGGAAAACAGGGGTTCAGCGTAATAAATGTATCCGGTGGAATGGGATCATATGTCGGTACAAAGAAAAAATAACATGTCTGAAGCAAAATCCCTTCAGAATGAAGAGATGGAGACCATGCTTTAAAATTATAGAAAAATAGTGAGGACCGCAGATGATAGAAATGTTATCTGTGGTCCTTTTTATACAGAAAAAGTCTGTGAAGGTTGACAAAATTTTGCTTAGCATATATCTTAGATGTAGGCAGTTTTATAAACAATTGGTTAAAATCAACTGCATATAGCCTGATAACAGGGGAAAAACGGGCTGAGTATAGAAATGCTGAAAATAGGGACATAAATAAAAATAGTAATATGGAGGGATTTTTGTGGACGACAAGCTTTATGAATTGATGAACTGGGCAGAAATAGAGGCGGTGGTATATTCGGAGGAAGAAAATCCTCACAGTATACTCGGACCGCATATAACGGAAAATGGTGTTTTGATTCAGGCATACATGCCTACGGCTGTAAGTATCAGCGTTAATCTGATTAAGACTTCAAAGTCATATGCAATGGAGCTTGTAGACGAAGGGGGATTCTTTGCGGTTCTGATTCCGAGAAAGACGATACCTGAGTATACGCTCACAATCGAATACGATAATGGCGAGATAAGGGAAATCAAAGATCCTTATGCATTTCAGCCGCTGATTACTGAAAAAGATACGAAGCGTTTTAATGCGGGAATCCATTATTCGATATATGAACATCTGGGAGCGCATAAGGCAGTAATTAACGGAACTGAGGGTATCTATTTTGCAGTGTGGGCGCCTAGTGCGATGCGCGTCAGCGTTGTCGGTAATTTCAACCTCTGGGATGGAAGAGTCCATCAGATGAGGAGGCTCTGGGATTCCGGTGTTTTCGAGATTTTCATCCCAGATCTCAACGTGGGTGAAGTATACAAATTTGAGCTGAAATTGAAGAGCGGCCTTGTAATCCTGAAAGCGGATCCGTATGCAAACGCAGCAGAACTCCGGCCGAATACTGCTTCTGTAGTTACAGATATAGATGGGTACAATTGGAACGACAGCAGCTGGATCGAAAAAAGGAAAAAAACAGACTCCGGTTCGGCGCCCATGGCGATCTATGAAGTGCATCTTGGATCGTGGAAAAGGCCTGAGGATGGCAGGGAGTTTTATAACTACAGGGAATTAGCGCCCATGCTTGCGGAATATGTCAAAGAGATGGGATATACGCATGTCGAACTGATGCCAATAATGGAATATCCTTATGATGCATCCTGGGGATACCAGGTGACTGGATATTTCGCACCGACAAGCAGGTATGGAACTCCGGAAGATTTTATGTATTTTATGGATTATATGCACCAGCAGGAAATAGGCATTATTCTCGACTGGGTACCGGCACATTTTCCGAGGGATACCTTTGCTCTTTCTAATTTCGATGGAACCTGCCTGTACGAACACAGGGATCCAAGGCAGGGAGCACATCCTCATTGGGGAACACTGATCTACAATTATGGACGGCCGGAAGTAAGCAATTTCCTTATCGCAAATGCGCTTTTCTGGGTTGAAAAATACCACGCAGACGGCATCAGAATGGATGCGGTTGCATCTATGCTCTATCTTGATTATGGAAAGAATGATGGAGAATGGGTAGCTAATATCTACGGTGGAAATGAAAATCTGGAAGCGGTTGAATTCCTGAAACATCTCAATTCAATATTCAAGAAGAGGAAAGACGGAGCGCTTCTGATCGCAGAGGAATCCACGGCGTGGCCGATGGTTACAGCTGATGTAGAAGAAGATGGCCTTGGTTTCGATTATAAGTGGAATATGGGATGGATGAATGACTTTATCGGATATATGCAGTATGATCCGTTTTTCCGTTCCTATCATTATGGAGAACTGATCTTCAGCATGATATATGCCTACAGCGAGAAGTTCATACTTGTTCTGTCCCATGACGAAGTTGTTCATGGAAAGGGATCCATGATCGGGAAAATGCCAGGAGACAGGGAAGAGAAGTTTTCCAACCTCAGGCTTGCATACGGATACATGATGGCTCATCCTGGCAAAAAGCTTCTGTTCATGGGACAGGATATTGCCCAGTTCTCTGAATGGTCGGAAGAAAAGAGTGTTGAATGGGATCTTCTGAAGTACACAGACCACATCAACATGAAGGAATACGTCAAGGCCCTTAATAAACTATATAAAACCGAACCAGCACTTTACAGCATGGACTATGATGCGGAAGGTTTCGAATGGATAAACAATATATCAGCAAATGAGAATATTGTTGTGTTTGCAAGGAAGACTGAGAATCAGGAAGACACGCTGCTCATCGTATGCAATTTCACTCCTTTATCGTATAGTGATTATCTCGTCGGGGTTCCGTACCGTGGAAAGTATAAAGAAATCTTCAATAGCGACAGTGCGGATTTCGGCGGAACAGGGTTTGTAAATCCGCGTCTGAAGCAGTCCAAGAAAAAGGAATGCGATGACAGGGATCATTCAATCACAATTAAGGTGCCACCTCTTGGAATTTCTGTTTTCAAATTTTCAAAGATTGCAGAGAAGGCATCTGACAATAAGGCTCTGAAGACAAAAGCCAAAGACGCTGATAAGAAGCCGGCAGGAAAGAAACCGAATCTGAAAGAGCAGCTTGCAGCCCAGGTAGCAAAGGCTGAGGCTGAGAATGAGGAATTCATGAGCACACATTCTGTCCTGATAGACCCAGTGGCAGAAAAACAGGTTCCGGAAGCCGCAAAAAAGGAAACGGTTAAGAAAACATCTGTGGGAAAGTCAACAGCAAAAAAGCCGGCAGCTAAAAAAGCGACTGCTAAAAAGGACAAGTAAAAAAGGACTTCAGGAATTAAGGCAAAAATTATTGAACAGACAACATATGCACATGGCCTATGCCGTGTGCATATTCTTGAATTAAAGCAAATATAAAAGTCAGGAGTAATAAAATGTTATTTGAGAGTGTAGATGATATTCAACAAATTGATATAAAATCTGTTGACAGCAATATGATAATTGAATTTTTCAGTGAAAGGATCCCCGGGATCCTTGATTTTGGAATCAAGGTACTGATCGCAATTGCAATTATTCTGGCGGGTCGCAAACTGATCAGGGTGATGCTGAAAATAGTAAACCGTTCTCTGATGAAAACAGGAGTAAATGACGGTGTAATCGGATTTCTCGATTCGATTGTCAGGGCGCTCCTGTACATGGTGCTTCTGCTTCTGATTATAGAGCTGTTCGGTATACCGACTACTTCGTTTATTGCCCTGCTTGGCTCGGCCGGACTTGCAATAGGACTGGCTCTTCAGGGGAGCTTGTCGAATTTTGCCGGAGGAGTCATTATCCTTATTGTTAAACCTTTTGTAGTGGGAGATTACATTATTGAAGACAATAAGAAGAATGAAGGAACAGTAGTTTCTATTGAACTTTTCCACACAAGGCTGCTGACATCAGATAATAAGGTGGTAGTAATTCCTAATGGAATACTTGCGAATATAAGTCTTACAAATGTGACGGCACAGGACAAGAGAATGATTTCTATAAGCGTCAGAATAGATTATAAAGCAGACCTGAAGAAAGCAAAAGAAATCATCAGGGAGCTTCTTGATGCTGATGAAAAGGTGTTGAAAGAAGATGAAATCTCTATATTCGTAGGTGCCCTTGAAGAAAGGGCTGTTGTAATCGGATGCAAGTTCTGGGTACATATATCGGACTTTAATTCGACGAAGTGGAAGGTGACAGAGGACATTAAGCTTGCATTTGACGAAAATCAGATTGAACTTCCAAACAGCCGGATTGATATCAGCCTTTCAAAACAGATGATGAATCAGAATGTCATCGGGTAAAAGGCCGCATAGAAGAAAGAGTCTGCCTTGGCAGACTCTTTCTTCTATGCATATGCTACAATCCTGGTAATCTTATCCCTTTGAAACTGTTAATTGTTGACAATAATTTAACATTTATATATAATAAAGCATAGACATAAATAGGAGGTTGATCCGGTGGAAGAAAAAGAGATTTCAAAAGCAGTCATCAGAAGGCTGCCGAGATATTATAGATATTTAGGTGAATTGATTGAATCAGGAGTGGAAAGGATTTCATCAAGCGAACTGAGTTCGCGGATGAAAGTGACGGCATCCCAGATCAGACAGGATTTGAATAATTTTGGAGGGTTCGGCCAGCAGGGATATGGTTATAATGTAAAATTCCTCTATTCCGAAATTGCCAAGATTCTGGGCCTGGACAAAAAGCATAATGTGATAATCATTGGTGCTGGAAATTTAGGACATGCCATCGCTAATTACGTGGCATTTGAAAAAAGAGGCTTCATTATGACAGCACTTTTTGATATCAATCCTGAAAGGATAGGAAAAAAAATCCGCGACATAGAAGTATTGCCGTTGTCAGAACTGGAAGCTTACATTAAGGAAAATGAAGTTGATATTGCAACTTTGACAATACCAAAAACAGCAGCGAAAGAAGTTGCAGAACGCCTTGTTAATTGTGGAGTAAAAGCAATCTGGAATTTTGCGCATACAGATTTGAATCTTCCTGAAGATGTGCTTGTGGAAAATGTTCATTTATCAGAAAGCCTGATGCGGCTTTCCTATAACATCACAAGTGTTGAAAAGAGCAGGGAAGAACAGAAATAGCCACAGTATGAGCGGATAAGGATGGAAGCCATGGCAGGGGTAAAAGAAATAGAAGAGTTCAGGAAGTCGCTGGAAAATAAAAAGGTGCCAATTCTGACTCTGGATAAAAAATGGCACAATCTCATACCAGACACTGCAAAGACTTCAGCAGTCAGGGATAGCGAGAAGGCACTCAACGACCTGTTGAAAAGACAGGGGAAACTGGTAAATGATATAAAAGATTTAAAAAGAATAAAATCCGATCTGATGCAGGAAATAGTTGATCATATGGATGCTGCTGATACAAATCCTTCGAGCGGGAAAAAACTCGAAGAGAATCAGAGGCTGATTATAGAAATCAACGAGAAAATCGAAAGCTACGATGATGAGCTTCTGGATATTCCCAGAAGCATCAAGGAAGCTAATGAGATACTGATGCTTCAGAGTATGGATGTGTGCTATGGCATTCTTCAGGAGAATGCTTCAGGCATTCGCAAAATCGGTGAATGGATCAAACAGGTACGGATTGAACTTAAGAAAAATATTATCCGGAAGCAGGATATGGAACAGAAGAATGCTGAAATTTATTCTTATATGCATGATATACTGGGACCAGAAATCGTCGATCTATTTGATTTGGAATATAAGGAAATATAAAATGATAAAGGGAATAGGCACAGATTTAATTGAAATTGGCCGTGTTGAAAAAGCCTGTAAAAAAGAGGCTTTTTTGGCGCGTTATTTTACGTATGAAGAGATTGCGTTCATGAAGGGAAATGCACGAAAGTCTGCCGGGAATTTTGCAGTCAAAGAAGCCGTATCAAAGGTACTTGGCACAGGTTTTTCCGGATTCGGGCCCAAAGACATTGAGGTGCTCCGGGACGAGAGGGGAAAGCCATACGTGAACCTGTACGGGGGAGCGAAGAAAAGGGCTGATGAGCTTCATATAAAAAACATGTATGTAACGATTTCAAACACAAAGGAACTGGTTTCCGCATTTGCAGTTGGAGAGGATGAGAGCATATGAAATACCTTGTAAACAGCAGCGAAATGAAAAGATGCGACAAGGCCACAATTGAAAAAATCGGAGTTCCGTCGATGGTTCTTATGGAAAGGGCAGCACTTTCCATTGTTGAAGAACTTGAAAACGGAGAGTTCAATCTGAAAAGAATATTGATCGTATGCGGGGCCGGTAACAATGGAGGAGACGGATTTGCAGCTGCAAGACTTCTTTTTTTAAAAGGATATGAGGTTGATGTGGCGTTCATAGGTGATGAAGACCGGCTTTCAGAAGATGCCGGCACACAGATGGCGCTTCTGAAAAATCATGGAAAAGAAGTGGAAAACACTATTCCTGACAGGGAATATACGACAGTTGTGGATGCTCTGTTTGGCATAGGCCTGAATACGGAAATCAGCGGCCGTTATGCAGAAGCGGTTGATCGGATCAACAGCATGGATGCCAGGGTGCTTGCAGCAGACATTCCGAGCGGAGTGTCTGCGGACACCGGGCAGGTTCTGGGGACAGCAGTGAAGGCTGATGTTACTGCTGCATTTGCCTATAAAAAACTCGGTCAGGTTCTGTATCCTGGTGCGGTTTATTGCGGCAGGACCGAGGTCAGAGATATTGGGATTACAGATCTCGGATTTGAAGGCATCCTGCCGAAGGTATATACATACGATGAATCAGATCTGAAAAGGATACCCGACAGACGGCCTTATTCTAACAAAGGCACTTATGGCAAAATCCTCATAATCGCGGGATCATGCAACATGAGCGGCGCCGCATACCTGGCAGCCAAGGCCGCATACAGGACTGGTGCCGGTCTGGTAAGAATCTATACGCCAAGCGAGAACAGAGAGATTCTGCAAACCATGCTTCCGGAGGCAATACTTTCGACCTATGACAGATTTCATATAGATGTTACAGCTTTTAAAGAGATCATAGGATGGGCAGATGTCATAGGAATCGGACCGGGAATCGGCAAGGGAATCGAAGCTAAGACGATACTGAATATACTGCTGGGAAATGCAAAGGTTCCCGTAATAATCGATGCAGACGGAATCAATCTTGTTTCAGAGCATATTGAACTTCTTGAAAACCATAAACAGGATATTATACTGACTCCCCATCTGGGAGAAATGTCCAGGCTTCTGAAAAGAGATATAAAAGGGATTGCCCAGAATCTTCTTGCAGAGGCAGATGAATTTGCTAGGAAGCACCATGTTGTCTGTGTGCTTAAGGATGCCAGGACGGTTGTTGCAGACGGAACGGGTGCAGTGTATATGAACCAGACAGGGAACAACGGCATGGCAACCGGGGGATCGGGAGACGTCCTGACAGGAATTATCATAGGACTGCTCTCGCAGAACACCACAATTGTTGAGGCTGCCACTTTAGGAGTTCTCATTCATGGAATGGCAGGAGATATAGCCGCAGAAAACAAAGGACAGTATTCCATGATGGCCCATGATATTATTGACAGCCTGGCTGATATTGTAAGATAATGAGTGTCTGGAATCGGCCCGGACAGCTTAAAATAAAATGCTTAAAAAAGTAAGCGGCAGCAGAGGAAGAATAAAGATGAAAGAATATAGAAGAGTTTGTGCAAAGATAGATTTGGATGCGATTGAAGGCAATATGCTTGCAATCAGAAATAATTTAAAAGACGGAACAAAGGTAATCGCTGTCGTTAAGACGGATGCGTACGGTCATGGAGCACTGCCGATTGCCCGGCTTATTGAACCGCAGGACTTTGTTTTCGGTTTTGCTGTTGCAACGGTTGAAGAGGCGCTGAGCCTCAGAAGAAACGGGATCGAAAAGCCTGTTCTGATTCTGGGATTTACGTTTCCGGAACATTATGAAGATATTGTGAACTATGGAATTAGACCTGCAGTGTTTAAGCTTGATATGGCGAAAAGCCTTTCTGAAACGGCCGTCAGGCTCGGGAAAAAGGTTATCATGCATATCAAAATGGATACGGGGATGAACCGGATCGGGATTAAGCCATGCAGAGAAAGTTTTGAAATCGTCAGGGAGATAAGCAGTCTGCCGAATGTGGAACTTGAGGGGATTTTCACTCATTTCGTCAAAGCGGATGAACTGGACAAATCTTTTTCTTTTGAACAGCTGAGAAAATTCAAAGAATTTTTAGGAGATCTTGAAAAGGAAGGCATAAAATTCAAGATAAGGCACTGTTCTAACAGTGCCGGAAGTATCGACCTTCAGGAGGCCAATATCGATGCTGTACGTCCGGGCATTGCAATGTACGGACTGTACCCTTCGGACGAGGTGTCGAAGGAAGCGGTCAAATTAACCCCTGCTATGACGCTGATCAGCCATATAGTATACATCAAGAATGTTGAAAAGGGTGAAGGGATAAGTTACGGAGCCACATACAGAGCTCCTGCAGACATGCGGGTGGCGACCATACCTGTTGGCTACGGGGACGGATACCCGAGAAGCCTTTCTTCAAAAGGATGGGTCCTGATCAGAGGTAAAAAGGCACCGATTCTTGGGCGCGTCTGTATGGACCAGTTTATGGTTGACGTTTCTGATATTGATGGTGTTTCGGAAGGTGATGAGGCGACTTTGATCGGCGTAAATGGAAATCAGAGGATCAGTGTAGAGGAAATGGGAAATCTGGCAGACCGGTTCAATTATGAATTTGTCTGTGATCTTGGGAAACGAATACCAAGAGTTTATTTGAAAAACGGAAAAATTGTTGAGGCCATTGATTATTTTGATAATTAGGGGCTTTTAGACAGAATTTAAAATTGAAACCGGTAAAAAAGGAGCATGAATTAATGGCAGAAGGCGGGAGTCTTGTTGACGGTATTACATTTTTGATTATTTTAACAGCATTAGATGCGATTATGTTTGGGTTTGGTGCAGCAGCACAGAGCATAAGTGAGATGGAGGTCAGTCTGAAGGCTCAGGAGGGAGACAGGAAGTCTTTGCGGCTGCTGAGATTCATTGAAAACCCCTCTTATCTGATAGCAGCAGTTCATACCATCTCCATGCTTACGGGCATTACTGCCGGTATGTTTACGGTCACAGGGATCAGAGGCTTCCTGGCCGGGCTGATGATCAGGGGGATTCCTGCAATCAATACGAATGTCAGCGATGCGGTATCGCTGGTGCTGGCTGTATTTTCAGTCATGTTTATCATGCTGGCATTTGGCGTGCTGATTCCGAAAAGAATAGGAATCAAGCGATGCAATCAGCTGGCTTATTTTCTGGTTAGTCCTGTGAATTTCATAATCGTGCTTTTCAGCCCTTTCATATGGCTGGTGGTAAAATTCGGAGAAAATGTGGTTTCCGTCTTCGGAATCAGCCCGTTTGATGAAGCGGAGGATGTGACCGAAGAAGAAATTATATATATGGTAAATGAAGGCCATGAGCAGGGCGTGCTGCAGGCAAGCGAAGCGCAGATGATAAACAATATCATCGAGTTTGCTGATAAAGAAGCAAAGGATATCATGACGCACAGAAAGAACATGATTGCCCTTGATGGGGAAATGACGCTTGATGATGCCCTTGCTTTCATACTGAACCAGCGGAATTCCCGATTTCCGGTCTACGACGGCAATCTTGATAATATCATTGGTGTACTGCACCTGAAGAATGCCATGAAATCCTATTCCCATCCGGAAATGAGGGGCATGTCTATCATGGAGATCGAAGGCCTTGTAAGGGAAGCTGATTTTATTCCCGAAACGAGGAACATTAACCTTCTGTTCAAAAATATGCAGTCACAGAATATGCATATGGTGATCGTTGTGGATGAATATGGCCAGACAGCCGGGCTTGTCGCTATGGAGGATATTCTCGAGGAAATAGTGGGTAACATTATGGATGAGTATGACATAGATGACAGCAATATCATAGAGCAGTCTGACGAAACATTTATGATGGAAGGAAGCACGCCTCTTGAAGAGGTGGAGCTGGCACTCGGATTACAATTCGAAGACGAGGACTATGAAACCCTCAACGGATTCCTTATATCTAAGATTGACAGAATTCCGGAAGAAGATGAAGTGTTTGAAATTGAACATGAAGGATATAGATTCCATATCATGTCTGTGGAGAATAAGATGATCAGGAGCGTACATGTCAGCAGGATAGCAGAAGAAAAGAATCAGCCAGCAGATACAACTGAAGATGAAGAATAACAGAGAGTCTGCCTTGGCAGACTCTCTGTTATTCTTCATGCACAGTAAGACCCTTGCAATGACAGAAAACTGCGCTATTTAGAATGTGCATCGAGCAGCTTGCTGCTAGTCACAGCGTGAACAGTAATACGTGAACGTTTGTACTGGAAAAAAACCAAAAAATGTCTTGCAAATTTTTGAAAAACGAGTATAATAGGACTGTAATGTTTTTACATTTGCTTCCGTGGCTCAGTTGGTAGAGCGGCTCACTCGTAATGAGCAGATCGTCGGTTCGAGTCCGATCGGAAGCTTTTTTTTGCGCCCTGGAACCTGCGGGTACAAGGGTATCCGAATCCGGATGCTCCCGAGAACCGAGGAGCAGCCGGAACTTGATACTGCAGCTTCACCATAGTAAGGAGTACGATTATGAACGGTATACCAAAAAGGAATTATCAGAAAGAGCTTGATCAGATCACGGATGCCCTGGAAAAAAATGGCGAAGTACCGCGACTGCTGCTTCATAGCTGCTGTGCGCCTTGCAGCAGTTATGTGCTGGAATATCTGTCTGCGTATTTCGAGATTACCGTGTACTATTATAACCCGAACATCTTCCCGCCAGAGGAATATGAGAAAAGAGCGGCTGAACAGAGGGAATTCGCAGACCGTCTGGATGTGCTGCATAAGATTTCATTTCTTGAAGGAGACTATGATACCGACCTGTTTTATGCAGAGACCAGGGGACTTGAAAAAGAGCCTGAAGGAGGAGAACGATGCTCCAGATGCTTTGAGCTGCGCCTTAGGGAGACTGCCAAAAGGGCCAGAGAGGGCGGATTCGATTATTTCACGACGACCCTGTCGATCAGCCCTCATAAAAATGCGGATCAGCTGAACGAGATAGGAAAGAAGATTTCAGAAGAAACGGGAATTGCCTATCTCTATTCCGATTTCAAGAAAAAGAACGGATTCAAGCGTTCTGTTGAGCTGACAGCGCAGTATGGAATGTACAGGCAGGATTACTGCGGATGCGTATTTTCGAAAATGGAAAGAGAAAAGTCCTTGAATTAAGGACTTTCTTTTTTTGAATATGATGTTATAATTAAAAACCAGAGATATTATATAAAAATACAGGAAGAAAAGGGGAACTGAATATGAAACTTTGGGGCGGACGCTTCACAAAAGAAACAAATCAGCTTGTACACAATTTCAATGCATCAATTTCTTTTGACAGGAAATTTTATAAACAGGATATAGAAGGAAGTATTGCCCATGTAACAATGCTTGCAAAGCAGGGGATACTTTCAAATGAAGACAAAGAGGCCATCGTTGCCGGCCTGAAAGGTATTTTATCAGACATAGAGAGCGGCGCGCTTGAGATAGGAGAAACATATGAGGATATCCACAGCTTTGTGGAGGCGACTCTGATAGAGCGCATCGGGGAACCGGGTAAACGTCTGCATACTGGAAGAAGCAGGAATGACCAGGTTGCGCTTGACATGAAGCTGTATACCAGGGACGAAGTGATTGAAATAGACAGTCTTTTAAAGGAGCTTCTGGATACGCTGATCAAAACAATGGAGGAGCATACAGAAACCTATATGCCGGGCTTCACGCATCTGCAGAAGGCCCAGCCTATTACACTGGCTCACCATTTTGGGGCCTATTTTGAAATGTTTAAGAGAGACCGCTCAAGGCTTTCAGACATATATAGAAGGATGAATGTTTCGCCGATCGGTTCGGGCGCCCTCGCAGGCACTACTTACCCCCTTGACAGGGAGTATACTGCAGAACTTCTCGGCTTTGACGGGCCTACCCTGAACAGCATGGATTCTGTTGCAGACAGGGACTATGTGATAGAGCTGCTTTCAGCCCTTTCCACAATCATGATGCACCTTAGCAGATTTTCGGAAGAAATTATCATCTGGAATTCGAACGAATATGGCTTTGTGGAGCTTGACGATGCATACAGCACCGGAAGCAGCATCATGCCTCAGAAGAAGAATCCGGATATTGCAGAACTTGTCAGGGGAAAAACGGGACGCGTATATGGTGCCCTCATGTCTATCCTTACAACAATGAAAGGGCTTCCGCTGGCATACAACAAGGACATGCAGGAAGACAAGGAACTTACATTTGATGCGATCGATACGGTAAAAGGATGCCTTGCTCTCTTTACGGGAATGGCAGCTACCATGAAGTTCAATAAGACGACAATGGAAGCAAGTGCAAAGAACGGATTCACAAATGCGACTGATGCGGCAGATTATCTTGTAAACAAAGGTGTTCCATTCCGCGATGCCCACGGCATTGTCGGCCAGCTTGTTCTTTTCTGCATTGGCAGGAACATTGCCCTGGATGATATGAGCCTGGAAGAATACAAGGCGATCAGCCCTGTTTTCGAAAACGATATCTACGAAGCGATCAGTCTGAAAACATGCGTGGAAAAACGTATGACCATCGGTGCACCTGGTAAGGAAGCCATGGAAAAGGTAATTGAAGTAAATAAAAAATATCTTTCGGAAAATCAGCATCTGTTCCGTGTCTAAATCACGGACGCAGGGATGAACCATTCCGATGAGCCGGCCGGTTGCTTTTGCAACCGGCCGGCTCTTTTTATCTCATAAGCAGATTGTCCTATGCGATAGAAAACGCTCTGCCGACTAAGACTCTTGGCTGCAATTGTGCATAATGACAGAATTTGCATGAGCTGACGAAAAGAGATGGATGAATTGTACAAAATAAAAAAACAAGTTGATTTTTTGATGTAGATAGTTTATTATACATAACAGGAAGACAAATGTACGCGATACAAAAACACACAGCGGAAATATCCGGATATTGCGTGTGCAGGTATCATCAATATAAGAATGTGAAGAGGAGATTTTAGCATGGATCAGAAATTAAAAGTAGGTATTCTTGGCGGCACAGGTATGGTAGGACAGCGTTTTGTTTCATTATTGGAAAACCACCCATGGTTTGAAGTTGTTACGGTAGCAGCAAGCCCAAGATCAGCTGGAAAAACTTATGAAGAAGCAGTGGGAAGCCGTTGGAAAATGACTACTCCAATGCCGGAAGCTGTTAAAGGATTAATCGTAAAGAATGTAAATGATGTTGAAGAAGTGGCTGCAGGAGTAGATTTTGTATTCAGCGCAGTAGATATGACAAAAGATGAGATCAAAGCAATCGAAGAAGCTTATGCAAAAACAGAAACTCCTGTTGTTTCAAACAACAGTGCACACCGTTGGACAAAAGATGTCCCGATGGTTGTTCCGGAATTGAATCCTGAACATCTTGAAGTGATTGCGGCACAGAAGGAACGCCTTGGCACTGAAAGAGGATTTATCGTGGTTAAACCGAACTGCTCAATCCAGAGCTATACACCTGCATTACATGCACTGAAAGAATTCGGACCAAAGGTAGTTGTTGCAACTACATACCAGGCAATTTCAGGAGCCGGAAAGAACTTCCAGGATTGGCCTGAAATGGTTGACAATATCATTCCATATATCGGTGGAGAAGAAGAAAAGAGCGAACAGGAACCGTTAAGGATCTGGGGCAAGGTTGTAGACGGAGAAATCGTAAAAGCAAGCACTCCTGTAATCACAACACAGTGCATCAGGGTTCCTGTTTCAGACGGTCATACAGCAGCAGTATTCGTTTCGTTCGATAAGAAACCTTCCAAAGAAGAAATCTTAAAAGCATGGGCTGAATTCAATGGGCTTCCTCAGGAACTTGAACTTCCAAGCGCACCAAAACAGTTCATAAAATACTTCGAAGAAGACAACAGGCCACAGGCCAAACTCGACAGGGATTATGAAAAAGGAATGGGCATAACCCTTGGAAGATTAAGAGAGGATATCGTTTACGATTACAAATTCGTAGGATTATCACACAACACAGTTCGTGGAGCAGCAGGCGGAGCAGTATTGATCGCCGAGTTATTAAAAGCACAGGGGTATATACAGGTAAAATAGGCTGCGATTCATAATCGTTAGCCGGCAAAGGCCAGGCCTAAATAGTGATACGTATTTTGAAAAGGGGATGCAGCAGAGCTGCATCCCCTTTTCAAAATCCATGCCTTATGTTAGAATGTTAAAGAAAAAGGTAACTATTCAGAATTGGGGTTCTGAACGGTTAGAGAAAAAGAACTGCATAAGAAAAAAGAAAGTTGGTAATACATGTCCAAATCATTATACATAGCAGAAAAGCCAAGCGTTGCACAGGAATTCGCAAAAGCGCTGAAGCTGGATACCAGAAGACGGGACGGCTATATAGAAGCAGACCAGGCGATTGTGACCTGGTGCGTAGGCCACCTGGTCACCATGAGCTATCCTGAAGCCTATGATCCTTCACTGAAGAGATGGAGTCTGTCGACTCTTCCGTTTCTTCCGAAGGAGTTTAAATATGAAGTGATTCCGAACGTCAAAAAACAGTTCGATACTGTAAGCGGGCTTATGAACCGCGAGGATGTCGATATGATCTATGTCTGTACTGACTCCGGACGCGAAGGGGAATACATATACCGTCTTGTTGAACAGATGGCGGGTGTGAAAAACAAGAAAAGGAAAAGGGTATGGATCGACTCACAGACCGAAGATGAGATACTAAGGGGCGTGGAGAATGCCAAGGATCTTGCGGAATATGATAACCTTTCGGCAGCGGCTTATCTGAGGGCAAAAGAGGATTACCTGATGGGGATCAATTTTTCAAGGCTGCTGACCCTGAAATACGGAAATACCATATCGAAATATCTGAAAACAGACAGAACAGTACTTTCGGTAGGCAGGGTAATGACATGCGTGCTGGGTATGGTGGTCCGAAGAGAGAGAGAAATCAGGGAATTCGTCAAGACTCCGTTTTTCAGAGTCCTGGCCGGACTTGACTGTGAAGGCAGGGAGTTTGAGGCGGAATGGAAAGCCGTAGCCGGTTCCAGGTATTTTGAATCAAGAGACCTTTATAAGGAGAACGGATTCAAGGAAAGAGAAAAGGCGGAGGAGCTCATTCAGACGCTTACCTCCGAACAGCCGGTTATTTCAGTCATAGAATCGATAGAAAAAAAGAGGGAAAACAAGAACCCTCCGCTTCTTTTTAATTTGGCTGAACTTCAGAATGACTGCTCGAGGCTGTTTAAGATCAGCCCTGATGAGACACTGAAAGTGGTGCAGGAGTTGTATGAAAAAAAGATGGTCACCTATCCGAGGACGGATGCAAGGGTCCTGTCAACTGCAGTAGCGAAGGAAATACAAAAAAATATAGGCGGTCTTAAGAATTTTTCGCTGGTATCGGAATTCGCATCCGAGGTGCTCGATTCGGGAAATTATAAGAATATCGAGAAGACCAGATATGTCAACGACAAACAGATTACAGACCATTATGCGATCATTCCGACAGGCCAGGGGATGAATGCCCTCAGGAGCCTTTCTCCAACATCTGCTCAGATTTACGAGCTGATCGCAAGAAGATTTCTAAGCATCTTCTATCCGGCTGCAGTCTATCAGAAAGTCAGTGTCGTGACGAAGGTGAAAGGGGAAAGCTTTTTTGCCAATTTTAAGGTCCTGGCTGATGAGGGATATCTGAAAGTGACCGGCAACTCCTTTGACAAGAAGAAAGCGGAGGATCAGGATGGGGATGACGCAAAATGCGATGAGGCCTTCATGAATATACTGAAATCGCTGAAAAAAGGTTCGGAACTTCCGGTCAGGGATATGTATGTCAAGGAGGGAGAGACATCTCCACCGAAACGTTATAATTCCGGTTCGATGATTCTTGCAATGGAGAATGCGGGACAGCTGATAGAGGACGATGAGCTCAGAGCACAGATCAAGGGAAGCGGTATCGGAACGAGCGCCACAAGGGCTGAGATCCTGAAAAAGCTTGTAAACATAAAATACATTTCCCTGAACAGCAAAACCCAGATGATATCTCCGACACAGCTTGGAGACATGATTTATGATGTGGTGAACGCTTCGGTCAGATCGCTGCTGAATCCCGAACTGACTGCCAGCTGGGAAAAAGGTCTCACCTATGTCGCAGACGGGGATATAACTCCTGATGAATACATGGAAAAACTGGAAAAATTTGTTGGAGGAAGGACGCATGGGGTCCTGAACCTGAATAATCAGCATGCACTATTGAAAAGCTTTGACAGTCTGGCGGTAAATTACAAATAACCGTTTTGACATAAATATGGAAACAGAGAAAGAGGGAGAATTGTATGGAACAGTTGAAAATCCAGAATTTATTTGATTTAGATCAGACGATCGCCAGGGAATTATTTGAAGGAAAAAGCTATCCCTGGGAGGTACTTCCTGAAATTGGAAGTTTCATCCTTGAATTGGGAGCAACACTGAGTCCTGAAGAATACGAAGTAAGGGAAGAAAATATATGGATAGCAAAAACAGCAAAAGTCGCTCCGTCTGCATATATCCATGGTCCTGCTATAATAGGAAAAGATGCTGAAATCCGCCATTGCGCATTCATCAGGGGAAATGCAATAGTGGGAGAAGGTGCGGTAGTTGGAAATTCGACTGAGCTGAAGAATGTTGTGCTTTTCAATAAGGTGCAGGTCCCGCATTATAACTATGTAGGCGATTCTATTCTGGGATACAAGGCTCATATGGGAGCAGGCTCAATCACTTCCAATGTAAAGTCGGATAAGACCCTTGTAACAGTCAAAATGAAGGATATGCAGATTGGCACACAGCTCAAGAAGTTCGGTGCGATGCTTGGAGATAATGTAGAGGTGGGATGTAATTCCGTTCTGAATCCGGGTACTATTGTTGGACGAAACAGCAATATATATCCGCTTTCCAGTGTAAGAGGATTCGTGCCTAAAAACAGCATATTCAAAAAAGAAGGCGAGATCGTGTCAAAAAATGCTTCCGTACAGCCTGAAATCAGCAGAGCTTAGACCGGAGCAGTCATAGGATCAGGTATAAACAAAAAAAGTTTCCATATATATACAAAACATCTCTTGACAAATATTTAACTAAATTATATGATTGTATTAGGATACTAGTACAATTATATAAGCGTTGACAAGGGGGACAAGAGATGCTTGAAGTTAGGAATTTGGTAAAAAAATACGGTAAGATTGTTGCGGTGAAGGATGTAGGGTTTTCGCTTGAAAACGGAACTGTCGGGATACTGCTTGGGCCAAACGGCGCAGGAAAATCAACCATCATTAAAAGTATCGCCGGTCTGCTGAGGTTCACCGGTGACGTCAGAATTGAAGGCATGCCGGCCAGAGATGTGAATGCAAAAAGGGTCTTTGCCTATGTGCCGGAAATTCCGGCGATGTTTGAGATGCTGACGGTGAGAGAGCATATGAACTATGTGAAACAGGCATATGCCCTGGACGTCACGGAAGAAGAGATAGACGCGCTGTTAGAGCGTTTTGAACTCAGGGACAAGCAGGATAAGCTTGGAAATGAACTTTCCAAGGGGATGATGCAGAAGGTCAGCATATGCTGTGCCCTGCTGATCAAGCCAAGGGTTATTCTTTTTGATGAGCCGATGGTAGGGCTTGATCCAATGGCAATCAAGGAACTCAAGAACGTGATTGGTGAACTTAAATCGGACGGAGTGACGGTCCTGATAAGTACCCATATGCTTGAAATGGTAGAAGAGCTTTGGGATGTCATGTTTGTGATGGAAGAAGGAACGATCATAGGCGAATATACGAAAGAGGATGCCAAGGGCAAGGCTCTGGATGAGCTCTTTTTCGGGATTACGGGCGGTGAAGAACAATGGAGAGCTTAATCTATGTCTACCGTGCGTCAATCCGAAACAGTCTGAAAAGATCGCTTAAAAAACCTGTCACTTATATTTATCTGGTGCTCGCAGGCTGCTATCTTACAGGTATGCTCTTTGCGATGCCGGAGATGATAACTGACATGGGGCTTGATAACCCGAAAGGACTGGTTGTGATCTTGTCGTTTTTCACATTGATGACGGTTCCCATGAATCTGCTGTCGTATGCAAAAAGGAGAGGGCTTGTGTTCAAAAACAGTGATGTCCAGTTTGTGTTTACATCGCCTGCGGCTCCGAAACTTGTGCTCCTGTACGGTCAGATCAGGCAATATATAATGGGATTCGTCTTCAGTCTGCTGCTTGCTTTTGCAGGGGTTTTCTGGTTCCATGTCTCAGCCTGGATAATGGTGGCATATTTTGTCCTCGCATTTGCTGTGGAAAATGTACTGGAAGCTTCAATGATGGTACTGATTTATGGAAATGAAGGCGACGGAGAAAAGACGGCGAAAGTCATAAGATGGTGTGTATTTGGAATTTTAGGCATTCTCGTTCTGTTTGGTCTTTACCTTTTCTATTCCGAAAATGCTTCCTTTAATATAGTGAGTCTTTTTCTGAATCATCCTTTTCTTCAGATGGTACCGCTTGCAGGATGGAACATAGCGTTTATCAGGCTTCTGCTCCTGGGTCCTACCGCACTGAACGTTGCATGCACGGTTCTATACTGCATAACGGCATTTGTACTAGGCGTACTGGCATGGAAAATGAAATGCACAGGGGCATATTATGAGGACGCCATGAGTTTTGCAGAGGATTATACGAATGTGCTTGAGAAATCCAGAAAAGGAGAGGCAGTTTTTCTGTTCGGCAAGAAAAAGAAATACAGAAAGGCAGATATCGTATACAAAGGAAGTTACGCAAAAGCCATATTTTACAGGCAGCTGCTCGAGTATAAGAAGAACCGTTTTTTCATTTTCAGTCCTTTCAGTCTTGTCTGTCTGGGTGCGGGCTGCGCGATCGCCTTTTTTGCATCCAGGAACGATGTTGATCTGTACGGTATTTTCGTGATTCCAGGTGTGTCCGCATATATTGCGGTATTATTCAGCGGATATCCGACGAAGTGGGAAAAAGAACTGATGAATCCATATACTTATCTGATTCCGGATACGGCAATGAAGAAATTATGGTATGCAACACTTGTCGAACACATCAGGGCATTTGTTGACGGCTGTCTGATAGCGGTGCCGGCGGGGATTTTTCTAGGCTTGAATGCCTTTCAGATTCTTCTGTGTATTTTGATTCATGTATCTATACAGGCGAACAGGCTCTATCTGGTTGTATTTGTGGAGGCCTTTCTTGGCAAAGTTCTGCCAATGCTTTTCAAGCGGTTTACAAAAATGTTTCTGCAGATGTTCTTTATGGGGATTTCCATAGCGGCAGCGGTAATTGGCACGCTGCTGATCAATGTGGAAGCTGGATTTGTTCTGGCAATCCTAATGAGCGGAGCAGGCACCCTGATTGCCGCATTGGGGGCATCTGTCCTGTTTGAGAGAATGGAGAGTATAGAGTAGGCAGCAAATTATAGAACAAAGAGTTTCGCTTGAGAAACTCCCGCGCTGACGCGCAGTCGCTTTTGCGACATATTCTTCTTGTGCGTCATGCGCATCCTCGCGGAGCGTTTTAATTCATAGGAAATTTGAGGAATTTCCTATGAATTAAAAAAGGGCGTAAGGCATGCCGGTCCGGCAGTCTTACGCTCTTTTTTGTCTGGCTGTAAATGAAGTATTTCCTGAGTGAAAAATTCCATAAAAAATTTGAAGCCCTTATGACCTTGCAGTATTAAGGGCTACAGCTCTCCTGAATAAAATAAATCCGATTACGAACATTATGGATATAACAGCAACGCCCGCCCTTGAGGTGTTGAATACCTGTGTCGCGATGCCCATTGTGAGCGTTCCGGCAAAGGAAGCGCCCTTGCCGAAGATGTCGAAGAAACCGAAGTATTCACTCGATTTTTCTTTCGGGATGATCTTGGCAAAATAGGAACGGGACAGCGCCTGCACGGCCCCCTGGAACATGGCAACGCATACGGCCAGAAACCAGAATTCCCATGCATGGTTAAGCTGCAGGGCAAACAGGGCAATTGCAAAATAGCCTGCTATGCAGATGCTGATCAGTTTTTCTGTCCTGAAGCTTTTGGAAAGCCTTCCGAACAGCAGGGCGAAAGGGAAGGCTACAACCTGGGTAAGCAGCAGGGCATAGAGCAGCTGGTTGTCGCTGATTCCGACATCCTTTCCATACGAGGTTGCCATTTCAATAATGGTATAGACGCCATCAATATAGAAGAAAAAGGCAATTAGGAAAGCGAAGATTTCCCTGTGGGGTTTGATATCCTTGATTACAGATGCAAGACGCCGGAAGCTTTTTTTTATGACATGTTTTTCAACTTCCACATAATAAGTCTGTTTATAGTTCTTAAGAAGCGGCAGGCTTACGAAAAACCACCAGAGCGCATTGAGTATAAAGGCGATTCCGGTAGCAGTTGAAGTGGTAAGCGAAAAACTGCCGGCATTCAGTATAAGAAGAAGGCTTATTGTAAAAGGCACACAGCTTCCGATATACCCCCATGCATAGCCCATTGAGGAAATGGAGTCCATGCGTTCGTCGGTTGTAATATCGGGGAGCATGGCATCGTAGAATATGAAGCTGGATGATATTCCGACTTTGGCAATTATAAAAACTGTCAGAAATGCAATCCACGGCATCGGAACTGCGAGGGCCGCACATCCGAGAACGCCGAGCATCATGAAGAGTGCGAATAAGGGCTTCTTATAACCACGGGTGTCGGCCAGGGTGCCGCAGATCGGTCCGAGGATTGCAACTATGACAGTGGCGATTGATATGGAATAACCCCAGTATGCAGTGGAGTCAGAGGCTGAAACGCCGTTGGCCTGTGCAATATTTTTGAAATAGATAGGAATGATTGTTGATATCAGCATAATAAATGCAGAATTTCCGATGTCGTATAAAATCCAGTACTTTTCGAGCTTTGTCAATCTGTCTTTTGAACTGTTCATGATGGTAGCCTCCTTCTGATCGTGAGAGATTATGTAATTCCAGTATTATCTGTCCCGGCTGTGTATAAGTCTACAAGTAGTTCCTGCTGAATCGGCTGCTCAGTTTTTCGGAATTGTTGAGATTTGAATGGTATTCGTGGAGCATTTTTACTGTAGGACAGACTGTAGCAGAACTTAGGATTTTCAAGGTGTTGCAGGTATCCGCACAGGCAGGATTGGGTTCATGCTTTACCATAAGTCCAATCATATGATCGTAGTTTCCGGTAATTCTGAGAGCTGCGATTATAAAATTCCTTTTCAGTATTCCGGGTGCAACCAATAAGTTGAGATAAGCCTTCATGGATTTCAGTGCAGAAAGAATCTGCTTCTTCGAGATGGCCTTGAAGAACCAGGAGATGCATTCCGCGTTCGCGATGTCCGGATTCAGGTGTCCTGTCGGTCTGAATGCGAGCGGATTCAGACCGTCTTCCACAATGAGAGCCCTGTCGAATTCCATCTCGATTTCAGCATGGGAAATGCCAGTAGATACAACTTTTTCTTCGATATATGGATGACATTCGCTATCAAGCATAAAGTGGCAGATAAAACCAAGAATATAGGAAGTGGCGGCATCGGGATCCGGACATTTCTGGATGATCGAACGAGCCATTTTGAAAAATTCATCAGCATTTTTCTTATGGAGACGGTCGCCGGCCTGGATAATCGGATTTGCGTGCAGCGGATTATAATAGAAAAGGATATCCGGTCCATGAAGGCCGAGGTAGAAAAGAGGCAGGTGTCCGGTGATGAGCTCTTTGATTTCCGGATTCAGGTTTTCCAGTACTTTTTTTCCGAAAGAGTAGTGAGCATAGGTAGTTGGCATATGAATTCCTCCGTATTTCAAATGTTAGAATGGATTTTTGGGATCAGTAATTAGAAAAAAACAAAAATTGCTAGACACATCCACAATATTATGCGAAAATAACAAAGGAGTGTGTGTTAACAATTTAGCAAAAAACCATATATACATAATAACACATGCAAAGTGTGTGGTCTATCCGCACATTAAAAATTTCAAGTTATAGTTGAAAGGAGTCTTAAAATGATTTATTCACATGAAGTAGAACAAATGTGTAAAGTAGCACAGGGCGTTAACCATGGTGCTGCGCCAATCCCAGAAGAAGCAAAATGGGTAAAAGCAAAAGACGTAACAGATATTTCCGGTTTAACACACGGTATCGGCTGGTGTGCACCTCAGCAGGGAACTTGTAAATTAACACTTAACGTTAAAGAGGGTATTATCCAGGAAGCATTAGTTGAAACAGTTGGATGTTCAGGTATGACACATTCAGCAGCGATGGCTTCTGAAATCTTACCAGGAAGAACTATCCTTGAAGCTTTAAATACAGACTTAGTATGTGATGCTATCAACACTGCAATGAGAGAGTTATTCTTACAGATCGTATACGGAAGAACTCAGTCAGCTTTCTCAGAAGACGGACTTCCAATCGGAGCAGGTCTTGAAGATTTAGGAAAAGGCTTAAGATCACAGGTTGGTACTATGTACGGAACACTTGCAAAAGGACCTCGTTACCTTGAAATGGCAGAAGGCTATGTAACAGGCGTTGCTCTTGACGCAGACGATGAAATCATCGGATACCAGTTCGTAAGCTTTGGCAAGATGATGGATTTCATCAAAAAAGGCGACGATGCAAACACAGCTTTTGAAAAATCCAAAGGTCAGTACGGAAGAGTAGCAGATGCTGTTAAGATTATTGACCCAAGACACGAGTAATAGAGGAGGTAAAACAAGATGGCTTTATTTGAATCATATGAAAGACGTATAGATAAAATCAACGCTGTATTAAACAGCTATGGTATCGCTTCTATCGAAGAAGCTGAAAAAATCACTAAAGATGCCGGATTAGACGTATATAATCAGGTTAAAGGAATTCAGCCAATCGCTTTTGAAAATGCAAGCTGGGCTTACGTAGTAGGCGCTGCAATCGCAATCAAAAAAGGCTGCAGAAGAGCTGCTGATGCTGCCGCTGCAATCGGTGAAGGCCTACAGGCTTTCTGTATTCCTGGATCAGTTGCTGATCAGCGTAAAGTAGGTTTAGGACACGGGAACCTTGGAAAAATGCTTCTTGAAGAAGAAACAGCATGTTTCTGCTTCCTGGCTGGACATGAATCTTTCGCAGCAGCAGAAGGAGCTATCGGTATCGCAGAAAAAGCCAACAAAGTACGTAAAGCACCTTTACGCGTTATCTTAAATGGTCTTGGAAAAGATGCTGCTCAGGTAATCTCAAGAATCAACGGCTTCACTTATGTAGAAACAGAAATGGATTACTACACGGGAGAAGTTAAAGAAGTTTTCAGAAAATCATATTCTGAAGGCCTCAGAGCAAAAGTTAACTGCTACGGCGCAAATGACGTAACAGAAGGCGTTGCAATCATGCACAAAGAAGGCGTTGACGTATCCATCACTGGTAACTCAACTAACCCTACAAGATTCCAGCATCCGGTTGCAGGTACATACAAAAAAGAATGTATCGAACAGGGTAAAAAATACTTCTCAGTAGCATCAGGCGGTGGTACAGGAAGAACTCTTCACCCAGATAACATGGCAGCTGGTCCTGCTTCATACGGTATGACAGATACTATGGGACGTATGCATTCAGATGCACAGTTCGCTGGTTCTTCATCAGTTCCAGCTCACGTTGAAATGATGGGACTTATCGGTATGGGTAACAACCCTATGGTTGGTGCTACTGTTGCAGTTGCAGTATCCATCCAGGAATCAGCTGACGCTGGTAAATTCTAAGAAAACACAAAAGAGTCAGATATGCTTGTTCAGAAGCATATCTGATTTTTTTATCCGGAATTTTGTGAATTATGTTAAACTTGAAATAATTTTCATAAACCCATATAATATAACTTATCAGAAGGAAAACAAGCGATGGCGCAGCCATCATTTGTTTTCACCTGATAAGTTAGCGAAAATAATCCGTTTATCTACGGAGACAAAAGGGTGGATGTTATGAATTATGCCGATGATATGGTTGTGAAAAATATAATCAAAGTTTATGATAAGCTAACAAATGTGGAGAAGAATATAGCGGAGTTTTTCCTCAACAATAAGGAAAAATCAAACTTTTCATCTAAAAGCATTTCCGAAAAGCTTTTTGTTTCAGAAGCCTCCCTTTCAAGATTTGCAAAAAAATGCGGATACAAGGGCTTCCGTGAATTGATCTACGATTATGAGAGAAGTTTTGAAAATACGAAAAAAAATGACAGCATCGATGATATGACGAAAAGGGTTCTGGATATATATCAGGGCATTTTGAATAAGAGCTTTAAACTTGTTGATGAATCTCAGATGAAACGGATTGCGACGATGCTTACAAAAAGCAGCCAGGTTTACGTGATTGGAATGGGAAGCTCAGGAATTGCAGCGGACGAGTTCCAACTCCGTTTTATGAGACTGGGTCTGCGTGTCGAGGCGATCAGTGATTCCCATAGGATTAAGATGAATTCTGCTCTGGCAGATGAAGATACACTTCTGATCGGAATATCCATAAGCGGCAAGACCCGGGAGATTTTGGAGGGAATGCGCATTGCGAAGGAAAGAGGAGCGAAGATACTTTTTATAACGGGAGGGAATCCGGAAGATTATACTGATATTTGTGATGATGTGCTGAGAATTGCTTCTTCAAAAAACCTGGAGATAGGAACTGCGATTTCACCTCAGTTTCCGATACTTGTCATGGTCGATATTTTTTATACATATTACCTTAATACGGATTTGTATAACAAGTCAGCGAAACACACAGAAACATTGTCAGCTCTTTTGAGAGGTGAATTTGGAAGGTGATTCCTGAATTTAAAAAACCTGATAAGAAAAAAACAATATGAAAGCAACGGTAGAAGGAAAACCCTGATACCGTTGCTTTTTTTAAAATGAAAATATGTTGTGTGATAAGTCTTTTCTCTGAACAAAGCTGTCAAATGACAAGTAGTGCTTCGGATTCCGTTAAGATAAATATCAGGAGATAAGAATGGTTCGGCTTGGAAAATGCTATTTTCCAGCTATTATTTAAAACAATAAAAATGTATTATTGCAAAAACGTTGAATCAATATGTTTAAAATACACTATGACATTGGTAATATATTTCAAGCAGACAACTAAAAGCACAAAAACTAACATGGTGGAAGTTCGATAATTGTATAAAGTGACTAAACAGGTGAAAGTGATTTCAGAACAAGGCACATATATTGAAATTAATTTTAAAGAGAATATAATAAGCACATAGACATGAATGAAACAGTTCATATATGTTCATTGGTGTTCAAAAGGAGGGACGCAACGTGATTTTGGGTAATGTGAAATATGCAGGCAATGGAACAGAACTGACCAGCCAAATCGGGAAATGCCTTTCATACGCAACAGAGAATGGATTGTTGGAAAGGGAACCGGGCAGTTATGAAATTGAAGGAAAAGATCTGTTTGTAAACATTGTTTCATACGAGACAACAGTTCCTGAAAAACGCTTTTGGGAAGCGCACAGACAATATCTGGATGTGCATCTTATGCTGGAAGGCACGGAAGAGATTGACCTTAATTTTATCGACAACCTGGTACAGAAAGATTATGTTCCTGATGATGATTTTCTTCCCCTCGATGGGAAAAAAGCCTCAAGTGTGATTTTGAGTCCGGGAGATTTCCTTGTATGTTATCCGGAGGATGCTCATATGACGGCAGTACAGGTCGAAAAGCCCGGAAGGATCAAAAAAGCGATTTTTAAAATTAAAATCTAGACAGCACCTGTAGAAGATGTATCATTTGCTTTTTTAGCTGGGAGGTGTTGGTGGAGGGATTGTGTGGATCATTTTGATGTAGTTGTGATTAGACATATAATCGAATCTTATGACAGCCTGACGAATGTGGAGAAGAGTATCGCAGAATTTTTCATGGAAAATAATGAAAGGACGGACTTTTCTTCAAAAGCAATAGCGGCAAGGCTCTTCGTATCAGAAGCTTCTTTGTCAAGATTCGCAAAGAAATGCGGATATAAAGGTTTCCGTGAATTCATTTATGATTACGAAAGAAGTTTCGATTATTCCCAAAGGAACAGCAACATAAATGAACTGACAAAACGAGTATTGGATATTTACCAGAACCTGTTGAACAAGACAGTGAAGCTGGTCGATGAATCGCAGATGAACAGAATTGCGAAAATGCTTTCGGAAAGCAGCCAGGTTTATGTTATGGGTATGGGCAGTTCGGGAATCGCCGCTGACGAATTTCAGCTGAGGTTCATGAGATTAGGGCTTCGAGTGGTAGCAGTGAAGGATTCCCACAGAATAAAGATGAATGCAGCATTAGCAGATGAAAATACGCTGGTCATAGCGATTTCGATAAGCGGCAGAACAAAGGATATTCTGGAAGGGATGAAGATTGCGAAAGAAAGAAAAGCCAGGGTACTATTTATTACAGCAGGCAGACATGAGGAATACGCAGACACATGTGATGAACTTCTAAGTATTGCATCCACCGCAAATTTAGAAGGAGGCACTATGATTTCTCCGCAGTTCCCGATTCTGGTGATGACGGATATATTCTATACTTATTTCCTGAATACTGATTTCTACTATAAATCAGCCAAGCACAGGGAAACGGTATCCGCCCTGACCAGAGGTGATGATTTCGGATAATCCGGGTCAGAGCAGCAATTCAAATTAATAATAAGCGTGAGAAAGAGAAACGCTGATTATAAAAAACATTCAGAAAGGATAGGAAGAATTATGAAAAAGAGAATTTTAAGTCTTTTACTTGTAGGCGTAATGGTGTTGGGCCTTGCGGCATGCTCGGGTAATAAGGAAAAAGAGGAAACAAAAGAAGAAACAGCAACAGAAGAAACAAAAGAAGAGACTTCGGGAGGACCACAGGTATTATATTCAAATGGAGGACCAACTGAATTTTTTGAAACACCATGGTTAAATCCAGGATCATATATGTACAATAAGACATTATATGACCGCCTGCTTATGGCTGACAGCTCCCTGACAGCTCTTGAAGGTGAAGGACAGATGGCAGCAAGCTACACCTTTACAGATGATGGAAAGACCTTAACTTTCGTACTGAGAGATGGAATCAAATGGCACGACGGAACAGACATTACTGCTGATGATATCAAATGGAGCATCGAATACAGCCTTAAGACTACAGTTCTTAATTCAGTATTCAAATCAACATTTATGGCAATTGACGGCGCTGATGCTTATATAGCAGGAACTGCTGACAGTATTTCCGGTATTGCTGTTGATGGAAAGACAATCACGCTCACTTTTTCAAAAGTTGCATCGGACGCGCTGCTTGCATTCACACAGTTCGCACCGCTTCCAAAGGCACAATTTGAAGGCGTAGACCCACTCAGCATCCAGCAGGCTAAGTTCTTCCAGAGCCCTGTCGGTTCAGGACCTTTCAAAGTAAAAGAAGTTCAGATGAACAACTATACAACACTTGAAGCCAATGCAGATTACTGGGGAGGAGCAGCAAACTTCTCAATTTATCTCAATCCAAGCGCAGGCGACAGTGATGCAAACTTTGTAACAAATGCTAAAGCTGGCAAATTAGATTATGCTTATACAAAGAGCATTGCAGATGTTAAAGCATTGACAGGTGTTGAAGGAATCAATATCGAACAGGTAGACGTAAGATACACCCGTCTTCTTTATGTAAACAAATTTAAAAAAGCTGACGGATCAGAAGCACCGCTTGCAAATCCAAAAGTTCGTCAGGCAATCAAATATGCCCTCGACATGGACAGCATTCTTGAAGGAATCTTCGAAGGTGCAGCTATTTCTGCAAACAGCCTTACTCCGAACGGAGAATGGAAAGCAGAAGGATTAAACGACTATGCTTATAATGTAGAAAAAGCAAAAGCGCTTCTGAAAGAAGCAGGATGGGATTCAAATACTGAACTTGACGTGGTTTACTACTACACAGATCAGGCAACAGTTGATCTGATGACAATTATTCAGAGCTATCTGTCAGAAGTAGGAATCAAGATTAACTTCAGATTAGTGGAAGGCGATCTTGCAACTATTCTCTGGAAGGCACCAGCTGATCCTGTAAACGGACCTTCAGCAGTTGACTGGGATATGTGCTATGCGGCAAATGCAGCATTATCAATGCATGAATACTACGACAGATATCAGACTGGATATTCAATCAACTCACATACTCCATCAGATCCAGAACTGGATAAACTGATTGCGGCAACAAACACTTCAACAGATCCTGAAGTACAGAAAGAAGCTTTCTTCGAACTTCAGAAATATGAAAACGAAACTTTATTTGAAATTCCGCTTTACTATCAGCCAATCTTCCTTGTGACTAGCGATAAGATTACAGAAGGTCCTGCAACTATCGGAAATCCTCAGTATAACTACAACTGGGATATTCAGAACTGGAAGTTAGGCGAATAGCAATAACCTGATAGAAATATTCAATTCGGCAGGAGGGTTGTAGTTCGCAGCTACAGCCCTCTGACTGAATTAAAGGAGGATTTATAATGCTTAAGTACATACTTAAGAAAATATTAGGAATGATACCGATGCTCTTTATCATTACATTTTTGATTTACTTTCTGCTGGACCTGACACCAGGTGACGCCGTTTCCCATCTGATGGATCCCGAAGCGCTGGCCCGTCTTTCTGCAGAACAGCTGGAAGCTCTTCGCGAGACATACGGACTTAATGATCCGTTTGTTGTACGCTACTTCAAATGGCTCTTACAGCTTGTACAGGGGAACTTCGGTTACAGCGTGTCAAGCGGCGTTCCTGTAAGTCAGATCATCGCAGAATCGCTTCCTGCAACCCTTGAACTTTCTGGAACGGCACTCCTGATTTCCACTTTGTTGGGAAGCATACTTGGTGTTGCCGGCGCAATCAAAAAAGGAACAATCGGAGACAACGTGCTGACAGTTTTTGGTATGATCGGCGTTTCCATACCTCAGTTCTTTTTTGGTATGGTCTGTATCCTTGTTTTTGCACTTAACCTGGAATGGCTTCCGGTTGGCGGCAGAACAGATCCAAGTGTCGTGTCATTCTTCGGACGTCTGAAATATCTGATACTGCCTGCATCTGTTCTTGGAATATCACTTACTGCCGGCGTAATGAGATATGCCCGTACCAGTATGCTTGATACGATGAATAAAGAATACATCAGGACAGCACGAAGCAAGGGAATACCTGAATGGAGAGTAAACCTCATCCATGGATTCAGGGTATCGTTAACTCCTGTTGTCGTACTTGTAGGCTTCAGGCTCCCGACACTGATTGCAGGGTCTGTAGTAATCGAAACAGTGTTCCAGTGGCCAGGTGTTGGCCAGGTGTTTAATGCAGCAGTCCGTGCATCTAACTATAATCTCGTAATGATAGTTGCATTGTTATTTGTAATAATGGTTTTATTTGCAAGTACGATCGTAGATATCTTAACGGCAATATTGGATCCACGTGTCAAATTGGATAGCTAAGGAGGCTCAGTATGTTTGCATTATCAAGTAAAAAACGTTTTAACAATAAATTAGATAAATTGAAACAGCAGGAAGAAAGCGGCATTCTCGCAGCGAAAAAAGCAGGCAATCGTACGCTCCGTAAACTGTTGAACAACCGCCTTGCTGTTGTGGGCGGGGTCATATTCCTTGTCATACTTCTGGCGTGCATATTTGCACCATTGCTGACGTCTTATAATCCGCTTAAGGTAGACATGAAGAGCATCCTGAAAGGGCCTTCAGCTGACCACCTGCTCGGAACTGACAAAGTAGGAAGAGATATTTTATCAAGGATACTTTACGGAGGAAGGCTTTCGATCCTGATTGGTTTCGGAAGCGCCCTTGGATGCGCTACACTTGGTATTCTGTTTGGATGCTACAGTGGTTTTAAAGGCGGCTTATTCGACAGCATTATGGTCCGTGTTTCGGAAGTGTTCATGTCATTCCCGCAGCTGATTCTCGTACTTATGCTCGTTTCCATATTAGGACAGAGTACAAAGAATATCGTGATCATTTTTATAATCTGCGGATGGGGCAGCGTTTTCCGTATGGTGCGTTCCCAGATCCTGTCGATCAGGGAAGAAGAATATGTACAGTCTCTTAAGGTTTTCGGTCTGAACGATTTCCTTATCTGCTATAAGCATATGCTTCCAAATGCCATCGGACCAGTTGTTGTAAATATAACGCTCAGTACTGCCATGTTCATACTGGAAGAAGCAGCACTCAGCTTTTTAGGACTTGGTGTTCCGCTTGAAATAGCGACTTGGGGAAATATCCTCAATTCCGCACAGGATATGTATACGCTCCAGAACAACTGGTGGATGTGGCTTCCTGTGGGTATAGTAATATCATTATTTGTTATGAGTATAAACTTTGTAGGCGATGGTCTGAGAGATACTACCGACCCTACGCAGCAAGGTTAGGAGGCAAAGAATATGCAGGACCAGACAGTTATTTCTGTAAAAAATTTAAAAACATATTTTTACACTAACCAGAGGTGTAATAAAGCAATAAATGGAATTTCAATGGATATTAAAAGAGGCAAGACTCTCTGTATCGTTGGAGAATCTGGATGTGGAAAAAGCGTTACAGCTTCATCAATCATGCAGCTTCTGCCAAAATTATCACGAATAGAAGAAGGCGAAATCATCTACCACAGTGAGGACAGGGGCGATATCAAAATCCACGAGCTTGAGCGAAATGGAAAAGAGATGCGTTCCTTACGAGGACAGGATATCGCTATGATTTTCCAGGATCCTATGACTGCACTGAATCCGGTATATACCGTAGGCTGGCAGATTGTTGAAATGATCCGGGCTCATGAGAATGTATCTAAGAAAGAAGCGAAGGCGAGGGCGCTGAAGCTTCTGAAGGATATGGGGATTCCATATCCGGAAAAGAGGATTGACGAATACCCCCACCAGTTTTCAGGCGGTATGAGGCAGAGGGCCATGATCGCAATGGCAATGAGCTGCAATCCGAAAGTCCTGATTGCGGATGAGCCTACAACAGCTCTTGACGTAACAATCCAGGCGCAGATATTCGAACTTATGGATAAACTGAAAAAGGAATATGATACGGCTATCATGCTGATCACCCATGACATGGGCGTTGTCTGTGAATTGGCGGATGATGTGGCTGTTATGTACATGGGCAACATAATTGAAAGCGGAAGCGCCCGGGAAGTACTTAAGAGTCCTGGACATCCTTATACGAAAGCGTTGCTGAAATCAATCCCTATTTTAGGAAAGGGTGCTAATCAGGATATCAATCCTATCAAAGGTTCAACACCGGATCCGTTCAACCGTCCTACAGGATGCCAGTTTGCGCCAAGATGCGATTATGCATGCGACAAATGTAACGAAGCAATGCCTGAGGAAAACCAGGTTGGAGGAACACATATGGTCCGCTGTATCAGATTTCAGGAGGTAATGGCAGATGGAAAATAAGAAAGAACCATTATTAACCTTAAAAGGTGTACAAACACATTTCCCTATCAAGGGCGGCTTTTTTGGAAAAATCCAGAATTATGTAAAGGCTGTAAATGATATAGATCTTACTATATACAAAGGGGAAACCCTCGGCCTTGTAGGTGAGTCAGGGTGCGGAAAGACGACCCTCGGAAAGACCATTCTTCAGCTGTATAAAGCGACAGCAGGAGAAATGATCTATAATTTTGAAGGAGGTCCAAAGGATCTTGTGAAGCTCAATAAAGAGGAAATGGATCTGGCAAGAAGAAAAATCCAGATTGTTTTCCAGGATCCTCAGTCTTCCCTGAATCCTTCCTTTACAATCTATCAGTCGCTTTCAGATCCGCTTAAGAAATTTGGCATTAAGACAAAAGAAGAAAGACGCAAGCTTATCGGCGACCTTCTGGAGGCTGTTAACATGCGCCGGGAATATATGGACAGATACCCTCACGAATTTTCAGGCGGACAGAGACAGAGGATTGGAATTGCCAGGGCTCTGTGCATCAATCCTGAACTTGTAATCTGTGACGAAGCGGTAAGTGCCCTTGACGTATCGATTCAGGCTCAGGTTCTCAACCTGCTAAAGGATCTGAAGGAAGAGAAAAACCTTACCTATATTTTCATTACACATGATTTAAGCGTTGTTGAATATATCAGCGACAGGATTGCGGTTATGTATCTGGGAAGAATCGTTGAACTTTCTAATGCTGCGCAATTATATACACATCATATTCATCCTTATACCCAGGCTCTCTTGTCGGCAATTCCGGTTGCAGATATCGACTATGAGAAAAAGCGCATATTGCTGGAAGGCGATGTTCCGAGCCCTGTAAATCCTCCTTCAGGATGTAATTTCCATCCGAGATGCCGCATGTGCCAGCAGATCTGCAAGGAACAGAGGCCTGAATTAAAGAAATATATCATTGATGGAGAAGAACACTTTGTTGCCTGCCATTTTGCTGAAGAGACAATCAAGAGCGTCAAAAAAGGACAGGAGTAAAATAATATAATGGAAAAAAGCAGAACAATAAAAACAGATGTCTTAGTGATAGGTGCGGGTATCGCAGGTGTTATGGCTGCAATAAAGGCAGGAGAACAGAAGGCAGATGTAACCTTGGCGAGCTGCACGAAAATTTTTTCCGGATCCAGTTTTTATCCCGGAACCTGGGGCTTCGGCCTTGTAGGTCCTGAGGATAAAGAGGATGAAAAGGATTTCATTGATACAATCCTGAATGTGGGAATGGGAATGGCGGATAAAACGCTTGTTGAAACCTTCGTGAGCCATATAACGGAAGGCATTGATAAACTCAGAAAATATGAAGTTCCATTGAAGGAAGCCGAGGACAAAGGCGCGGCAGAATTCATTCCCTGTTTCGACCATAAAAACCGGCAATGGAACGGATTGCTGCAGGCAGGGGCAAAAGAAGCACTTTCGAAGCAGCTTGAAAAGAATCACATCAATCTGCTGCCTGATGTTGAAATTGTGCAGTGCTTCAAGAATAAAGGCCGGATGACGGGAGCCTTGGGCATCCACAGAGAGCAGGGATTCATCAGGATCTTCTGCAAAAGCATCATCATTGCTTCCGGCGGACTTGGTGGACTCTTCAAGTACCGTCTGAACACGGATGATGTGACAAGCATGGGGCAGTATCTGGCAATGGAGATGGGTGCGACTCTCGTAAACCTGGAATTCATGCAGATGATGCCCGGTTATCTGAATCCATGCCCTAAGACTGTCTTTAATGAGAAGGTATTCCGATACAGCGAGTTTCTCGATTGTGAGACAAAGAAGTCCATTTTTGAAGAAGACGGAACGGATTGGGAACGGGCGTTGAATGAGCGTTCGACTCATGGACCGTTCACCTCGAGAATGTATTCGAAGTACGTCGATTTCAGGATATTCAGACATTGCATGAAGGATGAGCGCGGTGTCACCGTGCACTATAAAGATGCGCTTAAGAAAAACCAGCCCGAATTCATCAAGACTTATTTTGACTGGCTCAAAGAAAAGAAAAACCTTACTATAGAAGATGATATACAGCTTGGCATATTCTATCATGCATCAAACGGCGGAATCATGATAGACTCAGATGCGGCAACGGGAGTAGAAGGACTGTTTGCATGCGGTGAAGCTACAGGAGGCATGCACGGAGCTGACCGGATAGGCGGGCTTTCTACTGCAAACGGTCTTGTGTTTGGAAGCATTGCCGGCAGAAGCGCAGCTGAGTATGCAAAGAAGCTTGATATCGTTGAAACAGAAATGGAGATAGATATTCCTGTGGTCAAGGATGCAGCAAGATGGATCGAAAGGCTGAGGCAGCTGAATTTTGAAACTGCAATGATTTTCAGGCAGGATGATCAGATCAGGAAAACGTTAGCGGAAATAGAAGAAATAGAACAGAAGACAAAAGACAGTACTACAAGTATGGGGACTGATGAATTTTCGTATGAAGAACTGAAAACATCCTGCAGGCTCAGGGCAATCCTTGCTTTATCGAAAGGGCTCAACCAGGCTGTTCTGATGCGAAAGGAAAGCAGGGGGTCCCATTACAGAGCGGATTATCCGGAGACAGATCCGGAGTATGGAAAACGCATCGTTTTACATAATGGCCAGACGGAGTTTGAAATACAAAAATAATCCTCCGATTCAAAAACAGCTGAAACTAATTTCAGAATTACATGTGTAATGCGGCCAAAACAAAGAAAAGTAGGAAAGTATTTCCTAAACCCCATTATTTTTTGAAATTTGACCGGACCTGCGTTATAATCGAACCATAGTTTGGGCTATACGGCATTTGTGAATGCCGGATTTGAAAGGAGAACAGGATTTATGAGGATTTATGAAGCAAAAGATTACGAGGGAATGAGCAGAAAAGCGGCGAATATCATTGCAGCGCAGATTGTAATGAAACCTGATTGCGTTCTGGGGTTGGCGACGGGTTCATCACCGATAGGAACTTATAAAAGGCTTATTGAAGGTTATGAAAACGGCGATCTCGATTTTTCGGAAGTGAAGTCCGTAAATTTAGATGAATACAAGGGACTTTCAAAAGAAAATGACCAGAGTTATTATTATTTCATGAATGAAAAATTATTCAGGCATGTAAATATCAAACCTGAAAATACAAATCTTCCCGATGGGCTGGCAACTGACGATGATGCTGAATGTACAAGATATGATGCTGTAGTTGCAGCTACTGGCGGGATAGACCTGCAGCTTCTTGGGCTTGGCCATAACGGCCATATCGGTTTCAATGAACCGGCTCAGGAGTACGCAAAGGGAACAAACTGTGTCGCACTTACGCAGAGTACAATAGATGCAAATTCGCGTCTGTTCGAAAAGGCGGAAGACGTTCCGAGATTCGCATATACAATGGGCGTTGGAACGATCATGAAGGCAAGGAAGATTTTAATCATAGTAAGCGGTGCGGATAAGGCCAAGATCGTAAGGAAGGCTTTCTTTGGACCGGTTACCCCTGAAGTACCTGCATCCATTCTCCAGTTCCATAATGATGTAACAATAGTGGGCGATGAGGCAGCTTTGGCAGAAATTCAGGAGTTTATATAGTCATCAGTAAAAATAGGAAAAGGCTTTCGGCATAATGCTGGAAGTCTTTTTTTCAACCTATGTTGTCTGCCGGCTTTTCATTGTAAAAAAACTGTGTTATTATGTTTTGAAAGTATGATTATGAATAAGAGGTATAATATGGGCATCAGAGAATATTTAAAAACAAAAAAGCTGATTGCGGATGGGGCCTTTGGTACTTATTTTTCACAGATAAATAATACAAATGAGACCATTTCGGAAAGAGCTAACCTTACAAATCCGGAACTTGTTTTAAGGATACATTCAGAGTATATAAAGTCAGGTGCGCGCCTGATCAGGACCAATACCTTTGCTGCAAATACCCGGATTCTTGGCGGGACTGCAGCAGAAAGGGATGAAATTATCAGAAGCGGCTACAGGCTGGCTTGGGAGGCTGTGAACAGAAGCGGCTGTAAGGTCTTTGTGGCGGCGGACATAGGGCCGATTCCCGAGGATCTTCATTCCGAACCTGCAGAAATCATGGATGAATATCTAAGGATCTGCGACTGCTTTTTAGAATGCGGCGCCGAGGTTTTCGTATTTGAGACTTTTCCGAATGTCAACTATATAAAGAAAATCGTCAAATACATAAAAGAGAAGAACAAGGATGCATTCATTATCACGCAGTTCTGCATTAACCGCTATGGCTATACAAAGTCGGGCATCAGCGCATCAAGGCTGTTTGCAAAAGCTGGAAGCATAGAGGAAATTGATGCCGTAGGCTTCAACTGTGGAATAGGGCCCAGCCATCTTTACCAGGTTCTGAAGAAGATGAAGTTTGAAACAGGGAAATACGTTTCGGCAATGCCGAACTCCAGCTATCCTGAAATGCTGCAGGACCGCATGGTCTATCTTGACAACATCCAATATTTCGGTGAAAAAATGCAGAGCATTTCTGAGCTTGGAGTGAGCATTCTGGGCGGCTGCTGCGGAACGACCCCGCTTTACATCGAAGAGACCATGAAAAGGATTGATTTCAGCCCTGTTGATATCGGAAAGATGCATATGGACAGGGAGAAAACGGAGCCTGAAGCTGCGGTGAATAATAAGTTCTACAGAAAACTTCTCAACGGAGAAAAAGTGATAGCTGTAGAGCTTGATCCCCCTTATGATGCTAAAGTTGAAAAGATAATGGAGTGTGCAAACATACTGAAGGCGGGCAATGTTGACATACTTACTTTTGCTGATTCGCCTATGGGCAGAGGCAGGGTGGATTCTATCCTGATGAGTGCAAAAGTAGGCAATGAGGTAGGTATTCCGGTCATGCCCCATATTGCGTGCAGGGATAAGAATGTAATCGCCATGAGAGCCGGTATTCTTGGCGGCTACATTAATAATATCAGGAATCTTCTGATCGTGACAGGTGACCCGATTCCCAGCGGCGACAGGGATGAGACTACAAGCGTTTTCGACTTCAATTCCGTAAAGCTGATGGAATTCGTGAAGGAGATGAATGTAGAGCATTTTTCAGAGGAGCCGATTGTCTATGGCGGAGCACTCAATCATGGACGTGCGAATATAGATAAAGAAATAGAACGAATGCAGAAAAAAATCGAAGCAGGTGCCTCTTATTTCCTGACCCAGCCTATTTTTTCTGATGAAGATGTGGACAGGATACATTACATAAAGAGCAGGGTGGATACGAAAATTCTCTGCGGAATCATGCCGCTGATCAGCTACAGAAATGCCAGCTTCATCAAGAATGAGATTGCGGGAATTCATGTTCCGAAGGAAATCGTGGACAGGTACAGTCCGGATATGACCAGGGAGGAAGGCGAAGCCACAGGCGTTGCGATTGCCCGGGAAGTTATGGCGAAGCTTGGTGATGTTGCGGATGGCTTTTATTTCATGCTTCCGTTCAACAGAGTACACCTGGTAGAAGGAATGCTAAAGAATGAACAGAAAAGCAGGCTGTAAAGTGAAAAATACAAGAATAGGCAGGTAAGCAGATGAATAAAAAGGAATTTTCAAACTTGACACAAAGCCCGGTTATCCTTGATGGAGCAACTGGCTCAAATCTTCAGAAACGCGGGATGCCTTCGGGGGTCTGTCCGGAAAAATGGATAGTTGAGAACAGGGAGGTGCTGATTGGTCTTCAGCGGGAGTATGTGGAAGCGGGAACAGACATACTTTATGCGCCTACTTTTTCAGCCAACAGGATCAAACTGGCGGAATATGGCCTTGAAAATGAAATAGAAAGACTCAACAAAGAGCTGGTTGCCATTTCAAAAGAGGCAGCAGCAGGAAGAGCACTTGTTGCCGGTGACATCACTATGACAGGGGAGCAGCTTGCGCCGATGGGGCCTTTGGAATTTGAGGAACTGATCGACATATACAAGGAGCAGATCGGATACCTTGCGGAAGCTGGCGTCGACCTCCTGGTCATAGAAACGATGATGAGTCTTCAGGAATCCAGAGCTGCCCTTATTGCGGCAAAAGAGACCTGCAGCCTGCCTGTAATGGTTACGATGACATTTAACGAAGAGGGCAGGACTCTCTATGGAACAGATCCTGAAACCGCAGTCGTCGTACTCCAGAACCTGGGGGCGGATGCTGTCGGCGTGAACTGCTCGACAGGCCCTGACAAGATGATCGCCATTGTTGAAAGAATGAAGAAGCATGCCATCGTACCGATTATTGCAAAACCGAATGCCGGCATTCCATCACTGGATGAGAACGGAAATACGGTATATGACATGGAGCCATCGGAATTCGTTAAGAACATGAAGAAGATCGTTGAAGCAGGAGCCTGCATAATCGGCGGATGCTGCGGAACGACTCCGGAATACATCAGGGCTTTAAAGGATGCATCTGAAGATATGGAACCTGCTCCGCTCAACAAAAGCCAGGGCAGGGTGATCGCCTCGGAGAGAAAGCTGCTGAGCTTTGGCCTGGACAGCAGGTTCATGATCGTAGGCGAGAGAATAAACCCGACAGGAAAGAAAAAACTCCAGGAAGAGCTCAGAAATGGCGAGTTCAACATGGTGCTGGATTTTGCTGCTGAACAGGAAAAATGCGGCGCCAAGATACTGGACATTAATGTGGGAATGAATGGAATTGATGAAAAGCAGACCATGCTGCAGACAATCCGTGAAGTATCGTCTGCAGTGAGCCTTCCTCTCTGCATCGATTCAAGCCATATTGAGGTGGTTGAAGCTGCGCTGAGGCAGTATCCGGGCAGGGCACTGATCAACTCTATTTCACTCGAGACCGAAAAATTTGAAAAGCTGATCCCGATTGCAAAAAAATACGGTGCGATGTTCGTTCTCCTTCCTCTTTCTGACAAAGGTCTTCCAAAATCATTGGAAGAAAAGATGGAAATTATTCATACAATCCTGGAAGCGGCAATAGCGCACGGCATGACGAAGGAAGATATCGTAGTTGACGGCCTTGTCGCTACCGTCGGTGCAGATAAGAATGCTGCGCTGGACACCCTTGCCACAATCCGTTATTGCAGGGATACCCTTGGACTTGCCACGATCATCGGGCTTTCCAATATTTCCTTCGGTCTTCCTGACAGGTCTTTCGTTAACAGTACTTTTCTGACAATGGCGATTAAGGAAGGACTTACCATGGCCATAGCAAACCCGTCTCAGGAAATGCTTGTAAAGACAGCGTTTGCAGCAGACCTCCTCATGAACAAGGAGGAAGCGGATATCAGTTATATCAACAAAATAACAGAAATGAACAGTAAAGAGCAGGAAACGGCAGCATCCATGGAAACTGTTCAGGGTAAGACTGTCCCCGTTGCGGAAAATTACGAAACAAAGATCTATGAAGGAGTGCTGAAGGGAAGCAGGAAAACCATTGTGGAATTGGTCAAGGCGTGCCTCAGGGAAGGGGCAGTACCAGGAGATATTCTGAATAAAATGCTGATTCCGGCAATAAATGAAGTGGGAAGGCTCTTTGACAGGCAGATCTACTTCCTGCCTCAGCTCATAGCCAGTGCGGAAACAATGAAAAAGGCCATCGAATATCTTGAACCGATGCTTGAGGAGACTGCAGAAGGCGAAGCGATGCCGGTGGTAGTCATCGCCACAGTGGAAGGCGATATCCATGATATTGGAAAGAACCTTGTGGCGCTCATGCTGAAAAACTATGGCTATCGCGTGATCGATCTTGGAAAAGATGTTTCAAAAGAATTGATTGTCAAGACAGCAATAGAAAACAATGCGGCTGTAATCGGACTTTCTGCATTGATGACAACGACCATGCAGGAGATGAAACATGTGATTCGGCATGCAAAGGAAAACGGATGCACGGCTAAAGTGATAATCGGCGGGGCAGTAATTACCCAGGGCTATGCTGATGAAATCGGAGCAGATGGCTACTCTAAGGATGCAGCGGACGCAGTAAAGCTGGTGCAGAGAATTACGTTAACGCAATAAATTGAAAAAGTGTTCTGTGAATATTGACAAAGAATAATATAATTGTTAGAATGTAACTGTTCGGTCGTGCCGGTTTCACCTTAAGATGATATGCACAGGCCATGCCGAAACACATGTTTTAGCACGGCGGACCACATGCTTTTACGATAAATTCGTAAAGGAAGCACGCATAAACAGCAGCTGGATGGTTACGTTGTAATAAGCAAATAGTGGGTTCACTTATTGAGATAAATAGAACGTAAGAATTATAAAAAAGAATTTTCCACGTTATAATGTCCAGTCTTATAACGTGGTTTTTTATAAAAACGGAAGGTGGTTTATCAATGAGAAGAATGGTATTATCCATACTGGTAGAAAATACCGCTGGTGTTTTGAGCAGGGTATCAGGGCTGTTCAGCAGACGCGGATATAATATTGACAGCCTCACAGTTGGCGTGACAGAAAATCCGAAGTATTCAAGAATGACAGTTGTTGTCCATGGCGATGATCAGATTCTGGAACAGATAGAGAAGCAGGTTGGAAAACTTGTGGACGTTAAAGAAATTGTAGAACTGTCAGATGGCGAGTCGGTCTGCAGAGAACTTATTCTGGTAAAAATCGAAGTTACTGCTGAAAAGAGGCCGCAGGTCATTGCTGTTGCAGATATTTTCAGGGCCAAAGTCGTGGATGTCGCTACAAACTCCATGATGATAGAGCTTACCGGAAACCAGGCAAAGCTTGATGCGTTTATCGGCCTTATTGAAGGGCTGAAAATAAAAGAACTTGTTAGAACAGGTATCACAGGGTTAGCTAGAGGATCATCAGACCTTTAACTCATAAAAAAAATATTAAATTCTGGAGGGAATTAGAATGGCAAAAATTTATTATCAGGAAGACTGTAACTTTTCCATGTTAGAAGGAAAAACCATAGCTGTTATCGGTTACGGCAGCCAGGGACATGCTCACGCACTTAACGCAAAAGAATCAGGAGCTAACGTTATCATTGGTCTCTATGAAGGAAGCAAATCATGGGACAAGGCAGTAGCTCAGGGATTTGAAGTATATACTGCAGCAGAAGCTGCTAAAAAAGCTGACATCATCATGATCCTGATCAACGATGAAAAACAGGCTGCTATGTACAAAAATGATATCGAACCAAATCTTGAAGAAGGAAATATGCTTATGTTCGCTCACGGCTTTGCAATCCATTTCGGACAGATCGTTCCTCCTGCAAATGTAGACGTAACGATGATAGCTCCTAAGGGACCTGGACATACTGTAAGAAGCGAATACCAGGCAGGAAAAGGTGTTCCTTGCTTAGTAGCTGTTCACCAGGATGCTTCAGGAAAAGCATTAGACAAAGCTT
This sequence comes from Anaerobium acetethylicum, assembly GCF_900096945.1. Classification (GTDB taxonomy): domain Bacteria; phylum Bacillota; class Clostridia; order Lachnospirales; family Lachnospiraceae; genus Anaerobium; species Anaerobium acetethylicum. The sequence continues at coordinate 359,623 of NZ_FMKA01000001.1, read as the reverse complement.
TGGCTTATGCATCAGCAATCGGCGGAGCAAGAGCAGGCGTGCTTGAGACTACTTTCAGAACAGAAACTGAAACTGACCTTTTCGGCGAACAGGCAGTTCTTTGCGGTGGTGTATGTGCACTTATGCAGGCTGGTTACGAAACACTCGTAGAAGCTGGATATGATGAAAGAAATGCATACTTCGAATGTATCCATGAAATGAAGCTGATCGTCGATCTGATCTATCAGTCAGGTTTTGCGGGAATGAGATATTCAATCTCAAATACTGCTGAATATGGTGATTACATCACTGGACCAAAGATCATTACTGAAGAGACTAAAAAAGCAATGAAAAAAGTATTGACAGACATCCAGGACGGAACTTTTGCAAAAGACTTCCTGTTAGACATGTCAGAAGCTGGCGGACAGGCTCACTTCAGAGCAATGAGAAAATTAGGCGCTGAACATTCTTCAGAAGTAGTTGGTGAAGAAATCCGTAAACTCTACAGCTGGAACAACGAAGAAGATAAGTTCATCAATAACTAATCTGATTATGGAATTGAAATAAGAGATAGAAGTAAAGGCCCCTCGTGCATAGAAGCATGGGGGCCTTTGCCGTCATGGAACAGAAAGCATGCCAGGACAGGCTCTCATGCGGAGGGTGGTCGCCGAAGCGGCATGAGAGTTCGCCCGGCTATGCCCTGCAAAACTCAAGAAACGTCTTCGCCGACTGGGAAAGTGCTGTTTTCGAGGACCACGCAAAACAGATTTCCCTCTTTTTTATGGGAGCGGGAAGCGGAAGTTCCATAAGGGTGCCTGCACTTATATCATCAGTCACGAATTCCTTTATGACACATGCTATGCCGAGCCCGATCCGTGCGAATTCTATGAGCAGATCCATGTCGCTGATTTCCAGGATATGATGGGTTTCGATATGGTGTTTCAGGAAATAGCTGTCGATATAGGAACGGGTCAGGTTTTCTTCATCAAGAAGCATGAGGTTGCCGCTCTTGAAAAAATCGGATTTGCTGCTGCCTTCACGGAGTTCCAGATTCTCAAGGTAAGACGAGGTTGCTACAAAAACATCTTCGATTTCTCCCAGAGGAAATAGTTCAAGATTTTTTATGCTGTCCGATTTCCCGATAAGTCCGATATCGATTTCGTTATGCTCCAGCATGCTGAGGGTATGTACAGTTGACTGGCATTTGATCGTGATTTTAATATGGGGGTACCTGAGCACAAAATCCTTAAGGTACGGGAGGAGCATGTACTTGCCCAGGGTTGCGCTTACGCCTATGCGTATATGGCCGATGCCGAGGTCGCTGATGTGCTTCAGATTTTCTTCACCTGCGGCAATTGCTTCGAAGGCAGTCTTCAGATGGCTGTAAAGAACCTTTCCTTCGTCGGTCAGGGTTACGCCCCTGGAATTCCTGATAAAAAGGGTTGCTTTCAGGTTTTCCTCAAGCCGGCCTATTGACTTGCTGATTGCGGGCTGGCTGATATATAACTTCTCGGCTGATCTTGAGATATTGCCGGTGCTGGCAACTGTATAAAAGATTTTATAAAGAGAGAGGTTTGATTCCATGGATAATTCCTTTCTTAAAATATTTTTCACATATATTGTGATTTGAAAAACTGTAAACGATATGACTGTAGATTATATCAAACATTCTTAATATGTATTTCTATTATACCAGATTATATGTTAGAATAACACCATAACTGTTGCAAAAGCAATAAGAGCACAAGGAGGAACCAAAAATGGGAATGACAATGACTCAGAAAATACTGGCGGCGCATGCGGGATTGCATGAAGTGAAAGCCGGACAATTGATAGAGGCTGATTTGGATCTGGTACTGGGCAATGACATAACTTCACCAGTAGCGATACATGAGATGGAAAAGATGAAAGTAACGGGAGTATTTGATAAAGATAAAATAGCTCTGGTTCCCGACCATTTCGTACCGAACAAGGATATAAAATCTGCTGAACACTGCAAATGCGTGAGGGAATTTGCAAGTGCACACGACATAACCAATTATTTCGAGGTAGGGGAAATGGGCATCGAACATGCCCTGTTGCCGGAAAAAGGATTGGTTGTTGCGGGAGATGTCGTAATAGGGGCAGATTCACATACTTGTACTTACGGAGCTCTTGGCGCTTTTTCAACAGGTGTAGGAAGTACAGACATGGCAGCAGGAATGGCTACTGGGAAGGCATGGTTCAAGGTTCCGGCTGCCATTAAGTTCAACCTTACAGGAAAACTTCCTAAATGGGTTAGTGGAAAGGATGTAATCCTTCATATTATCGGCATGATCGGCGTTGACGGAGCTCTATACAAATCGATGGAATTCACAGGCGACGGGATTGCTAACCTGACTATGGATGACAGATTTACAATTGCAAATATGGCAATTGAAGCCGGCGCGAAAAACGGGATTTTTCCTGTGGATGATCTCGCGGTTTCATACATGAAAGAGCATTCAAAAAGAGAATTTAAAATATATGAAGCGGACGAGGATGCTGAATACGAACAGGAAATAGTAATCGATTTAAGCACCCTGAAATCAACAGTTGCGTTTCCACATCTTCCGGAAAATACAAAGACAATGGATGAAATAGATGAAGTTGTAATCGACCAGGTGGTGATCGGTTCATGTACAAACGGAAGACTTGATGATTTAAGGATTGCTGCAAAAGTGCTGGAAGGCAGAAAAGTGGCAAAAGGAATAAGATGTATAATCCTTCCTGCAACACAGAAGATTTATCTTCAGGCGATAGATGAAGGCTTGATTCAGATATTCATAAAAGCTGGCGCTGTAGTAAGTACGCCTACCTGTGGACCTTGCCTTGGCGGATACATGGGTATCCTTGCTAAAGGTGAAAGATGTGTTTCGACAACCAATCGTAACTTTGTTGGGCGTATGGGACATGTCGAATCAGAAGTATATCTGGCAAGCCCTGCAGTAGCAGCGGCAAGTGCGGTGACAGGAAAAATTTCAAGTCCTGCAGAACTTGGATTATAGGAGGATAAGGCATATGAGGGCATTTGGAAAAGTTTTTAAATATGGCGACAATATAGATACAGACGTAATTATTCCTGCAAGATATTTAAATTCATCAGATCCTGCGGAACTGGCAACACACTGTATGGAAGATATCGATGCTGATTTCGTAAAGAATGTAAAGAAGGGCGACATCATTGTTGCAGACAAGAACTTCGGATGCGGATCATCGAGAGAACATGCTCCGATTGCGATCAAGGCATCAGGAATCAGCTGTGTAATTGCTGAAACCTTTGCAAGGATTTTTTATAGGAATGCAATCAATATAGGGCTTCCGATTATCGAGTGTCCAGAAGCGGCAAAGGGAATAGAGGCCGGAGACGAAGTGGAAGTGGACTTTGACAGTGGAATGATTTATAACAGAACAAAGGGAACCCAGTTCCAGGGACAGGCTTTTCCTGAGTTCATGCAGAAAATAATAAAAGCAGAAGGTCTTATAAACTACATAAACGAAAAATAGCAATTCAATGCCGCCGGACTTATTTGGAATCCTGCGGCATTGTTTGTTGCTATCATAAGAGCATAGTTTCTGGAAGGTTCAACATGTAAAGATGCATCTGTTATTGCGGAATAAGATATAGAATTTTTAATAGGAAGAAACACAATCCTAAAAGAGGATTAGGCGTGTGGATATGGGAAGAAACTTGATGCTTAGTCGGGTTCCTGTATATAGAACAAGGAGGGCAGAAGGATGAAGATATGTCTGGCTCAGTATGATATAAAATGGGAAGATAAGGCAACCAACTACGAAAAGGCGAAGGGTTTCATGGCGGATGCAAAACTGCAGAATGTGGACCTGATCCTTTTTCCCGAACTTAGCATGACTGGTTTTTCAATGGATACTGAGAAAATCGGAGAATCTCCAGGCGGTCTGCGCACACTGGAAACCTTCCGGGGATTTGCTTTGGAATTCGGGATGGCCTGCGGCATAGGATATGTTTTTTTAAGAAATGGAGGGAAAGCTGAGAATCGGTATGCAATAATTTCTAAAGACGGAAGCGTGATATCAGATTATGCCAAGATACATCCCTTCTCAAATGGTGGGGAGGATGCTTATTACGTTGGAGGCGATGCTATTTCAGAATGCATGATAGATGATGTGTGCGTTTCCACCTTTATTTGCTATGATCTCAGATTTCCGGAAATTTTCCAGGCAGCATCACGGAAAGCCAAACTGATCACGGTTGCTGCAAACTGGCCTGCGGCAAGAAAAGAACACTGGGTAACGCTGCTGAAAGCCAGGGCGATTGAAAATCAATGCTATATCGCAGGGATTAACAGGGTGGGAACAGGAAACGGGATCGCTTACAGCGGAGACTCCATGATTGTCGATCCCACAGGCAGGGTGATCGCAGAGGCGGGAAATGGAGAAATGCTGATCGAGGGGGAAATCGATATAGAGAAGGTTGACAGGTGCCGTGAATCATTTCGTATCAGGGATGACAGGAGAGAAGATCTATACAGGGAACTTTGATGCTTTTGTTCATCTTGTGAAACCCATCTTATAAAGACGATAGTATTAAAGGTATCGAATTTGTTAAGAATTGATTGCAAATAAATCGAAAAGATTATATAATATTTAATAAATATTGAAATAAAACAACAATTTGTTCATAAATGCATAATAGAGAGTGAAAATAAATGTAATCATTCTGTTGAATAGTCCGAGAGAGTCTTGTTCACTGATTGCGTATAATCATGATCTTTAGATTGCACGTATCGTAAGAGCGGCGTTTTCATCATTTGTTTTTATATACATAGCGGGAATGTTTTGGATGGCTGCGGCATAGCCGCCATATATACAAAACTTGCCTGTATGAATAAATTACGAAAAGAGGAGTATGTATGCTGACAGTACACTCGTTTCTCCGAGGAATTTATAACTTTCTCAAGAATGTATCAAAGAAAAGTTATAGGACCTGCACAATTATTTCTACAGGCACTGCGGTGCTCTGTATCATAAGTCTGAGCTCGAATGAATTTAGCGGTTCGGGCAAGAATAAGGTTGTGCGATTTGAAAAAGCATCCACGAATAGTTCAGAGGATGAAAATGACGAAGAAATTGACGCAAAGGCAAAAGTACAATTCGATGTTGCTGGTCTGCTTATCACAACACAAAGTCTGGAAGACTATTTTTTGCAAAACAGGAAGATGACAGGGACGCAGGGTTTGAAAAATGCTGTGGCCAGCATGAAGCAAAAGAAAGAAGAAGTTGAAGCCCGTTATAAGGTGTGTATCGGGAATGGCGCCATACCTGTCCGGGCGGAGCATGAATCAGATGTTTCCGCAGCATCTGCACAAGCTTGTGATACAGGTGCACAGGTAGAAAAGGAGTCTGTTCCGGCGCCCCCTCAACCCGCAATTCAGCTTTCAGAGGAGGAGCGGTATGTACTCTTGCGGATAGTCGAGGCTGAAGCGGGCGGAGAAGACATGACTGGTAAGATTCTGGTGGCAAATGTCATTCTTAACAGAGTGAATAATGATGCGTTTCCGGATACGGTTAAAGGGGTTGTATTCCAAAAAAGTGGAGGAAGTGTTCAGTTTTCGCCTGTGGCAGATGGCAGATACTACAGGGTATCCGTTTCGGAAGAAACAAGGGAAGCTGTTTCACGGACGCTGGCAGGAGAGAACCCGTCACAGGGGGCGCTCTATTTCTCTGCCAGGTCGGATGCAGATCCTTCCAATATGAGCTGGTTCGACAGGAATTTGAAATGGCTTTTTGAATATGGAGGTCATGAATTCTACGCTCTGAAGGACTGATCAATAGCAACGGTCCGTTTATGGATGTCTTATCCTTAGGACTTTGCAGGAACAAACATCGTGCATGCATAAAAATTCAAACTCCATAAAAACGGCTTGTAGTGGCCTAAAAGGTATGATATAATTCATGACGGTAGGGGAGACTGATATAAGGGAATCTGCTTGCTAAGAATATAGAAAAGGAATGAGTTTATGGAATTATTATATAAAAGTACAAGAAGCGAAAACGAAACTGTAACTGCATCGCAGGCGATATTAAAAGGTCTTGCGGATGATGGCGGACTATTTGTGCCAACTGAAATCCCGGTACTCGATATCGATATGGACACGCTTGCGGCTATGTCGTATCAGCAGGTCGCATATGAAGTGATGAAAAGATTCTTTACAGATTATACAGAAGAAGAACTGAAAAGATGCATTGAAAAAGCATATGATTCAAAGTTCGATACAGATGAAATAGCACCTATTGTAAAAGCGGACGGAGCTTATTATTTAGAATTATTCCATGGAGCGACGATCGCCTTCAAGGACATGGCTCTTTCAATCCTGCCTCATCTTCTTACAACAGCAGCTAAGAAAAATAACGTCAAAAATGAAATCGTAATCCTGACTGCAACTTCCGGAGATACTGGAAAAGCTGCCCTTGCAGGATTTGCAGATGTTGAAGGAACCAGAATCGTCGTATTTTATCCTAAGGACGGCGTTAGCCCGATTCAGGAAAAACAGATGGTGACCCAGAAGGGCGCCAATACAATGGTAGTTGGCATCAACGGAAACTTCGATGATGCACAGAGCGGCGTAAAAGCAATGTTCAATGACAAAGAATTAGAAGCTTCGATGGAAAAAGAAGGTTTTCAGTTCTCATCTGCGAACTCGATCAATATTGGAAGGCTTGTGCCACAGATTGTATATTATGTGTATGCTTATGCAAAATTATACGCAAATGATGAAATATCAAAAGATGAAAAGATAAATGTTGTAGTGCCTACTGGAAACTTCGGAAATATTCTTGCGGCTTACTATGCAAAAAACATGGGGCTTCCAATCGACAAGCTTATTTGTGCATCAAACGACAACAAGGTTCTGTATGATTTCTTCCGCACAGGAAGCTATGACAGGAATCGCGAATTTATTCTGACAACTTCTCCTTCAATGGATATTCTTATTTCAAGCAACCTTGAAAGGCTGATCTACAGAATTGCAGGATCTGATGCAACGAAAAATAAGGAGCTTATGTCGCTTTTAAGCGGAAGCGGAAAATATGAGATAACTGACAGCATGAAAACAGAACTTGCTGATTTTTACGGAAACTACGCAAGCGAAGAGGAAACAGCTGCAGTAATCAAACAGATATATGAAGATACAAATTATGTGATCGACACGCATACGGCGGTTGCTGCGAGTGTCTATAAAAAGTATAAAGCAGAAACAAAAGATGAAACAAAGGCAGTAATTGCATCTACAGCAAGTCCATACAAATTTGCAAGAAGCGTAATGGACGCAATTGATAATAAGTATGACAGCATGGGTGATTTTGAATTGATTGATGAACTTTCAAGAATTTCAGGCGTAGAAGTGCCTCAGGCAATTGAGGAAATCAGGGATGCCAAAGTTCTTCATGATACTGTATGTGAAGTGGATGAAATGCCTGCTGTTGTTACGAAATTTCTTGGCATGTAGAATTAAAGAGGTATATAGGAGATCCGAGGGATTTCCTATATTTCAAAAATAAACAGGCAGTGAACCATTCTAATATGGTTCACTGCCTGTTGTAGTTATTCGAGGTTGGAAATCAGGAAATTGATTGTGCCGAATGAAAAACTTACAGGGATGCAGCTTAAAAAAGCTGATGGGGCTATGATGCAGTTGTTTTCATGGATTGGCGGGTTTAAAGTCAGGTCTATAGAGTGATCGTTCGACATGTTTACTGCAAATAAACCGTTGTGCAGATTTAAAAAGTCTTCAACGGAAGCCTTGACATATTCGTCGAATTCTGAAAAGTTTTCGCCTGCATAACGGGATGCAAATGTGATAAAGGTGTCCCGGTCCATATCGATTGCAGTATATGCTGAAAAAGAGCCTTTAATAACCTGGGAAACGCAATAATTAGAAGGATAAGCTGAAATTGCGGATGCCTTAAAGGGAGTAAAATCCTCGCCTATAAAACGGATTAAATTATTGAACAGCAGGGTGATGTAATTGAGATAATAAGCACTGTTTTCGGAACGATTGCTATAGTAAAAATCCTGGATCAGCGTGTCGATCCTATGTGTCTGATCTTCTGAAAAATCATTGTCGGTAATTTCAAATTCCGACTGATAAGCGGAAAGAACTGATTCGAACTGATTGGTGGAAATATATCCCCGTTCTATCAATGCCTGCCCCAAAAGCAGAAATCCCGGCTTCTGAGCACTTAAAAGTTCGGTGACCTGCTCAGGAGTCAGAAATCCTTCTGCAACTGCAAGTTCGCCAAAAGGTTTGCTGATGCGCGTCTGCAGGATGTGAACCTGCTCAACTTCTCCTGAAGTCATATACCCTGCATGGATGGCCAGCATACCGAGTTTCAAATGTACGGTTTTAGTATACCGTATGGCTTCAACCATCTGCTCTGATGTGACGAGTCCTTTGCTTAATAGATAGTTGCCAAAAAATTGCGTATACATTATTTTTGTCCTCCTATTGCGTTCAGAACAACCTTTTTAACAAGTTCGTTATCAAGTGGTTTTTGTAAGAAGTCTATGGCTCCTGCTTTGAGCGCTTCTTTCAGATAGCTCTGGGTTCCAACGGAGGAAGCCATTACAACACGTGCTTTCGGGTCGAATTCGAGTATTTCATTGACAACGGTAATGCCGTCTTTTACCGGCATGATGATGTCCAGAAATACAAGATCAGGTTTGTTGATTTTGTAACTGTCTATCGCCTGCTGGCCGTCTGAAACTTCATAGATATGCTGGCAGCCTAAAGAGGCCAGATAGTCCTTCAGTTTCTTTCTTGCCAGAACGGAATCGTCAGTAATGAGTATCTTTATCGTAGAAAAATCCATAATTTGCTCCTCCTTAATATATCTGAGTGTATACCTATATATCATATAGTACACTAATGACAGGACAATTTCAATCTTCTATGTAACAATATTACATATGATAATGAAAAAATATGTGTAGATCGGAAAATAATTGTGCAACGTGTTAAGAAAGACTCGGAAAAATTGTGAAATGTTTCAGAACACTTTTTGCAGAGTGATTTATTCCTTGTGCAAATGGTTTAAAAAGGATATAATTCAAGTAACAAATTATAAGAAAAGGAAAGTGAGAATAATGGATTTTTTGAAATTTATGGATTTTTTTGTAGTTGGCGTCGGTCTGTATGTTCTTTATAGCGTATATGTCTGGAAGACTACAGGGAAGATGAAAAAAGGATTTCTGATCAGCGGCGCGTTGAATCTTGATGCCTGCAAAGATCTGCCTGGCTACATTGATTTTATGTCCCTTAAAACGGGGATATTCGGTGTCGTGGTCATTATATATGGAGCTATCGGGCTTATTAACACCTACCTGATTGAGCTTAACGATATAATTGTAATGGCAAGCACATTTGTTTTCTGGGGCTGCCTGATATGGTATGCGGTCGTATCTTCAAAAGGCGCTAAAAAGTTTTTTTAGATTTCTGCAGACAATTAGGTGTTGACAACTTTTTGCAATGTGATAAAATTATACGGAACGAGTGTGCATTGTCAGCAAACTGTAAGGTTTCGTGATGATCATGCTTATATATGAAAAGGCATTGATGGTGCCAGTAGATGATCATTTTCTTACAGAGAGAGGAAGACGCCGGCTGAAAACTTCCTTAAGTTCAGATGATTATTGAATTTCCCACCGGAGCTGCATTTTTGAAATTTAACGCAAGCTATACTGTAGGATATGTGTGTCAGGGAGAGCCTGCCTCATCGGATCATATCAGAATCAAGTGGTTGCCGTTAAACGGGTAGAAAATGACGACTGTGCGCGTTAAGCATGCTAAGAGCCTGTTTTATACAGGAATTAGGGTGGTACCACGGAATTAATATAACTTCGTCCCTTGCCGGGGACGGAGTTTTTTTGTTTAGCAAAAGAAAGGAGATTATCGATAATGAAAGAAAAATTATCAGTTATCAAAGAAGAAGCAATCAGACAGATTCAGGGAGCGGATACGCTTGAAAAATTGAACGAGGTACGAGTAGCGTTTTTGGGAAAAAAAGGAGAATTGACCGCAGTGCTGAAAGGCATGAAGGATGTATCTCCTGAAGACAGGCCAATGGTCGGCCAGCTGGTGAATGAGACAAGAGAAGCAATTGAGAGTCTTTTAGATGAAACAAAAGATAAAATGGAGAAAGTAGCAAGGGAAGCAAGATTAAGAGAAGAAGTAATCGATGTTACCCTGCCAGCGAAGAAAAACGATGTAGGACACCGTCATCCAAATACCATAGCATTAGAGGAAGTAGAAAGAATCTTTGTTGGAATGGGATATGAAGTTGTTGAAGGTCCAGAAGTAGAGTATGACTACTACAATTTCGAGGCTCTTAATATACCGGCAAATCACCCGGCAAAAGATGAGCAGGATACGTTCTATGTGAACAGCAATATCGTTTTAAGGACGCAGACATCACCTGTGCAGGTGCGTACAATGGAACAGGGACATCTTCCGATCAGGATGATTGCGCCGGGAAGGGTGTTCAGGTCAGATGAAGTAGATGCAACGCATTCACCTTCATTCCATCAGATTGAAGGCCTTGTAATCGATAAAAACATAACGTTTGCCGATTTAAAAGGAACCCTTGCACAGTTTGCAAAAGAACTGTTTGGCGAAGAGACAAAGGTTAAATTCAGACCACATCATTTCCAGTTCACGGAACCAAGCGCTGAAGTTGATGTAACCTGCTTCAAATGCGGCGGTAAAGGCTGCAGGATGTGCAAGGGCTCAGGATGGATTGAAATATTAGGCTGTGGTATGGTTCACCCTAATGTGCTTAGAATGAGCGGAATCGATCCTGACGAATACAATGGTTTTGCATTCGGAATTGGTCTCGAACGTATTGCTTTGCTGAAATATGAAATCGACGATATGAGGCTTCTCTATGAAAACGACGTGAGATTCTTAAAGCAGTTTTAGACAAATTTTTTTCGGTACCGTACCGAAGCGATTAATATATATACAAGAAGGAGAATAAGAATGAATACATCATTATCATGGATAAAAAAATATGTTCCTGATTTGGAAGTTTCAGCACAGGAATACACAGACGCGATGACATTATCAGGAACAAAAGTCGAAGGATTTGAAAGGCTTGATGAAGATCTTGAAAAAATAATTATCGGACAGATCATAAAAATTGACAGGCATCCGGATGCTGACAAACTCATCGTCTGCCAGATCGATTTCGGAACAGGGGAATTGGTGCAGATTGTTACGGGCGCTACGAATGTTCATGAAGGCGATAAAGTGCCGGCAGTTTTAGATGGCGGAAGAGTTGCAGGCGGCCATGACGGCGTTAAGACAAAAGGCGGCATAAAAATAAAGAAAGGCAAACTCAGGGGCGTAGAATCCAACGGAATGCTTTGCTCAATTGAAGAACTGGGATCTACAAAAGACATGTATCCTGAAGCTGCAGAAGATGGAATCTATATCTTTGACCAATCGGCAGTTGTCGGGGAAAGCGCAATCAAGGCTCTTGGCCTGGATGACATTGTTTTTGAATATGAAATCACTTCGAACAGGGTTGACTGCTACAGCGTGCTTGGTATTGCAAGGGAAGCAGCGGCTACATTTGGAAAGGCTTTTGTCCCACCTGTAGTTACGTTCGAGGAAAACAGCGAAGATGTAAACGACTATATCAAGGTCAATGTAGAAGATAAGGATCTCTGCCCGCGTTACTGTGCAAGAGTAGTGAAGAATATCAAAATCGGACCATCTCCGAAATGGATGCAGAGATGCCTCTCTTCAAGCGGAATCAGGCCAATCAACAATATTGTCGACATTACAAACTTTGTTATGGAAGAATTCGGACAGCCAATGCATTCCTATGATCTTGATACGATCGCAGGAAAAGAAATCGTTGTAAGAAGGGCTGCAGACGGAGAAGTGTTCAGAACTCTTGACGGGCAGGAAAGGATCCTGGATTCTTCCGTCCTCATGATCTGTGACAGCGAAAAACCGGTTGGGATTGCGGGAATCATGGGTGGAGAGAACTCCATGATAACAGACAATGTAAAGACCATGGTTTTTGAAGCGGCATGTTTCGACGGAACCAACATCCGTCTTTCAAGCAAGAAGGTCGGCTTCAGGACTGACGCATCAGGCAAGTTTGAAAAAGGTCTTGACCCTGAAAATGCAGAAGCTGCAATGGACAGGGCTTGCCAGCTGATTGAAGAGCTTGGAGCAGGCGAAGTTGTCGGCGGTATGATAGATGTATATACAATGCGCAGCGAGACAAGAAGAATCGCATTTGATTACGAAAAAGTAAATAAAATGCTCGGTACTGACATCGATGAAGCGACCATGCTGTCTTATTTTGAAAAACTTGAGCTTGGATATGATGCGGATGCGAAGGAAGTTATCATACCTACTTTCAGACAGGATCTGGAATGCTTTGCAGACCTTGCAGAAGAAGTTGCACGCTTCTACGGTTATGACAACATTCCGACAACGCTCCCAACAGGCGAGGCTACCATAGGAAAGCTTTCCTTCAAACTTCGTATTGAAGCGGTTGCAAGGAGCACATCGCAGTTCTGCGGGTTTAACCAGGGGATGACTTATTCCTTTGAAAGCCCAAAAGTATTCGATAAGTTGCTGATACCAGCTGATTCTGAACTGAGAAATGCAGTTACGATTATCAATCCTCTCGGAGAAGACTTCAGCATCATGAGGACAACCTCCCTTAACGGAATGCTTACATCACTTGCCACGAACTACAACAGGAGAAATAAAAATGTGCGCCTCTACGAGATGGGAAACATCTATCTTCCAAAGCAGATACCGGTGACCGAGCTGCCTGAAGAAAAAATGCAGTTTACACTCGGTATGTACGGAGAAGGAGATTTCTTCACGATGAAGGGTGCTATTGAGGAGTTCTTTGAAGAAATCGGAATGAAGAATAAGGTGGCATATGATCCAGCATCAGGCAAACCGTTCCTTCACCCGGGAAGACAGGCTTCCATTGTTTATGCAGACACAGTGGTAGGTTATCTGGGAGAAGTACATCCGGAAGTTGCGGATAACTATGATATCGGAGAAAGGGCATATGTTGCCGTTCTGGATATGCCGGGAATCATACCATTTGCCACATTTGACAGAAAATATGAAGGAATTGCGAAATATCCGGCAGTGACAAGAGATATCAGCATGGTTATGAAGAAAGAGATTCTTGTGGGCCAGGTTGAAGCAATCATTGAAGCAAAGGGAGGGAAAATCCTGGAAAGCTACAGTCTCTTTGATATCTATGAAGGATCCCAGATCAAGGAAGGACACAAGTCTGTTGCCTACTCGATCGTATTCCGTGCTAAGGACAGAACGCTTGAAGATGCTGACGTAAATGCTGCAATGAGCAGGATTTTGAAAGAACTGCAGGGAATCGGAATCGAATTAAGACAGTAAGGGATATGGTGAAGAGATGAATGTAAAGGATTTTGATTTCTATCTGCCGCTGGAGCTGATCGCGCAGGATCCTCTTGAGGACCGTTCGAGTTCGCGCCTGCTGACACTGGATAAAAAGACTGGCGAGGTAGAACATCATGTTTTTACCGATATAATTGATTATCTGAACCCCGGCGACTGCCTTGTTGTCAATGACACCAAGGTGATTCCGGCGAGGCTCATCGGAAGTAAAATCGGAACCGAGGCAAAGATAGAAGTTCTTCTTTTGAAAAGAATGGAAAATGATATATGGGAATGCCTTGTAAAGCCAGGCAAGAAGGCGAGACCAGGAGCGGAGATAAGCTTCGGGGACGGACTCCTGACAGGAACGGTCATGGATGTGGTTGAAGAGGGAAACCGTCTTATTCAGTTCTCTTACGACGGCATCTTCGAAGAGATACTTGACCGTCTTGGACAGATGCCGCTTCCGCCTTATATTACGCATCAGCTTCAGGATAAGAACCGTTATCAGACTGTATACGCAAAGCATGAAGGCTCGGCAGCGGCACCGACTGCCGGTCTTCACTTCACGCCGGAACTCATGAAAAAGATAGAGGAAAAGGGCGTGGAAATTGCATATGTGACCCTTCATGTAGGACTTGGAACTTTCAGGCCTGTCAAGGTGGATAATATACTGGACCATCACATGCATTCTGAATTCTTCTCCGTGGAAGAGGCGGAAGCAGAGAAAATCAATAAGGCAAAAGACCAGGGCAGGCGGGTGATTGGTGTCGGCACTACAAGCTGCAGAACCCTTGAATCGGCAGCGGGACAGGACAACAGGCTGAGGGCCGGAAGCGGATGGACAGAGATCTTCATTTATCCAGGATATGAGTTTAAAATAATTGACGGACTTGTTACAAATTTCCACCTACCGGAATCTACCCTTTTGATGCTTATTTCTGCCCTTGCAGGCAGGGAGAATGTGATGGAGGCCTATAAAATGGCTGTGGCTGAAAAGTACAGATTCTTTAGTTTTGGCGATGCCATGTTTATCCATTGACGTCAGCCTAGAATATGCCAATGGACCGCAAAATAATTTAAACCAAACGGTTCTTGCTTTTTGGAAGAATACCTGACATAAAAGTGAAATTATCAAAAGAGGACACCCTGACCGGTTGTTCTCTTTTGATTTTTGTGCAAATTTGTTGTTCATAATGTATGAAATTGTTAAAAGTTTGACTTAAGGCTTGAAATTTGCCTAAAAAAAAGTTACAATTATAATCGGCAGAAAATTGGATTTACTTTTTATAAAAAAAAGAAAAATGGAGGGCTGAAAATGAGTAATACAGCACAGAACTTGGCAAGTAAAAGAATCAACGCTTTGCTTGACAAGAACAGTTTTGTTGAAATTGGCAGCTGCGTGACAGCTAGGAGCACAGATTTCAACATGCAGCAGAAGGAAACCCCCGCAGACGGTGTGGTTACCGGATATGGTGTAATTGATGGAAATCTGGTATACGTGTACAGCCAGGATGTATCCGTATTAGGCGGATCTATAGGCGAAATGCATGCAAAAAAAATCGTGAAAATCTATGACATGGCGCTTAAAATGGGAGCACCTGTAATCGGTCTGCTTGATTGCGCAGGTTTAAGACTTCAGGAAGCAACAGATGCGCTTAACGGATTTGGCGAACTTTATCTTAAGCAGAGTCTGGCATCAGGAGTAATTCCTCAGATTACAGCGATTTTTGGAACTTGCGGCGGTGGTTTATCCGTAGTGCCTTCACTTACTGATTTTACATTCATGGAAGAAAAGAATGCGAAATTATTTGTAAATTCGCCAAATGCAATTGATGGAAATATTGTTTCAAAACTTGATACTGCTTCGGCAAAATTCCAGGCTGAAGAGGCTGGAAATGTAGATGTTGTCTGCAGCGAAGCGGAAATGTTCCAGCAGATCCGCAGTCTTGTTTCCGTTCTTCCGGCAAACAATGAAGATGATATGTCTTATGACGAGTGCATCGACGATCTGAACAGGGTATGCAAAAATCTTGAGAATGCTGCAGAAGATACAGCAATCGTTCTTTCAAATATTTCAGACAGCCATTTCTTCTTTGAAGTTAAGGCGAATTATGCAAAAGAAATGGTTACAGGATTCATAAGGCTTAATGGAATGACTGTTGGTGCCGTTGCAAACCGCACAGCAGTTTATGACAGTGAAGGCAATGTGGCAGAAAAGTACGAAGCAGTTCTTACTACTGCAGGATGTGGAAAAGCAGCCGAATTCGTTCAGTTCTGTGATGCATTTAATATACCGATCCTTAGTCTTACAAACGTAACAGGATATATGGCTACAGTTGAAGAAGAAAAGACAGTTGCCAAAGCAGCAGCACGCCTTACTTATGCATTTGCAAATGCAACTGTAGCAAAAGTGAATGTCGTTGTCGGAAAAGCTTACGGAAGCGGATACCTGACTATGAACAGCAAGTCTCTCGGAGCAGATATGGTTTATGCATGGCCTAAGGCAGAAATCGGAATGATGGATGCAACCCAGGCTGCAAAAATCATGTATGCAGATGAAATCGCAGCTTCAGATAGTGCAGCTGCACTGATCAAAGAAAAAGCAGCTGAATATCAGGAATTACAGTCAAGCGTAATGGCTGCAGCTAAGAGAGGATATGTAGATACCATTATCGAAGCAGAGGATACAAGAAAATATGTTATCGGTGCTTTTGAAATGCTGTTCACAAAAAGAGAGGACCGTCCAGGCAAGAAACATGGAACGGTATTATAAGAGGTGAAATAAATGGTAGATAAAATTGTTACAGGGTTATTAAATACTTTGTTAGGGATGGGAAGCGTTTTCGCAGTACTGATCCTTATCGCGTTTATCATTTCTTGTATGTCGATTATCCCTAAGATTATGGACAAAAAAAGCGGCCAGCCTGTTCAGGCACCTGCAAAAGCACCAGCAGCTCCAGCACCGGTAAAACAGTCCGTAGCGCCGGCAGCAGAGGAACTTGTGGATGATTTTGAACTTGTGGCTGTTATTACAGCTGCAATTGCAGCTTCGGAAAATACTTCCACAGACAGTTTTGTGGTTAGGTCAATTAAACGTGCAAATTCAAAGAAGAAATGGCAGAGAGCCTAATTAACAGGAGGAATAGAAAATGAAGAATTATACAATTACCGTTAATGGAAAAGCATATAACGTAGTAGTAGAAGAAGGTATTACGGCAGGAGCAGCAGCACCAGTAGCAGCACCAGTAGCAGCACCGGTAGCGCCAGTGGCAGTAGCAGCACCAGTAGCAGCACCAGTAGCAGCACCAGTTGCAGCAGCACCGGCTGGAGCAGCGGGAGCTGTTGAAGTTACAGCAGCTGTACCAGGCAAGATCATTAAAGTTGAGGCAAGCGTTGGACAGGCGGTAAAATCCGGAGATACAGTAATCATCATTGAAGCTATGAAGATGGAAATCCCTGTTGTAGCGCCACAGGACGGAACTGTTGCAAGCATCAATGTATCAGCAGGAGATGCGATCGAATCAGGAGCTGTTCTTGCTACATTAAACTAGACCCTCCCATAATCCTGAAACGGATTATCGCAGGGAATATTACGGGAGGTTATAAAAAATGGATTATATTATCAATACATTGGTCAATCTGGCAGAACAGTCAGCATTTACCAGCCTGCAGCCTGGCAATTTCGTCATGATCGGCGTTGCATGTGTATTCTTATATTTAGCAATTGCAAAAGATTATGAACCGCTGCTTCTTGTACCAATCTCTTTCGGTATGCTTCTGGTCAACCTGTTTCCGGGAATCATGGCATTACCATTTGTTGACGCGAACGGGATTGAGCAGGCAGGCGGGCTTCTTCACTATTTTTACGTGGGAGATGAACTTGGACTCTGGCCTTCTCTTATTTTCCTGGGCGTAGGTGCCATGACAGATTTCGGCCCGCTGATTGCAAACCCGAAAAGTTTTCTTTTGGGAGCATCTGCACAGTTCGGCGTATTCTTTGCTTATCTTGCTGCAATTGTAATGGGATTTGATGATAGGGCAGCAGCAGCTATTTCTATTATCGGCGGAGCTGACGGTCCTACTTCAATCTATCTGGCGGGCAAGCTGGGACAGGTAAAATATATGGGGCCTATAGCCGTTGCGGCATATTCCTACATGTCCCTTGTTCCAATCATACAGCCTCCGATTATGAGGGCCCTCACTACAAAGGAAGAAAGATGCATCAAGATGGAACAGCTGAGACACGTGACAAAACTTGAGAAGATCCTCTTCCCGGTTATCGTTACGATTGTTGTAGTACTGATCCTTCCATCAACGGCTCCCCTTATCGGTATGCTTATGTTAGGAAACCTGTTCAGGGAATCGGGCGTTGTAAAGCAGCTTCAGGAAACGGCTTCAAATGCAATGATGTATATCATCGTTATTCTGCTGGGTACTTCAGTTGGAGCTACCACAAGCGCTGAGGCGTTTCTGAATTTTGACACGCTGAAAATCGTGGCTTTAGGACTCATCGCATTCTGCATCAGTACTGCATCTGGTGTCCTTTTTGGAAAGCTGATGTGCAAACTTTCCGGCGGAAAGATCAACCCGCTCATCGGTTCTGCCGGCGTGTCGGCTGTCCCAATGTCAGCGAGGGTATCCCAGAAAGTCGGAGCGGAAGCGGATCCAACGAACTTCCTGCTTATGCATGCTATGGGACCTAACGTAGCCGGTGTTATCGGTACGGCAGTAGCCGCTGGTACATTTATGGCTATTTTCGGAGTAAAATAAATAGAGAAGCATTGGCATTTTGCAGTGCTTAAAAAATCAGGAGGTAAGGAAATGACAGAACATATTAAAAAACCGGTAAAAATTACCGAAACTATATTGCGTGATGCCCACCAGTCCTTAATCGCCACAAGAATGACCACTGAGGAAATGCTTCCGATCATTGAGAAGATGGATAAAGTGGGATATCATTCAGTGGAATGCTGGGGCGGAGCTACATTTGACGCATCCCTCAGATTCTTAAAGGAAGATCCATGGGAAAGACTCAGAAAATTAAGAGCAGGATTCAAGAATACGAAACTTCAGATGCTTTTCAGGGGACAGAACATTCTCGGATACCGCCACTATGCGGATGATGTTGTAGAATATTTTGTACAGAAATCAATCGCAAATGGTATCGATATCATCAGAATCTTTGATGCCCTGAACGATATCCGTAACCTTGAAACAACTGTAAAGGCTACAAACAAAGAAAACGGACATGCTCAGATTGCAATCTCCTACACATTAGGTGATGCTTATACAACTGAATATTATGTTGAAATGGCTAAAAGAATTCAGGAAATGGGAGCGAAATCCCTCTGCCTCAAGGATATGGCAGGACTTCTGCTTCCTTACGAAGCAACGGATCTTATCGGCGCTTTAAAAGATGCAGTTGAAATACCAATCCAGCTTCATACACACTATACAAGCGGTGTTGCTGCCATGACATACTTAAAAGCAGTAGAAGCGGGCTGCGATATCATTGATACTGCTATGTCACCATTCTCAATGGGAACAAGCCAGCCGGCAACTGAGGTTATGGTTGAAACATTCAAGGGAACTCCTTATGATACTGGATTCGACCAGCTGCTTCTTGCAGAAATCGCTGATTACTTCAGACCATTAAGAGACAAGGCCCTTGAAACAGGATTGCTGAATCCGAAAGTAATGGGTGTTGACATTAAGACTCTGTTATACCAGGTGCCAGGTGGAATGTTATCAAACCTTGTATCCCAGCTGAAGGAACAGAATGCAGAAGACAGATATTATGACGTGCTGAATGAAATACCAAGAGTACGTAAAGATCTTGGCGAACCACCTCTGGTTACACCTTCAAGCCAGATCGTAGGTACTCAGGCTGTATTTAATGTTCTCCTGGGAGAACGCTATAAAATGGCTACAAAAGAAACAAAGGCAGTTCTGAGCGGTGAATACGGACAGACTGTTAAACCTTTCAACAAAGAAGTTCAGAAAAAAGTAATTGGAGATATCGAACCAATCACTTGCAGACCGGCAGATCTTCTTGAACCTGAACTTGCCAAGATTGAAGCTGAAATGGCACAGTGGAAAGAGCAGGATGAAGATGTCCTTACTTATGCATTATTCCCACAGGTTGCAACTGATTTCTTCAAATACAGACAGGCACAGAAAGCAAAGGTAGATCCGGCTGTTGCAGATACTGCCAGCGGTGCTTATCCAGTATAGGAATCCTATCGGATCTGCAGGCATTCGGTACTGCGCTTTCATAGCAGCAAACGAAGCAGGCAGATTGCCTGATACCTGTACAGATATATCCAAAGAATAATATGAGCAGCATACAGCCCGGCAGTTCCGGTACCTGTATGCTGTTTTTGGTTGACAGAATCGCACATTCTTATGAGATAAAAATACTCCGTGCGAGATGTGCCACTCCGGTTCCGACTAAGCCAGGTGAAAGAAGGGGACATCTATCCTGCATTGTCTAAATACAGGGTAGAAAATAATCATTGTATACAAACGTACCGATATGTTATACTTTAGCAAGTAATGCAACCTGACTGAATAATGGGATTGTAATAAGGCAGAGCCGGCAGTGCGTTTGAGTATAAAGAATAATTTAGAGGGTGGCCTATGAAAACACAAAACGATTTGATTAAAAGAATAAATGATAAAAGGGACAGCTTCAGTAAAGGTCAGAAACTTCTTGCGTCTTATATTACTGCTAATTATGACAAGGCAGTCTTCCTGACAGCTGCAAAGCTTGGTAAAATAGTAGGAGTCAGTGAATCTACGGTAGTAAGGTTTGCAGCGCAGCTTGGCTATGACGGATATCCGGAATTTCAAAGGGATTTGGAAGAAGTAGTAAAAAACAAGCTAAATTCCATACAGAGAATGGAAGTCACATATGGAAGGGTCACCCAGTCGGAAATCCTGACATCTGTACTCCAGTCGGATATGGAGAAGATCAAACAGACACAGGAAGGAATCAATCAGGCAGCTTTTGAATCGGCTGTTGAGACCATAGCAGATGCAAAGCATATTTATGTAGTGGGGATCAGAAGCTGTGCGCCTCTGGCAAGTTTTTTCAGCTTCTATCTGAATCTGATTTTTGAAAATGTAAAGCTTCTCCAGACGAACAGCTCAAGTGAGCTTTTTGAACAGATGATCCGTATCAATGAGGAAGATGTAATCATAGGAATCAGCTTTCCAAGATATTCAATGAGGACCCTTAAGGCCATGGAGTTTGCCAACAAAAGGAATGCGAAGGTGATCACCCTTACCGACAGCGTACATTCTCCCATGACCATGTACTCTGCCTGCAATCTGATAGCCCGCAGCGATATGGCTTCCATCGTGGATTCCCTCGTTGCACCTCTGAGCGTCATAAACGCCCTTCTGGTAGCTCTTTTCATGAAAAAGCAGCAGGAGGCTATACACACGCTGGAAACCCTTGAAGAGATATGGGATGAGTACCAGGTATACAATAATGATGAAATAGACTTTCTGGAAAATAGTACGGATTCTGATTTTCCAAAAGCAGGAGATAAAAATGAGTAAAGTAATAATTGTCGGCGGAGGGGCAGCCGGGATGTTCGCATCCATATTTGCCGCTAAAAACGGGAACGAAGTCCATGTATATGAGAAAAATGAAAAACTTGGAAAAAAATTATATATAACAGGAAAAGGAAGATGTAACATCACAAATGCCAGTGATATGGAGACCTTGTTCGATAATATCATGGGAAATAAAAAGTTTCTGTACAGCTCCTTTTACGGATATAATAATTTCGATGTGATCGACTATTTTGAGGCGGCCGGGCTGAAGACGAAGATTGAACGCGGGAACAGGGTGTTTCCAGTATCCGATCACTCATCAGACGTGATCCAGGCATTGGCCAGGGATATGAGAGATCATGGCGTGGAAGTTCATCTGAACAAGGAAGTCCGTGAAGTGATTGTGGAAAATGGCGTGGCAAAGGGCATCAGACTGAAGAACCGGGACAAAGTGTTCGGAGATGCAGTTATAGTTGCCACAGGAGGCCTTTCCTACAAAGTTACGGGATCCACAGGGGACGGATACGAATTTGCGAAAAAAGCAGGCCATACCGTAACAGAACTGTCACCCTCCCTGGTGCCGTTTAATATCCAGGAGCCGTTTGCCAGGGAACTGCAGGGCCTGTCCCTGAAAAATGTAAGAGCAACGGTATCTGACGGAAAAAAGGAAGTATACAGTGATTTTGGTGAAATGCTCTTTACGCATTTCGGCGTTAGCGGGCCGCTTATTTTAAGCGCCAGCAGTTATGTAAGCGCATACAAAGGCTTTCAGGAAGGCAGGAAGCTGAAACTGTCAATCGACCTGAAACCGGCACTGTCTGAGGAACAGCTGGATGCAAGGATCCTCAGGGACTTCGAGGCCAACAAAAACAAACAGTTCAAAAACTCGATCGGCGGACTGTTTCCGTCCAAGCTGATTCCTGTAATGATAGAACTTTCGAAAATCAACCCGGATAAAAAGGTAAATGAGATTTCGAAAGAAGAAAGACAGCATTTTATCGGCGTCATCAAAGGTATGGAGATGACAATCCTAAGCCTGCGTGATTATAATGAAGCAATCATAACCAGGGGCGGCATATCACTCAAAGAGGTGAATCCATCGACGATGGAATCAAAGCTGGTAAGCGGCCTGTATTTTATCGGCGAGGTGCTTGACCTGGATGCGATGACAGGCGGGTTCAATCTTCAGATAGCATGGTCAACAGCTTATGCGGCAGGCAGCAGCATTTATTGATTTACAGGAGTGGAGGTCAAAAGCCCATTTACACAATGGTATTCGTCAATTTGTACAGGTTTTCGAATGAGGACGTGATGCAGCTGGCGAATGTGCAAATTGACGAAGCCGGACGTTACAAGGGGGCTTTTGACATGTTAATCTTTATGGGAAATTCCGCAGATTTCCTAGAAATCAATAACACTCCGCGGGGAGGTAAATGATGTGAAAGAAGAATGTGCCGCAGATTAGGAAATTCAAATAAACAAACAGAAATGGGGAATGAAGATGAGTTACAGCATAGCAATCGACGGTCCAGCAGGGGCAGGGAAGAGCACGATAGCAAGGCAGGTTGCAAAAAGGCTTGGATTCATTTATGTGGATACGGGTGCAATGTACCGTGCAATGGCCTTATATCTGCTTCGCAAGGGCATTGCAGCGGATGATGGGGAGCGCATCAGTGAAGCCTGCAAGGATGCGGATATAACCATAGAATACGCTGACGGAGAGCAGCAGGTGATATTGAACGGCGAGAACGTGAATGGCAGCATCAGGACCGAGGAAGTCGGAAATATGGCATCTGCAAGCGCTGCTAACAAAGAGGTAAGGATCAAACTTGTAGAACTTCAGAGGAACATGGCTGCGAAAAAAAATGTGGTCATGGATGGCCGGGATATCGGTACCTACGTTCTGCCCGAGGCGGATCTGAAAATCTATCTGACCGCCAGCTCTGCTGTAAGGGCCGAACGCAGGCATAAAGAACTCACGGAAAAAGGAATTGAATGCGATTTTGACGCTATCGAAAGGGATATTATCGATAGGGACGACAGGGATATGACCAGGGAGTTTGCGCCTTTGAGACAAGCTGAAGATGCTGTTCTGCTGGACAGTTCCTATATGGGAATAGAGGAAGTCATTGATTCTATTATGGAATTATTTCATGGCAAAAAGGGTGAGTGAATATGAAAGTTAAACTGGCACGAACTGCGGGGTTCTGTTTTGGCGTTAAGCGGGCTGTAGACAAAGTGTATGAGCAGATTGAAAAAGCTGACATGCCAATCTATACGTTTGGTCCGATTATCCACAATGAAGAAGTTGTGAAGGATCTGGAGGCAAAAGGCGTAAAAGTAATCGATACGGTGGATGAACTGAAAAGCCTGAATGAAGGAATCGTAATCATACGCTCCCATGGCGTTTCGGAAGAAATATACCGGATAATTGATCAACTGGGGCTGGAATGTGTTGATGCGACATGCCCCTATGTAAGGAAAATTCATAAAATAGTCAGAAACGAAAGCGAAAAAGGGAACGTCATAGTCATCATAGGCAATGACAAGCACCCTGAAGTAGAGGGGATCAAAGGCTGGTCAGGACCGGAGACCTATGTGATCGAATCACCGGAAGAGGCAGAAAAGTTCGATGCGGCAAAAGAAAAAAAAGTATGTATTGTATCTCAAACGACATTTAATCATAATAAATTTCAAGATTTAGTTGAAATTATTTCTAAAAAGGGTTATGATATACTTGTTTTAAATACGATTTGTAATGCCACGGAAGAGAGACAGACTGAGGCAAAGCAAATTGCAGGCGAAGTAGAGGCCATGATTGTTATAGGCGGAACCAATAGTTCCAATACTCAGAAGCTATTTGAAATATGCAAGAAGGAATGTGAAAATACTTACTATATACAGACACTCAAAGACTTGGACTTAGAGGAATTGAAGTCCATTAGTAGCGTAGGTATTACCGCAGGGGCATCAACCCCAAATAATATTATCGAGGAGGTTCATACCAATGTCAGAAATGAGTTTTGAACAAATGTTAGAGGCGTCATTAAAAACAATACGTACAGGAGAGGTAGTCGAGGGGACAGTTATCGACGTCAAAGAAGATGAGATCATCTTAAATATAGGTTACAAGTCAGACGGTATTATCACAAGAAATGAATATACCAATACACCAAACGCTGATCTTAGAACTTTTGTCCAGGTTGGAGAAACCATGGAAGTTAAGGTTTTAAAAGTTAACGATGGCGAAGGACAGGTTTTATTGACTTATAAGAGACTTGCTGCTGAAAAAGGCAACAAGAGAATCGAAGAAGCATTCAATAATAAAGAAGTGCTTACTGCTAAGGTTGCACAGGTATTAAACGGCGGCTTAAGCGTTGTTGTAGATGAAGCAAGAGTATTCATTCCTGCAAGCCTTGTTTCAGATTCTTATGAAAAGAATCTTGAAAAATACAAAGATCAGGAAATTGAATTCGTAATCAGCGAATTCAACCCTAAGAGAAGAAGAGTAATCGGAGATCGCAAACAGCTTCTGGTTGCTAAAAAAGCAGAACTTCAGAAGGAATTATTTGCTAAAATCAAAGCAGGCGACGTTGTTGAAGGAACAATCAAAAACGTTACTGATTTCGGTGCTTTCGTTGATCTTGGCGGAGCTGACGGACTTCTTCACATTTCAGAAATGTCATGGGGAAGAGTTGAAAATCCAAAGAAATTATTCAAAGTTGGCGATACGATCAAAGTACTCATCAAAGAAATCAATGCAGATAAAATCGCTCTCAGCCTTAAATTTGCAGATGCAAACCCATGGGCAAATGCGACAGAAAAATATGCAGTTGGCAATGTTGTTACTGGAAAGATTGCAAGAATGACTGATTTCGGCGCTTTCATTGAATTAGAAGCAGGCGTTGATGCATTACTTCATGTTTCCCAGATTTCTAAAGATCATGTTGAAAAGCCATCAGATGTTCTGAAAGTTGGACAGGAAGTAACAGCTAAAGTCGTAGATTTAAACGAAGCTGATAAAAAAATCAGCTTAAGCATCAAAGCTATGGAAACAGAAGAAGCATCTGAAGAAGAAGCTACAGAAGAATAGTTTTCAAAGGGAGAGTCGTTTTTGGTTAATGATTATGAAAAATTCAAGAAGGATGTCTTCAGCCTGACAAACATCGATCTCAATGCCTATAAAGAAAGACAGATGAAACGAAGGATTGATACATTAATCAGCAAAAACAGCATAGCCGGATATAATGAATATATCTCGGCTATGAATAAAGATTCCAGCCTGTTTCATGAATTCATTAATTATATAACAATTAATGTCTCGGAGTTCTACCGAAATCCGGAACAGTGGGCGCTTCTTGAAAAGGAAGTCTTCCCACAGATGTTGAAGAATTTCGGCAGCAGACTTAAGATCTGGAGTGCAGCATGTTCAACAGGTGATGAGCCTTATTCTCTGGCGATGGTACTTTCGAGGCTGTTGCCGCTTAATCAGATCAGGATTATTGCAACGGATATTGATAAAGAGGTTCTGGCGAAAGCAAAAGTCGGTCTGTATAATGAGAAAAGCATCAAATCTGTACCGGATGAATTCAAGAAAAAGTATTTTACGAAAATCGGTCCATCTTACCAGATATCTGATGATATCAAGCGATGTGTTGAATTTCGGGAACATAATCTTTTAGAGGATCCTTATCCGGGCAGCTGTAATTTGATTGTATGTAGAAATGTGCTGATCTATTTTACCGAAGAAGCTAAAAATGATATCTATCTGAAATTCAATGAAGCTTTGAAAAAAGATGGTATTCTTTTTATTGGAAGCACGGAACAGATTATTCAGTACAGGGCAATGAATTTTGAACGCTACAAATCGTTTTTTTATCAGAAATCATAACTAATATCACAAAAGACTACTGGATTTTCATTCAGTAGTCTTTTTAAACGAAAGGAGATATTTATGTCTGAATTGTTTGGAAGAACGGAACTTCTTTTTGGGAAAGAGGCCATGGATAAGCTCAAAGGATCCAGGGTGGCTGTTTTTGGCATCGGAGGCGTGGGCGGATATACAGTTGAAGCGCTGGCAAGAAGCGGTGTCGGAACCCTGGATATTTTTGACGATGATACGATATGCGTTTCCAATATCAACAGGCAGATCATTGCAACAACCAGGACGATAGGCAGAAATAAGGTGGATGTTATGAAAGAGCGGGTGTTGGACATTAATCCGGATGCCATAGTCAATGCTTATCAATGTTTCTATGGGCCCGACCAGGCAGACCAATACGATTTTACTGTTTATGACTATATTGTTGATGCCATTGATACCGTGACAGCAAAACTGGAACTTGTTGTCAGGGCTCAGGCTGCAGGAACACCGATTATCAGCTGCATGGGCGCCGGAAATAAGCTGGATCCGACTGCGCTTGAAGTGACGGATATCTACAAGACTTCCGTGTGTCCCCTTGCAAAGGTAATGCGGAAAGAGCTGAAGGCACGAAGGATCAAGAAGCTGAAGGTTGTATATTCAAAGGAGCTGCCGAGGAAGCCGCTGGCAGCAGAAAACGGAACACCCGGTGAAGAGTTGCCTTCTCAGCCACTGAGGGCAGGAAAGCCTAAAAGACAGACTCCGGGAAGCACTGCGTTTGTGCCATCAGTAGCCGGCCTGATCATCGCAGGAGAGGTCGTTAAGGACATCACAGGGATCAGATAGTGTTTTATTTTAAACCAGCAGAGAGAGAACATGGCAGACGTATGATTTGAGCTTCCCTGAGTCATTGAGAAAGTCATCGGTCAATTCGAAGTATGTGAGCTTATCTTTGAACTCTGATTTGTAGGATGGCGTGATGATTTCGCAAAACTGTGGAAGAAAGATGCCTGATTTTCGCGTATAGCAGTTTGCTGCTCTGGCTTTTTTTCGATATTCCCTGTCAACGAACATGGCTACGCTTTTATGGATAGCAGCATCTTCGGCAGGCAGATAGTAGTAGTTACCATAATCAGGGTAGAAATATTTCAGTTCGCCATCATAAAGGCCGATTTTCAGTTTGCCCCTGTCTTCGGAGCCTGAAAAATAAAAGCAGCCGAAATGTCCTGCTATTTTTCGCGGAATGGATTTCTCAAGTGTGAGGCTTATGACCAGCTCGGCCGTCTGAGCGCCATCAAAAGCAGTATAGCTTTCGGATTCCCAGGAAGTGATGCTGAAGGCGCCTTCAAATAGGCTGCAGTAAGAGATCATGGGCATGATTTTAAAAAGCCCGGACAGGTCCTCCCTGTTGTGGAGCAGGAGCGGTTCTATGCACTCAGAATCGCCGTTTTTCAGGTATTCAAGATACACGGAAATCAGTTCGCCGCCAGAAAACCTGTCATCCCTTTCGATATCGAGAAAGCCCTCGACAGCTTTCTGGCGGAGTGAGTCCAGTTTTAGCAGTTTCTTGTAGGGTGAAATCTTTTTATAAAGATCAATGCCTGGCAGGCTGCTGAAATCAAATTCAAGGCCGTGGACAAGGCATCTCTGCTGAAGATAAGGGATGTCAAAGCCGCTCCCGTTGTAATGTACAAGCAGGCTGCATCCCGCAGCAAATTCAAAGAATGCTTGCATGATCAATGGCTCTTCATTCTTGTTTTCTGCGAACCACTGTATTACGACCGGAGTGGTACCATCCAGACAGGCACAGCCTATCAGGTAGACCATTGATGTTTTAGGGGATAACCCTGTGGTCTCTATATCAAAAAATATTGTTCCGGAAGGATTCTGAAGGACACTGACAGTAATATCTGTTTCATGTATAAAGGGAGTTTTTGTTATAATCATAGTTTACACCGCCTGATCAAAATGATATTGCAAGTAAGGGCCATTCTTGCTGAAAGTTACGTTTTAACAGTTCTAAGTATAGCATAGAGAATGTGCTTTGGCATTATAATCCAGCGCATTCCGAGTATCGGAATCGAACATTTTTGCGCATTGTTTTTGTTCTTTTTTGAATTATTAGATAAGTCAAAAATTTAACACTGGATTTTGGAACTGATATCCATTATATTATTAAGGGTGGTATATTCCAAAAGGAGGGCTTGCTTTGTGGGAATTTAAAGTTCTGGGTATTGAAATCTATTACATATTGAGCTGGTTCTTTATATACAGTTTCTTCGGATGGGTATTTGAATCATCTTATGTATCACTCAGGCATAAGAAGCTGATCAACAGGGGGTTCGTGACTGGTCCTTTCTGTACAATCTACGGATGTGGTGCGGTAAGCGTCTATGTGCTGCTTCATCCATTTGCGGGCAACATCGTTTTTCTCTTTCTTGGTGGATGTATCGTGGCAACTGTTCTTGAGTATCTGACTGCAGTTGTAATGGAAACCATGTTCCATACAAGCTGGTGGGACTATTCAAACCAGACAATCCAGTTCCAGGGAAGGATATGCCTGACCAGCACGCTGACGTGGGGAGGGTTCACAGTACTCCTTTTCACAGTTCTGCATCCGGCAGTCGAGGCAATCGTGTCGTCTTATTCGATGGAGTCAGGAAAGTTCATGGTTTCAGTTGTTGTTATTATATTCTCGGTAGATTTTCTGAATGCAACACTGAATGCAGTAGGACTTGATAAGCGTCTGAAGAAGATGAATCAGTTGATTGATGAATTATATAATTTTCTTCAGCCGACAAAGCTTTTTGACACAAAAGAGGAATTTCTTTCGAAACTGAATTCATATAAAAAGAATGATGTAAACAGAGGCGATTTCAGATCTAAGCTTGAGGAAAAACTGGATCTGCTTTCTGAAAAAGCAAAGGAATTGAATATCAGGGAATACAAAAAGGAAATTGAGGTAAAATTTTTGGATTTGGGGAGCCGGTACTTAAAGCTCAGAGGGCAGAAGAATTCTGTGCATGACAGGTTTCTGCGTTCCTATCCGAATCTGAAATCAAAGGTTCTAACCAGCCAGAGTCAGTTAAGGATCTTAAGAGACAGGCTGTTAAGGAATAGAAAATAAGAAAGAAGGTTGTATGAAATGGGATTACTGACATTTAAAGGTGGTATTCACCCCGATGATGGTAAAGAATTGTCAAAAAATAAACCGATAAAAGACATTCTACCAAAAGGAGACATGGTGTTTCCATTGTCTCAGCATATTGGTGCGCCTGCTGTCCCTTTAGTTGGAAAAGGAGACTATGTTTTTGCAGGTCAGAAAATTGCTGAGGCTGGCGGATTCGTTTCGGCGAACATTCATTCGAGCGTTTCGGGCACTGTAAAGGCAGTTGAACCAAGAATAACAGTATCAGGAGTAAAAGTGAATTCCATAGTCATAGAAAATGACCATGAATACAAAGAAGCGGATTCAGCGTATTCGGTGGATATGGAAAAACTTTCGAAAGAAGAAATCAGAAACAGGATAAAAGAAGCAGGTATCGTCGGAATGGGCGGTGCAGGTTTTCCTACACACGTGAAACTCTCGCCTAAGGAAGATGATAAGATTGATTTTGTCATCATAAACTGCGCCGAGTGTGAACCGTATCTGACATCCGATTACAGAAGGATGATGGAAGAACCTGAAAAAATCATAGGCGGACTTGAAATTATACTCAGGCTGTTTCCAAATGCAAAGGGTGTTCTTGGCATTGAGGACAACAAACCAGACTGCATAAAAATTTTATCAGAACTCGTAAAGGGCAACGGTAAGATTGAAGTGAAATCTCTGAAGACAAAATATCCCCAGGGAGCTGAACGCCAGCTGATCTATGCCACAACAGGCCGCTCGATCAATTCGTCCATGCTGCCTGCTGATGCGGGGTGTGTGGTAAACAACGCGGATACCGTTGTAGCAGTTTACAGGGCTGTTGCTGAAGGCAAACCCCTTAATGAAAGAATTGTTACCGTGACTGGAAATGCAATCAAGGATCCGATGAATTTCAGGGTTAAGACAGGGATGAATTACAGCGAACTCATTGAAGCAGCAGGTGGTTTCAAAGAAAAACCTGCCAAACTGATATCCGGCGGACCGATGATGGGTGTAGCCCTTTTCAATCTTGACATTCCTATAACGAAAACCTCATCTGCTCTATTATGTCTCACAGAGGATGAAGTGGCTGAATCTAAACCATCGCCATGCATCAACTGCGGTCGTTGCGTATCCGTATGTCCAGGCCGTGTCCTTCCTACAAGGCTGGCTTCATGTGCCGAACGTCATGATTCGGAAGCGTTCCTGAAGCTCCATGGGATGGAGTGTTGTGAATGCGGATGCTGCAGTTACGTATGCCCGGCAAAAATACAGCTTGCACAGTCCATCAAATCCATGAGAAGAATGATTTTGGACAGCAGAAAGAAAAAATAAGAAAGAGGTGTAAATTTTGAGTGAATTATACAGCGTATCATCATCGCCGCATATAAGATCAAAGGTGAAAACCAGTAATATCATGCTCATGGTAATAATTGCTTTGTTACCAGCAACAGCATTCGGAGTTTATAACTTCGGTTTCAGCGCACTGATGCTCATTTGCGTTTCAATTGCTTCATGCGTCGCAACAGAATTTTTCTATCAGCATTTCATGAAAAAAACAGTAACAGTAGGCGATTACAGTGCTATTCTTACAGGACTTCTTCTGGCGCTCAACCTTCCGTCCGGTGCACCATGGTGGATGCCTATGCTTGGAGGTATCTTTGCCATTCTGGTCGTTAAACAGGTGTTTGGAGGACTTGGACAGAACTTCATGAATCCTGCCCTTGCGGCAAGATGCTTCCTCATGATTTCTTTTGCAGGCAGAATGACTGATTTTACATATACCGGAAAAGTGGGAGCTACTGCTGACGGCGCTCTTCTTGACAGTATCTCAGGAGCGACGCCTCTTGCCCTTATAAAGGCAGGCGAGCAGGTAGATGTCATGAAGCTGTTTTTAGGAACGACAACAGGTACCATTGGAGAGACTTCGGCTCTCGCGCTTTTGATCGGTGCTGCCTTCCTTCTTGCAATCAAAGTAATCGATCTCAGAGTACCGGGTGCCTACATCCTTAGTTTTACGGTGTTCATAATAATTTTTGGCGGCCACGGGCTTGATGCAAACTATATCCTGGGCCATCTGTTCGGCGGCGGACTTATGCTTGGTGCCTGGTTCATGGCGACTGACTATGTGACGACTCCGATTACAAAGAGCGGCCAGATCGTATACGGCATTATCATAGGACTCCTGACAGGAATCTTCAGACTTTTCGGTGGAACAGCTGAAGGCGTTTCATATGCAATTATCATCAGCAACCTGATGGTACCGCTAATTGAACGCGTTACGGTTCCCCCTGCATTCGGTCAAAGGAGGGCTAAAAATGAATAAGATTGTAAAAGATGCATTGATGCTTGCGCTTATAACGCTTGTGGCAGGCTTTCTGTTAGGTACGATTTATGAAATCACAAAGGAACCGATCAAAAAACAGCAGGAACTTGCAAAGCAGGAATCCTATAAAGCTGTGTTCAAGGATGCTTCAGGTTTCGAAGCTTCAGATGCGGATCTGGCAGATGCAGCATCAATACTTGCAGAAAACGGCTATGGAAAAGAAGCCATTGAAGAGGTTATGGAAGCTGTCAACGAAAATGGTGAGACCCTCGGGTATGTAATGAGTGTGATCACCAATGAAGGGTATGCAGGGGAAATCAAGATTGCCATGGGCATACAGAATGACGGAACCGTAAACGGCATTGAAATACTCAAGATTTCTGAAACAGCAGGATTGGGAATGAAAGCAGCTGATAGCGAATTCAAGGACCAGTATGGCAATAAAAATGTTGAGAAATTCGTGTATACAAAATCCGGAGCAGCTTCCGATGAAGAAATTGATGTCATCAGCGGTGCGACTATAACAACAAATGCAGTAACAAATGCTGTCAATTCAGGCATTTGCTTCTTCAATAGCATTGCAGAGGGAGGTGCTGAAAATGAATAAAGCATTAGAGAGGCTCTATAACGGCCTTATCAAAGAGAATCCCACGTTTGTGCTTATGCTTGGCATGTGTCCAACTCTTGCCGTTACAACTTCGGCGGTGAATGGTATTGGTATGGGGCTTACGACAACAGTAATTCTTGTAATGTCAAACATGATTATTTCGATGTTGAGAAAGATAATTCCAGACAGTGTCAGAATGCCTGCATTCATTGTTGTGGTTGCATCTTTTGTAACGATTGTACAGTTCCTTCTGGAAGGTTTTATACCCAGCCTTTATAACAGTCTGGGAATTTATATTCCGCTTATCGTTGTTAACTGTATTATTCTCGGAAGGGCGGAATCATATGCTTCAAAAAATCGTGTGATGCCATCAGTCTTCGATGGTCTTGGAATGGGGCTTGGATTTACCGTAGGTCTTACTTTTATAGCAGCTTTCCGTGAACTGTTAGGAAATGGTACGGTTTTCGGTGCTCAGATTATGCCGGCTGCCTACGAACCGATTACAATTTTCATCCTCGCTCCTGGTGCGTTTTTTGTTCTTGCAATGCTTGTTGCAGTGCAGAATAAGGTTAAAAACCGCAAGGCTTCTGAAACAGGCATGAAACCAGAAGAAACCGGGTGCGGAAGTTCCGGGTGTTCTTCATGTGGCAGCAGCGGATGCAGCAGCAGAACAGGAGGAGATAAATAATGAAAGAAATATTACTTCTGATTGTCGGTGGGGCCTTGGTTAACAACGTAGTTCTCAGTCAGTTTTTGGGGTTATGCCCATTTCTTGGTGTTTCGAAAAGAGTGGAAACTGCAGCGGGTATGGGTGCGGCTGTTATATTTGTTATGACGATCGCCTCAGCCTTCACTAGCGCAATTTATACTTTTATACTTGCGCCGCTTGATCTTGAATACATGCAGACTATCGTATTCATTCTTGTTATAGCTACGTTGGTGCAGTTTGTTGAAATGGTTATAAAGAAAATGAGCCCGGGGCTTTATAATGCCTTGGGAGTTTATCTTCCGTTAATTACCACAAACTGTGCTGTTTTAGGTGTTGCCTTGATTAATGTTAAAGATTCATATAATGTAGGCATGAGTATCGTGAACGGAGTGGCAACTGCTCTTGGCTTTACAATTGCCATTGTTATCATGGCAGGTATCAGAGAGAAAATAGAGTACAATGACATTTCACCATCCTTTAAAGGCTCACCTATAGTGTTGATTATTTCTGGACTTATGGCAATTGCCTTCTTTGGATTTTCTGGATTGATTAAGTAGGAGGGACAAAGATGAGCATACAAGCAATTATGATAGCTACTGTAATCGTGGCAGGAACGGGTCTTGTTTTAGGTCTGTTTCTGGGGATTGCAGGCATAAAATTCAAAGTTGAAGTTGATGAAAATGAAATTCTGGTACGAGAAGCGCTTCCGGGCAGTAATTGTGGAGGTTGCGGATATGCAGGATGCGATGCTCTCGCGAAAGCGATTGCATCTGGAGAGGCTCCGGTTAATGCCTGTCCTGTAGGCGGTGCTCCTGTGGCAGAAAAGATTGCCGAAGTCCTGGGAGTAGAAGCTGGAAGTGCTGAACGGAAAACTGCTTTTGTCAAATGTGCAGGAAGCTGCAGCAAGGCGAAAGAAAAATACACCTATTATGGAGTGGAGGACTGCAGTATGGCAGAACAGCTTCCGGGAAAAGGTGCAAAAGGCTGTACCTATGGCTGCCACGGTTACGGAAACTGCGTCAGAGTCTGTGAGTTCGATGCGATCCACATCGTAGATGGCATAGCATATGTAAACAAGGACAAATGCAAGGCGTGCGGGAAATGCGTTCTGGAATGCCCGAGAAACCTTATTGAAATCGTCCCTTACAGTGCCAAACATCTGGTGCAGTGCAGTTCGAAGGATAAAGGCAAAGACGTCAAATCTGTCTGCGATATCGGATGTATCGCCTGCAAGATGTGTGAAAAAGTCTGTGAGTTCGATGCAATCAAGGTTGTGGACAACATAGCCCATATCGATTATGAAAAATGTACCAACTGCGGAAAATGCGCAGAGAAGTGTCCGGTTAAAGTAATCCTGTAGATTTGCAGAAAACACTTATATCTGGTTTTTGCAGATAAAATAGAATGGTTACAGTTTGTTCAAAGCAGATGCCGTGGAATCGTATTCCACAGCATCTGCTTTTTAATACGCCTATACTGGGTACAATCTTACTGTCTTAACTGTCTTATAGGAAAGTAAGCAAACTCGTTGTTCCGGCCGGGATTCCCTTTGCACTGGACATCTGGCTGATAAGGATGTAAAATGTTGCTAAACCAGAAACCATGCTGAGACTGCGCTGCTTTCGGAGAAACAGAGTATGGTACAGGAAGGAGGAGAAAATCATTGAATGCTGAGCTGATAAAGCTTCTTGAACCGGTTTCGAAAGAAGAACAGAGAATACTTGATGGAAACAGGCAGATTGATAAGGAAATTTATGCGACCGGAAGAGGATTTACAATAGATAGCAGCAAAATGCTTGAAAAGGGGCACCTGATCGACATCAGAACACATACCAGGTTTGTTGCTTTCCCGGCGCATAAACATAACTATATCGAGATTATGTATATGTGCAAAGGCGAAACAAGACATATCGTAGACGGAGGGACTGAAATCCTGCTGGGCCAGGGAGAACTGCTGTTTTTCAATCAGTTTTCCACACATGAAATACTTCCGGCGGGCAGGGAAGATCTGGGTATAAATTTCATCATACTGCCGGAATTTTTTGATGAAGTTCTGCCTATGCTCGGAAAAGAAAATGTACTGAGCAATTTTATAATCAGTACCTTGCGTCAGAATGCGGAGAGTGCGGCATATCTTCATTTCAAGGTGGCAGATGTCCTTCCGGTTCAGAATCTTGTGGAGAATCTTGTGTGGTCCCTGAAGAACCAGCAGCCGAACTACAGACAGATCAACCAGACCACGATGGGACTTTTGTTTATGCAGCTGATTAATTATACGGATATGATAGATCAGAACCAGCCGGGGCAGTATCATAACTATCTGGCAATGAAGACCTTAAAATACATTGAAGAGAATTATAAGACGGCATCCCTGACAGACCTGGCAGTGGAAATGAACCAGTCTGTGTCAAATCTCAGCAAACTGATCAGAAATATTACAGGGAGCACTTTTAAGGAACTTCTGCAGACAAAAAGACTGAACCAGGCTGTCCACCTTCTTTCTCATACATCTCTGTCGATCACAGATATCATTTACATGGTAGGATATGATAATACAAGCTATTTTTACAGGATTTTCAAGGAAAAATATGGGATGAGTCCCAAGGAATTCAGAAGCATGGAAAATAAGGACGTATAAACGGCGAAATCAAGTCCTTGTTCTAGCAGCACTTTTTCATTAAAATCAACTTATAGATAGTCGTTGAACGACAGAGCGACCATATGAAAGGTGGAAAACAGGATGTATGATTTAAACAAAGGCTACGAGGTAGCAAAAGAATTTTATGCACAGTACGGCATTGATGTAGATAAGGCGATCGAGATATGCGATGCGACACCAATTTCTTTGCACTGCTGGCAGGGTGATGATGTTGCCGGTTTTGAAAAAAAGGAAGGCGGCCTCACAGGTGGAATCCAGGCTACTGGAAATTATCCTGGGAAAGCGCGCAATCCGCAGGAACTCCGTGCAGATATTGAAAAGGCAATGCAGTATATACCGGGCGTAAAGAAGGTCAATGTACATGCGAACTACATGGAAGCAGATACTTTTGTTGACAGAAATGAAATCACTCCTGAAAACTTCAGCAACTGGGCTGACTGGGCAGTGGAAAAGGGAATCGGCCTTGATTTCAATCCGACCTATTTCTCCCATCCAAAGAGCGAGGTAGCTACTCTTTCATCAGCAGATGAAGATATCCGTAAGTTCTGGATCGAACATGGTATCAGATGCCGCCAGATCGGCGAGTACTTCTATAAGAGAACAGGAAAACCATGCGTCATCAACCACTGGACTCCTGATGGAGATAAAGAAGTGCCTGTTGATACAATCGGACCAAGACTGAGACTCAAAGACAGCTATGACCAGATATTTGAAGCAACAAAAGACGTACAGGGCGTTGTTGACGGAATTGAATCAAAGGTATTCGGAATTGGAGCCGAAAGCTTTACAGCTGGCTCGCATGAATTCTGTATGGGCTATGTGATGAAGGCTAACAAAGACCACATCATCATGACTCTTGATACAGGACATTACCATCCGACAGAAGTGGTTTCCGCGAAACTTGCTTCCGTTTATACTTTTTCTGATTCTGTACTTCTTCATGTATCACGTCCGATCCGTTGGGATTCTGACCATGTTGTAAGTTTTGATGATGAGACAAGAGCAATCATGGAAGAACTGGTGCGTCTGGACAAACTTCAGGATACCTACATTGCAACAGACTTTTTTGATGCTTCCATCAACAGGATCGTCGCATGGGTGACAGGACTCAGAAACACGAGAAAAGCCATGCTGGCTGCATTGCTTCAGCCTGTAGCACAGATGAAGGAAATTGAAGCTAAAGGTGACCTGAGCGCACGCCTGGCATACAAGGAAGAATTCAAGGCAGCACCATTTGCACTTGTATGGGATTACTACTGCGCGAAAGAAAATGCCGGAACAGGATTGGAATGGCTGAAAGAAGTTCAGGAATACGAAAAAGAGGTTCTTCAGAACAGAAAATAAATGAGTGACAGAAAGAAGAGTTGACAGCAAATGATGCTGCAGCTCTTCTTTTTGTATTTGTAAAATAGAAGAGTCAATGATATTGTGAAGCAGCTTATCTGGAATTATGCAGAATAATGAATGGTGTATACAAAAGGCAACTAAAAAATAGATGTTCTGGGAGTGGGGGGGCAATCGAAGTTTTTCAAAATGCAAGTTAAGTATTTCAAACTTGCATTTTGAATATTGACAACATAAAAAGCAATAAATAGGAATGACAGGCTTTTTTGTTGAAATATACGGCTGGAAGGGTTTTTTGAACAGACTTAAGTCAAAAAATAAAAAATATGCTGAATATTATGGGTTTCACATGGTGGAAATGCCAAAAAGACAAGGGATTAAAAAAGAAAAGACCAGACTATTAAAATTCGACAAATGAATTATTAAATGTCAAAACTTTCACATATTGGCTTGACTTTTCAACTGCGTAATGAGATAATAAAACAAATCTTGATTTTAAAGGAGGACAAATAATGTCAACGAAAGCAAATTTTCCAAGAACTGAAATTGGAGCACAGAATCCTATTTTTTCAACAACACGTACAATAATTGAATCAGCTTTTTACGGAAATAATGTAATCAAAGTAAACACTCTTAAAGAAGCATATGAACTCGCAAAAAATGCACCAGGTACAGTAGTTACCGATATGCCTGTATATAGAGCAGAAGAGATCGGTCTTGAAGCGGATGCCAAGATTTTATTATTCAATGATGGTAATGTAAGCGGAAGAGCAGCTGCAGCACGTAAGATCGCAGGAGAACCAGGTGTTAACTGCGGAGATCTTGATGGAAAAACAAAAGAAGCAGTTTACCAGTCAAGAAACCTTTTAATGTACCATGCAGAAGTTTATATCGGACTTCATGAAGATTTCATGGTGAAAGCACACCTGCTTATTCCAGAAGGCGAAGAAAACAACTTATACTCATGGATGTTAAACTTCCAGTATATGTCAGATTCATATGTAAGCATGTACAAAAATTCAAAACTTATCGAAGGAGAAGGCGATATCTATATCTTCTCTAACCCACAGTGGTCACATCCTGATCATCCAATGGGATTAACATATTTCAACACTGAACAGAACTGTGCTGCTTTATTAGGCATGAGATATTTTGGTGAACACAAAAAAGGTACTCTTACAATTTCATGGGCAATCGCTAACAGACATGGATATGCTTCATGCCATGGCGGACAGAAGAGATATAACCTTGCAGACGGAAGCAAATATGTTGCTGGTGTATTCGGTCTTTCAGGATCAGGTAAATCAACAATCACACACGCAGCACACGGCGGAAAATATGATATCACAGTTCTTCATGATGATGCTTTCATCATCTCAACTGTTGATGGATCATCAATCGCATTAGAACCAGCTTATTTCGATAAGACTCAGGATTATCCATTAAGCAGCCCAGATAACAAATTCCTTGTAACAGTACAGAACTGTGGTGTTACAGTTGATGAAGACGGACACAAAGTTATCGTTACAGAAGATATCCGTAACGGAAACGGCCGTGCTGTTAAATCTAAATTATGGTCACCAAACAGGGTTGACAAGATTGACGAACCAGTTAACGCAATCTTCTGGATCATGAAAGATCCTACAATCCCACCAGTAGTAAAATTAAAAGGAGCTTCCCTTGCTTCAGTTATGGGAGCTACACTTGCTACTAAGAGATCATCAGCAGAGAGACTTGCTCCTGGCGTAGATCCTAACGCATTAGTTGTTGAACCATATGCGAACCCATTCAGAACATACCCATTAGTAAATGACTACGAAAAATTCAAAGCATTAGTTGCTGATAGAAACGTAGACTGCTACATCATCAATACAGGTGATTTTATGGGCAAAAAAGTTACTCCAAAGGATACTTTAGGCGTAATCGAAACAATCGTTGAAGGAAAAGCTGAATTCAAACAGTGGGGACCTTTCGAAGATATCGAAATCATGGAATGGGAAGGTTTTGTACCAGACCTCAATGATGCAGAATACAAACATCAGTTAAAGGAAAGAATGAAAGACAGAGTAAGATTTGTTGAATCAAGAGAAACAGAAAAAGGCGGATTCGATAAATTACCAGATGATGCTTTAGCGGCACTCAACAAAGTAGTTTCTGAGATAGAATAATTTTGAACCTCCCGGATGTTCCGGGAGGTTTTTAATCTCTCCGTAGTAGATACTGTGAGATGATTTCATTTTTTTGTTGAAAAATAGAATCTCCTGGGGTATAATAATGTTAGAAAATGATTCCTGGAATGTTCGACACCCTGCTATTTTGAACCTACATCATTTTTCATGGGATTCCTACATCCCTGATTAGATGTCAGGCCGTCTTTGCAGCGGAAGACAGAAGATCGGGTGCGGTTACCCACCTAGCTTAGCTAGGAGTCAAAATCGCAGGAAACGGCATTTTGGGTATTTAATCTACAAGAAATTAAAGAAGCAGCTTGAGGCTGCTTTTTTTCATATCATCAAAAAAGCGTCTGAAGACTGGGAGGCCTGCTTTATGAGCAGAAAAATAGCAATAATCGGACATTTTCTGGCTGAAGCCAAGAAAGACCATATAAACGCATATGCCGCCCAGGCGGCCTATTTTATGACGCTTTCCTTTATCCCTTTTGTAATGATCCTGTTATCGGCAGTAAAATATACGCCGGTCACAAAAGATTATATTTTTTTGCTTGTATCCAGAATGCTTCCGTCCTTCGCCGATCCATTAGCGGTATCCATATTGGAAGAGATCTATGCCAAATCGGCTGCAACCATTCCGATAGCAGTCGTGATTGCCATATGGTCATCGGGAAAAGGAGTTATGGCGATTACAATAGGACTGAATACGGTCTACGGAGTGGCGGAGACCAGAAACTTCATTTTAGTCCGCCTTAGAGCTGTGTTGTATACAATCATAATTATTGTATCGATTATCCTTTCCCTCGTGCTTATGGTATTCGGTAAGAGCCTGCAGGCCCTGATTGAAAAGAGATTTCCGAAGCTTGGAGAGGTATCTGATTTTATTATGAATATCAGGCTGTTTGGTGTTGCCGTGCTGCTGGTAGTACTGGTGCTTTTCTTTACGATGGTATTTAAATTCCTGCCGAACAGGAAAGAGAAGCTCAAAGATCAGCTTCCAGGGTCCGTATTTACGGCTGGAACCTGGGCGTTATACTCGTTTGCGTTTGCAGCCTATATAGAGAGGACTAGCGGCTTTTCCTATATGTACGGCAGCCTCACCATGGTAATAATCATGATGCTGTGGCTGTACTTCTGCATGTATCTTATGCTGCTGGGGGCGGAAATCAATTCATTTAGAAAAGACATGCAGCGAAAAGAACAGCTGCAAAAAGACCATTAGAAAAGCACCCTGAAGGCTATATGACAGCCTTCAGGGTGCTTTTTGATATTGCTGATATCCATTATTCTCTTTCCGTTAACGGAATGTATCTGCCATGTTTTGCAATGCTTTTATATGCTGGTCTGATTATTTTTCCGTTATTTGCAAGCTCTTCAATTCTATGTGCACTCCAGCCAGCTATCCTGGCAATTGCAAAAATAGGAGTGAACAGTTCGCTTGGAAGATCGAGCATGCTGTATACGAATCCGCTGTAGAAGTCGACATTTGCGCTGACGCCTTTGTACATCTGCCTTTCTTTTGCGATAACCTTTGGAGCGAGACGTTCAACCATGGAATATAGTTCGAATTCTTCCATTCTGTTTTTTTCTTTTGCAAGTTTCTGTACAAACCCTTTAAAGATGTTCGCTCTTGGATCAGACAGAGAATATACTGCATGTCCCATTCCATATATAAGTCCGGCATGGTCAAATGCCTCTTTGTTGAGAAGGGCTGAAAGGTAGGATGAAACTTCGTCTTCATCAGTCCAATCCTTAATGCATTCCTTCATGTCGTCAAACATCTTTACAACCTTAATATTGGCACCGCCATGTTTTGGTCCTTTTAGAGAGCCGAGAGCTGCGGCTATAGCCGAATAGGTATCTGTTCCCGAGGAGGATACCACTCTTGTTGTAAAGGTAGAGTTGTTGCCGCCGCCGTGATCTGCATGCAGAACCAGGGCAACATCCAGGATCTTGGCTTCAAATGCTGTATATGATTTATTCGGCCTTAAAATTCTCAGTATATTCTCGGCTGTAGATAATTCGGGAAGCGGTGAATGGATAAAAAGACTTTTTCCGTCGTGATAATGGCTGTAAGCCTGGTATCCATAAACGGAAAGCAGCGGGAAAAGACTAATAAGCTGGAGCGACTGCCTGAGCACGTTCGGAATCGTGATGTCATCTGCGCGGTCATCATAGGAGTAGAGCGTAAGTACGCTTCTTGCAAGCGTATTCATCATGTCCTGGCTTGGAGCCTTCATGATGATGTCTCGTACGAAGCTTGTCGGAAGAGTTCTGTATCCTGCAAGCAGGTTTGAAAACTCGATCAGTTCGTGCTTTGTAGGAAGTTTTCCGAACATCAGCAGATAGGAGACTTCTTCGAAGCCGAAGCGGTCTTCAGCTATGAAGCCATCAACAATCTGCTCTACATCGATTCCGCGGTAGAAGAGTTTGCCTTCGCAAGGAACCAGCTCGCTGTCCTCGATTATATATGCCCTGACCTCTGCAATGTTCGTAAGGCCTGCCAGGACGCCTTTTCCATTTATATCACGAAGTCCGCGTTTAACCTCGTATTTTGCATATAAAGCCGGATCTGTAGCATTGGATTCGATGCAAAGATTTGAAAGAGATAGGATTTGTGGTGTTATTTCAGAAAAATTAGTAGAATTCATTTTAATTACCTCCGTTTCGTGCGTTATTTTGTCAATAAGTAACTTGGCTGGTAACTGTTCAGAACTACTGTCCCGGGAGGCGTTTTTACGCTGATTTTGCATGAAAACCCGAGTTCTGCCTGTGTAAAATTGCTGGTTATGCAATTTTTGTATATCATATGTGACTATGGAGGAACTGGTCCTGAATAGTTACCTTGGCTGTCTATAACGGATATCTGGAATCCGGTTAGCTGTCTTTATTTGCTTGCAGCCAGGTATGCCGGAGAGCTGACAGGCATTAAAAGCCAGGGCTGGGCATACGCATTTCCTGATTTCGTTGAGAAACAAACATGAAAAATCCGAATATGTTAAAATATATACACATTTATTTTAGCATAAAGCTGGAATCATGGCAATAAAGTTATGTGATAGTTTCATGTGCCGGGCGAAAAATGTACTACTTTTTTGGGATGTTCTGTGTTAAAATGCATTTTGGACATGAATGCTAATGATGGAAATATACGGGGAAGTGTAACGAAAGGGGTAGATGGATTTATGGAATGGACAGTTGCTATAGCGGGGGCGGTAATTGCGATTCTAATAGTGCGGATTTTCTGGTACGAAAGAAAAAACAAGGCTGAGCTGCTCCAAAGGCTGAAAATGGAATGGGGAAAAAGGCCCGAACGGAAATACGATTATGAAGAATTTGAAAACATATCCCATTATTTTAGAAACAGGTCGGAGAATCGTTTCTTCATCGACGACATAACCTGGAATGATCTGGATATGGATAGCATATTCATGATGCTCAATAATACCCAGTCATCGATTGGAGAATCCTGTTTATACGATATGCTTAGAACTCCTGAATACGATATGGCTGTGCTTGCGGAGAGAAGCCGGCTTGCAGATTATTTTCGTGAAAATGAAAAGGAACGACTGGAGCTTCAGCGGATTTTCAGAGGCATAGGCAGGACCAAAGCAATCTCAATAACTGATTATGTTTACAGACTCAAAGATATTGGCTCCAGAAGCAATCGTTCCCATTACGTTATGATCTTAATAATGTGCGTATCTGCGGGACTGCTTTTTGTCCGGCCGGAGTGGGGGATATCCTGTCTGGTGATCAGCATCGTCGTAAGTATTCTGAATTATTATAAAACAAAAGCTGAAATCGAGCCGTATATCATCTCGCTGAAGTATGTCATGAAGATTCTGAAAGCAGCGGATCAGATGGAAAAACTGAGAATAGTCGAAATTGAACACTATTTGGACAGAATTTCAAGTGCGAGGAAAAGATTTGTGAAATTCAGGAGAAATTCTTTCCTGCTCATGTCGGGAAACGGAATGGGGGGATCGCTGGCCGATGTGTTCATGGATTATGTCAGAATGATATTTCATGTGGATCTGATCAAGTTCAATATTATGGTTGTCGAAGTGAAAAGATATATGGATGATATTGAATGTCTGTTCGAAACGATCGGTATACTGGAGGCCACAATAGCGACAGGTTCTTTCAGGGAAAGCCTTCCGTATTATGCTGTTCCCGTTCTCAGTACGGACAAAGACGCTTTTCTGAATGTGGAAAGTGTCTTCCATCCGTTGATAGATGACCCTGTGGCTAATGGGATCTCTGAAACAAGAAGTGTCCTGCTGACCGGATCGAATGCTTCGGGAAAGTCGACATTCCTGAAGACGCTGGCAATCAGTGCGATATTGGCTCAGACTGTTTATACGACGCCGGCCCGTTCCTACTCCGGCGTATGCAGCAGGATATACTCATCCATGACACTTAAGGACGACCTCTCTAACAATGAAAGCTATTATATGGCAGAGATAAGATCCCTGAAGAGGATACTGGATCAGGCTGATAGCAGCATACCGGTCCTCTGCTTTATAGACGAGGTTCTGAGGGGGACGAACACCGTCGAAAGGATAGCAGCCTCGGCACAGATTCTGAAGCGGCTGTGCGGTGAGCATGTATTATGTTTTGCGGCTACCCATGACGTTGAACTGACGCATATACTGGAAGGATATTATAGC
This sequence comes from Anaerobium acetethylicum, assembly GCF_900096945.1. Taxonomy (GTDB): domain Bacteria; phylum Bacillota; class Clostridia; order Lachnospirales; family Lachnospiraceae; genus Anaerobium; species Anaerobium acetethylicum. The sequence continues at coordinate 316,144 of NZ_FMKA01000001.1, read as the reverse complement.
AATTATCATTTCCAGGAAGAGGTGGCTGACGGGGATGTCAGATTTGACTACAGGATATACAGTGGCCGGGCTGTCTCCAGGAATGCCATAAAACTTTTGGGGATAATGGGATTTGAAGATGTAATGATAAAAAATGCGGAAAAAGCGGCAGAAGATTTTATCAATGACGGAATGTGGACAATGCTGGCATAGCCATATTCCAGCTGGAAGATTAAAAAAGAAAGAGGTTTTGAGTATGATGCAGGTAAAAATGTATACGGATGGGGCGGCCAGGGGGAATCCGGACGGGCCGGGAGGATACGGCACAGTAATAATATACCGGGACGCAAAAGGGATTGTTCATAAAAGGGAATATTCAGGCGGCTACAAAAAGACTACGAACAACCGCATGGAGCTTATGGCTGCAATCCGGGGGCTGCAGGCCCTTACGAAGCCATGCAGCGTCGAGCTTTATTCGGATTCGAAATACCTGGTGGATGCGTTCAACCAGAAATGGATTGACGGCTGGATCAAAAAAGGATGGAAACGCGGGAAGAATGAGCCTGTCAAAAACATTGACCTCTGGAAGGAGCTGCTTGAAGCAAAAGCCATGCATCAGGTAACGTTTATATGGGTCAAAGGCCATGCGGGACACGAAATGAATGAAAGATGCGATGAGCTGGCAACATCTGCTGCCGACGGCGATAACCTGATGGATGATGTGGTGCAGATGCAATAGTCTGTAAAAAATCATTCCGAAAACAAAAATAATTATCGGCAGTATTTAACAAATGCTTGAAATAAGAAAATCCATATGTTACCATTGAATGCAAGAGAAAAAGGAGGTAATATCATGTCTACAAATGTTTATGATATTCTGCTTGAGAGAGGATTTATAGAACAGACCACTCATGAGGCAGAAATTAAGGAATTACTAGGTAAGGAAAGCGTTACCTTTTATATAGGTTTTGATGCTACTGCAGACAGCCTTACAGCAGGCCACTTTCTTACAGTTATGGCCATGATGCATATGCAGAAAGCGGGCCATAAGCCGATTGCCCTGCTGGGCGGTGGAACCACGATGATCGGAGATCCTACGGGAAAATCCGATATGCGAAACATCATGACCAGGGAAACGATCGACTACAATGCCATGAAATTCAAGGAACAGCTTTCCAAATTTATTGATTTCAGTGAAGGCAAGGCAGTCATTGCAAACAATGCAGACTGGCTTCTGAATCTGAATTATGTTGAATTCCTCAGGGAAATCGGCGTTTACTTCTCAGTAAACAAGATGCTTGCTGCGGAATGCTACAAGCAGAGAATGGAAAAAGGACTTACTTTCTTTGAATTCAATTATATGCTCATGCAGTCATATGACTTCTGGAAACTGAACAAGGACTATGGGTGCGTGCTTCAGCTTGGCGGAAACGACCAGTGGTCAAACATCATCGGCGGTGTTGAGCTGATCAGAAAAAAAGAGCAGAAACCTGCATTCGGCCTTACCTTCAAACTCCTTACAACCAGCGAAGGAATCAAGATGGGCAAGACAATGAAAGGCGCAGTATGGCTGGATCCTAAAAAGACAAGCCCATATGAATTCTACCAGTACTGGAGGAACATCGAGGACGTTAAAGTTGAAGAGTGTCTCGGACTCCTTACCTTCCTTCCTATGGATGAAGTTAGAAGGCTTGGGGCATTAGAAGGAGCAGAAATCAATCAGGCCAAAGAAGTACTGGCATTTGAGATCACAAAGATCGTACACGGAGAGGAAGAGGCCGTAAAAGCACAGGAAGCTGCGAAGGCATTATTTGCAAACGGCGGAAAGAGCGAGGATATCCCTACAACCACATACCCGAAAGCAGAACTTGATGCAGGAATCGACCTTATTACCCTTATGGTAAATGCAAAGCTTGCCCCTACACGTTCTGAGGCAAGACGACTGATCCAGCAGGGCGGAGTTACAGTAAATGATGTCAAGGTTACGGAAATCGACAGGAAATTTACGACTGCCGATTTTGATGCTGATGGAGCTTTACTTATCAAAAAAGGCAAAAAAGGATATCACCAGATTAAAGCAGACTAATACAGGACGGGCCGATTGACAAGGGAAAAGAATGTATTTATAATAGAATACTAGCAGAAATGCTAGTATTCTTTGTGTATAACTATTCAGGACTAAGTCCTTCATAGTTACAGATGATGCACACAAATTGCAGAACCAGCAATTTGGCGCATACATAACTCGGGTTTTTAAGCAAAGTCAGCATAAAAACACCTCGCGGCACAGGGGGTCTGAACAGTTGGTTTTGTGTTACCATGCGCAAAGATTATTAAACTACATGAATGGAATAGTATCAAATAATTATAATAAAAGCATCCGGGAGGAAAAACAGTGAAGAAGTATGGTTTAAACGAACTTAGAAAAATGTATCTGGAATTCTTTGAAAGCAAGGATCACCTGGTTTTAAAAAGCTTTCCGTTAATACCTCATAATGACAAGAGCCTTCTGCTCATCAATTCTGGCATGGCGCCTATGAAGCCATATTTTACGGGACAGGAAAAGCCACCAAAAAACAGGGTCACGACCTGCCAGAAATGCATCCGTACAGGCGATATTGAAAATGTAGGAAAGACTGCACGCCACGGCACTTTCTTTGAAATGCTCGGAAACTTCTCTTTTGGAGATTATTTCAAGCATGAAGCGATAGCATGGTCTTGGGAGTTTTTAACAGAGGTGGTAGGCCTTGAAGCTGACAGGCTCTATCCTTCAGTATACATGGAAGATGATGAAGCGTTTGACATCTGGAACAAGGAAATTGGAATCCCTGCCGAGAGAATATTCAGAATGGGCAAGGAAGATAACTTCTGGGAACATGGTGCAGGTCCGTGCGGTCCATGTTCGGAAATCTATTATGACAGAGGCGAAAAATACGGATGCGGCGAACCTGGATGTACCGTGGGATGCGAATGCGACCGTTATATGGAAATCTGGAATAATGTATTTACCCAGTTTGAAAGCGACGGTAACGGACATTACACAGAACTCGAACAGAAGAACATCGATACAGGAATGGGCCTTGAAAGGCTTGCAAGCATTGTGCAGGACGTGGATTCGATTTTTGACGTAGATACCATACAGGCTGTCATTAAAAATGTATGTGAGCTTTCAGGTACAGAATATAAGGCGGATGCAGCGAAAGACGTTTCCATCAGGCTTATTTCCGACCATGTCCGTTCAGTTACCTTCATGATTTCAGACGGCATCATGCCATCAAATGAAGGAAGAGGCTATGTTTTAAGAAGACTTTTAAGGCGTGCGGCCCGTCATGGAAGATTGCTTGGAATTGAAGGGAAATTCCTGACAAAACTGAGCGAAACAGTAATTGCCGAATCTAAGGACGGATACCCTGAACTTGAAGAAAAGAAAGATTTCATATTCAAGGTCATTACGCAGGAAGAAGATAAATTCAGCAGGACCATCGATCAGGGTCTGAACATCCTTGCAGAAATGCAGGAAGAAATGGTTGCAGCAGGACTGAAACAGCTTTCAGGAGATAATGCGTTCAAATTGTATGACACCTATGGCTTCCCGATCGACCTCACAAGGGAAATACTGGAAGAAAAAGGCCTTGATATCGATGAAGATGGCTTCAAAGCTGCAATGGAAGAGCAGAGGGTGAAAGCCCGTACTGCAAGGGGAACTACGAACTATATGGGAGCTGACGTAACCGTATACGAATCCATAGACCCTTCCATCACTTCAACGTTTGTAGGTTATGACAATCTTACATATACTTCAAAAATCACCGTAATCACTTCGGAAACTGAAATAACAGAGGCGCTTTCAGAAGATGAATGCGGCACCATCTTCGTTGAAGCGACACCTTTCTATGCTACAAGCGGCGGTCAGGCTGCCGACACCGGCATAATCAGGACTGAAACTGCCGAATTCGTAGTTGAAGACACAGTGAAGCTGTTAGGCGGCAAAATCGGACATATTGGTAAGGTCACAAAAGGCGTATTCAAGGTTTCGGATAGCGTTGAACTTGCAGTTGATGATGCAAAACGTCTTGCAACAGGAAAGAACCACAGCGCTACCCATCTTCTCCAGAAGGCGCTGAGGACGGTTCTTGGAACCCACGTTGAACAGGCCGGATCCTATGTCACTTCGGACAGGCTCCGCTTCGATTTCACTCATTTTTCAGCAATGACTGACGAGGAAATCGCAAAAGTTGAAGAAATCGTAAATGAAAAGATAGCAGCAGCGCTTCCGGTAAATACTGCTGTCATGAATATCGAAGAAGCAAAGAAGACCGGAGCAATGGCCCTTTTTGGTGAAAAATACACTGATGACGTAAGGGTTGTCACAATGGGAGACTTCTCGAGAGAACTTTGTGGCGGTACGCATGTCAGCAATACAGGAACCATAACTGCTTTTAAGATTGTTTCTGAAGCGGGCGTTGCTGCCGGCGTAAGAAGAATTGAAGCACTTACTGCTGAAGGCGTATTCAGCTACTATGACGAAGTTGAAGAAAGGCTTGAGCGTGCAGCAGGACTGCTGAAGACCACGCCTTCTAATGTGAACGAAAAGATAGAAGCTCTTCTCCAGGAAATGAAAGCTCTTCAGAGCGAAAATGAAAAGTTTAAGAGCAAACTTGCAAAAGATGCCCTGGGAGATGTTATGGACCAGGTTGTCGAAGTGAAAGGAATCAAGGTTCTTGCAGCCAAGGTCATGGATGTCGACATGAACGGCCTGCGTGAACTTGGAGACCAGTTAAAGGAAAAACTTGGTGAAAGTGTTATCCTGCTGGCTTCCGTCCAGGGAACTGACAAGGTGAGTCTGATTGCAATGGCAACGGAAGGCGCAATGAAGAACGGAGCACATGCCGGGAACCTGATCAAGGGCGTAGCAGGCCTTGTAGGCGGCGGCGGTGGCGGCAGACCTAACATGGCGCAGGCAGGAGGAAAGAACCCTGCAGGCGTGGATGATGTCATCACAAAGACAATTGAGGTGGTAAATTTACAAATTGTATAAAAATACTTGTAAATTTTGATAAAACTGTTGACGTATGAAAAAAATATGCTATAATCTTAATAGTGCAATTAAAAAATACCCAAACAGTTGTATTATGCACAATACACAACTGGAGGGAGGTTAGGTGTGAGACTATGTCAAATGTAATTGTTAAAGACAATGAAACTTTAGATAGTGCCTTACGCAGATTTAAACGAAACTGTGCGAAGGCTGGTATCCAACAGGAAATACGTAAAAGAGAGCATTATGAAAAACCAAGCGTAAAACGCAAAAAGAAATCAGAGGCTGCTAGAAAACGTAAATTTAACTAAGATTGATTGGTTGATATCCTATATACTGATCTGCAGTTTACACTGTAGAAATGTATGAAGGCGTAAGATGTGCAGTGTGTTATTTTATAACACGATTTGAATGGTTTATAAATGTCTGGATCAATTTGATCCAGACATTTTTTTTAATATATAGCAAATTCCACGAATTTCCTATATATTAAAAAAACTCCGCAAGGAGGCGCATGACGCGCATGATGCGCAAGAAGAATATGTCGCAGGCCCTATGGGAAAAAATACTCTGTCCGGTTATCTTTTCATACCCAGAAGTATGTATTTCCGTTCATCAGAAACCCTGAAGGATTCTCTGGCCTTCTGAAGAGCTTTGTTGAAGGTCCAGTCGTCAAGAAGGGACCGGGTAAGATAATCGTGAGTTTTTACCGGAAAGCGCGCATAGGCCTCGGACACCAGCCATGCCTGAGCCATCCGGACGTAATAATTGTCTGACTGGATCCTTTCACATAGGTTGAGGGCGATAATCAGATAGTCCTCTGTCATATAATGGCTTATGATCATTACGATTCCGGCTCTCACAGCCCAGGGGTTATCTGAACGGAGCCATTTTTCAATGACAGGCCAGAATTCTTCCTGGTGCTTTCGTACAATTTTTGCTCCTGAACAGAAGGCATCACAGACAGCCCAGTTGCCAATCAGCGGAATAAAATCCTCAGCCGTCGTGATGAATTCCCTGATGTCTGTTATTGAGAGTCCTGCGACTATAGCCTTGAGCATCTTCTCCTCGATATAATCTGCACCGCCAAGGGAAATGAAAGCCTTCCAGTTCCCTTTTGAGATCTCTTTGCCTAACTGCCTGAGTCTGGGCATGCGGATTCCAATCATTTTTTCGTCGCCGGGAATCAGGCCTTTCTGAAAGTCACGGTATTTTTCGTCAGCTTCTGATTTTAGAAGTTCAATTAAATGATGATAATCCGTGTTCAGCCATTCTGTTTTCTTTAAATCCATAGTCAGCTCTCCCTGTTTTTCTGTAATTATAACATTTCTGCACAGCTATTTTCAATGGTCGGCGATTAGCCTGCCGTTTATATTGCATGACAATATTACTTTTCACGCCCTGGTTAATGCGAGGTGTTTTTTTGTGAGTGCAGCGAAGCGAAAGTAACAACACAATGAAGGTTCCATATTATGCTCAAAAAAACCGAATAAATTCGGATGATTTATTTTCTTATCTTTGGTAAAATGAATATAACGATTCAGAATCATGTGCTTCACAGGCCATCAGAGTGAAAGAAAAATAGTTTTACCATTCGTGTTTGTGGTTTCGATATGCCGGAGGGGGGAGTGTCATGCTTGAAAAAATCGATCTGTCAAAGAAGATGAAGAAAAAGGAATATAATGAGCTTATGGACGTTCTGGAACCCAGACTGTCTGAACTTCAGAGGAAGAGCAGGGTTCTTGGCATTCCTGTGGTGATTCTGTTTGAAGGCCTTGGTGCTTCCGGCAAGGGGGCGCTGCTGAACCGGCTTATACATCCTCTGGATCCCAGGGGGTTCTATACCTATGCTACAGGCGGAGAATCGGAAGAGGAGAAGGAACGGCCGTTTCTCTGGAGCTTCTGGACCAAGACGCCGGAAAAAGGCAGGATGTCGATGTTTATAAGGGGCTGGTACAGACGTGTCCTGATAGACCGGTTTGATGGAAAAATAGCCGGGGAAAAGGTATCCTGTGCATACCAGGAGATAAATTCTTTTGAAAGACAGCTTCATGATGACGGGATGGTAATCATTAAACTGTTTCTCTATATTTCAAAGGAAGAGCAGAAAAAAAGGCTGGAAGAGCTCCGTTCTACAAAGGAAACAGCCTGGAGGGTTTCGGAAGGCGATCTGAGAAGAAACAAAGAGTTCGAGAGCTATCTCAGGATGAATGAGGAAATGCTTGAAAAAACCGATACGGAATATGCGCCCTGGACAATTGTAGAGGCCATGGATAAAGAATATGCTGCTGTTAAAATAATTTCAGCCGTAAGCGGCTTCCTTTCGAAACGTATTTCGGAAATCGAAGAACGGACTGCAGAAAAAAACGGCTCTGATAATGAAATCCCTGATGCTCTCAGCATCTACAAATCTTCCGTGCTTGGCAGCGTTGATCTGAACAGGCTGATGTCAAGGGAGGAATATCAGGAGAAATTGCCAGTGCTCCAGCAAAAGCTGTATATGCTCCATAACGAATTGTATCGCCGGAAAATTCCTGTCATCATTGCATTTGAAGGGTGGGATGCTTCAGGAAAGGGAGGGGCTATAAAGCGGCTCACAGAGAACATGGATCCCCGGGGGTATACCGTAAACCCTACCGACGCCCCGAATGCTGCCGAGAAGGCCCGTCACTACCTTTGGAGGTTCTGGAACACCATCCCAAGGGCCGGACACGTTGCTATTTATGACAGAACATGGTATGGTAGAGTGATGGTTGAAAGAGTGGAAAGCTATTGCAGCGTCACTGAATGGAAGAGAGCTTACAAAGAAATAAACCAGATGGAAGAGCATATAGCACGCTTTGGTACCATTATCCTGAAATTCTGGATGCACATAGACCGGAATGAGCAGGAGCTTCGGTTCGCCGAGCGCATGGCAGATCCTTCTAAACAGTGGAAAATTACAGAGGAAGACTGGCGAAACAGAGATAAATGGGACCAGTATGAAAAGGCTGCTGACGAGATGCTGATCAGGACCTCGACTACTTATGCCCCGTGGACCATCGTGGAAGCCAATTCTAAATATTATGCAAGAATAAAGGTTTTGGAAACTATCATAGCAGCTATAGAAGAGAGATTAAGATGAAGTGGTATAGAAACTTATATATGGGTGAAAAAGCCCGGATGAATAAATATACTATAATCTGGAAGATAAAGCACAGGGCAGGAATGGTCAGGACGTATGTCATAGCGCTTCCAAGCAACGAACGGAACCTTCTGGATATTTACCATTCAGCAGAGCTGATGCAGCGCCATTACAGAAACAGGCCCTTATTCATAGTGGGCATTGCCTGCGGCTATGAGGAAGCGCTTTTGGTAGTACAGCAGATTATAGAAGATGTATACCGGGAGTCCGGAGGCGTAAAAGTGAAGGACTATATTATGGGGATACAGAACGGAAATAAGGAAAACTAATGGCAGGTGTGAAAATATGCTTCTTACTTTACTTGGAATACTGAAAATAGCCGGCATCATACTGGCAGCGATCCTGGGGCTGTTGATACTCCTGCTTCTCCTGCTGCTTTTTGTTCCCTTCAGATACCTGGTGCGTGCTGAAAAATATGAGGAAATGAAAGCAACAGGAAAAGTTTCATGGCTCCTGCATTTTGTCACGCTTACTGTCCGGTATCAGGGGGATGCAATGGATATGAAGGTCCGGGTCCTGGGAATACCAATCAAAATCAACATGAATCAGGATGAAGATGATAACGCAGGACAAAAATCCCGCCGCGGCAAAACAGGAAAGCGAAAGCAGGCAGATAAAAAGGCAGTTAAGAAAAAGCCCCGCGGTATTGAGGAAAGATTGAGGGAATATGGGGAAGAGAAAGTCCGGACCCTGTTGCCGGGTCCGGATAAGGCTGAAAGTGAAAGAGCCGAAACAGATGAAACGGAACCTGATTATAACGGCAGGAAGCGTCTGGCGGACCGGATTAAAGCAAGCATATATAAAATATCTGGAATTCTGAAGGCTTTTTTTGTAAAATGTCGGAATATTAAATTCACAATTCAAAAAATCTGTGATAAGATTATAGACATAGAGAATCTGATGAAGGATATCAGGGCTTTTATCAGAGACGAAAAGAACAAAGAGGCTTTCAGGCTTATCAAAAGCCAGCTGAAAGTGCTCTGGAAGCATATAAGGCCATCAAAATTGAGTCTTAGCATGCGGTATGGAACCGGAGACCCGGCAGGAACAGGACAGATCCTGGGCTGTATCGGAGTCATATCACCTTTTTTCCATCAGGCGCTGTATGTAGAACCTGACTTTGAAAACAGGATTCTTGAAGGCAGGGGCCTGATAAAGGGACGAATCAGAGTGTTCACGCTCTTGAGAGTCTTCCTGAAATTGTATTTTAATGAGAATGTCAAATATCTGATTCAAAGATATCAAAGCATAAGGAGGAAGTAGCATGGCAGCAGATAATAGCTTCAATTCAACAGTGGAGTCACTTTTTAAAGGCATGGACAGTTTCATTACAACCAAGACGGTTGTAGGAGATGCAATAACAATAGGGGATACAATTATACTTCCATTGGTGGATGTTTCGTTCGGTGTCGGAGCCGGAGCCTTTTCTGAGGATAATAAGAAGAACAACGGCGGCGGCGGAATGGGTGGTAAGATTACACCAAGCGCAGTTCTGGTGATACAGAACGGAACGACAAAGCTGGTCAATATTAAGAACCAGGATGGACTCACTAAAATTCTCGACCTGGTGCCTGATTTCGTAAGTAGGTTCGCAAAAGAGAAGGAAGACATAGAAGAGAAGACAGAATAGCAATAAGAATGCATGTGCCCCCTTGTTCAGAAACAAGGGGGCATTTATTGTAGTGCAGGAAAGTTCCTCTGGAATATGACAAGAAGTGATTTCTATTTCAAAGGACATGATATTTTGATGGGACAAAAAAAGCTGCCTTCCTAAGAAGACAGCTTGAAACTCCATAACCCAGATATTAAGCGCGTTCTACTTTGCCTGATTTTAAGCAAGAAGTACATACATACATCTTCTGAGCAGCTCCGTTCACTTTAACCTTAACAGATTTCACGTTGGATTTCCACATTTTGTTTGTTTTTCTATTGGAATGACTCACAGCGTGTCCGAAGTGAGCACCTTTTTCACAAATACTACATTTAGCCATTATAGCACCTCCTCGTCTACAATAAAAAACATAAAGTTTTACTATTGCGTTGTAATAAGTCCATACAGACTCGCAACAAATGTATTCTATCAGATACGTATTAATAATGCAAGCCCAAATAGAAAAAAACTCTGAAAATAGTGATGTTTTTTTCATTCACGGATATAATATAAAAAATATATTTCATTTTTTATGGAAAAAGGCTATAATATACATGGCTCAGTATGATTTTTTTTATAACCGGTTTCAATATCGGCATGTATATTGAAATGATTACTCAGAATAAAACACAAAATGGAGGTACCGATATGAAAGGTCGTATGAATAATCAGTTAGGTGAAATTTTGATCGATACAGATGTTATTGCGAAATATGCAGGATCCGTTGCTGTTGAATGCTTTGGAATAGTAGGTATGGCAACTTATAATGTGAAGGATGGAATCGTCAGGCTCCTGAAAAAAGACAGTCTTTCTCATGGGATAAATGTTGAAATTTTGAATAATAAAATCAAACTTGATTTTCATGTCATTGTTGCATATGGAGTAAGCATTTCAGCAGTAGCAGACAATCTGATCAGTAATGTGAAATATAAGGTTGAAGAATTCACTGGTATGGAGATTGACAAAATCAACATCTTTGTGGAAGCAGTCAGAGTGATTGACTAATATAGATAACTATTCAGGACATAGTCATGAATAGCCACTAATACAGACTATTTAAGGAGGAACTTATTGTGGTAATAAATACAATAGACGCCAAGATGCTTGCCAGGATGTTTTTGGCTGGTGCAAAGAATATAGAGGCCAAGAAGGAATGGATAAATGAACTGAATGTTTTTCCGGTTCCAGATGGCGATACAGGAACGAATATGTCATTGACGATTCTGGCTGCAGCAAGAGAGGTGGGAAATCAGGAAAACCTGACCATGGAAAGCCTCGCGAAGGCAATTTCTTCGGGATCCCTTCGAGGCGCAAGAGGAAACTCCGGAGTTATCCTGTCACAGCTCTTCAGGGGCTTCACAAAGGAAATCAAGGACTATCAGGAACTGGACACTGTAATTCTTGCAAATGCCCTCCAGAAAGCTGTTGAAACAGCATACAAGGCGGTTATGAAGCCGAAGGAAGGAACTATCCTTACAGTGGCAAGAGGGGTGGCAGACAAGGCATCAGAACTTGCAGGAAAGACTGACGACCTGACGAAATATTTAGATGCGGTTATCAGACATGGCGATTACGTGCTGAGCCAGACACCTGAAATGCTTCCGGTTTTGAAGCAGGCAGGCGTAGTTGATGCGGGCGGACAGGGCCTGATGGAAGTACTCAGGGGAGCCTATGATGCGTTCCTGGGCAAAGAGATCAGCTTTGAATTCACAAGCGAAAAATCTGCTGAACCTGCAAAGACAGGTGTGCAGGAGGCGTCTGAAATTAAGTTCGGATACTGCACGGAGTTCATTGTCATGCTGGAAAAGGAGTACAGCATGGACACCGAAAGCGACTTCAAGGCATATCTTAGTTCAATAGGCGATTCGATTGTCGTTGTCTCAGATGACGACATTGTTAAGGTTCATGTCCATACAAACGATCCCGGACTTGCGATCCAGAGAGCCCTGACTTACGGTTCGCTGACCAATATGAAAATCGACAACATGAGGGAAGAACATCAGGAGAAACTCATTAAGGAAGCTGAGCAGAAGGCAGCACAAGAGGCTGCGTCCATGGAAAATGCAGCACAGCCTAAGAAAGAGTTCGGATTCGTTGCCGTATCCATAGGAGAAGGCGTAAATGAGATATTCAGAGAACTCGGAGTCGATTATATCATCGAAGGCGGCCAGACGATGAATCCTAGTACAGAGGATATGCTCAATGCCATTGACAGTGTGAATGCGGATACCATCTTTATTTTCCCAAACAACAAGAACATCATTCTGGCTGCAAACCAGGCCAGGGAGCTGGTTGAGAACAAAAAGATCATTGTTATTCCTACAAAGACCATACCGCAGGGAATAACAGCAGTGATCAGCTTCATACCTGATAAAACTGCAGAGGACAACGAAGCCAGAATGATTGAAGAGATAGCAAGGGTCAAGACCGGACAGGTTACCTATGCAGTCAGGGACACAAACATTGACGGCAAGGAAATCAGGCAGAACGATATCATGGGAATCGGCGACAGTGCAATTCTCGCAGTAGGAACTGATATCGACGAGACTGCTTCCGAGATGATAAAAGAACTCGTAGACGAGGACTCTGAACTGATCAGCATCTATTACGGTGAAGAAATCAGTGAAGAAAAGGCGTCAGCCTTTGCTGAAAGCATCGTGGAAGCATATCCGGAATGTGATGTGGAGGTCCACAAAGGCGGACAGCCGATCTATTACTATCTTGTTTCAGTGGAATAAAGTCATCAAGAAATTTCAGAAAGGTTTCGATTGCGGACAAGTATAATCCGATTCGGACCTGAAAGCAGACTTATAGCACATAACCCTGGTAAAAAGGCGGCTATGTGCTATTTTACAGCAATAAAGGGGGATATGATATGGTTGAAGACGAGGAAATCAAAGCGCTGAAGGGCATTGGCGAGAAAACATGTGCGCTTTTTCATAAGCTGGACGTCTTTACGGTTGGCGACCTGATCTCTTTGTATCCCAGGGATTATGATATCTATGAAGAACCCTGTCCCGTCAGCGAGCTTGAGGATGAGGGCATTTATGCGGTCCGTATCAGGATTTCATCGCCGGTACAGGTCAAGCGTGTCAGAAACCTGCAGATCGCAACCGCTACCGGGAAAGACAATTCCGGAAACATGGAGTTCACATGGTTCAATATGCCGTTCCTGAAAAAAACGCTGCATATGGGAGCACACTTCGTCTTCAGGGGCAAAGTGGTGAGCAGAAATGGCCGTATTTCCATGCAGCAGCCAGAGATCTTTACCGAGTCGGGATACAGGGAGATGACAGGCGCTATGCAGCCGGTTTACCCGCTGACCGAAGGGCTCACGAATAAAAGTGTCTCAAAGGCTGTAAAACAGGCTCTTGACAGCCTGGAGACCGTCAGGGAATGCCTCCCGGCGGCTGTCAGGGAAAAATATGGCCTCTGCGAATACAATTATGCCGTCAGGACCGTTCATTTTCCCGGTGACAGAAAAAGCCTTGATGAGGCAAGAAAAAGGCTTGTTTTCGACGAATTCTTCTTTTTTGTTATGGCGCTGAGGCGGCTGAAGGATTCCAAGGAACAGTCCGCCAACAGCTTCCGGATGAAACGGTCTGAACATGCTGAATCACTGATCCGCAATCTTCCCTATGAACTGACTGCGGCACAAAAAAAGGTCTGGGAAGAAGTGAAGAAGGATCTGGAAGGCCCGAAAATAATGGGACGCCTGATCCAGGGAGACGTGGGCTCCGGCAAGACCATCGTTTCGGTGCTGGCCCTTATAATGACGGCGGAGAACGGCTGCCAGGGTGCTCTGATGGTTCCTACCGAGGTACTGGCTGCACAGCATTTTGCATCGATCACAGAAATACTCGAAAAGAACAGCCTGCCATACAGGGCAATTCTTCTTACGGGTTCCATGACCGCCAGGGATAAGCGGGAAGCCTGTAAAGAAATTGAAGAAGGACGGGCAGATATCATTATAGGTACCCATGCGCTGATCCAGGAAAAAGTGAAGTACAGCAGCCTGGCCCTGGTCGTAACCGATGAGCAGCACCGGTTTGGCGTGAAGCAGAGGGAAGCGCTGGCAAATAAGGGCCTGGAGCCGAACGTGATGGTCATGAGCGCAACGCCGATACCCAGGACCCTTGCCATAATCATATATGGAGATCTTGACATTTCAGTGATCGATGAGCTGCCGGCTGAAAGGCTGCCCATCAAAAACTGCGCTGTCGGAACAGAGTACAGGCCGAAAGCCTACAGCTTCATTGAAAATGAGGTGAAAAAGGGACGGCAGGCCTATGTCATATGCCCCATGGTTGAGGAAAGCGAATCGATCGAAGCGGAAAATGTAACGGAATATGCAGAAATGCTGAAGTGGCAGCTGGACGGCAGCATTGAAGTGGCATGTCTTCATGGAAAAATGAAGCCCAAGGAAAAAAATCTGATTATGGAACGCTTTGCAAGGAACGAGATTCAGGTGCTTGTCTCTACGACCGTGGTCGAGGTGGGCGTCAATGTACCAAATGCAAGCGTCATGATGATCGAGAATGCCGAACGGTTCGGACTTGCCCAGCTCCACCAGCTTCGGGGGCGCGTCGGCAGGGGGAAACACCAGTCCTACTGTATTCTGGTAAGCCCATCGAAGAGCAGAAAAACGAGGGAGAGGCTTGAGATACTGAACAAGTCAAATGACGGTTTTTTTATCGCCAGCGAGGATTTGAAATTAAGAGGACCAGGAGACATGTTCGGAATCAGGCAGAGCGGGCTGATGGAATTTAAAATCGGAGATATCTATACGGATGCAGGGATATTGCAGGATGCCAGTGAAATGGCAGGCCGCATTCTTGAGGACGATGATGGGCTTGAGAAAGAAGAAAACAGCATGCTGAAAACAAAACTGGACAAGCTGCTTAGCAGGGATTTCAGCTGCTAGGGAGCAGAGTGTTCGCTGTTTACAGCAGGAAGAAGGAAAAGCACATGAAGGATAATGGTAAAGTGATACAAACGGACAGCCTTGAAAAGAAAAAAACTAAGAATATGGAAAAGCACCAGGAAATTGAAAGAAGCCTGATCAAGAAATACAGGAAGACGCTCTGGTCAAAGTTCATTACAGCGGTAAACGATTATGAACTCGTCCAGGAGGGCGACAAGATCGCTGTCTGTATATCAGGTGGAAAGGATTCCATGCTTCTGGCAAAGCTTATGCAGGAGCTTAAAAAGCATGGAAAGGTAGCCTTCGACCTTGAATTTCTCGTCATGAACCCGGGCTATAATGAAGCCAACAGGGAAATGATAATCAGAAATTCCAAACTGATGAATATCCCGATTCATATGTTTGAAACGGACATATTCAATATAGTCGCGGATATTGACAAGTCGCCATGCTATCTGTGCGCCAGGATGAGAAGGGGCAACCTCTACAAGCATGCACAGGATCTGGGATGCAACAAGATCGCCTTAGGTCATCATTTTGACGATGCGATAGAAACAACCCTGATGAACATGCTCTACAGCGGACGGATCGGGACCATGATGCCGAAACTCCACAGCACCAATTTTAAGGGCATGGAGCTGATCAGACCGCTCTACCTGGTTAAAGAAGAAGATATCATAGCATGGAAGAATTACCACGGTCTTAAATTCCTGCAATGCGCATGCCGCTTCACTGAAATGACATCACAGGAAGAGCATGATGGTACCTCGAAGAGAAAAGAAATGAAAGATCTTGTAAAGGAATTCAGAAAAACAAGTCCGATCATTGATATGAATATCTTCCGCAGCATACATAACGTGAATCTGGATACTGTAATCGGATATGAGAAACATCATGAATCACACAGTTTTCTTGATGAATATTAAAATGCCCGATGAATTAAAATTATGTTATTGTTCACAGAGTAAACAGTAACATGCTTCGCGATGCGCAGAAATGGTTAAAATGCACCATTTCGCGCCGTAAGCCCCGGGTTTTTGTGATTTCCGCTTCGCTACATTCACAAAAACACCTTGCGCAAATAACGTGCAGGCAGTAGCAAAATTATTTGAATTATGCAATAAATTAACAGATAATATTGTTATAAGGGAAAAACTGTGATAACATATCAATAATTATATTTTTAGGAGGAAACAAAAATGGAAGCAGACCCTGACGGGACAAATATGATAACCCAGATACTTTTTCTATTGCTTTTGACATCAATCAATGCATTTTTCTCATGCGCCGAAATGGCGACGGTTTCAGTCAACAAGAACAAGATCAACATGATGGCTGATGACGGAAATAAAAAGGCGCAGCAGATACAGCGCTTGTTGGAAGAGCCTACGCGGTTCCTGTCGACAATACAGGTGGCGATTACCCTGGCAGGATTTTTTGCCAGTGCTTCTGCGGCAACAGGGATATCCCAGGTGCTTGGAGATGCGATTTCAAAAATGGGTATACCTTATGGAGAACAGATATCGTTTGTTCTGGTTACTATTGTTTTATCTTATTTCACCCTCGTATTCGGTGAACTTGTTCCAAAGCGGATCGCGCTTCAGAAAGCCGAAGCGATCAGCATGTTTTCAGTAAAACCAGTTATGCTGGTATCGAAAATTGCAGCTCCGTTTGTAAAATTCCTGACATTTTCAACAAACCTGACTTTAAGAATGATCAAGATGGAAGCAGACAATCTGGAAGAACTGGTTTCCAGAGAAGAAATTAAATCCATGGTGGAAGTAGGCCAGGTAACGGGCGTATTCAACCGAACCGAAAAAGAAATGATTAATTCGATTTTTGAATTTGACGATAAACTGGCAAAAGAAGTCATGACACCAAGGATCAATGTATATGCCATTGATATTACAGAGCCACTGAGCTCCTATCTGGACGAGATGCTCGAGACTAAATATTCAAGGATTCCTGTATATGATGAAGACATCGATAACATTGTCGGCGTGCTTTACATGAAAGACTTTTTCCTTGAGGCAAGGAAACATGGATTCGATAATGTGGATATCAAGTCCATCCTGCATAAGCCGTATCTGGTGCCGGAAGGAAAGAATATCGACGAACTCTTCAAGGAACTTCAGCAGACGCAGAGGTACATTGCGATTCTCATTGACGAGTACGGCGGCTTTTCAGGTATCGTAACCATCGAAGACCTGGTTGAAGAGGTCATGGGCGATATTGAAGACGAATATGATGACGGGGAACCGAAAATCAAGAAAATCGATCATGACAGCTATATCATTGATGGCCTTATAACCATCGATGAACTGAACAACAAACTGGATCTTGACATCAGCTCGGATAATTATGACACCCTTTCAGGCCTTCTGATTGACATTATGGGGACCATACCTCAGGAAGGCGATGACAGGACAATCGAATTGGAGAATCTTGTTTTCAAACTTGAGAGCATAAAGGAAAAAAGGATTGAAAAGATAGCGCTTTATATCAAAAGGGAAAAAAAAGAAAAAGATGAGACATCTGAAAAAAAAGAAAAGCACTAGACCATAAGCGAAAACAAAGACAAGACTAGTCAGTATCACGACGCGGATTGTCTTTTTTCGCATATTTATGATAAACTTTTCATGCCGCAAAACGCTGGTTCTGATCAGCAGAAGATACGGAGACATATGGAGGGATAGGAACATTTATGGCAATTATAGAAACAATAATCGACATACCTGCGGAACATGCAAAAAACGTTTTCGGGAGGTACGATGAATTTATCAAGAAGATAGAAAGAACCCTCAACGTGACGATCGTTGCCAGGGATAACGAACTGAAGATACTTGGTGCGGATTTGTCTGTCAGGAAGGCGAAAAGCGTGTTTAGCCAGCTCATAGAACTTTCAAAGAGGGGCAGCATCATTGAGGAGCAGAATGTAGACTATGCAATTGCCCTGTCTTTTGAGGAGAAGGAAACGGCGATTCTGGAAATCGATAAGGACCTCATATGCCATACGATCAACGGAAAGCCCATAAAGCCGAAGACCCTTGGCCAGAAAAAGTACGTTGACCAGATCCGGCATAATATGATAGTCTTCGGAGTGGGACCGGCAGGGACCGGCAAGACTTATCTCGCAATGGCGATGGCAGTGACTGCCTTCAAAAACGGCGATGTGAACAGAATTATCCTGACCAGACCTGCCATTGAAGCCGGAGAAAAGCTGGGCTTCCTTCCAGGCGACCTCCAGAGCAAGGTGGACCCCTATTTAAGGCCGCTATATGATGCGCTTTATCAGATACTCGGAGCTGAGAGCTTCCAGCGGAATATGGAAAAGGGACTTATCGAAGTTGCACCTCTTGCATATATGAGGGGAAGAACCCTTGACAATGCTTATATCATCCTTGATGAGGCGCAGAATACAACGCCTGCACAGATGAAGATGTTCCTGACACGAATCGGATTCGGATCTAAGGTGATTGTCACCGGTGATACGACCCAGAAAGATCTGCCCCAGGGCATGAAATCGGGACTCGACGTGGCGGCAAAGGTCCTGAATAACATTGACGGAATCGCCTTCAGCTTTCTGACAAACAAAGATGTAGTCCGCCATCCGCTTGTACAGAAGATTGTGACTGCATATGACGAATATGAAAAAGTAAGCCAGCCGTCAGTGCTGAAGAAAAAAACTGAAAGAAAACCACACAAATAAGACGGAGGTAAAACAATGACGTTTGATGTTGAATTCGAAAGCGGAAAAGAGTTTCCGTTTAATGTAAAGGAACTTGCAGAAAGAGTGATCGAAGCTGTTCTTGACTTTGAAGAATGCCCTTATGAAACGGAAGTGCATCTTGTGATTACGGACAATGAAGAAATCAGGAAGATCAATAATGAGTTCAGAGGAATAGACCGGCCCACCGATGTGCTTTCGTTCCCCATGGCGGAGTATGAAGTGCCGGGAGACTTTTCCCACCTTGAAGAACAGGTGGAGGATTTCTTTAATCCTGAGACAGGAGAACTCATGCTCGGGGACATCGTTGTTTCTGCAGACAAAGTTTTCGAACAGGCGGAGAATTATGGGCATTCGGCGGAACGGGAATTTGCATTCCTGATAGCCCACAGCGTGCTGCATCTGTGCGGATACGATCATATGACTGAAGAGGAAGCGGCAGAAATGGAAGCAAGACAGAAAAAGATCCTGGATGGCATGGACATTACCAGATAGGATGGACGCAGATGTCTGGGGAGACGGAGTAGAAGCAGTATAGAAAATGAACAGCTGTTTTGAAGAATGAGGAAAGCGGAAGGGGTACATCAGATGAGAAGAATCAGGTATATGGCAATCCTTGCGGTTGTAGGAGTCATGCTTGCAGGATGCGGGAGAAAAGAAGTGAAAGCGGAGCCGGCAGCAGAAGAAAAACCTGTTGTTGCGGTACAGGAAGAGACAGCAGAAGAGGCACCTCCTGTGGAGCCGGTAGCAGAGGAACCGGTTGTTACCCACGAAGGGCAGATGCAGAGCTATCTGACAGGGGAGTGGGTGGAGCTTGCAATCGGGACAAGACGTCCTGTAGCGGTGATGCTCAATAATATTCAGGTGGCAACGCCCCAGTGCGGAATTTCAAAGGCAGGCGTTGTATATGAAGCGCCTGTTGAAGGAGCGCTTACAAGGCTGATGGGAATATTTGAAGACTATGACCAGCTTGAAAAGATTGGATCTGTCAGAAGTGCAAGAAACTATTATGTCTATTTTGCAGTCGAATTCGATGCCATCTATGCCCATTTTGGCCAGTCCGCATATGCCCTCAATCTGCTGGACAGGGATAACGTCGATAACCTCAGCGGCCTCAGCGGTATCGGAGGCACGGTGTACTTCAGGACGACCGACAGGAAAGCCCCCCACAATGCCTATGCAAGCGCTTCAGGGATTGCCGCAGGCATAGAAGCAAAGGGCTATGATAAAAATTATGACGCCGGCTATACCGGACATTACCAGTTTGCGGCAGACGGCGAAAGCATCGTTCCCGACGGAATCTCCGCAATGGTCGTTAAGCCGGGCTATCCCATAAATAAGCCATGGTTCGAATACAATACGGCAGATGGCCTGTATTACCGCTTTCAGTACGGCGGTATCCAGATTGACGAGATGACGAATCAGCAGCTTGCATATAAAAATATCATACTCCAGAACTGTAGCAGCAGCAATTTCGACAATACCCAGTATCTGAATATAAATGTACAGAGCGGTGGATCGGGAAAGTTCATTACCAACGGAAAATCAATCGACATCACCTGGAAAAAGGATTCTGAATTCGGTCCGACAAGGTATTATAACACGGCGGGCGAGGAAATCCGGCTGAACCAGGGGAAGACCTGGGTATGCATCATCCAGAATGGCGGTGCAGATAAAGTGGAGATTCTCGATACTCCGACGCAGCAATAAACGCCCGGCAAAGGGCGATTCTGACAATGCGGACTGTGTCCGTATGCCGGAAATCAAAATCATAACAGAGGTGCTTCATGGAAAAACAAAAAAAGCAAAGACAATCCAGCTTTATCATACAGGGCAGTATCCTTGCGATGGCTTCCATTATCGTGAGGCTTATCGGGATCGCATACAGAATACCCCTTACAAATATAATAGGCGATGAAGGAAACGGCTATTACGCTGCCGCGTTCGAGGTCTATTCTATACTGCTTCTTTTATCGTCATACAGCCTGCCGCTTGCAGTCTCGAAACTGGTAGCAGCCAGGGTGGCAATGGGAGAGAAAAGGAACGCATACCGGATATTCAGATGCGCCCTGGTCTTTGCCGGGACCGTAGGCGGGGGGGCGGCATTGGTGACATACTTCGCAGCTGATTTCCTTGCGGGACGGGTAATGGCTCAGGCTATGAGCGGTATCGCTCTCAGGATGCTGGCTCCGACACTTTTCGTTGTTGCCGTTATGGGCGTAATGAGGGGCTATTTCCAGGGGCTCGGCACAATGATGCCGACTGCGCTTTCACAGATCATCGAAGGAATCATAAATGCAATCGTCAGCGTCGGTGCGGCATATTACCTCTTTTCCTACGGCGCAAAGGTCGACGGGGTTTTGAATACGGAATCTTATGCGGAAGCCTACGGGGCAGCAGGCGGAACACTTGGAACGGGGGCAGGCGCAGTTTTCGGCCTCTTTTTCCTTATTTTTGTCATGGCAATGTACAAAAAGATAATCAGGAAACAACTGAGAAAAGACACCACGAAGAAAAAGGAATCCTATTCCCAGATCTACAGGCTGCTGTTCCTGACGATAGCACCTGTTATCCTCAGTACTGCCGTCTACAATATCAGCGGCATTCTGGACCAGGGAATGTTCAATAATATCCTTGCAGGGCAAGGCTATGAATCTAAGGATGTAGCAAGCCTCTGGGGGATTTTCAGCAACAAGTATAAACTTCTTACAAATATGCCGATTGCCATCGCCTCGGCTCTCTGTGCTTCTGTAATACCGAGCCTTTCAGGGGCTGTCGCCGAGGGAAATGACGGTGCAGTCAGGAAAAAAATATACAGTGCGATACGTGCAACGATGCTTATCGCAATACCAAGCGCAGTAGGCCTGAGCGTGCTTGCCTCGCCAGTGCTGCAGCTTCTGTTTCGTGATGCCAGCCAGCTGCCAGCCAACCTGCTGAGAGTCGGATCTGTATCTGTGGTATTCTATTCCCTTTCAACCCTCACTAATGGTATTCTGCAGGGAATAAACAGGATGAAACTGCCTGTGCGGCATGCTTTGATATCCCTGACCATACATCTTGCATTGCTTTTCGTGATGCTGTATTTCCTGAAATGGAATGTATACGGTGTCGTATATGCAAGCGTCTTATTCGCATTTTTAATGTGCATGCTCAACGGAATGGCAATCAGAAAACATCTGGATTATTCGCAGGAAGTGAAAAAAACTTTCGTCATACCGGCTGTTTCGTCAGCTATGATGGGAATATGCGTGTATCTCATACACAAAGGGATCAACCAGCTCAGTGGAAGCAACACGGCTGCTGTCATAATTGCGATGGCTTTCGGAGTCGGAATCTATGGAATCATGATTCTTTATCTGAAAGGAATGGATGAAGAAGAAATCCTTGCTCTTCCAAAAGGAAGGCTCATCTGCAGGCTGGCAAAGAAACTGCATCTGATTTAAGATCATGAAACGTTGGATCTGGTAATTAATTATAAAAAAATGAGAAAGGGTTAAAAATGGCAAAGGACATACATGATATAGTCGTTATTGGCGGCGGTGCCTCAGGGCTTATGGCGGGGATAACGGCTGCAAGAAATGGCAGCAGGGTGACGATTCTTGAACATAAGGACCGAATCGGCAAGAAAATCCTTTCAACAGGAAACGGAAAATGCAATCTGACAAATCTTGACCAGAAGCCTGAACATTACAGAGGAGAACATCCGGAGTTTGCCATGAATCTGCTCAAACAGTTCGGCGTAACGGAAACTCTGGAATTTTTCAAAGGACTTGGCATATTTCCAAAGAATAAAAACGGCTATATTTATCCGAATTCTGAGCAGGCAGCTTCGGTCCTGGATGTACTCAGAATGGAGGCAGAGCATCTGAAAATAAAGATTATCTGTGAAACTGAAATTAAGGGGATAAAAAAAACAGGCGCCGGATTCTGCATCCAGGCAGGCACCGGCAGTTATGAATGCAGAAGGCTCATCGTTGCAGCAGGTTCTAAAGCTGCTCCGGTTACCGGATCTGACGGAAGCGGATATAAGATAGCGGCAGATTTTGGACACAGGATCATAACACCCGTGCCCGCCCTTGTGCAGCTGCGGGCGAAAGAGGATTTTTTCAAGAGCCTGGCAGGAATCAGGACAGAGGCAGCAATCACGCTGTTTATAAACGGCAGTAAGGCGGCCTGGGAAACAGGAGAGCTGCAGCTCACGGATTATGGCATCTCCGGGATTCCGGTTTTCCAGATCAGCAGATTTGCAGCCAGAGGACTTGAGTCCGGCTGCAGGGTCAGCACCGAAATTGATTTTATGCCTGAAGTGAATGAACATGATCTGACAGACATGCTTTTTGCAAGGATCTGCAACTGCCCCTATAAGGACGCAGAGGAAATGATGAACGGGCTTCTTAACAAAAAATTAAACGCAGTGCTTCTCAGGCAGGCGGGAATACCACTGCACGCGCCTTCGGATTCACTAAAGAAGGACGAGGTAAGGAAGCTGGCAGAAAAGATGAAGAAGTTCACAGTGACAATCAAGGAAACGAATCCCTTTGCAAATGCACAGATCTGTGCAGGCGGGGTTGACACCACGGAACTGGATGACGAGACCCTGGAATCAAAACTTGTTAAAGGGCTCTATTTTTCCGGTGAAATAATCGACATAGATGGCACATGCGGCGGCTATAATCTGCAGTGGGCATGGACCAGCGGCTACGTTGCAGGAATGAGCAGTTCATCCAAACGGGCTTTATAAATGGGAAAGGCAGAAAATTATGATCAGAATACAGCAGCTTAAGCTGAGTCCGGGACACAGTGAAGAACAGATGGTTTCGGAGATTGCAAAAGCTTTGAAAATAAAAAAAGATGGCATCAGAAGCTACAGGATTGCAAAGAGGTCCATTGACGCCAGAAAGAAAAACGATATAAAATTTGTATATGCCATTGATGTGGAAACGTCTGATGAAAAGGTAATAATCAGAAAAGTTAACAATAATAATGTTATGTCAACCAACGAAGTGCCCTACGTGTTTCCGCCCTCTGGAGATGAAGAATTGAAGCGCAGGCCTGTCATAATCGGAACTGGTCCTGCAGGCCTTTATTGCGGCCTTTTTCTTGCAAAGCACGGATATCGTCCTATCCTTCTTGAAAGAGGAGAGGAAGTGCAAAAAAGGATGAAGAGTGTCGACCGGTTCTGGAATACGGGGATTTTGGACACATCTTCAAACGTGCAGTTCGGCGAAGGCGGAGCCGGTACTTTCTCGGATGGCAAGCTCAACACTCTCGTAAAAGATCCTGTCGGCAGGAACCGCAAGGTTCTTGAAGTCTTTGTCGATGCAGGTGCCCCGTCTGAAATTCTTTATCTCAACAAGCCTCATATCGGAACAGATGTTCTCAGCCGGGTCGTGGAAAACATACGCGAGGAAATCAAAAGATATGGCGGAGAGGTCAGGTTTGGAAGCCAGGTTACTGATATCGAGATAGAAAATGGGAGCGTCAGGTCTGTTACCGTAAACGGTAAGGAAAAGATTGAGACGGATATCGCAGTCCTCTCGATTGGACACAGCGCCAGGGATACCTTTGAAATGCTGCACCGGAAATCAGTGCCGATGACCCAGAAATGTTTTGCGGTAGGAGTCAGGATCGAGCATCCGCAGGCTCTCATCAACAAGTCACAGTACGGGACGACGGAAAATCCATATCTGCCCGTTGCAGACTACAAGCTGGTCAAACAGCTGCAGGATGGAAGAAGCATCTATTCTTTCTGCATGTGTCCTGGCGGCTATGTTGTTAACGCTTCATCGGAAGAAAACAGGCTTGCTGTAAACGGTATGAGCTATCATGCCAGGGACAGCAGGAATGCCAACAGCGCAATGATCGTGACAGTCACGCCGGAGGATTTCGGCTCTGACCATGCGCTTGCAGGCGTGGAGTTCCAGCGCAGACTGGAGGAAAAAGCATTTGCAGCCGGGGCAGGCAAAATCCCGGCACAGCTCTTCGGAGATTTCTGCGACAACAGGGGGAGCACAATGCTTGGAGATATTGAGCCGTGCATGAAGGGTGAATATGTTCTTACAAACCTCAGAGAAGCCCTGCCTGATTTCCTGTCCCGCTCCCTCATTGAGGGCATCAGAGGGTTTGACGGAATGATCAGGGGATTTGGACGCATGGATGCTGTACTTTCCGGAGTTGAAAGCAGGACATCTTCCCCGGTCAGGATAACGCGGGATGAATATTTTGAAAGCGAAATCGCCGGCCTGTATCCCTGCGGCGAAGGTGCAGGGTATGCAGGAGGAATTACATCAGCAGCAATGGATGGGATAAAAGTAGCGGAAGCCGTGGCAAAGAAATATCATCCGCTGTAGACGAAATGAAAAATAAAGTGTAATATATACTAGAAATAATCATGATATTGAATTGATCAGAAGGAAAAGCATTCCACAGGAGGACATAAAAGTGAACGTCAGAGAAAGGCTGAAAGATAAAAAAAGAATAGTCGTAAAGATAGGATCATCTTCTCTTACCCATCCGGCAACAGGGAATTTAAACCTTATAAAACTGGAAAAACTGGTGCGTGAACTAAGCGACCTCAGAAACCAGGGCAAGGAAGTCGTTCTTGTTTCGTCAGGCGCGATTGCTGTCGGAAGGAAGGCTGCAGGACTTGCCAGCAAGCCGAAAACGATTGCATTGAAGCAGGCATGCGCTGCGATAGGTCAGGGAAGGCTGATGATGGCCTATCAGAAACTGTTTTCAGAATATAATCAGATTGCAGCTCAGATCCTTCTTACAAAAGGAACCATGCTCGATAACCTGAGCAGAAAAAATGCGCAGAATACATTTGAAGAGCTGCTTAAAATGGGGGCCATTCCAATTGTAAATGAGAATGATACGATTTCTACATATGAAATGGAATTCGGTGACAATGATACGCTTTCTGCAATCGTAGCAGGCCTTATTGATGCTGATCTCCTGATACTCCTGTCCGATATAGACGGGCTGTTTACGGATGACCCGAATAAAAACAAAGATGCAAAATTCATTGAAGTGGTAGATAAGATCGACAGCGATCTTCTCGACATGGGAAAAGGCTCATCGGGAAGCAACGTCGGAACCGGCGGAATGGCGACAAAGCTGACTGCGGCGCGAATAGCGACCCTTGCAGGTGCAGACATGATAATTGCAAATGGCGAGGATCTGAATGTGATCCACAGGATTATGGAAGGCGAAAACTGCGGAACCATTTTCCTTTCAGACAAAAGCGAAGACTTCTACCTGGTGGACTATCTGGTGGATACTACTTACTAAAATGTGACTATTCAGGACTACGTCCTTCATAGTCACACAGAGTGAAAGAAAAACACCTCGCGAGACAGGGGTTCTGAACAGTTATACTAAAATATCATATGTGATGAAGAACGAACCAAAGATTTAGGAGAAAAAGAATGAATGAATCAAAGATAACAAGAATCAATGAACTTTATAGAAAAGCCAAGGCGGAAGGACTCACCGCAGAAGAAACAAAGGAACAGGCCGATTTGAGAAGGGAATATGTCGAGAGTGTCAAATGCAGCCTCAGAGGGCAGCTGAACAACGTGTCCATACAGAACCCTGATGGAACAATCGTCGACCTTGGTAAAAAACATGCTGGAAAAACAGGAAATTAGGAATTATATCAAGAATTTGAGGATGCAGCTTGCACCCTCTGAACACGAAGCTATGAGCAGAATGATTGCCAGTAAAGTGGAGACATCACCGGAATACAGAAATGCCAGGTGCATCTATTCGTATGTGGACTTCGGAAACGAAGCCGCAACAAAGGGAATCATAGCGCATGCACTGACTGAAGGAAAGCGAGTGGCTGTTCCGAAGGTGCACGGCGACAGGATGGATTTCTATTATATAAGGAGCATTTCGGAACTGGAGGAAGGGTGTTTTGGCGTCCTGGAACCTGTTGTTCTGGATCCTGCCGGGGAGGAAGAAGCACTCATGCTTATGCCTGGAGTTGCATTTGATGAAAACGGCCACAGGATCGGTTACGGAAAGGGCTACTATGACAAATATCTGAGCATTCATGAGAATCACTATAAGATGGCTCTCGCCTTTGATTTTCAGGTGTTTTCAGAAATTCCCTTTGAGGATACCGATATCTGTACAGATGAAATCATTACAGAAACAAGAGATATCAAAACAGGTAAATAATCAAGCGGACAGACTAAGTATAAAACGCCTGGCAGGTCAGGAGTTCTGAACAGTCACGTCCGCCTTTACAATATAATCTGACTGGAAGAGGAGAATAGAAATGTACAATTTAGACGAAATCGGACAGAAAGCAAAGGCAGCTGAAGCATCCATAAGGACTCTGGGCTGCGGAGTAAAGAACCAGGCGTTAGAAGCCGTTGCATCGGAACTTATAGACAGGTCGGCTGAAATCCTGGCAGCCAATGTGATGGATATCGAACACGCAAGGAACAGCGGAATGAAGGAAGGCCTTGTAGACAGGCTGCTTCTTACAGAGGACAGGATTAGGGCCATGGCTGAAGGCCTGACCCAGATTGCGGGGCTTGATGACCCTATCGGTGAAGTGTTATCAATGAAACAGCGCCCTAACGGTCTCCTGATAGGCAAAAAGAGGGTGCCCCTTGGTGTAATCGGCATCATCTATGAATCGAGGCCAAACGTAACAGCCGATGCTTTCGGGCTTTGCTTTAAGACAGGAAATGTCGTTATCCTCAAAGGCGGAAGTGATGCCATAAATTCAAACAAGGCAATCGTAAAGGTGATCAGGCAGGCACTCGAGGCAACAGGGCTTGCTGCTGATGCCATTCAGCTCATTGAAGATACGAACAGGGAAACTGCTGCCGGGTTCATGCGGATGAACCAGTATATAGATGTCCTTATCCCAAGGGGCGGCGCAGGCCTGATCAAGGCAGTTGTGGAGAACAGCAATATCCCGGTTATAGAGACCGGAACGGGAAACTGCCATATCTTTGTGGATGAGACAGCTGATTTTGGCATGGCGCTGGATATCATATACAATGCAAAGACCCAGAGAATCGGGGTGTGCAATGCCTGCGAATCCCTGGTAATCCATGAAAAGATAGCAGACAGGTTCATGCCTCTGCTTGCGGCAAAGCTTGCTGAAAAGAACGTGGAGATAAGAGGCGACAAGAAGGCGATGGCGGCAGAACCTTCCGTGACAGAGGCAACTGAAGAGGACTGGGGAATGGAATACCTGGACTATATCATTTCCGCAAAGACAGTTTCGGGAATTGACGAGGCCATCAGCCATATCAACCGTTATAATACGAAGCACTCGGAAGCGATTATCACCAGCGACTACGCAAATTCACAGCGATTTTTGAATGAAATTGATGCTGCTGCAGTTTATGTAAATGCATCCACAAGATTCACGGACGGGTTCGAATTTGGATTCGGGGCAGAAATAGGCATAAGCACACAGAAGCTCCATGCAAGGGGACCGATGGGCCTCGAAGCGCTTACAACGACGAAATTCATCATTTACGGGAACGGACAAATCAGGAAATAGGAAGTACTTAGGAGAAAGAAATGATTTACAATTTAGATGACATAGAAATGGGAGCCCCTGTCCCGACAGACGAACCAATGAGACAGAAATACTTTATGGTTAAACTCAGGGAAAAACTGAAAGCCGAATCGGAGCGTCTTGGCAGGCCGCTTAAGATGCACTGTACCACATTCGGATGCCAGATGAATGCAAGAGATTCCGAAAAGCTGACTGGAATTTTAGAGGAAATCGGATATGTGGAAACAGATTCGGAAGACGCGGATTTTGTCATATACAATACCTGCACAGTCCGCGAAAATGCAAATCAGAGGGTATACGGAAGGCTTGGACACTTAAACGGCCTGAAGCGCAAAAATCCGAATATGATCATAGCGCTCTGCGGGTGCATGATGCAGGAAGCAGCCGTAGTCGAAAAGATCAAGAAGAGCTACAGGCATGTGGATATCATCTTCGGCACCCATAATATCTTCAAGCTGGCGGAGCTTATCGATTCCAGGCTGGAATCAAAAGGCATGATCATTGATGTATGGGAAGATACCAATAAGATAATCGAAGACCTTCCGGTGGACAGAAAGTACAGTTTCAAGTCAGGGGTGAACATCATGTTCGGCTGCAACAACTTCTGCAGCTACTGCATCGTGCCTTTCGTCAGGGGAAGGGAACGAAGCCGTAACCCTAAGGATATCGTAAGGGAAATCGAGAACCTTGTAGAGGACGGAGTTGTTGAGGTCATGCTGCTCGGCCAGAATGTAAACTCCTATGGGAAAACGCTGGATGAGCCGATGACCTTTGCAGGACTCCTCAGGGAAATCGAAAGGATTGAAGGGCTTGAAAGAATCAGGTTCATGACGCCTCACCCGAAGGACCTTTCCGACGAGCTGATCGATGTCATGAAGGACTCTAAAAAGATATGCAGGCATCTCCATCTTCCTGTACAGTCCGGCAGTTCCAGAATACTGAAGGAAATGAACCGGCAGTACACGAAGGAGCATTACCTCGGGCTCGTTGATAAGATAAAGGCAGCAGTGCCTGATGTATCCATTACGACAGACATCATAGTCGGATTCCCGGGCGAAACCGAGGAAGATTTCGAAGAGACCCTTGATGTTGTGAGAAAAGTGGGATATGACAGCGCGTACACGTTCATCTATTCGAAGAGGACGGGCACAAAGGCGGCCGCTATGGAAGACCAGATCCCTGCTGATGTGATCAAGGTCCGCTTCGACAGGTTACGCAATGAGATCCAGGGCATTTCTTCAGGATTGATTGCCAGAAATGAAGGCACCGTCCAGCAGGTTCTTGTTGAAGAAGTGAACGAGCAGAACAGCAGCCTTATGACTGGAAGACTGAGCAATAACATCGTTGTTCATTTTCCAGGCGATGAGTCAATGATCGGACAGATGAAAGCTGTCAAACTGAACAAATGCCATGGATTCTATTATATGGGGGAAGCTGTACAGAACTAGTATGTGACTATGAAGGACGTAGTCCTGGATAGTTACATACTGAGTATACAGAAAACCGGATGCCGTTACTGGAGTCCGGTTTTTTTCTCGTAGAAAAGTTGATTTGAAATCCCAGAGCTGACATACAGAAATCCAAAGGCTGCCTCTTCTTCGGATGTTGATTCACAATTGACTCAAATCAAAAGAATAATTGAATAGTCAATAAAAACCGTCCGAAAAATTTAAGATAATTTATATAAATTTAATAAAAATGCATAAAATCCTAATAAGTCCCTTGAAAAATACATTTTAGAGGCATATGATGTTTAATTGTAGGCCTCATACAGAGACCGGATTTTGTCAACATCAAAAAATTAGGAGGTCTGTTACATGTATAAAATCAAACCAAAACTATTTTCAACAATGAAAACATACACCAGGGAGCAGTTCATCAAGGACGTGATAGCCGGAATTATAGTAGCAATCATAGCATTACCCCTCTCCATTGCTCTGGCAATCGCATCAGGCGTCAATCCTGAGCAGGGACTCTACACTGCAATCATCGCGGGATTCTTCATCTCATTCCTGGGAGGAAGCCGGGTGCAGATCGGAGGCCCAACTGCTGCCTTTGTCGTAATCATCTACGGCATTGTGGCAGATTATGGAATGGATGGTCTGACGGTTGCTACAATTATGGCCGGCATCATGCTTGTAATCATGGGATTTTTAAAATTCGGAAGCCTGATCAAATATATTCCCTATACGATTACAACGGGATTTACCGGCGGCATAGCAATCGGTATATTTGCCGGACAGATCAAAGATTTCCTGGGTCTCGACATGGCGGCAGTGCCATCGGAATTCATTGAAAAGATGGAGGCTTATGCAGAACATATTACCACAGTGAATGTGTCAGCCCTGATTATTGGAGCTGTCTCACTTGCAATCCTAATAGTCTGGCCTAAGGTGACAGGAAAGATTCCAGGTTCCCTTATAGCAATCATCGTGACGACCCTTATCGTAAAATTTACGAAAATGGATGTGAATACAATCGGAAGCGTATTTGGTGAGCTTTCTTCGGAATTTCCTAAATTCGCACTTCCAAAAACTGATTTTGCTACTATGCAGGAACTTCTCAGGCCTGCATTTACCATTGCGATTCTGGCAGGTGTTGAATCCCTTCTTTCCTGTGTCGTATCAGACGGAATGATTGGCAGCAGGCACAGGTCGAATATGGAACTGATTGCCCAGGGTGCAGGCAACGTGATGTCAGGACTGTTCGGCGGAATCCCTGCAACGGGAGCGATTGCCAGGACTGCTGCAAACGTAAAGAACGGAGGACGCACTCCGGTAGCCGGAATGGTCCATTCTGTCACACTGCTGCTGATCCTTCTGGCGCTTATGCCGCTGGCGGCCCTGATACCCATGCCTACCCTGGCGGCAGTGCTCATTATGGTTGCGTACAACATGAGCGAGTGGAGAGAATTTGTCGAAATCATTAAGACGGCTCCCAAAAGCGATATCATAGTGCTTCTGGTAACATTCTTCCTGACAGTGATATTCGACCTTGTGGTTGCTATTGAATTCGGCATGATTCTGGCAGCGCTGCTTTTCATGAAGAGAATGGCAGAAGTCACAGAGGTATCGGGATGGAAATACATGGATGACAGCGACGAAGACGCTGTGGACTCCAGTGATACGGAGAGAATCAATCTTAAGAAGGTTCCTTCTAATACTCTGGTATATGAAATTGTGGGGCCCCTGTTTTTCGCAGCAGCAAACAAATTCATGAACATATCCGCAGCACCGTCAAAAAATGTCATTATCATCAGAATGGGCGGAGTTCCGGCCATGGACGTGACGGCCCTTAAATCCCTTGAACATATACATGAGAAATGCAGAAAAAAGAACATCACACTGATCCTTTCCCATGTACAGGAACAGCCGATGTCCGTTATGGTAAAGGCTGGATTCGACAAGGAAATAGGAGCTGAAAATTTCAGCGAAAATATCGATGCGGCTCTGGAAAGGGCGGCACAGCTTAAAACAGAATAACGACAGGATGCCTGAAAAAGACACAGAAAAATTGCGCGGATGCAGACCCGTGCAATTTTTTTCTTTATTAACCAATGTTTCAATGCTATAATGGAATGTAAAATGCATTTAAATTAACGAAAAGAGAGGGCGATTATTTTGGCACAGCTTACTCCAATGATGCAGCAGTACATGGAAACGAAGAAACAGTACAGTGACTGCATTTTATTTTATAGATTAGGAGATTTTTATGAGATGTTCTTTGAGGATGCGGTTACAGCATCCAGAGAACTTGAAATTACACTGACCGGAAAGGACTGCGGTCAGGAAGAGAGAGCACCCATGTGCGGGATTCCCTACCATGCGGTAGACGGATACCTGAACAAACTTGTGTCGAAAGGCTATAAGGTTGCCATAGGCGAACAGGTCGAAGACCCGAAAACGGCGAAGGGGCTTGTAAAGAGGGAAGTTGTAAGGATCGTAACGCCTGGAACGAACCTGAATATCCAGGCTCTCGATGCGACCAGAAACAATTATCTGATGTGCGTCGTCTATCTCGAAGACCGTTTCGGAATCTCCACAGCCGATGTTACGACGGGCGATTATTTTGTGACGGAAGTGGATTCTGAGCGGAAACTAATGGATGAGATACATAAGTTTGCACCGACGGAACTGGTCTGCAACGATGCCTTCTTTGTCAGCGGAGTTGACATTGAAGACCTTAAATTCCGGATGGGAATTACAATCTACCCACTGGAACCCTGGTTTTTTGATGATGAGATGTGCAGGCGTACTCTGATGGAACATTTCAAAGTGAAGGATCTGGCGGGCCTGGGGCTTGCAGAATATGATTGCGGCATGATAGGGGCAGGCGCCCTTTTGAAATACCTTTACGAAACACAGAAGACATCTCTTTCCCATCTGACTTCGATCAATCCGTATTCCACTGGAAAATTCATGATCATCGACAGCTCAACAAGAAGGAACCTGGAACTTTCTGAAACCATGAGGGAAAAGCAGAAAAAGGGATCCCTTTTATGGGTCCTCGATAAAACAAAGACAGCCATGGGAGCAAGAATGCTCCGTACCTTCATAGAGCAGCCGCTGATTGAGAAGACCGATATCTCAGCGCGCCTTGATGCCATAGAGGAACTGAACGGGAATGTCATTTCAAGGGAGGAAATCAGGGAATACCTGAATCCGGTTTACGACCTTGAGCGCCTTGTGAGCAGGATAAGCTACCAGTCTGCCAATCCGAGGGATATGATAGCCTTCCGGAATTCCCTGGAGATGCTGCCCCATATAAAATTCATCCTGAAAAGCTTTAAGTCAGGCCTTCTGAAGGAGATCCATGATGAATTGGATACTCTGGACGATATCTATGACCTTATCTTAAATGCAATCGTGGATGAACCGCCGATCACAGTGAAAGAAGGCGGCATCATAAGGGAAGGCTGCAACGAGGATATCGACAAGTACAGGCATGCAAAAACCGAAGGCAAGGTATGGCTGGCTGAGCTTGAAGAAAAAGAGAAAGAAAAGACCGGAATCAAGAACCTTAAGATCAAATACAACAAGGTGTTCGGCTATTACCTGGAAGTGACGAATTCATATAAGGGCCAGGTTCCTGATTACTTTACAAGAAAGCAGACGCTGGCAAATGCAGAACGTTATATAACTCCGGAGCTGAAGGAACTCGAGGATATTATCCTGGGTGCCGAGGACAAGCTTTTTGCCCTTGAATATGACCTGTTTTCCCAGATCAGGAACAGGGTTTCCCATGAGGTCATCCGCATACAGGCTGCGGCGAAGGCCATCGCAAAAACAGATGTGTTTGCATCCCTCGCGCTCGTAGCAGAAAGAAACGGCTATGTGCGGCCGAAGATCAACAGCAGGGGAGTAATTGATATCAGGAACGGCCGTCATCCGGTTGTGGAGAAGATGATCAGCAATGACATGTTCATTGCAAATGATACATTCCTTGATAACAGCTCAAACAGGATTTCAATCATCACAGGACCTAATATGGCTGGAAAATCTACTTACATGAGACAGACGGCTCTGATTGTGCTGATGGCACAGATTGGAAGCTTTGTACCCGCAGAAAGCGCCGATATCGGAATCTGCGACAGGATTTTCACAAGGGTAGGAGCATCTGATGACCTGGCTTCCGGACAGAGCACCTTTATGGTGGAGATGACCGAGGTAGCAAACATACTCAGGAATGCAACAAAGAACAGCCTTCTGATTCTGGACGAAATAGGAAGGGGTACTAGTACGTTTGACGGGCTCAGCATCGCATGGGCGGTAGTGGAGCACATCAGCAATCCGAAGCTTCTGGGAGCTAAGACCCTGTTTGCAACCCATTACCATGAGCTGACGGAACTGGAAGGCAAACTGAACAGCGTCAATAACTACTGCATCGCTGTAAAGGAACAGGGAGACGATATCGTATTTCTGAGGAAAATCGTTAAGGGCGGGGCCGACAAGAGCTACGGAATACAGGTTGCGAAGCTGGCAGGAGTTCCTGAATCCGTAATCGTAAGGGCAAAGGAGCTCGTTGAGGAGCTCAGCGATGCGGACATCACCCTTAAGGCAAAGGATATCATTGTGAAGACAGGATTAAGGACTGACGGGCAGAAAAACAGGATTGCAGATATAGTCGATCTTGAACAGATTTCACTTTTTGATACAGTCAAAGACGACGACATCATACTCGAACTCAGAGATCTTGACATAGGGAACATGACTCCCATGGATGCCCTTAATACGGTATACAGGCTTCAGAACAAAATAAAGAACAGATGGTAGCAGTTTTCGGATATTCCGGCTGTAACGATACAGAAGGCATACAGCTGATATGCTGAACTTTAAGAAACGGAGGTAAGAATGTCTAAAATAACAGTACTCGACCAGAATACAATTGATAAAATCGCTGCCGGCGAAGTGATAGAGCGGCCCGCCTCCGTTGTAAAGGAGCTTGTTGAAAACGCAATCGATGCAGGGGCGACTGCCATAACAGTCGATATCAAAGAAGGCGGAACAAGCTTTATCAGGATAACCGACAATGGAGGGGGAATCTACAAGGACGATGTGAAACTTGCGTTCCTTCGCCATTCCACAAGCAAGATCAAGTCAGTTGAGGATCTTGCCGGAGTTTCCTCCCTGGGATTCAGGGGAGAAGCTTTGTCAAGCATTGCGGCAGTCGCTCAGGTTGAGCTCATTACAAAAACGGCAGCAGGGCTTACTGGCATAAGGTATGTGATTGAAGGCGGATTTGAAAAATCAATGGAAGAAATCGGTGCGCCTGAAGGGACAACCTTTATAATCAGGAATCTTTTCTATAATACCCCCGTAAGGCGGAAATTCCTCAAATCTCCCGTTACAGAAGCGGGCTATATAAGCGACCTCATGGAGAGGCTTGCACTTTCCCACCCCGATATCTCTTTCAAGTTCATCAATAACGGACAGATTAAGCTTCATACTTCGGGCAATACGAAGCTCAAGGATATCATATACAATGTGTATGGAAGGGAGATTGCCAGCCATCTTATTCCCATAGATGCCGACATGGGGGTCATCAAACTGGAAGGCTATATTGGAAAACCTGTTGTTTCAAGGGGAAACAGAAATTATGAGAATTATTATATTAACGGCAGATACATTAAAAGCGGAGTCGTTTCTAAGGCGATCGAGGATGCTTATAAATCATATATGATGCAGCACAAATATCCATTCACTGCGCTGCATATTAAAATTGATGGTGAATTTCTTGATGTGAATGTCCATCCTACAAAGATGGAGCTGCGCTTCAGCAACCAGGAGGACGTCTATAAAAGCATATGCAGCGCGGTTTCCGAAGGTCTTGCAAGACGGGAGCTTATCCCTGAAGTGAGCTTTGCTTCCGGAAACAGGACAAAAAACCAGACCGGCAGCACGCCTAAAACATCTGCCCCCGAGCCATTTGAAAAGAACAGGCTCAGACAGCTCTGTGAAATGGGCGAGAGGACAAGGCAGCAGGATGCGGTAAGGGAGAGCAAGGCATATTCATCCAGACCGGAGACAGTAAAAAGTGCAGCAGGGTCAGTAAGGCGGCAGGATGATGTTGTGCCGGTTATGGGTAGTGTGTCGGCAGTTGAGATTCCAACAGCAGATATCGGAACAGCGATGGCAGGAAAGCATCCGGTTGCCAATCAGAATACGCCAGCGCCTGAAACCAGGGGCATGCGGGCAGAAAAGTATGAAGCTGAGAACATGCAGGCGGCAGAACAGCCTGAAGCTGAGAACATACAGGCATCAGAACAGCCTGAAGCTGAGAACATACAGAAATCAGAACAGACTCAAGCTGACAGCAGGCAGGCAGCAGAATCTGAGATCCAGGTGCAGGAAAGCGGGGTGCAGGAAGCAGCTTCGTCAGGCACGCAGCAATTGAACCTTTTCGACGAGAAGCTTCTTGCAAAAGAGTCCCGGGCAGAACACAGGATCATTGGCCAGGTGTTCGATACCTACTGGCTTGTCCAGTTCAAGGATAAACTCTTCATCATCGACCAGCATGCTGCCCATGAAAAGGTACTGTTTGAAAGGACCATGAATTCCCTGAAAAAGAAGGAATACAGTTCGCAGATCATCAGCCCCCCAATCATCCTCACATTGAGCATGCAGGAGGAGGAGCTTTTCAGGAAACATATGGACAGTTTCGCGGCCATAGGATTTGAAATTGAGCACTTCGGAGGCAAAGAATATGCAGTCAGAGCGGTCCCGGACAATCTCTTCGGCATAGCCCAGAAGAATCTGCTGATAGAAATGATAGACGGGCTGTCAGACGGACTTGCAAGCGGAAGCCCGGATATGGTGAATGAGAAGATTGCCTCAATGTCGTGTAAGGCTGCAGTCAAAGGAAAACAGCGGATTTCATTTTCCGAGGCAGAGGCTCTGATCGACGAGCTTCTTGAGCTGGAAAATCCGTATAACTGTCCTCACGGCAGGCCCACGATCATCTCCATGTCAAATTATGAATTAGAAAAGAAATTCAAACGAATTGTGTAGGTGTTGAATAATATGAAAAAACCATTGATCATACTGACTGGACCAACGGCAGTCGGAAAAACAAAGCTTTCCATAGCCCTTGCCAAGGCTGTGAACGGAGAAATCATTTCTGCAGACTCGATGCAGGTATATAAGTATATGGACATCGGGTCGGCAAAGATTACAAAAGAAGAAATGGGCGGCATAAAACATTACCTGATAGATGAATTTAAACCCGACGAAGAGTTCAATGTAGTGAAATTCAAGGAATATGCGTGCCGCTATATGGAAAAGATTTATGAAAAAGGGAAGATCCCAATTCTGGTAGGCGGCACCGGATTCTATATCCAGGCTGTGCTGAATGACATCGATTTTTCTGAAACCACGGAAGATCCGGAGTTCCGCAGGGAACTTGAAATCCTTGCAGCTGACAGAGGAGCTGAATATCTCCACGACATGCTCAGAAACGTGGATCCCGAATCGGCATCGGCAATACACTCGAACAACGTCAAGCGCGTAATCAGGGCCCTTGAATACTACAAAAAGACGGGCAGCAGGATTTCCGAACACAACGCATCCCAGAAAAAGAAGAAATCACCATACAATTTCCTGTATTTTGTGCTGAACGACAACCGGGATATCCTCTATGAGCGCATCGATCAAAGAGTCGACCAGATGCTTGACCAGGGTCTTGTGGACGAAGTAAAAACGCTGGCGGAAAAAGGCTATACAAGAGATCTCGTATCTATGCAGGGACTCGGATACAAGGAAATATTAGCCTATATGGACGGCGAGATGACTCTTGAGGAAGCCGTCTATACAATAAAGAGGGATACAAGACATTTTGCAAAAAGACAGCTGACATGGTTCCGAAGGGAAACAGATGTAACCTGGATTGAACTGCAGGACTACCATTCTGACAGGAAAGAAGTACTGAAAGCAATGGTTGAAAAGTGCAAGGCAAAGGGAATCGTGAAGTAAGCAGGTTATACAATGAAAGAAGGAGACAAAATGCAGACAGATATAAAAGATATGTATAAGGAAATCGGCATAAGCGAGGAGGTCTTCCTTTTTGGAAGGCAGGTAGAAGAAAGCCTTAAGGAAAGATTTGAGGCAATAGATGAGACTGCTGAGTATAATCAGCTTAAGGTTCTCACTGCGATGCAGAAAAATAAGGTGAGCGATGTCCATTTCGCCGCCACCACAGGTTACGGCTACAACGATCTCGGAAGAGATACCCTGGAAGCAGTCTATGCGACAGCGTTCCATGGAGAAGATGCGCTGGTAAGACCGCAGCTCATATCAGGCACCCATGCCCTCAATATTGCACTTTCTTCAAATCTTCGCCCCGGCGATGAGCTTCTCTCACCGGTTGGGAAGCCTTACGACACTCTTGAGGAAGTGATCGGAATCCGCGAATCAAAAGGCTCGCTTAAGGAATATGGCATTACGTACAGGCAGGTCGACCTGCTCGAGGACGGAAGCTTCGACTATGACAATATCAAAAAGGCAATCAATGAAAAGACAAAGCTCGTTGCTATCCAGCGCTCTAAAGGATACCAGTCAAGGCCGACGCTTTCGGTCGCCCGGATAGGCGAGCTCATAAGCTTTGTAAAAGCTGTCAAGCCTGACGTGATCTGCATGGTCGATAACTGCTACGGCGAATTCGTGGAAAAAACAGAGCCTACGGATGTGGGTGCTGACATGATTGTCGGATCCCTCATAAAAAACCCGGGAGGCGGACTTGCGCCAATCGGCGGGTACATCGTCGGCAGAAAGGACTGCATAGAAAATGCCTCCTATCGTCTTACGGCCCCTGGGCTTGGCAAAGAAGTAGGTGCGACGCTCGGTGTGATCCAGTCATTCTACCAGGGATTTTTTCTTTCTCCGACAGTAGTGGCCGGAGCCCTGAAGGGAGCTGTCTACGCAGCAAATATTTACGAAAAACTCGGATTCAGGGTATGTCCTGATTCAACGGAAAGCCGCCATGACATCATACAGGCAGTAGAATTCGGCTTCCCGGAAGGAGTCATTGAATTCTGCAAAGGGATACAGGCAGCAGCTCCTGTAGACAGTTATGTTGTTCCGGAACCATGGGATATGCCGGGGTATGACAGTGACGTCATCATGGCAGCAGGAGCCTTCGTGCAGGGCTCTTCCATCGAGCTCAGCGCCGACGGGCCAATCAAGCCGCCCTATACGGTATTCTTCCAGGGAGGACTCACATGGAATCATGCGAAGACTGGTGTTTTGATGTCTCTGCAGAAGCTTGTGGACAAAGGTCTTGCTGTAATTCCAGAGTAGAAGACAACAAAAAATCACATTTATTTTGTATACAATAAAAATAATTTATGTTACTATTATTTTGACTATTCAGATTATTTATAGCAGAAAGGGATATTTCAAATGAAAAATTCCAGGGCAAAAAATTTTTGGGTACTGCTGCTGCTGATGCTTTCGGGCATAGTTCTTGGCGGATGCATAGCAGCGATGACACAGGATATTGCATTCCTGAGCTGGCTCAGCTATGGCCAGACTTTCGGTTTAGACAGCCCTGTCATACTGAATCTTGGTATACTTGCAGTAACCTTTGGACTCACGATAAAAATCACCATGGCCGGTATCATTGGGGTGCTTGCCGGAATATTCATATACAGGGCATTGTAAGAACAAAAGCATATTTTCCTGAGATGAGAAACAGTCCGGAGAGGTCTGCATCGATTTAGGAGAGTACTGAATATGGGAACACATTTAACAATGAAAGAAATGCCCGCCTGCGAGCGTCCGTACGAGAAGTGCCTGGAATCAGGTCCTGAATCGCTTACAGACGCTGAGCTTATGGCGGCAATCATCAGGACCGGGGCAAAAGGGGAAGGGTCGGTGGACCTTGCAAAAAGAGTCCTGAAAATGTCAAACTATGACCACAGCATACTGGGCATACATCATTTGTCAGTCCATGACCTTATGAAGGTGAAGGGAATTGGAAAGGTAAAAGCAGTACAGATACAGTGTATTGCAGAGCTTACAAGGAGAATGGCTAAGGCGACTGCACTCAGCAGCCTCTGCTTCACGACTCCTTCTTCGATTTCCGATTATTACATGGAAGATCTGCGTCATAAGGAGCAGGAACAGCTTGTTCTGGTAATGCTCAACACAAAAAGCAGACTGATCGGCGACAAAATGATGACAAAAGGAACTGTGAACGCATCGCTCATATCGCCAAGGGAAATCTTCATAGAAGCAGTTAAAAAGGATGCGGTTTACATTGTACTTGTACATAACCATCCTAGCGGAGATCCTTCTCCAAGCAGGGAGGATATCGCTGTGACAAAAAGGGTCAGCGAAGCTGGAAAGCTTATAGGGATAGGTCTCCTGGACCATATCATCATCGGTGACAACTGTTACGTCAGCATGAAAGAGCGAGGAATTTTATAAAGCTGCATGTGCTTTTCACGACGAAATTGTGAAACGGCTGCATGCAGATGGTTTTGCAGAGAGGAGTAATAGAAATGGCAGCAAACGCATTCGGTATCGATCTCGGTACCAGCAATATCAAAATATACAACAGGGAAGAAGACTCGATTTTTAACGAAAGAAATATGATTGCAATAGAAAAAAGGAAAAAAGTGATCGCGATTGGTGATGAAGCCTTTGACATGTACGAACGGGCGCCTGAATCAATAGACATTTTTTCGCCTATGCGAAACGGCGTGATTGCGGACATCAATAATATGCAGATTCTTCTGAATGGAATGCTTAAGAAAAGTGCGAAAAAGGGAATCAGGAATTCGGATTATTATATAGCCGTGCCTACGGATATCACTGAAGTCGAAAGAAGGGCTTTTTATCATCTGATCTATAATTCCGATGTAAAGGCAAAGAATGTTTATGTTGTTGAGCAGTCGGTCGCAGATGCGCTTGGTCTGGGCCTTGATGTAACCCATGCAAAGGGCGTGATGATCGTAAACATCGGAGCTGACACCACGGAAATCTCCATTATTTCAATAGGGGGTATTGTACTCAGCAAACTGATCAAGACAGGCGGAAATAAATTCGACCAGTCCATAATCAGTTCGGTGAAGAGAGAACATAATCTGGTAATCGGAAGCAAAACCGCAGAATATCTGAAGATGGAACTGGCATCTGCCCTCAGCGGCATGGAAATGACTGCAAAGGTTTACGGTCGTGACGTTGTGACCGGCCTTCCTAAGGAAATTGAAATCTCTTCAGGTCTGATTTATGAAGCGATTGAAGAGCAGCTCCGTTCCATAGTGGATGCGATCAAAATAACGCTTGAAAGGACTCCGCCGGAACTCGCCGCGGATATTATAGATTCCGGCATCTATCTTACTGGAGGGTCATCGAATATTAGAAGTTTTGATGAACTTATTGAAAAAGAGACTGATCTGAATGTCAACTTTTTTAAGGATGCTTCCGAAAGCGTGGCAAGAGGCCTTGCTAAGATCATTAATGAGGATGACTTCAGGGATCTTGCATATTCAATGAAAGATAAGCCGAATTACTAAAAGCCCGAAATGGGTTATTCTGCAGCTATCAGTAGGCACTGCTGGATAGTTGCGCTGTTGCAGACGCAAAACAAACGATAGGGGCAATGATATGAAAAGAAAGAAAAAATTTACTCTGCCAGGTAAATATATACTGCTGATTTTGACTATCATATGTGTCGCTGCTGCGATTACCACATATGTGACAAATTCGTCGGTAGCACCGCTGAAATTCATCTCGGGATATACGATTATACCTGTACAGAACGGCATAAATAACATAGGCATGTGGTTCAGCAATAAGGCTGATTCGTTCAAACAGCTCCAGGAAGTCATGGAGGAAAATGTGGATTTAAAGGAGCAGGTTGATGAGCTTTCTATTGAGAACAACACCCTGCAGCAGGATAAATATGAGCTTGACAGGCTTAGGGAACTTTATGAGCTTGACCAGAAATACCCAAGCTATAAGAAAGTGGCTGCCAGGATTACCGGAAAAGATCCAGGTAACTGGTTCAGCACTTTCATAATCGACAAAGGAACCAAAGACGGTCTTGCGGTTGATATGAATGTAATCGCAGGAAGCGGTCTTGTCGGCATCATAAGCGATGTGGGACCGAACTGGGCAACCGTACGCGCAATTATTGATGATTCAAGCAATGTCAGTTCAATGGTACTGTCCACATCCGATACTTGTATGGTAATGGGCGACCTTCAGCTCATGAACGAAGGCCAGATAAGATTCAGACAGCTGAATGATACAAATGGTCTTGTTGTTGTTGGCGACAAGGTCGTGACTTCCCACATCAGCAGCAAATTCCTGCAGGGAATCCTGATCGGCTATATCAGCGAAATAACCATGGATGCCAACAACATTACAAAATCCGGATACATTACCCCGGTGGTAGATTTCCAGCATCTTGAAGAGGTCCTTGTCATTACCGATCTAAAGGAACAGCAGCAGTAATATGAAAACAGGGAAAAAAGTATTATCTTACAGAATGGTTATAAAAATGGAAAAGAGGTGGAAAGAGTGAAAAGAAAAATTGTCCTGACATTGCTGATACTAGTATGCTTTCTGCTTCAGAGCACCCTTTT
Organism: Anaerobium acetethylicum; assembly: GCF_900096945.1. Lineage (GTDB taxonomy): Bacteria > Bacillota > Clostridia > Lachnospirales > Lachnospiraceae > Anaerobium > Anaerobium acetethylicum. Next base: position 274,005 of record NZ_FMKA01000001.1, on the reverse strand, counting down.
CAAAGCACTTTCACTTGCTTCGATATCCCCTAACCTTATGATCGTAATCACTTCTTCTTTCGGTTTTATGAGAGGAAAGAAGGAAGGAATGTGGGTAGGCCTTTTCTCGGGCCTTCTGATCGATATCCTGTATGGGGGAATTTTCGGATTTTATGGCATGATCTATATGTATCTGGGGTACATAAATGGATTCTTCCATAAGATATTCTTCAGGGATGATGTGAAGCTCCCAATGATGCTCATTACAGGGAGCACGCTTTCTTATGGCCTTATCATTTATGTTGTCATGTTTCTGCTTCGAAACAGGCTGAATTTCATCTATTATCTCGGGAATGTCATAATCCCGGAAACCATATATACGCTGGTCATAACAATTATATTGTATCGTATCATTTTGAAGATTAACCGCTGGTTGGAGGCGGATGAAAAAGGAAGTGCAGGTAAATTTGTTTAGTGATATCAAAGAAATAATAATGAATATATTGAAATCCAGGCTATTTGTACTTCTGGTAGTGTTTGCAGTGATGTTTTCAGTGCTTGTACAGCGGCTGTTTTCACTGCAGATTATTCAGGGTGAGGAATATCTGGAGAATTTCACATTGAAAATAATTAAGGAAAGAACCATCGCCAGCACAAGAGGGAATATTTACGACCGCAATGGCGAACTCCTTGCATATAGCGAACTGGCCTATTCGGTTAAAATAGAAGACAATGGTTCCTACAGAACGACAAAAGAAAAGAACCAGGCAATCAATGGTACAATCTATGAATTGATAAAGATAATAGAGAGCAATGGAGATTCACTCACCAGTGACCTGAAGATCCTGATTGACGAAAGTGGAAATTATGTCTATTCAGTGGAAGGATCGAAACTCCTTCGTTTTATAGCTGATGTATATGGTGAAAAGCTTGTAGATGATCTTTCCGAAGAACAGAAGAATGTCTCAGCCGAAAATCTGATTGCCTATCTTCGGAGCGATAAGCGATATGACCTTTCAGATGAATACGCAGCCGTGGACGCACTGAAGATACTGAATATCAGATACTCCATGTCTGCAAACAGCTTTAAAAAGTATGTGGCGACAACAGTCGCTGCAGATGTCAGCGATTCTACCGTTGCCGTAGTAATGGAGAACCTTGATAAACTTCAGGGCGTCTCTATTGCAGAAGACAGCGTCAGAAAATATGTGGACAGCCTCTATTTTTCTTCAATCATCGGATATACCGGCAAGGTCGATACGGAAGAGGATCTCAAGGAGCTGCAGAAGAAAGATGAAGATTACGTCCTCACTGATGTAGTAGGGCAGATCGGCATTGAAAAGGAACTCGAGACCGAACTGCAGGGAGCAAAAGGTTATGAAAAGGTTTATGTCGATAATGTGGGAAGGGTAATAGAGACCCTTGAAAGCAAAGAGCCTGAAGCGGGAAATGATGTGTACCTGACCATAGACAAGAACCTTCAGGCGTCGGTATACAAAATATTAGAACAGAAGCTGGCAGGAATACTGGTTTCAAAGATTCGAAACATGAAAACCTATACCCCGTCTGAGAACAGCTCATCAAGCGACATTGTGATACCTATCGATGATGTATATTTTGCACTGATCAATAACAGCATCATTGACATCAATGCTTTTTCCACGGATAAAGCTTCTTCAACGGAAAAAGCGGTCTATCAGAAATTCCTGAGCAAACAGTCTTCGGTATTGACTCAGCTTAACTGGGAACTGTCCTCAAACAAACCGGCTGCCTATGAGTCTCTGGATGAAGAGATGCAGGTATATATGAGCTATGCAGTCTCTCTCCTTTCGAATAGCGGCGTGCTTCTGACTTCGAAAATCGATACTTCAGACGACACCTATAAAGCATGGAAGAATGAAACAATAAGCCTGAAGGAATATTTGACCCATGCTATTTCAATGAACTGGATCGACACTTCAAAAATCGACATTGAGAGCCAGTATTCTGACACAAATGAAATATATGGGAAACTGATCACTTATATTACGGACAGCCTTTCAAAAGACTCGGCCTTCGGCAAGAAACTATACAAATATATGATTAAAGGCAATTCTCTTTCGGGAAGGGAAATCTGCCTGATGCTGTTTGATCAGGGTGTACTCGAATATAATGAGAGTGAAATCAGCGGCCTGAATTCAGGCGCTACAGGTGCTTACAATTTTATGCTCGATAAAATCAGCAATCTGAAAATAACTCCCGCCCAGCTTGCACTTGATCCGTGTTCGGGTTCCTGCGTCGTAACAGATACAGATACCGGCGAGGTGCTTGCGATGGTTTCCTACCCAAGCTATGATAACAACAGGATTACAGAGAGCAAATATTATGCACAACTTGTGTTCGATCTTTCAAAGCCGATGCTCAACAGGGCAACGCAGCAGAATACGGCTCCCGGATCCACTTTTAAGATGGTATCGGCAATTGCAGGGGTTCAGGAAGGCGTAATTTCTTTGAATGAGACTGTACAATGCAAGGGCTTATATGATAAAATTGAGCCAGTGGCCAAATGCTGGATTTATCCTTCTGCGCATGGGAACCTGAATATTTCTGGCGCCATCCAGCATTCATGCAATTACTATTTTTATGAAGTTGGAAACAGACTGAGTTTAAGTCCCAATGGAACATTTGATGAAAAGCAGGGGCTTGAAAGCCTTAAGAAGTATGCTGAAATGTTCGGACTTGGTGAAAAATCAGGTGTTGAGCTGCCTGAAACCGAACCGCAGATCTCGTCTAATGACCCCGTTCGTTCAGCAATCGGACAGGGCACAAATAACTTTACCACAGTGCAGCTGTCAAAATATGTGACAGCCGTCGCAAACAGCGGTACTGTATTCAATTTGAGCCTGCTTGACAAGGTTACGGATTCTAAGGGTACTCTTATAAAAGACTATACTCCGGAAGTGTCAAAAACAGTGGAGCTTCCTGGGGCCGTCTGGGATGCGGTGCATTTTGGCATGCGTGGCGTTGTTGAAGAGTCAGCTGCATTTGAGGGTGTGCAGATTAACGTCGCCGGCAAGACAGGTACGGCACAGGAAAGCAAAAAACGTGCAAACCACGCACTCTTTGTTGGTTATGCACCATATGAAAGCCCTGAGATTTCAATGAGCGTCCGTATTGCCAATGGTTATACTTCAGCGAATGCAGCCGCAGTTGCAAGTGATGTGGTAAAATACTACTTTAACCTTGCGGATGAAGGCGAAGTCATAAGCGGAACTGCCAGCCAGCCAGGTGCAGATCATGCAGGCGATTAAAGGAGAGAAATACGATTATGAATAATTCAGTTATTATTAAAAGCAATAAATACGGCATTGCTGTAATTCTGGACAGCGAGGTGTCTTACGAGGAAATTCTGACCGACATTGCCGTTAAATTCAGGGAATCTGCAAAATTCTTCAAGGATGCCAAAATGGCTCTTTCATTTGAAGGAAGGACTCTTACAGATGCCCAGGAAAAGGAAATTCTCAATGTGATTACTGAAAACTCAAATCTTCAGATCATGTGTATCATAGATAATGACGGAATCCGCGAACAGCATTTTAAGAAAGCGCTGGAAGAGAGGACCTGTGAAGTTTCAAGCAGCGGCGGCCAGTTCTACAAGGGAACGCTCCGTTCGGGACAGGTGCTCGAGTCAGAGGACAGCATGATTGTTCTGGGGGATGTCAACCCCGGAGCAAAGGTCGTTTCAAATGGAAATGTAGTCGTTCTGGGTGCCCTGAAAGGCACTGTCTATGCAGGAGAGTCCGGAAATCCGTCTTCTTTTGTCGTGGCCCTGGAAATGAATCCAATGCAGATAAAGATAGGCGACGTTATGGCAAGATGTCCGGATACGCCTCAGAAGCTTCAGAATCCTGAGCCGAAGATCGCATTTGTCGAAGAAGGAAACATTTATATCGAACCAATTAATAAAAATGTGATTAATGATATAAAATTTTAAAGAAATCAACAATTTTGGGAGGAACAGAAATGAGTGAAGTAATCGTAGTAACATCAGGAAAAGGTGGTGTAGGTAAAACCACAACGTCGGCAAATGTCGGCACGGGTCTTGCGAAACTGAATAAAAAAGTGGTATTGGTCGATACTGATATCGGGTTGAGAAATCTTGATGTTGTAATGGGCCTCGAAAACCGCATCGTCTATAATCTGGTTGATGTAATCGAAGGGCACTGCAGAGCCAAGCAGGCTATGATCAAAGATAAGAGGTACAGCAATCTTTACCTTCTGCCATCAGCACAGACAAGAGATAAGACTGCTGTTTCACCGGAACAGATGGTTACATTGATTGAAGAGCTGAAAGAAGATTTCGACTATATCATTTTGGATTGCCCCGCCGGAATCGAACAGGGATTCAAGAATGCCATCGCCGGTGCAGACCGTGCCCTCATAGTCACGACGCCTGAAGTATCTGCGATTCGTGATGCTGACAGAATCATCGGTCTTCTGGAAGCAAATGAAGTCAAAAAAATCGACCTTATCGTAAACAGAATAAGGATGGATATGGTAAAACGCGGAGACATGATGTCAATTGAAGATGTGGTAGACATTCTTGCAATCAACCTGATCGGAGCCGTTCCGGATGATGAAAACATCGTAATCTCAACAAACCAGGGCGAACCGCTGGTAGGCTCTGATGCACTGGCAGGACAGGCTTACATGAACATCTGCAGACGTATTATTGGAGAAGAGGTCCCAATGCTTGATTTAGGAGCGAACAATAATTTCTGGTCAAAGCTTATGGGCTTATTCAAAAAGAATTAGGAGGGGAAAAAGATGAGTTTATTGGATTTCTTTAAGAAAAAAAATTCGGGTGATGTGGCAAAGGACAGGTTAAAGTTATTGCTGATATCAGACAGAGCCAACTGCTCCCCTGAAATCATGGAAATGATTAAGAATGACATCATACAGGTAATCTCAAAGTATATGGAAATCGATCCGGAAGGTCTTGATATCCAGATTACGCAGACGGAATCAGAAGGCAATAATGGCAGCGTGCCTGCATTGTATGCCAATATCCCTATCAGGGATCTAAAAAATTCCGGAAAGAAAACGAAAGAACAGTAAAATAGCAATATACAATAGCTATAGCAGCACATGCAGTGAAAGAGGCTTTATATCCTTTAAGCTGGAACATGAAAGGATGCGTTTATAATATGTTGAAGCAATATCAGCTCAGAGACTACAGATTCAAATTAATCATTTTAACACTGATGATTTCAATTCTGGGCATTTTCATTATCGGGAGTGCAAAAGAATCTGTGATGGGCAAGCAGATCTTTGGACTGGTGATCGGCATGATTGCATTGATAATCTGTTCACTGATCGACTACAGTTATATCCTTAATTTTTACTGGTTGATATATATATTGAATATGATATTATTATTAGTAGTAAGGATTGCAGGAAAAGAAGTAAATGGTGCAACACGCTGGATCTCAATCGGAGGTTTTCAGTTTCAGCCTTCGGAGCTGGCAAAGATACTTCTCATCCTGTTTTTTGCGAAATATCTGATGGTACATCAGGATGATTTGAATAAACCGAAAACATTGATAAAAGTAGTCGGACTTCTGATACCACCGCTTTTTTTGATACTAAAGCAGCCAAATCTTTCGACAAGCATCTGTATCGTACTTGTTTTCTGTACGGTCGTATTTGTCGGTGGACTTGATTACAAAATAATTGGTGGGATTCTTGCGGTAAGCATCCCGCTGGCAGTCATATTTCTGAGTATCGTTATTCAGCCAGACCAGAAATTGATACACAGCTACCAGAGGGACAGGATTATGTACTGGCTCAATCCAATGGAATATGAGATGGGGGGAGCATACCAGCAGCAGAATTCAATTACAGCAATCGGTTCAGGACAGCTGTTCGGCAAAGGCTTGAACAATAATACGATTGCATCGGTTAAGAATGGCAATTTCATTTCTGAACCGCAGACAGACTTCATTTTTGCAGTCGCCGGCGAAGAACTTGGATTTGCAGGGTGCTGTGTCATCCTTCTGCTTCTTGCGCTGATCATAATCGAATGCCTTTGGATTGGAAGGAATGCAAAAGATCTGTCGGGAATGATCATATGCAGCGGCATGGCTGCTTTGATCGGATTCCAGAGCTTCATACATATAAGCGTTGATACGGGACTGATTCCCAATACGGGTATACCCCTTCCTTTCGTCAGCTACGGTCTGACTTCGCTTGTCAGCCTGCTGTTGGGAATTGGGTTTGTCTTAAACGTTGGACTTCAACAAAGAAAATACTAGAGGAGGAATGAAGAATGAATATAGGTTTAATCGCACACGATTCAAAGAAAAAGCTTATGCAGAACTTCTGCATCGCATATCGCGGAATACTTTCCAAAAATGAGCTGTTTGCAACAGGTACGACGGGAAGGCTGATTGAGGAAGTAACAAATTTGAATATTCATAAATATCTGGCAGGTCATTTGGGTGGTGAACAGCAGTTGGGAGCTCAGATTGAACATAATCAGATCGACCTGGTTATATTTCTGAGAGATCCACTGTCACCAAAATCCCATGAGCCGGATGTCAATAATGCAGTACGTCTTTGCGATACTCATAACATCCCTTTGGCAACGAACCTTGCGACAGCTGAATTATTAATCAAATCACTTGACAGAGGAGACTTAGAGTGGCGTGAAATGTATAAATAAGAGGCTCTGTCCTGCAATCGCTGCTGCGGTAGCAACAGTAGTGATCTCCGGATGCGGCAATAACCAAAATTTAATAAATGCCTATAATCTGGATAGTGACAGTCCTGTTGCAGGAATCTCTGCAAGTGCGGGAGAAGAATATTCCCCTCTTTTTGCAGAGGATTTATGCATTGTCGCCGGTGATATTCCTGGAGCGGGCGATATCGATATGACGCAGGCCGAAGCGGCAGCTCTATTTGACATCGATAGCAGGGAAACGATGTTTTCAAAGAATGCCCATGAAAAACTTTATCCGGCGAGCATAACAAAAATCCTGACGGCACTTACAGCTTTAAAACGGGGAAACCTGGAGGATGTCATCACGGTCACTGAAAACGCACTTATAACGGAGTCAGGGGCACAGCTCTGCGGATTCAGACCGGGTGATCAACTGACTCTTGAACAGGCTCTCTATGCTCTTCTTATTTATTCGGGAAATGATGCCGGCATTGCAATAGCTGAGCATATATCCGGAAGCGTGGAAGAATTTGCAAAAGCAATGAATGAGGAGGCTGTGGCTTTAGGAGCAACAAATTCCAATTTTGTAAATCCACATGGACTGCATGATGATAACCACTATACGACTGCATATGATCTCTATCTGATTTTCCAGGAAGTTGTGAAGTATGATAAATTCGTGGAAATAATCAACACCCCAGCCTATACAATGTCTTATACACTGAGTGATGGTACATCAAAAGAAGTGACCTGGAATATTACGAATCATTACCTGAAAGGTACAGCAGCCACTCCGGAAGGAGTGACCGTAATAGGCGGCAAGACCGGTACCACTCAAAAAGCAGGCGCCTGTCTGATCTTGTTCAGTAAAAATGCTCAGGGAACCCCTTTTATTTCGGTTGTCCTGAAATCGGATGACAGAACGACGCTTTACAGCCAGATGACAGATTTATTAGAAGATATCAACAAATAATTCTTGTAATTTCAGGGATAGAAGTCTATAATTAACACTAATAGATACTTGTTTTTAGTCACTTCATTTTTTTCAAGCCTAAGGAGGAGATCGACATGATACAGTTAATCGTAGGGAAAAAGGGAAAAGGAAAGACAAAACATTTAATTGACAGTGTAAACAAAGCCGTCGGTGATTGCAAGGGGAACATTGTATATCTTGACAAAAACATCAAGCATATGTATGAACTCAGCAATAAGATCCGACTGATCAATGTGACCGATTATCCAATCGACAATAGCGATGAATTCGTAGGTTTCATAACCGGAATCATGTCAGAAGATCACGATTTGGAACAGGTCTATCTCGATAGCTTCTTAAAAATAGCGCACCTGGAAGATAAAGATATTTCAAATGTATTGAAAAAATTAGAAAAACTCAGTGATCATTTCAACATCAAGTTTGTTTTAAGCATCTCGATGGATCAAGAAGAATTACCTGATTTCGCAAAATCACAAGTCTTATTAGCCTTGTAATATATATACACACAGTCTCTGGTAAACGGAGGCTGTGTTTTTTTGATATATCGGAAATTCCTTGAATTTCCGATATATCAAAAGCGCTCCGCGAGGAGGCGCATGACGCGCAAGAAGAATCAGTCGCAGAAGCGACTGCGCGTCAGTGCGAGAGTTTCGCAAGAGAAACTCTTTGTTATCTGCCAGGAAAGTTCGTTTGTCGGGTTTTGAGTAAATTTTTTGATTAGTTTAGAAAAAGCCTTTAAATTATTGTTAATAACCTTTATAATATAATGAATAATGCATACATGAATGGAGGCTGCAGTTTTGGCAACAAGAAATAGCAGGAAAGTTGCGAGGTATAGAAAACCTCATCAGATAAATATTGGAATTGTCATTTTTGGAGTAATTTTTATTTTTGTTCTCACCCGTGTCTTCATATATTTTACAACGGAACGTGTTTCAGCATATGAGGTCCAGTCAGGCACCATTGCAGTTGATAACAATTATAAAGGATTGATTCTTAGGGAAGAAACAGTCGAGTATGCCACGGATGCCGGGTATGTGAATCATTATATCAGAGAGGGTGAAAAGGCCGGTGTCGGTACTACAGTCTATACCGTCGATGAAAATGGAAAGGTAGCTGAAATCCTGAATGAGAACAGCGATGAGGCAACACTTTCGTCTGACAACCTTTCGGCAATACAGACTGAAATCAGGGATTTCAAGGCTGATTATGATGAGATGGATTTCGAAAGTGTCTATGATTTCAAATATGGAATTGATGGCACAATTCTTGAACAGATCAACGCAAATGTCCTTTTGAATATCGACAGCCTTTTGGCTGAAAAGGGGATTTCATCCGTTTTCAAAATTCATGCAGCTCCTGTCAGCGGAGTCGTCATTTATGCAGTAGACGGTCTGGAAGCAGTCACTGTGGATACATTTACAGCGGATATGGTAAGTGGAAATAACTATGAAAAAACCATGCTGCAGGCAGAAACGATTGTAAACCCGGGTGACCCGGCTTATAAGACGATCACCAGCGAAAACTGGTCCGTTATAATTGAACTGAGCAGGGAACGCGCGGAATTTCTTGCTGAAGAAGAGTATGTAGAAGTTGAGTTCCAGAAGGATAATACATCGGCATGGGCAGCTTTTTCCATAATCGAAAAGGATGGAACTGCCTATGGAAAACTCGATTTCACAAATTCTATGGTAAGATTTGCATCAGACAGATATATCGATGTAAAGCTGCTTTCTGATGATGCCTCAGGCCTTAAGATTCCGGTGACCTCCCTTGTAGAGAAGGAGTTCTACACAGTTCCTGAAGAATATTTCACAAAGGGCGGCAACGATAATGCAAAGGGTGTTATTGCAGAGACTTATGATGAAAACGGTAAAATGACGCAGAAGTTCATTGAAACGACAATTTACAGCACTGTCGAGGGTATGAATTATATAGATAAGAAGGATTTTGAACCGGGAAATTATCTTGTTAAACCGGAGTCTACCGAAAGATATCAGATTGGTCCTGTTGCGAGGCTTATGGGCGTCTATAATATCAATAAAGGCTTTGCTGTATTCAAACAGGTGAAAATCCTTAGCGAAAACGAAGAGTACTGCATTGTTGAAAAAAATACGGATTATGGTCTTTCGATTTATGATCACATAGTTCTCGACAGTTCTACTGTCAGGGAAAATGATATTGTAAATTAGCAAAGTGGGATTATAGGAAAGGAAATCAAGTAATATGATAAAAGAAAATTTGGCAGAAGTTGAAAAACGCATCCAGGCAGCCTGCGACAGAGCTGGCCGAAAAAGGGAAGAAGTAACCCTTATTGCGGTAAGCAAAACAAAACCAGTATCCATGATTGAAGAAGCGATGGATGCAGGCATCATAGAATTTGGCGAAAATAAGGTTCAGGAACTGTCTGAAAAGTACGATATACTTCCAGAGAACCTGAACTGGCATCTGATCGGGCATCTGCAGAGAAACAAGGTGAAGTATATCGTTGACAAGGTGAAAATGATACATTCTGTTGATTCGCTCCGTCTTGCGGAAACAATCAGCCAGGAGGCGCTTAAAAAGAATGTAGTGGTGTCTGTACTGATTGAAGTCAATGTTGCAGAAGAGGATACGAAGTACGGAGTGAAATGTGAAGAGGTCGAAAACCTGATTGAACAGATTGCGAAACTCGAAAATGTGAAAATTAAGGGGCTTATGACAATCGCGCCTTTTGTTGAAAATCCAGAACAGAACAGGCAGTATTTCAGGAAATTAAAACAATTATCTGTTGACATAAAAACTAAAAACAAGGATAATGTATCTATGAGCGAGCTTTCAATGGGCATGACAGGGGATTATGAAGTGGCTGTTGAAGAGGGAGCTACTATGATCAGGGTTGGGACTGGAATTTTCGGAGGACGAAATTATAATATTGTATAGCATAGATAGGAGAGTATGGAATGAGTATGTTTAATAAGTTTATGGATTTGATGAGGCTTAACGGGGATGAAGTTTATGATGACGATGATGATTTCATGGATGAACCGGCTACAAAAAGTTTTGTGAACAAAGCGAAAGCTGAAGATAAAAGTTATGACGATTATGGAAGGGATGACTTCAAAACAAAGGCAGCACAGTCTAAAAATGGTAAGATCACTCCAATTCGTCCATCAAGAAAACAGATAAATGGCATGGAAGTCTGCGTAATTAAGCCGGCAAATGTTGAAGATTCAAGAGAAATTACGGAAACTCTGCTGAGCGGCCGTACAGTTGTCCTTAATCTGGAAGGCATCGAAGTCGATGTTGCACAGAGAATCATAGATTTCACATCAGGTTCATGTTTCGCAATAAGCGGAAACCTTCAGAAAATTTCTAACTACATATTTATTATCACACCTTCTACAGTAGATATTTCTGGTGATTTTCAGAGCATTTTAAACGGCGCTTTTGATGTTCCGGCATTACAGACCGAATTCTAGCCGGACAGACTTAAATTATGACAAAAGAAGAACTTATATTGCAGAAAAAGCTGATCGATACGGCTTTTTCCGCATATTATAAAAACATTGTAACTTTTACGGATTTTCTGAATTTGAATGAACTAAAGATCTTACATAGCACACATAACGAGTTTCCCGCTGTAAGGTGGGAAACTTTTGGCGGTTATGGCCTTGCCGAGCGACAGATGGCAGCGTTTATACCGGAAGATCTTTATTATGAAATAGAATATCCGCTTATATGCGTTAAAGTGGAGCCTCTGAACAGGAAATTTTCAGATTCTCTTACCCACAGGGACTTCCTTGGAGCCGTTTTGAATCTTGGAATCGACAGGAGCAGGATCGGGGATATTGTCGTTAAGGACAACACCGGCTATATTATAGCCGCATGTTCCTTTGGCGGTTTCCTTGCGAATGAACTGGTTCGTGTAAAGCATACGAATGTCAGGACAACCATAGACTCCCTGGAGAACATCAGTTCAGCCCAGGAGTTTGATGAGATATGCGGATCTGTAGCCTCAGCCAGGATTGACAGCATAATGGCGCTTGCCTTTTCATCTTCCAGGAGCAGCATGTCTGTTCTGGCTGAAGATGGGAATGTATTCATCAACGGAAGGCAGAACCTCTCTAACAGCACTGTCCTGAAACCTGACGACATCGTATCAATACGTGGGAAGGGAAAATTCATTTTCAAAGAAGTCGTGTCCCAGACAAAAAAAGGACGCTATTTTATAAAAATCCTCAAATATGTATAAATTGGAAAGGAAACTAAACTATCATGTCAAAAATGCTTACAGTAAATTACAATAAAAAACCGATTTATAATATTATTATAGAAAACTCTTACGACCGCCTGGCAGAGGAGTTGAAGGCTTTGGGAGCAGAGAACAGGAAAATCTGCATCGTAACGGACAGCAATGCCGGAAGCCTCTACAGTCAGGAAGTTGCGGATGTTTTGAAAGGTATATCAGACCAGGTCGTCATATTCACTTTTGAAGCAGGTGAGGAAAACAAGACGCTTGATACAGTGCGCGGGCTTTACGAATTTCTGATCATGTCAAGGTTTGACCGGAAGGATATCCTTGTCGCCCTGGGCGGCGGTGTTACAGGTGATCTGACAGGCTTCGCTGCTGCGACTTATTTAAGGGGCATTGATTTCATCCAGCTTCCTACCACCTTGCTGTCCCAGGTCGACAGCAGCATCGGAGGCAAGACTGGGGTAGATTTCGACAGTTATAAGAACATGGTTGGCGCGTTTCATCAGCCACGACTTGTTTACATGAATATCAGCACCCTCAACACCCTGAACCCAAGGCAGTATTTTTCGGGAATGGGAGAAATCCTCAAGCATGGGCTGATCAAGGATGAGCATTACTTTGAATGGCTGATCGAAAATATGGTCGAGATATACGAAAAGGACCCTGAAATTCTTGAAGAAATGATTTACAGAAGCTGTGTCATCAAAGGCAGGGTTGTTGAAGAAGATCCAGAGGAAAAAGGCGAGCGGGCGCTTCTGAATTTTGGACATACAATTGGGCATGCCATAGAAAAATACATGGATTTTAAACTGCTTCATGGGGAATGCGTTGCGCTTGGTTCAGTGGCAGCTGCATATATTTCGTGGAAACGCGGTTATCTGAAAGAAGATGAATTTCTTGAAATCAGGGATATGTTCGTCGGTTTCCGGCTTCCTGTCAGTATGGAAAGCATCAGTCTTGATGAGATCATAAATACAGTTAAGCTTGATAAAAAGATGGACCGTGGCCAGATCAGATTCATACTCCTTAAATCAATCGGTAATGCCTTCATAGATAAGACTGTTACTGATGATGAATTGAGGGAAGCTACAGGATATCTGTGCAGAGAGATTGAGGATTAAGCAATTGAAGGCAAAGAATAAGAGTTTATTATATAACATAGTCGGAATAGCCGGATGTTTCCTGCTGATCGTGATTGATCAGCTTACAAAAATATTGGTAGTTGAAAATTTGAAAGACAGGGAACCATTCATACTCATAAAGGGGGTATTCGAGCTGCAGTACCTTGAGAACAGAGGGGCTGCTTTCGGAATCCTTGAGAACCAGAAGATTTTCTTTATTATCAGCGGTGTAATCATACTTGCAGGTATCGGATATGTCTATACCAGGATTCCGGATTCGAGGAAATACATGCCTCTGAGAATCGTAAGCATACTCATGGCTGCAGGCGCTGTCGGCAACATGATTGACAGAATACGGAATTCTTATGTAATCGACTTCCTATACTTCAAGCTGATTGATTTCCCTATTTTCAATGTGGCAGACTGCTATGTCACAATTGCCGCAGGGCTTCTGATGGTGCTTTTTCTTTTCATTTATAAGGAAAGCGATCTTGATTTTATTTCTTTAAAAAAGGATAGAAATGATGATTGATATGGCCGAAAGTATGATTGGAGTAAAACAGATGGAAAAATTTATTGTCCCTGCAGAATGTACAGGAGCAAGAATAGACAAGTATATATCAGAAATGGTCGAGAGCATTTCCCGTTCCCGCATTCAGGGCATATTGAAAAACGGAGGCGTGATGGTAAATGGATCCACGGTCAAAGCGAACTATAAGGTTTCAGCTGGCGACGTCATTGAATTTCAGATACCTGAAGACCGCGAACCGGATATCGAACCGGAAAATATACCTCTCGATATCATTTATGAAGATGAGGATGTGCTGGTTGTGAACAAGCCAAAGGGAATGGTCGTCCATCCTTCAGCGGGCCACTATTCAGGAACGCTGGTAAATGCCATCATGTACCACTGTAAGGACAGTCTTTCAGGCATCAACGGCGTGCTCCGGCCTGGAATCGTCCACCGCATTGACATGGATACTACAGGGCTTCTTGTAGTATGTAAAAACGATGCCGCACACAATTTTATTGCCGAGCAGCTGAGCGTACATTCCATTACGAGGAAATACCGGGCCATTGTCTATCATGGCATGAAAGAAGAGAGCGGTACAGTAGATGCCCCTATTGGCAGGCATCCTGTAGACAGAAAAAAGATGGCAGTCAACCACAAGAATGGAAAGCCGGCTGTTACCCATTATAAGGTTCTTGAAAAAATAGGCTCTTTCACCTACATTGAGTGCCAGCTGGAGACGGGCAGAACCCATCAGATCCGCGTACATATGGCTAGCATTAATCATCCCCTTCTGGGAGATGCCGTATATGGTCCCAGGGATAGCAGCTATCATCTGCAGGGACAGGTACTGCACGCAATGACTCTTGGATTTATACATCCGAGGACCGGGCAGTACATGGAATTTGAGGCTCCGCTGCCTGAATATTTTGAAAAACTGTTAAATAAGCTGCGCGGATGATCGACATGCACACAGCAACTGTACTTTTTTTGAAAAATGTATTATAATGACACATAGACAACTAGATATTAAGGCATTTCATAAAAGAGGAGTGAATTATATGAAAACAAGTACGATAATTACAATTGCGAGAGAATTCGGGAGCGGCGGCAAGGAAACAGGACAGCTTCTGGCAGAAGATTATGGTATTAAATGTTATGATAAGGAACTGCTTTCAATTGCAGCCAAAGAAAGCGGTCTGGCTCCTGAATTGTTTGAGAACCACGATGAGAAGCCGACAAGCAGTTTTTTGTATTCGCTGGTAATGGATACATACTCACTTGGATATGGCTCATCAGCATATGTCGACATGCCTATCAACCATAAAGTTTTTCTTGCACAGTTTGAAGCAATCAAAAAGATAGCGACCGAGGGCCCCTGTGTCATCGTCGGAAGATGTGCCGACTACGCGCTTGCAGATTTTCCAAACTGTGTGAATATCTTCATTCATGCAGATCTGCCAGCAAGAATCGAAAGAATCGCCAAGCTCTATGATCTTTCAGAGGACAAAGCGAAGGATCTGATCAAGAAGACGGATAAGAACAGGGAAAGCTACCATAACTATTATTCGAACAAAAAATGGGGCGAAGCTGGGGAATATGATCTTACAATAAACACAACAACCGTGGGCATTTCAGGTGCAGTTAAAATCATTGAAGAGCTGGTAAGGCTGAAAGAAGAAATGCCGGTAAAGGAAGAAACTGAAAAAAACGCCGAATAAAGGTAATCACTCCAAAAAAACAGGAACTGTATTCATAGCCAGACGGGTGAATACAGTTCCTTGCATTTTGTATTCGTGCGAAGAGCAAACATTCGAAAAAAATAGAAAAATATAGGAAACTGCAGGACACGGAAAGGATTAGAAGATGAACGGACAAAACAGAGATAATATTAAAATAGGCGCAGAGGTCGATATAGTCCTGAAGAAGGACCAGCGTACCGGAACGCTTACAAGGGGCCATGTAAAAAGGATTCTGACAAACAGCAAATTTCATCCCCACGGGATTAAGGTGATGCTCGTTGAGAACGATATGGTGGGAAGGGTACAGAATATAATCGGGCACTGTTAAGAAAATCATAGGAGAAAATGAAATGAAAACATCCGAAAAAGTACAGGAACGAAACAGTGAAAGAGAAGATCGTAGAAGGAGCCGCATCCTTGAAAGACAGCTGAGGGATATTGAAAAACAGGAGCAGAAGATACTGAATCAAAAAGAAAATGCCTTTGTGAAATCAAAGATAAGCCCCGTTATGGATAAACTCCAGAATATGGTGCCACCCAAACTGAAGAGTGCTTTAAACACTGCATTCTTCAAAGGGTTTCATCTGGTTTTTGAAAAAGGAAATGATTATATAGAAAAGACATATGATAAGGACAGAATCAGGGCGGAATTCGATATGAGCAATTATGCCGTCGACAGAGCAATGAAGCGAAAACATATCAGAAAGCTGGACAGGCAGTCGGGCCAGACGAAAACCTTAAACGCTTCCATTTCAGCCCTTGAGGGAGGTGTTCTCGGCCTGTTGGGCATCGGCCTTCCGGATATACCGCTGTTTATCGCCGTCATTCTGAGAACTGTCAATGAGATAGCCTTATCCTATGGATACCAGTATGAAACAGATCAGGAGAAGGCATATATGCTGTATCTGATAGGTGGAGCCATGTCAAAAGACGACACACAGAAGGAATTTGACAGAAAAGTCGAAATGACAGGTGAAATGATCGATAAAGGCGGCCGTATTCCAATCGATCTGGAAGAAATCATAAGAGAGACTTCCGATGCGCTTTCAGACGCCCTCCTGACTGCAAAATTCGTCCAGGGGCTGCCTTTGATTGGTGTTGTTGGCGGAGTCATAAATCCGGCGGTCATCAACAAAATAGGAAGATATGCCGGAATAAAATACAAAAAGAGGTATCTGCTTGGAAAGACAGTGGATCAGAAGTAAAAGCTTCGTATATAAGATGCATAAATTGCATTTGGGTCTGGTTTATCAAACGGGCATGATTCGTAAAATATGGCCTTGTAAAGCTGTAATAGTAACTATTCCAACTATTCGCAAAACACAACTTTAACGAAAAGTTGACGCATTTTCCTTGTGGGCTCCAGTACAAATCGTTTCTGAGGCGTTTACGGTTCATTTGAGCGGCCCAGCCCCGGGCAGCCTGGTTTATCTTGTGCATGCTCTCTTGATACCGCTAACAAAAATGAAACTGTTGCAAAGGATATCTTTCAACAGTTTCTTTTTGCAGTCAATGGGATGTCTCAAGCACACTGCAGTTGTATCAGTGTTCCGATTAACATAATCTTATTATGGTAAACCACCTGTGCTAAGCAATCCATATATTCCTGTCAACGAACAAATCATCACTCATCAAAATCCGCTGACCAGTCTTTGCTGATGAACCTGTAATATTCATTTACCAGATTCCTGTATCCAAATTGCTTCAGCATCTCATAAGTTATCCTGTAATTGCCTTTGTTGTGCTTCCCAGTGGCAATATATCTCATGTTTTGCTGCATATAGGCATCGATCTCTTTTAAGCCCTTATCGACAGTCAGCAGAGGGAAAAACCATCTTGCCCAGGTCAGTTCATTGGATTTTGAATTACAGTAGAACTTTCTGTTGAAGCTTTCTGCAAATCTGTTCAGTGCAGTTTCGTCAGAAATGTTCTCCCTTACCTTCCATCTCCGAATGCTCCTCGCTTTTCTTCTGATCTTGCCTTTGATTTTAGTTAATGAAACCTGGGATACGTCAATTTCATGGTTATGAAATTCGACTCCCAGAAAATCCCATTCCTGGTAGGGTTTGATCAGATATTCTTTGTCTTTATTGATTGTCAGCTTAAGTTTTTCCAGCGTATCCAGGATATATTGGCGGTAGAGCTGTAAGGTATCTTCATTTTCAGCGAAAACAATGATATCATCTGAATACCTGGCGTATGCAGCTCCCAGTTCTTCAAAATGCCTGTCCATTTCACTTAGATATATATTTGCAAAAAATGGAGATATGGGAATTCCAGCCATTGCTCCGCGCTTCTCCGTTATGAGCTGATTGTTAAAATATGCTTTATCAGCAGTGAGCAGGCAGTCCAGGAATGCATAAAGGGGTTCATCATCGTCTATGGCATCCTGAAGCATCGTTAATAAGAGTTCTGTGTCAATGCTGTTGAAATAATTATGCACGTCGAGCTTATACCCATACATGCATTGTATGTTCTTTATATTTGAAAGCCTTCTGATTGCTTTTTTTGCCCCGATATCTTTTCTGAATGAATAGCATCTGGAAGACATTTTAGAATCGTATTTATATAGTCTGTATGCAAGAAATTTCAGGATCATACTTTCTTCATCGCCGAATGAATATACCACACGTTTCTTACCAGTACCTACCTTGTTGATCAGGCTCTTTGTGGGATAATCAAATCGGTATACGCCTTCTGACAGACTTTTGCCGTAGCTTCGAAACATCCTGCCAGCAATAAACAGGCTCAGAGAGGCGTCTTCGCGGCTGTTCAGATGTCCGCGCTCCATTTTATATCTGTAGAATTCATTCCACAACTCTTCGTCCTGTAATTCCAGAAAAAATTCCATACTCTCATCTCCTGCTTTTTCAAGAACAAAGTAAAAGGAAGAGAAAATCCTTTGAAGGCGTAGCCACCAGACTGAACATATGCCTGTCACCTGCAAAACATGTTTGGCATATGCTTCGTCCAACCGCAGGTACAAATGAATTGTATTCTCTTCCTTATCATTATTGTAGTATTGCAGACTCCCATTGTCAATTTATTAAACGAATTTACCAAGGCAAACCTTCCATAGAAGTATCACAGAGGCAGACCTGATCATTCCTTTTTCTCTTCCTGGTCCGTTTCAATCTCCTTTTTCGCAGAGCCTGGGGCTTCTGATCTGATAAACTCATGGGTAATAGTATCGATTCTTTCCAAATCCAAATAACTGGCGGTGTCTTCTGGAAACCGTCTCGATTTTAGGGCTTTATCAACCATCAGCCTGACAAAGGCATAAATGACGGCAAAAACAGGGACCCCTATAAACATTCCCGGTATTCCGAATATGCCGCCGCCTATTAGAATTGCAAATACGACCCAGAAGCTTGATAATCCTGTTGAATCGCCGAGTATTTTGGGTGCGATTATGTTCCCGTCAACAAGCTGCATCAGAACGATAAATATGATGAAGTACAGGCATTTGACCGGATCCACCATCAATATGAGGAATGCGCTTGGAATGCCGCCGATATATGGTCCAAAGAACGGGATGATATTCGTGCAGCCTATGATAACGCTGATCAGTACGCCGTAAGGGATGTCGAGAATAGATGTTACGATGAAGCATATGATCCCGACTATGGTTGAATCCGTGAGGGCTCCGCTGATATATCTGATGAAGGTCCTGTTGACGAACCGCATGCTGTTGATGAAATCATTTGCCTTATGCGGTTCCATTGCTGCATATAGGATCTTCTTAGCCTGAGCAGCGAAAGTCTCCTTGCTGCTCATGACATATATTGAAATAATGATTCCGATCACCATATTTTTCAGTACATTGACGAAATCCATGAATCCCGTAGAAATCTGAACAAGCGCGGTGTTGATTTTTGGAAGCAGATCACCGTTTAACCATGACTGGAAGTAGTCGGAAGCGTTTGTGATCATTGCAGAGGTACTGTTTTCCAGTATTGAATTTCCTGCCACAACATTGGAAAACCATTCCTGAAAATTCTTATAGTATCCCGGAAACCCTTGTATAATCGTTTGTATGCTCTTTATGAGCTGTGGAATCAGCAGATTAAGAAGACCATATATGATGAGCAGCATTGCCAGCAGTGTTAGTACGATGCTGATGCTTCTCACTCGTTTTTCGAAATTGCTGCTCCTGTTGATTTTGAGTCTTTTTGCCAGCCTGAAAAAGACCTTATTTTCCAGAAAAGTCACAACAGGGGTTAGTATATATCCTATGATCAGGCCGTAAATAATTGGCATCAGTATGCCGACTAAACCACTCAATCCATTCCCAAGAACTTTAATATGAAAGATCCCGTAATAGAAAAGTATGCTTAAGGCTATTACGATAAAAGATGTGACACCCCAGTATAAGTATTTTTTGTCCCAATGGTATTTCATTTGATTGCTGCACCGGCGTCCTGTCAGAATAGTACCGGTACTCTCCTTTCGCTGTTATTGTATGATATTAGAAACTTTGCTAAAGTGCGTCGAAGGCAATAGGAAAATCAGAACACCAATTTTTCATTAGAATGTTTCGAAAAATTGTGATCACCTTTTTACAATAATAAATTATAACACAGATTGACTGTCTTGTTTTATGATTTGAACAAAATTTTCCATTTATTAAAAAACAAGCATGTGATTCCATTAAATTGCTGATAGATCCAGGATTTTTTGTTATAATAAATAGAGTAAGGATTAAAAATACGATTAAGAAATAAGGAATAATGCCATGAAAGAACATACATACGATGAACAGGTAAATATTGATAATGCCCTTAAACTTCGGGAAATCATCGCCACTCTTCCCAAATTCTGCGGGGAATTTTTCCGCGGCATCGAACCGACTACGTCATCCAGAACACGTATTGCATATGCTTATGATCTTCGGGTCTTCTTTGAATTCCTGCATGAGAACAATCCGGTATTCAATAAAATGGAAATAGTAAGCTATCCTCTTGAGCTCCTTGACCAGATCAAACCCATGGATATCGAGGAATATCTTGATTATCTAAAGTATTACGTCAAGGACGGTAATGAGCATGTAAACAGGGAACGCGGTAAAATGCGTAAGCTTGCTTCCCTGCGTTCTTTTTATAATTACTATTACCGTAAGGAAATGATCGAGAAGAATCCTGCATCCCTTGTGAAAACGCCGAAAGTCCACGAAAAGAACATAGTACGTCTGGATATTGATGAGATTGCGATTATGCTTGATGAGGCTGAGCAGGGAGAAAAGCTTACTAAGGGACAGCAGAAATTCCATGGCAAAACGAAAACACGCGATATGGCGATACTGACTGTACTATTAGGAACCGGCATTCGTGTATCAGAATGTGTGGGCCTTGATATTGATGACATTGATTTCAAGAACAACGGAATGAAGATCAAACGAAAAGGCGGCAAGGAAGTCATCTTATACTTCGGAGATGAAGTTGAGGAGGCCCTGAGAGAATACCTTGAGACCCGGAACAGCATGATCGCCGAAACAGGAAGCCAGAATGCTCTCTTTCTTTCATTGCAGAAAAAAAGAATCAATGTCCGTTCGGTCGAAAACCTTGTAAAGAAATATTCTAAGCTGGCAACACAGCTTAAAAATATAACCCCTCATAAGCTGCGGAGTACCTACGGAACAAATCTCTACAGGGAAACAGGCGACATCTATCTGGTGGCTGATGTACTCGGCCATGCAGACGTAAATACGACCAAAAAGCATTATGCGGCTATTGAGGACGACCGGAGGCGAAGCGCTGCGAATCTTGTGAGACTCCGGGAAAAGAATTAGCCAAACTATAACATTCTTCGTTTTTTCAATATCAGTATTGCGCAGCTACAGAGTAACAGGATCATTACGCATATGATTCCGAAGGGCGTATCAGCGAGTGGCGTCCCTTTTCCGCTTTCAATTTTTATTCGGCAACAAATAAATTTGCAGAAATAAATCATAAAAATCTATTGCTGTTTCTTGAAAATGCATTTATACTATAAGAAAATCAAATATATTCTAGTTGAAACAATTCAATTTTAGAAAGACAAAGGCGTCTGTAGTAATGGAAATTAAATATTCTATTATCTGCAGGCGCTTTATCATGTCATACAAGACAAAGACGTCTGAAATAATGGAAATTATATGTTCTATTACGATCAGGCGCCTTTGTCTTTATTTGAATTTTTAAATGTACTATTTATCAATTATTTGAAGGAGGATTAGTTATGAAAGGATTAAACGGAGCTGATATGGCGTTTGTAATCTTTGCCGCATCTTTGGTCATGTTGATGATACCAGGTCTTGCGTTGTTTTATGGAGGGATGGTGCGAAGCAAAAATGTATTGAGTACGACACTCCATAGCTATGCCGCTCTTGCTGTCATATCGATTCAATGGATATTTATAGGATACACGCTTGCTTTCGGGCCAGATAAAAACGGACTGATAGGCGGGCTCGATTTTGCTTTTCTTCGTAATATCGGGGAGCTTCCGAATGCAGACTATTCGACGACAATACCGCAGCTGCTGTTTGTCATATTCCAGATGATGTTTGCTGTTATTACGGCAGCTGTCATTTCCGGCGGATTTGCAGAACGAATGAGATTTCCTGCTTTCCTGCTCTTCATACTTCTATGGAGCACATTCGTATATGATCCTATAGCCCATTGGGTCTGGGGTGGTGCAGGTGAAAATGCCGGATGGTTAAAAAAACTTGGGGTTCTGGATTTCGCAGGCGGGTTTGTTGTAGAGATCAATTCAGGTATATCGGGTCTTGTTGCGGCGATCATGTTAGGTAAGCGAAAAAAGATGAGGCCGGAACCACATCATCTGCCTATGGCAATCCTTGGCGGTGGAATCCTATGGTTCGGCTGGTTCGGATTCAATGCAGGCAGTGCTCTTGCAGTCAACGGTGTAGCAGTCAATGCGTTCCTGACTACAAATACTTCAGCAGCTGCAGGTGCAATCTCCTTTGTAATATGTGAATGGCTCATCAATAAAAAACCTACTGCTCTTGGTACAATAAGTGGTGCTATCGCAGGACTTGTTGCCATAACCCAGGGTGCCGGATATGTGACACCTATGTCTGCGTTTATAATCGGTCTCATTGGCGGGGCTGCAAGCTTCTTCGCAATTGTTTTCCTTAAGGCAAAACTTGGCTACGATGACGCTCTGGATGCATTCGGCTGTCATGGTGTCGGAGGTATCTGGGGTGCTATAGCAACTGCCCTTTTTGCTACGAAATCAGTAAATCCTGCTGGAGCCGACGGCCTGTTTTACGGCAGCGCGGAACTGCTTAAATCCCACATGATAGCAGTCGTTGTAATTGTCTTTTATGCTGCAGTGGCAACTTTTGTTATCCTGAAGGTTATCGGAAAATTAACCAGATTGAGAATCAACAAAGAAGAAGAAACCGAAGGATTGGATGTTGCATTACACGGTGAAAATGCCTACAACATTTTCCACTAAATGGCAGACGTCAGATGATTTTTATTATCAGATGAATAATTGACAAGCACAGGATATATGATATAATTATCCAAAAGTGAGGAGGATTTTATGAGCGATAAAATAACAAAAGTTGACATTCTTACATCAGAAAGCAAACTGGAAGATCTGATGGATGCACTGAATAAAATTGATATTACAGGAATGACGGTTTCGAGTGTTTTAGGATGCGGTGTTCAGAAAGGCCACAAAGAATATTATAGAGGCACTGCAGTCGATATCAAGCTTCTTCCTAAAGTAAAGATTGAAATCGTAATTGCCAATGTACCACTGGAAAAAGTTCTTGAAACTGCAAAAGCGGTTCTTCATACAGGCCAGATTGGCGATGGAAAAATATTTGTTTATGATGTTGAGAACGTTATAAGAATAAGCGACGGAGCCGAAGGAAAAGCTGCTCTGTAAATCTCATTAAAATAAAAGAGTAAGCTTTGGATTTGGTATTGATTTTAAGAGAAGCCGTTCACATTCATTAGTTTTAATGGATGTGAACGGCTTCTCATCGTATAGCTGAGTCCTGCTTTGGGCAAGCGGCATTAGCTTTGCCCTGACGCATCTGTGTTACGCCCTGACAGTCTTTAATTTTGATACGATCTCGTCAAATCCCATTGCATGGGATGCCTTTACGAGTATAGTATCTCCTGCTTTTATAAGGCTCTCCAGTTGTTCAAGCATCGTGTCCTTGCTGATGAATTCCAGAACCTCACAGAGGCTGCTCTTGTCCCTTAATGCCTTAGCAATGTTAGATGCAAGCTTTCCAACGCAGATAACGAGATCGATCTCTTTATCCGCTACATGAAGGCCTACGCTGTAGTGAAGGCTGGCTTCATCCTTCCCAAGTTCGAACATATCGCCAAGTACGGCGATTTTCCTGCCTTCAGCATGGCTAAGCACGTCGATCGCTCCTTTCATAGAAACAGGATTCGCATTGTAGCAATCGTCTATGATTGTAATAAATTCCGTTTTAATCAGATTTGTTCTTCCGCTTGCTGAATTCACTGCATGAATTCCGTATCTTATCTGCTCGTCGCTGAGCCCCAGCAATTTACCGGCTGCAAAGGCTGTTAGCGCATTATCAACCATGAAGAGTCCGGGAATGGGAATATGCACGTCAATGCTGGATTCCTTGAAATGAATAGAACATTTTGTGCCATCAAGTCCGAGATTTTCAATGTTGTCTGCATATACTCCTTCCTGTTTCTGTTTGCTGAAGAATATCGGAACAACACCATTCACTTCGGAAATTGCGCTGAGCAGGTCATCATCTCCGTTAAGGATTATTTTGCCGTCAGGTGTAAGAAAATCAAAAATTTCAGATTTTGCCTTGAGTATGCCTTCACGGCTCTTCAGATTTTCCAGGTGGCAGAATCCGATATTGGTTATGATACATATATCAGGTTTTGCAACTTTTGCCAAGCGGTGCATCTCGCCGAAATCACTGATTCCCATCTCAACAACGGCAATATCATGTTCATCTGTAATATTGAAAATCGTGAGAGGAAGCCCAATTTCGTTATTGAAATTGCCTTCCGTTTTAAGCACGCTGTATTTCTGGCTGAGTACGGAAGCTACCATTTCCTTGGTGCTGGTCTTCCCGACGCTGCCTGCAATGCCTACCACTTTTATATCAAGTACGCTTCTGTAGTACTCTGCAAGATCTTTTAAGGCCTGCGCACACGATTCTACAAGGATAAATGGATTCGCTGACTCATCGAGCGGATGTTCGGTGAGGGTGCATGCTGCCTTGTTTTCGAACACATTTGGGATAAAAGCATGCCCGTCAACCTTTTCGCCCTTTATCGGGACGAAAAGAAAATTCTCTCCGACCTTTCTGCTGTCTATTGCTATGCCGGAAACGCAAGTCTCCTTTTTGTTTTCAGGTCCGTAGTACTTACCGTTACAGGCATTTGCAATGTTTGACAATGTCATGTTCTTCATATATCTCATACTTCTCATACCTCTTATCATTTATTTTGTGACTATTAAGGACTACGTCCTTCATAGTCACATATGATGCGCACAAATTGCAAAACAGCAATTTGGAGCGTGCATGTCTCGGGTTTTTATGCAAATTCAGCATAAAAACGCCTTGCGAGACAGGGTTTCTGAACAGTTACTTTATTTTACTGCTATTGATCAGCCTTCGCGTATTTCAAAAAAGAAACTTCGATGATTTTTTCGCAAAGATCCTCGAAAGACATGCCGACTACCTTAGCCTCCTGGGGGAGCAGGCTTGTAGGGGTCATTCCAGGCAGCGTGTTTGCTTCCAGGCAGTACATATGATCATTGCCATCAAGAAGGAAATCCATTCTGGCATAGGTATCAAGTCCGAGTACTTCACATACCTGTTCTGCATAATGCTGCATTTTAGAAGTGATATCATCTGAAAGTTCTGCAGGACATGTTTCGATAGCGCTTCCGGCCTGATATTTGTTCTTATAGTCATAGAATCCCTGCACAGGTGCAATTTCGATGACAGGAAGGGCTTTTCCATTTATCACACCTACTGAGAATTCTCTTCCTTTTATGCATTCTTCCACTACTATTTCATCCTCGTATTGGAAAGCCGATTCGACAGCCTTGATATATTCGTCTTCCGTGTTTACCATGTATACTCCGATGCTGGATCCGCCGCAGCATGGTTTTACAACTCTAGGATAAGAAAGCTCGGAATTCTGGTTTCCGGTACCTTTGCCGTCTTTCTTTAAGGTAAATCCTCCGGGAGTAGGTATTCCGGCAGCAACAAACATTTTCTTAGAAATGCCTTTGTCCATCGCGATAGCGCTGCTCAGATATCCGGTTCCAGTATATTTGATTCCAAACAGGTCGAATACGGCCTGGATTTTTCCGTTTTCGCCGTTTTCGCCGTGTAAAGCCATAAAAACAATGTCAGCCATCTTACAGAGGTTAAGGACGTTTGGTCCGAAGAAACAGTCGGATTTATCTTTTCTCATAGCCTTTACCTGCTTGATATCAGGTTCCATTTCGCAGATACTGCTCGTCAATTCCGATATTTCATCGGTATGTTCGAATATATCTTTCAGATCATCGTTTTCGTCTCCATATCCCAAGAAAACATCAAGCAAAATTGTATTGTGCCCTCTATTTTTAAGCGCTCTGTTTACCATCGTTCCGGTAATGAGCGATACATCTCTTTCCGTACTTAATCCGCCTGCTAAAACTACTATATTCATTTAGAAGATCTCCTTTGTAATTTAAATGTATTGATAGCTATTGAGGAACTCTTTCGAATTCCTCAATTATTTATACTATACCATTTCATTTATATTTACAAGCCAAAAAGAGACATGCCTTCTAATTTTCGTAATATGGAAGTGTTAAAAAAGCTCCGGCACATATATTGTCGCCAGTAAGGGAATTGATGTCTTTTACCTCACTGATATAATGTTCTATAGATTCATATTCATCCGTTGCATATTCCTGCGCTATGCTCCAGAGGGTGTCTCCCGGCTCAATCTCGATACTAACGAAGCATTTATCAGACGAGCTTCCTGAACCCGGTACAGACTCGGCTTTTGAGAAAAAGCCACCAAACAAGACAGAAAAAGTAAAAATAAGACAAACCGTAAATAAGAATGCGAAACCTGTTTTTCTTTCTTCCATATCATTACCCCCATAATGCAAACGTATTTTAAGAACACATGTTCTGTATGGTTATATTATAACTATCGAACGTGTGTTTGTCAATGCGTTTTGAAGATAAAATCGAACATATTTTCGAAAGTAGATATTTTGTCTTAGCAATCAAAAATAACAGGCAAGGCGTTACATCCTGCGCGGCGCTTTTTAATTCATAAGAAATGAAGACTAGAATGTCAAAAGCCCTCTTCTAACGTTCGGCTTCGTCAATTTGCACATTCGCCATTTATCACGCAGTGATACAAAACATGGCTCAATGAGCAGCTTTATGAAGACGTTGGTACTTGGGTCGCGTATTCTGCGGCCCTACGTACCACTACGTCTTCATCTAAGCGAGAGCGAGCTGCGAATGAACATGTTTTGCATCACGTCTTCCTTATTAAAACTTGTGCAAATTGACGGATTCTATTTTGTAAATGGGCTTTTGACATTCCGCTCTTATGAATTAAAAAAGCACCAGACAATGTCTGGTGCTGCTTCTAGAAATATTTATGGTTTCCCCAAAGGTTGCTCTTTTTCAGGTCTAAATACTCCGAATATGCTTTTTCTAATATCTGTCTTTCGTTTGCGAACTTCAGAAGATGATAGGCTTCGTGATACTTGTAATAGCCTGAATCCTCGAAATATTCTTCGCGTTGTGGTTTGCTGTAGTAACTATCTGCCATCATGAGATACCAATGTACATCCTTATCGACAGTATCTTCCGGTATATTAAATGAATACTGGCTCTTGCCAATATACTTGATGATTGATGCAGCTACACCTGTTTCCTCAAGTACCTCTCTGGCCGCTGTGTCTTTGTAATCCTCGCCGACTTCAACTGTACCTTTCGGCAGAACCCAGCCTTCATACTTATTCTTATAATTTTTATATAAGAGCAATATTTTACCCCGAAATATAACCACACCTCCACAGCTCGTTGCTTCAATCAATGCAATCCCTCCTGCTTATAACTGGTGTGTCATTTTTGACTCATTCTAGTATATCTCTTTTTTTATGTTCTTGCAAGTCAATTGTAGTATGCGTCGAGGATTTTGCGGGCGATTGGAACCGCATATTCGCTGCCGGCCCCGGCGCCTTCAACAATGATGCTGACTACTATTTCGGGATTTTCTACCGATGAAAAGCCGACAAACCATGCGTGGCTTTCGCCCTTCTCATTACTGTATTCTGCAGATCCGGTCTTGCCTGCTACCGTATAGGACAGACCGTTTAGTTTTATGCCTGTACCCGAGGTCACCACGCTCTGCATCATTCCGGTCATGATTCCGGCTTCTTCCGGGGTCATAAGCTGCTTTTCTTTCGCTGGTGCATATTGCTTAACCAGATCGCCTGCGTAATTTTCTATGCGGTCGATCAGGAAGGGTTTCATAAGAATTCCGTCATTTGCGACAGCTGAGGTAATCAGTGCCATATGCAGCGGAGACACAAGGGTTTCACCCTGTCCGATTGCTGTTTGCATCGTCTCTTCTACAGAAGCGTCTGCTGACAGCACGAAGCTGCTCTTGCTGAATGGGAGCTCGTAGGGAAGCGTGTCGTTGAACAGGAAGCTGTTGCAGAGTTTAACAAACATCTTTTTGTCCAGGAGGAGCCCGAGATCCGCATAAGCGGAATTGCAGGAATTGGAGAATGCCGCAGTCAGATCTTCCAGGCCGTGAGCCTTGTTGTGATAGCAGTTTATCCTGCTTCCTTCGACAGTAAGGCTTCCGCTGCAGTCAAAGGAATACGCCTCATAATCAGGATTTTCCCTGATGTATTCCAGAGTGGTCAAAATCTTATATATGGATCCAGGAGGGTATAATCCCTGGGTTGCCCTGTTAAGCAGGACACTGCCGTCTTCGTCGGTCTGAAGCGTGTCCCACAGCTCGTTTATCCGGTTGGGATCAAAATCCGGTTTAGAAACCATGGCCAGGATTTTTCCGGTATCCGGTTCCATTACAATGACAGCTCCGTCATAACCTCCCAGTGCATTCCAGGCGGCCTGCTGGAGTTCCGTATCAAGGGTTGTAACAACATTGTCGCCAATATTCTTTTCACCTTTGATTTCATTCGCTATTCTTTCAAGAATGAAGGAATTGGACCGCAGAAGGCTGAAGTTTGCCAAAGATTCGATTCCCGATTTCCCTTTCGTGGAATAGCCTGCGATATGTGAAAAGATTTCCCCGTAGGGATAATTCCTTGTCTCTTTCCCGTCACTGTCTGTGAGGGTTTCTGCCAGCACATCTCCGTCATCTGAAAGTATGCTGCCCCGGACTATCCTGTCTGAAAAAGTATCCTGACGGGCATTGTAAGGGCTGTTAATGACATCGCTGCTTTGGAACCAGTTGAAATATATGAAATACCCCATAAGCATAAGAAACAGGCCTGTAAATATATAGGTGACGAGCACAAGTTCGCGGTTCCTGTCCTTTTGTTTTCCGTTCGTTCCACTCCTGTCCTGCTTTGGTTGCGCCGCTGGCGGAATGGGGTTCTTACTGCTGTTTTGTTTTTTTATTCCTTTTTTGTTTTTGCCTATCAATGCTACCATCCTCATTCTGTCTTAAAATATACAGCCCCTGTATGATTGCGAACATAATAAGGGTGCTGAAAACCGAACTGCCTCCGTAACTTACAAGCGGGAGCGTCACTCCTGTGGAGGGAATAAATTTAGTGACCCCTCCGATTGTCAGAAATACCTGAAATCCGTATGCAATCCCCAGTCCAAGCGCCACAAGTCTTGAAAAGGGTTCCCTGATCTGCATGGCAATGTTCAGAAACATGATAAAGCAGCTGACACAGATCAGAATCAGGCAGAGCGCAAAAAATGCGCCCATTTCTTCTGAAATGGCAGAGAACACAAAATCATGCTCCACCACGGGTATTTTATTGGGCATGCCCTGGAAAAGGCCCATACCGAACCACCCTCCGGTGCCAATTGCAAAAAGCGACTGGGTAATCTGGTACCCTTCATTTTCAATATATCTCCAGGGGTCGCTCCATGCCAGTACACGTACCCGCACGTGGCTGAAAAGGAAATATGCCGCCACAGCCGCCATACAGCCGGCAGAAAACCCGCCGACCAGGTAAAGGAGCCTTCTGGATGCGACATACAGCATAATCAGGTAAACAACAAAAAGAATCAGGGCGCCGCCCAGATCTCTTGAAACCACAAGAATCAGGACATGCAATCCCGCTATGGCTGTTGCCTTGATCAGCTGTTCCATTTCAGTTGATTCATAAAGCATTGATGCAACACAGAAAACGAAGATGATTTTGACGAATTCTGATGGCTGAATGGAGAAACCGCCTATTGTAAGCGAGAGCTTTGCGCCGAACACAACCTTTCCGGCCACCAGGACGGATGACAGGAGTGCAATTCCTGTTACCGCATAAATCCACCCAAGCTTCTTCAGGAACGTCACTCTGCTGATAATAAATGGTATTACGAGTGCGGCTGCCATCGCAGCCGCCATGATTGTGAACTGCTTCACGGACTTTTCAAAGGAGAGCCGTGTCAGGATAATGAAGCTTACCGACATCAGCATGCACATGTTATTTGTGATCAGCCTTGACGCTTTTGGATAAAGCACGCTATAAAGCGCTATTACGCCAATCAGGAACACGGCCTGGGCTGCGTATAACAGAAGGGCCCTGGTACTTCCGGTTTTCAGGAAAATAACAAGATACGCGATCAGGTGGATGGAAAACATAAATCCGTTCTGCCTCCTGAAAATCGATGTTTTTTTTTCTTCTGTATGATTTTTAAAGACAGTGAAACAAAGGAACGTATACACTGCAATCAGGATAATCATGATATATTTCGATAATTCCACTATTACGTTAGTCAATTCATCACCTACTCAATTCCTCTTTTGAAGTGCCCTCTTGTAAAATTGTCGAAGGCTGCATGAGGTTTTCTGTCATATATAAATCTGTCTATAAAGGCCTGGGCAATCTCTTTTACGGAGCCGGAGGGTTCAATTGTGAAGTTGAGCCTCAGCCCTCTGGGATGCAGGCTCCGGATTTCCCTGTCATTGTCTATCAGCACTAGCGGCTGGCAGTTGTATATTGTATTATAGCAGCAGCCGCACTGGTTCCTGACACAGAAGTCCTTCTGGTATCTGTCCTTCAGATAAAGTTCTCCCGGAGTATGGTCGCAGCCTTGTGTAGTCTTTTTCACACACTGGGCCGACACCATCATGGGAAGATAGCCGTATACGATAAGCTCGCTGTTATTGCAGCCTCTTTCCTTCAATTCTCTGCTGTTCAGTTCCACAGGCGCTGTATCATGGCTGATTCCTGATTCGTGCCAGAAATCAACAGCTTCCCTGTTAAAGGAGTACAGGTTGTGGTCGGCAATGACGGTCTGATGAAATCCGTTTTCACGAAGAAATGCAAATTCTTCAATATTCTTAATCAGAAAGCCGTCTATTCCGGATGCATTTATGACAACAGCATGAGCTTCGAACAATTCTCTGATGTCCTTTCTGAATATATGAGGAAGGACCAGAAAACATCCCTTGCCCTGCTGATGGCACATTTCTGCAAATCTGCTGAGCTTTTCGTCTGCAAATCTTCTGGCTGAATCCTTGAAGCCTTCTATGAGGATAAGCGCATCAATGTATATATTTTTGATTTCCGGAAGGCTTAAGAGTTCGTCGAAGTATGGCTCCTGCTCTATATAGGCATTCAGCTCCATTCCGCCCGGAGAAGATTCCTGTTCAAACAGCGCCTGGCGTGCCCCAGCCATTGAAATGCCGGAATCATATGGATCCATGCCTGTTTCCGGCTTCCTTCTGTAGTTTTTCAGGAGTACATCCTGCAGCGTATCCAATGCGTTTCTTCTGAGCTCATTCAATGCCTGTATTGGTATGAAGCTGTGTTTCTCTATGTCTGTTTCCAGAACTGAAAAAACAAAGGGCGTGCTGCCAGTTTTCATGATCTGCTTTCTGATCTTATTTTCGTCGACAGGCAGGCTGAGTGCTGTCTCCACCACCTGTCCGGAAATAGTTACATCCGTGCCGCCCATGGAGACCGACAGCTCGGCAGGAAGGCCCGGACTGAGCATTAGTCTCCCGCTGATTGCTTCTTTGACTTCAGGCTCTATAAAACGTTTTCTCAGATCGAGAAGCAGAGCCTCGTTTCTGGTGCGGTATACTGTCTGGCCGATTGAAAATGCATGTTCATTGTATACTGGTATGAAAATGGAGGACCCTGCAGAAGCACTGTTTTTAACTGTGAATTCTTCGGGCTTCCCGGCCGAACCGTCATTGACCTGCAGATTTGATGCGCGTCCCCTGTCATTGCCGAAAGACCTGGATTGCAAATCCTTTTTCGACGAATTGTATTTTCTGTTTGCAGAATTCGGATTTTTTTCATAACGGCTCCCGGAGCCGGAACGTCCCCTGCCTGTATCGGAGCCCCCCGGTGCTTTCTGTATTTCAAGCACATCCTGGCTGTTTATCGCTTCGGTTAAGGCAATCCTGAGCTTTCCTTTAGCCTTTTCTGTTATTTTTCCCACAGGAACACCGAAATGATTTGGTTTTGAGAGAGAAATCATCTGTCTGCCGTTATGCTGCCCGTAATAGCCGTTTGTAAAACCTCCCCGGTTATAAAGGTCCATAAGCATATTTCTGTCGTCCTGGTCAACTTTGTAGCCTTTACGGCCGTTTTGCAGATACAGGTCGATGTATTTTCTGTAGATGCTGACGACGCCTGCCACATACTCCGGTTTTTTCATGCGTCCTTCAATCTTAAATGAAAAGATTCCGGCTTCGATCATATCAGGGATGATATCAAGGGTGCACATATCCTTAGGACTCAGGACATAATGCTCGTCATGGCTGTTTATGGATTTCCCTTCTTTCAGCACATCATAAGGGAGCCTGCAGGGCTGGGCGCATCTTCCCCTGTTTCCGCTCCTTCCCCCGACGAGGCTGCTGTAGAGGCACTGGCCTGAATAGCAGTAACAGAGGGCACCGTGTACAAAGCTTTCAATTTCAACGCTGCTTTTATGATGGATTTCCCGGATCTCTTCTAATGACAGTTCCCTGGCGGTCACGACTCTGGTGAGGCCGAGATCCTCCATGAGCTTTGCCCCGTCGGGACCGGTTATCGTCATCTGAGTGCTGGCATGTACGGGCAGGTCAGGAAAATGATTTCTGATTTTACGCAGCACGCCTACGTCCTGTACGATTACCGCATCAAGGCCCTGTTCATAAAATTTTTCGAGATATCTGATCAGTTCATCTTCAAGCTCGCTATTCTTTAAAAGGGTATTTACGGTAAGGTAGAGGCTTCGTCCGTGAATATGGGCATAATCAATTGCCTTCAGCATGGCTTCCTCATCCAGATTATTTGCGTTCGCCCTGGCTCCGAACATGCTTCCGCCTATATAGACGGCATCGGCGCCTGCATTTATAGCAGCGACAAAACTTTCGTAGGAGCCAGCCGGAGCCAGCAGTTCAACTCTTCTATTTTTCATATGTATGATCCTTTATTGTGGTCTGGTGAAATCATCCATCTCTGTTTCCAGCTTGATGATCTCTTTCTGTAATTCATGGTTTTTTTCGTATAATTCCCTGTGCTTCTTTTCGAGATCTTCGTACTTGAGCCGTTCAGAAATCAGCTCGTGCTTAATGTCGTAGATTTCTTTTTCCTTTTTCTCTATATCGCTTTCAAGGGCTGCCACCTGTGTTTTTGCTTTGAAATAATCATCTGCGATATTGATCTCAAGAAGCATGCTCTGTATGTCAAAAGTCATCCGGCTGTAGCCCTTCATATGGTTAAGTTCAGCCTGCTTATTGTTGATGTAGCTGGCAACTTTGTGAAGGTATTCTTCACTTTCGTATCCGCTCAGGGTAAGGACCCTTCCGCCTATTAACACCTGTGTGTTGTTTTTTGATGCCATAATTTCCGCTCCAATCTGTAGAGTAATTTATCATGTAAGTTTTATACCGTTTAGTTGATTAATTAGGAAATGATTTTTTTATCTTAATATAAAAGTGCTCCCTGCGAAGGCGACAGTGATCAGTTTACAGGCCGAGATGGTAGTATGCGGATTCCGTTACCACCCTTCCTCTCGGTGTCCTGTTTATAAATCCATTCTTAATCAGATAGGGCTCATAAACGTCCTCAATAGTGCCGGAGTCTTCGCCAAGTGCAGCGGCCAGCGTGTCAAGCCCGACGGGCCCGCCGCTGAATTTTTCAATCATTGTCGTCAGAATGGTCCTGTCTATGTTATCCAGGCCGAGTTTGTCCACTTCCAGAAGGTCCAGGGCAAACTTCGCAACCTCTTCGGTTATCGCACCGTCATACTTGACCTGGGCGAAATCCCTCACCCTCTTTAAAAGCCTGTTGGCAAGCCTTGGTGTTCCTCTGGACCGGCTGGCAATCTCCGAAGCACCTTTTTCATCGATATCGGTTCCAAGCACCCTGGCTGACCTTACGATTATAGTCTTAAGTTCATCAGGTGTGTAGAATTCCAGCTTGTTTACGACACCGAAACGATCTCGCAGGGGTGCAGTCAGAAGGCCGGCTCTTGTGGTTGCACCTACCAGGGTAAAATGGGGCAGGTCAAGGCGTATGGATCTGGCCGATGCGCCTTTTCCTATCATGATGTCAATGGCATAATCCTCCATGGCAGGGTAAAGCACTTCTTCTACCTGCCTGTTAAGGCGGTGTATCTCGTCGACAAAAAGCAGGTCGCCGCTCTGCAGATTATTTAAAATAGCAGCCATTTCCCCGGGTTTTTCTATAGCAGGGCCGGATGTGATTTTCAGGTTCACGTTCATCTCATTTGCGATTATAGATGCAAGAGTGGTTTTGCCAAGCCCCGGAGGTCCGTAAAACAGCACGTGGTCCAGCGACTCGTTTCTCTGTTTGGCTGCTTCTATATAAATCTTCAATGTATTTTTGACCTTTTCCTGCCCTATGTACTCGTCAAGAGTCTGAGGGCGAAGGCTGTTTTCAATCCGTGAATCTTCTTCAGTAAAATCTGTTGTTATTATTCTTTTGCTCATATCCGTCCTCTATCATAAAAAAGATAATTTCTTCAGTGCGGCTTTCAGTATCATTTCCGCGTCCATGGATTCATTGATTTCAGCCTGTTTGAGTGCCTTGAGGGCTTCCGCGCCTGAATAGCCCAGGGCAACAAGCGCCTGCACAGCCTCATTCTTTGCATCTCCGGTGCCTGCAGTGCCTGCGGCAGCCATACCTGCATCAGAACTTCCCTGCAGGTTCTCAAAGGCATCTTCAAGCTTCATCTTGTCTTTAAGCTCCATAACAACGCGTTGTGCAGTTTTTGGTCCGATTCCGGGAGCTTTCGAAATTGTTTTGACATCATCAGACAGAACTGCAAACCTCAGCTCATCAGAGCTGAGGGCTGACTGTATGCCGAGGGCAACCTTTGGGCCGATGCCGTTGATGCCGATCAGAAGTTTAAAAACATTCAGGTCATCCCTGGAAATAAACCCGAAAAGGTTCATGGCGTCTTCCCGGACATTCAAATAGGTAAATATCTTCACATCAGCTCCTGCGGGCGGAAGCTGTGCGATTGTCGAAAGCGAAAGACGGATGTTGTAGCCGATGCTGCCTGCTTCGAGTATCAGCATGTCGTCCTCTATTGCTGCGATTTTTCCTTTTATATATGAAATCATTTTCTATTCCTCCGAAATCATTTGTTTGTTTCTGTTCTGGCAGCCAGCTTTTACATTAAACAAAGTGGCATCGCCAATTCAACTCCTGTAGCGTTTTTTTTGATCATAGGAAGAATTTTCCTGTGATATAAGGAAAAGCATCTGGCGGAAGCCGAAATGCTTTAAAAGTACAGGGATGGGTTGTTTTTATTTTGCAATAAAATCGGTATCTTCATCTGATCCGTCGTCAGTACTTATGATACGAATCACCATTTTATTCGGCAGGCATACTATGGTTTCTCCTGCCTTTGAGACAGCATGCTGGTTAGCACAGATCTTATCAGGGCAGGATGCGCTCTCAATATGAGCTTTGCCGTCTTCTATAATCAGGCGGTTGGTCCCGCCGCCGTAGCCATTTATTATCAAATCCGTATTTTCTTTTAAGGGGTATTTGGCAATCAGAGTATTATCCACATACACTGCTGCGTAGTCACCGGATGTATCCAGTATGACTGAATTAAAGAAAAAAATCAGACCCGCCGCCAGAATGAGTATTCCAATGACAATAAAATCTGTTTTCCTGATCATTTTCATTTGCAGCTTCATCCTTTCACGATACGAATCTATCTTAGCATACTTTCAAGGAGGTATCAATAAATAAAAGAAATAATACGAACATTAGTTTGCAAAACCCGAACGTATGTGTTATGATAATTGCAAAATAACTATTCAGTATGCGGCATATAACAGCCGTTTATACAGCTGGATCGTTGCATTCTAAACCAGGGAGGTATACATAAATGGAATATGGCAGATTGAGCGCAAAGCAGGCCGAAATCCTCGAATATATAAAAAAAGAAATATTAAAGAAGGGTTATCCGCCGGCAGTCAGGGAAATATGTGAAGCAGTCCACCTGAAGTCGACTTCCTCCGTCCACTCCCATCTGGAAACCCTTGAAAAGAACGGTTATATCCGAAGGGATCCAACAAAACCAAGAGCAATAGAGATTATAGATGACAACTTCAACCTCGGACGCAGGGAAATGGTTAACATTCCAATTGTTGGAACAGTTGCCGCCGGCACCCCTATTCTCGCTGTTGAAAATGTGGAATCTTATTTCCCTATGCCTACTGAATATGTGCCGAATCAGGATACGTTCATCCTGACAGTCAAGGGAAACAGCATGATCAATGCAGGAATCCTTGATGGTGACAAGGTGCTTGTCCAGAAGCAGTCAACCGCAAAAAACGGAGATATCGTTGTTGCGCTTGTTGATGACTCCGCAACCGTTAAAACTTATTATAAAGAAAGCGGCCATTACAGGCTGCAGCCGGAGAATGATTCCCTTGAGCCTATCATCCTCAAGGAGCTTTCCATACTGGGTAAGGTATTCGGTGTCTTCAGGCTTTTTCATTAAAGTGCAGACAAAACAGGCGGCGGACCGGTTAAATGCCAGGCCTGCCCTGCAAATACAAGTTCGGATAAAAAAAACCACAGAACTGTCAATTCGGCAGCCTGTGGTTTTTTTGATTTATAGGATGATACCACAAAGTGCGTAACAATCCGTAGGTATCTAGGGTCAAAATACCTTTTGACTCCAACATCATAGGATCAGAATGTCAAAAGCATATCGTAAACCTCGGCTTCATCAATTTGCACACTCGCTAGCTGTAGCACAGTGATACAAAACATGAATTGATGAGCAGCTTTATGAAGACGTTGGTACTTGGGCCGCGTATTTTGCGGCCTTACGTACCACTACGTCTTCATCTAAGCGAGAGCGCGCTGCGAATCAACATGTTTTGCATCACGTCCTCATTCGAAAACCTGTGCAAATTGACGAATACCATTATGTAAATGGGCTTTTGGCACGAATCTACTTTAACAGCTCTTCGACGTCAATTTCCTTGCCATCTCTCCAGATCCTTTCGAGATCATAGAACGATCTGTCCTCTTTTGCGAAAACATGTACAATGATATCGCCGTAATCAAGAAGAATCCAGTTTGCAGTGTTGTAGCCTTCTATATGCTTGGCTTCATGGCCTGCTTTGAAAAGGTCGTCCTGTACGTTGTCTATCATAGCCTGTACCTGGTTTCTGTTTGTACCGTTTGCAATTATAAAATAATCGCCAAGAGCGGAGATGCCGCCTATTTCGATTACTTTTATATCTTCTGCCTTTTTATCGGCAAGGGCAGCACATGCTATACGTGCCATTTCTTTTGATTGATTCATTTTACTAATTCCTCTCAGTATCCTTTATTCATGTTCAGCAGACTTGAGATCGGCAGAGCCGTTCAAATCATGATTTTCAAGATTATTGTAATAATCCCTGTAATATTCATAAGCCTTCCTGGTGAGCGGTTCGACATCACCATCGGAATGCTCCAGATATGCCAGAGTATCATCCAGAATCCTGTAAACGGCACGGTCGATATCAATGAAAGCCAGCTTTCTGATTTCACTCAGGTTAGGCGCTTTCTCCCTGCCGGGTTCAATATAGTCTGCAACATATATGATTTTGTCAAGAAGCGACATGTCCGGTTTTCCTGTTGTATGGTTCAGGATTGCGCTGATTACTTCTTTGTCTGTTACTTTGTATTTATGCATTGCAAAAAAAGCACCAAGCTTTGCATGGAGAAGGAATGGATTTGACTTCTCCAGATCTGTCATATGGATATTGTATTTCCTGCAAAGCTGCACTTTGGTATCATCGGGTATGCATTTCGCACAGTCGTGAAGAATACCTGCAGTCTGCGCTTTTGAAATATCGCATTCATACCGCATGGCGAGGCAGGCAGCTGTATACATAACACCCATTGTATGGACATATCGATTCTCGTCCAGCGTCTTTTTCAGTTTACGTTTAAATTTTTTCAGATTCGTAGTACTCACCTTCACTATTCAATTAAACATTCTGGTATAATTTCCTGTTGTAAATATAACGCTCCACATCTTCAGGGACGTAATATTTGATTGTCTGCTTTTTGCTGACGCGTTTGCGAATGACGCTGGAAGATATGTCTATGTTTGGAGTATCAAGCTTGTAGATACGGCAGCCATATTTTTTTCGGATATATCCGATCTGCTCATCCAGGTCTGCCTGTGTGTAGACATCCCGGCATGCGACAACAAGGATTGTCTTATCGCATATTTTTGCAGGTTCCTTCCATTTTTCAAAATCAAAAAGCGAATCTTCTCCCATAATAAAATAATACTCAGTGTCGGGATTTTTTTCTTTTAATTTAGCTAATGTTTCATAGGTATACGTGTATCCGGAAGATTCCACCTCAATCAGAGAGAGCTCAAAGTGATTGTTGCTGCCAATAGCCAGTTCAGCCATCTTTACCCTGTGTTCTGTTGAGGCGGATTCCAGATTTTCCTTATGAGGCGGTTTACCCGAAGGCATAATCAGCACTCTGTCTAAATTGAATTGTTCATAAGCATTCTCAGCCAGAATCAGATGGCCTATATGGATCGGATTGAATGTTCCTCCCATAATGCCGATTCTGTCATTTCCATCCCTAAACATTTTCATTTTGTATCTCCTAAGGAAGTATGATCTTTTTCTTGTCTTTTGATTCTTTGTAGAGGATGATTTTCTTGCCGATTACCTGAACGACTTCCGAATGGGTTCTTTCGCCGACTATTGAAGCGATTTCCTTCGGGTCATCCATGCAGTTTTTAAGAACGTTTATTTTTATGAGTTCCCTTGCTTCAAGTGCTTCTGCGATTGCAGATGTAATTTCCGGCGTAAGGCTTGCTTTTCCTACCTGAAAAATCGGGTCCATTGTGCTTGCAAGGCCTTTTAAGTATGCTCTTTGTTTGCTTGTCATTTATTGTCACCTCCCTGGTGCAAGATATAAGGCAGCCCGGCTCTGCCGGGCTTTCCGCTTTGGAATTTATTTGTAATAGTCGAATTCCAGGCCATACATCTTTACGGTGTCGCCTTCCTGGATTCCTGCCTCTATAAGTTCATCAAGTATTCCGCTGTCCTTAAGGAATTTCTGGAAGAATGCAAAGCCCTTTTCGGAATCCAGATTCGTGTATCCGAGAAGCCTTTCAATACGAGGACCTTCCACAACATAGAAGCCATCCTCATTCACATGTATTGTATGAGGCAGTTTTGCATAGTCTATGGCTTCAGGGAAAAATTCCTGTTCGAATACGATCGGTTCCGGATTTACGGTCTGAAGAAGTTCATATACGTAGTAAAGCAGTTCTTTCAGGCCTTTTCCGGACACTGCGGAAATTGGGAATACTTTTATTCCCTGAGGCTCAAATTCATCACGGATCTTCTGGACCGGATCTTCATCATCTGCAAAAATGGCATCTGTCTTGTTGGCAGCAATTACCTGAGGCCTTTTCGCAAGGTCGGCATTATATGCAGCTAGTTCCCTGTTGATTGTATAAACGTCTTCAACAGGATCCCTGCCTTCAGTAGAGGCCGCATCTACTATATGTATCATTACCTTTGTTCTTTCGATATGCCTCAGGAATTCATGGCCTAAACCGACTCCTTCTGAAGCACCTTCGATAAGTCCGGGGATATCTGCAATTACGAAGCCTTTTCCGTTTTCAAGATCTACAACTCCCAGGTTAGGGGTTATCGTGGTGAAATGGTAGTTGGCAATCTTCGGCTTCGCATTTGAAACCCTGGAGAGCAGTGTGGATTTTCCTACATTAGGGAATCCAACAAGCCCAACATCGGCAATTACCTTAAGCTCGAGGGTGACTTGCAGTTCCTTGCTTGACTGTCCAGGCTGTGCAAATTTAGGCACCTGCATAGTAGAAGTTGCATAATGCTGGTTTCCCTGCCCGCCTCTTCCGCCTTTCAGGATTACCTTTTTTGAATCGGGTTCGGACATATCGGCAATTACCTTGTCGGATTCCGCTTCCTTGATGATTGTTCCCTGGGGAACTTTGATAATGATGTCCGCGCCGTCCTTACCATGGCATCTTTTCTTTCCGCCCGGTTCGCCGTCTTCGGCACAATATTTTCTCTTGTGTCTGAAATCACTCAGGGTATTGAGTCCTTCATCGACGACAAAAATAACGTCTCCGCCTCTGCCGCCGTCTCCGCCGTCAGGTCCGCCGTTCGGCACATAAATTTCCCTTCGGAAGCTTACATGTCCGTCTCCGCCCTTGCCTGATTTTATAAAAATTTTTGCTCTATCAGCAAACATAAATTCACCTTCTTTTCAATTCCGTTAAATTGTATCAAATCAGACAGTCTTCAGCAGGTTTGACTGAATATCTGCCAAATCAATTATATAATAAAAATGTATAAATACATACTATTATCTGCAAAAAAACAGCAAGTCCCTCTGTTAACATGAATTACAAGTCCGAAGCCCTTAACTCATGAAAACAGGAAGCCCTTGCCGCCTTTTATAGTTAATTATTCGTTGATTTCTACAGGAACGATAGAAACTTGTTTCTTGTCTCTGCCTTTTCTCTGAAATCTAACAACACCGTCTACTAAAGCGAATAAAGTATCATCTCCGCCACGTCCAACGTTAACACCTGGATGAATTTTAGTTCCGCGCTGTCTGTAAAGAATGTTTCCAGCTTTTACAAACTGTCCATCAGCTCTTTTCGCACCTAATCTCTTAGATTCGGAATCTCTACCATTCTTAGTAGAACCAACTCCTTTTTTATGAGCGAAAAATTGAAGGTTCATTTTTAACATAGTCTACACCTCCTTGAATATTATTTGAATATAT
This sequence comes from Anaerobium acetethylicum, assembly GCF_900096945.1. Taxonomy (GTDB): domain Bacteria; phylum Bacillota; class Clostridia; order Lachnospirales; family Lachnospiraceae; genus Anaerobium; species Anaerobium acetethylicum. The sequence goes on along the minus strand of NZ_FMKA01000001.1, from coordinate 233,227 downwards.
TCATTCTTGTAATCGTTTTGGATTCCTTGCAAACCAAGGATCATTGAATCCATCAGCAGTTTTGATTCGGGTCCTGGTTCCTTTTGAAATCGAAATTTCAGAAGTCCGTCTCCGGTTTTGATTTTAAACCTGTCATTGGTAAATGCTTCAATGGAATTGACGAAATTGATCGTAATGGCAGAAACTGCCGCGCAGATAATATCTTTCCCATATTCAGCAAATTCAGCATGACCGCTAGTTTTAAATCCAACATTGCTGCCGTTTGAATTCTTATAAATTGTTATTCTGATCATAACAATACCTGTTACTTCAAATTAAGCATTGATCTTGTCAATTTTAACCTGAGTAAACGCCTGTCTATGACCGTTTTTCTTGTGATATCCAGATTTTCTCTTGTATTTGTAAACGATGACTTTTTTACCTTTGCCTTCGTTCATTACAGTTGCAGAAACAGTTGCATTAGCTACTGTAGGACTTCCTACTACTAATTCACCGTTGTTTACAACAAGAACCTGGTCAAATGTAACAGCCTGTCCAGCTTCAACTCCAAGTTTTTCTACTTTAATGATATCGCCTTCAGCTACTTTGTACTGTTTACCACCTGTTGCTATAATTGCGTACATATGGCACCTCCTATTATCATTACTCGCCAACTGCGGTGTCCGTAATCGGAACTTAAAACCTCATTGTGCGGCATACCTTATTATACTATCACAGTCTTCTGGGTACGTCAACACTTTTTATGCTAATAAGATCAGCATGTCAAAAGCCCCCTTGTACGTCTTCATCTAAGCGAGAGCGCGCTGCGAATCAACATGTTTTGTATCACGTCCTCATTCGAAAACCTGTGCAAATTGATGAATACCATTGTGTAAATGGGCTTTTGACACTCCACTCCTAATAAAGATATCCTCTTCCGCCGCATACAGGACATTGTACAACCATCTGCTCCTTAAGGGGCTTGCGCACCTTCTTCCTCGTTATCTCAACGAGGTTGAGCCTGCTCATTCCGACCAGGGTTGCCTTGACAGGATCTTTCTTCAGGCACTCATCCAGGCTTTCCATAAGGCTCTGCCTGTCTTCCTCCCTCTCCATGTCGATGAAATCGACTACTATGATTCCGGAAAGGTTCCTGAGGCGGAGTTGTTTCGCAATCTCTTTCGCAGCTTCCAGGTTGATTTTCAGGAAGGTGTCCTGAAGCTTCTTCTTCCCGGTGAATTTCCCGGTGTTGACATCAATTACCACAAAGGCTTCAGTAGGCTGGATGATCAGGTATGCGCCTGATTTCAGCCATACCTGTTCCCTCAGTGCTTCCTTCAGCCGGGTTTCCAGGCTGTACAGTTTCTGCAGGGGCAAGAGGCTGTCCTCGTAAAACATCAGTTTCCCGGCATCTTCTTTCTGCTCCAGTTCAAGATAGGCCTTCATAGCTCCGTACAGTTCCCCGTCGTCAGTTATGATGCTTTCCAGGTTCCTGGCATAAGTGTCCCTCAGATTCGTGAGATATGCCGGAGGCGCCTGGTAGATCAGACTGAAACAGGTCCTGTGCAATCCTGCTGACTTTACGTCATTATAGCGCCTGATCAGGGCTTCGATCTCTTTTTCAATCTGTTCCTTTTGAGCATCTTTGGCATTCGTCCGCACGATAAAGCCGTAATCCTCGCTTGCATATGGCTTTACCCAGCTTTTCAGGCGCTTTTTCTGCTCTTCCGGGATTTTGCCTGATATGCCGATACGGCAGTTTCCGGTGGTGAGTACCATATATTTCCCGGCAAAGCTCAGGTTCGATGTAACGACAGGAGCCTTTGTCTTGACATTCTCCTTGCTCACCTGCACCAGAAGCTCGTCTCCGATGGCCAGCTTCTGAGAATTCTTGTGGTTTACGAATATAGGCGATTTGTTGTCTTCAAACGAATAGTAGCACATCAGGCCGTCTGCAATCTCGATAAATGCAGCCTGTATGTTGGATACGATATTTTTTACCTTGCCGATATAGATGTTGTTCAGTATCCTGTCGGATTCGGCTTTTTCACAGTTGAGTTCAACAAGATCTCCGTCCTCGTAAAGCGCTGTTATGATATTGTCCGGATTCTTCTCTTCCTGGCTGTCAGAGGCATATTTATCGGACATCCTGGTAATGACAAGTTTACTATGCAATATCTTCACCCAAATCTCCAAGGGAAACAAGCTCCCGGTTATTTTCATCTCCTAAATCGGCATATACATCCACTCTGTGCACCATAATGGCAAATTCACCGAGTTCTTTTCCAAGGTATGCTGCAAAGGCCTCCATTAAGAGCTCTGGTTTGAGGTTGTTTACGCTGCCTGTCGCAAGCTGCATGGAAATCACTCCGTCTTTCGCAGACAGGGAGTATACCATCGGCTTGATATCTACTTCCTTTTCGCTCTTCTTAGTCTTTTTGAGTATCACGATCTCATTGCGGTTATAGAATTCGGCAAGCTTCGCTTCGAGTTCCACGTCAGGAATCAGGCTGCTGCCCTCCCTGAACATAACCCTGTAATCGGCAGCCGCCACTATTGACATGGCATTTCCACTGTCGTCAGGAAGCTTCTTGAAAGTAAGGACTTTCATGCCGTCAACCATTACCGCATTGAGCCTGTTGATGGCATCGGCAGATGACAGGCACATACCCACCTCTATGTCCAGGTATTCGCCTTCGCTGGTAAGGCCGACGCCAAGAGGCGCGGCAAAGGACATGACCTGGTGGGGGCTGAAGCCTTCTGAATAGGCGATGTCGATTTCAGCCCTTCTCATGGCCTTCTGGAAGTATCTCATGATATCTAAATGCCCGATGAATTTCATTACGCCTGTTTTTTCGAATTTTATCCTAATTTTCAAAGCAGACACCTCCTCCAAATATTGCGGCTCCGCAGCCTGAGCAGGACATCCTGCAGTTAGGAGTCACGCTTTCACCGACAGCCTTCTGCCATTCCTGTTTCAGGAATTCTTTTGTTACGCCTGTGTCGATGAAGTCCCATGGCAGGATTTCGTCAAGGCTTCGCTCCCTTGTATTATAGAAATCAATGCTGACTCCCGTTGCTTCAAAAGCCGCCATCCATTTCCTGTTGTCAAAGAATTCGCTCCATGAATCGTACAGCGAACCCCGTCTGTAGGCATCATAGATGACCGCTCCGACCCGTCTGTCGCCCCTTGCAAGGACGCCTTCAAGGACCGTGAGGTCTGCTTCATGCCAGTTGTACTTGAGGCTCTTCCTGTTGAGCTGCTCCTTCATAGCAGCATTTACAATCCTGGCTTTTCCAAGGAATTCTTCCCTGGTGTTCATCCTCGACCACTGGAACGGGGTAAATGGCTTCGGGACAAAGAATGAGGTGCTGGCAGTGATCTGCACCTTTCCGTTTCGTTGTTCTTTTGGGATTTCGTAGTATCTCCGTGCGATCTTGTCGGATAAGACAGCGATGCCTTCCATATCCTCCTGGGTCTCCGTAGGAAGGCCTAGCATGAAATAGAGCTTCACCCTGTTCCAGCCGCCTTCGAATGCCTGGCCTGCGCCTTCGAGTATGTTTTCTTCCGTGAGGCCTTTGTTGATGACGTCTCTGAGCCTCTGTGAACCCGCTTCAGGAGCAAAGGTAAGGCTGCTCCTTTTCACATCCTGGACCTTGCTCATGACGTCAAGAGAAAAGGCATCGATCCTCAGGGAAGGCAGGGAGATGTTGACACCCTTTGACCTGAATTCATCGATGAGGAAGCTCACAAGTTTTTCCAGCTGGGAATAATCGCTGGAGCTTAAGGAGCTCAGGGAGATTTCCTCATGCCCTGTATTTTTCAGCATATCGTATGCATATTCCTTGAGCATCTCAAGGTTCCGTTCCCTGGTAGGACGGTATACCATGCCGGCCTGGCAAAAACGGCATCCGCGGATGCATCCGCGCTGTATTTCCAGCACAACCCTGTCCTGAGTCGCCTTAATGAAAGGAACTACCGGTTTCTTCGGGTAATAGGTGTCCGTGATATCCATCACGATTTCCTTTTTGATCTTCTCCGGTGCGTTTGCATTGTTCGGTGCAAACTTCACAATCATGCCATCCGCATCATACTCCACGTCGTAGAAGGAAGGCACGTAGATTCCAGGTATGTGTGCCGCCTTTTCAAGGAAATCACGCCTGCTGCCGCCGTTCTTTTTATTTTCCTTGTAAGCATCTAAAAGTTCAAAGTAAACGGTTTCGCCTTCTCCTATGTAAAAGAGGTCGAAGAACTCCGCCAGGGGCTCCGGATTGTACGTACATGGACCGCCTCCTATTACGATGGGGTCAGACTCGCTTCTGTCTTTTGCAAAAATCGGAACCTGGCTCAGTTCGAGAATCTGCAGGATGTTCGTGTAGCACATTTCGTACTGGATCGTAATGCCAAGAAAATCGAACTCTTTAATTGGGTCCTGGGACTCCAGGGCAAAAAGCGGGATATTCCGCTCTCTCATAATCCGGTCAAGATCTACCCAGGGTGAATACACCCTTTCGCACCATACGTCTTCACGCCTGTTGAACATGTCGTAAAGGATCTGGATTCCCAGATGGGACATGCCTATTTCATAAACATCCGGAAAGCACATGGCAAAACGTACATCTATTTCCGACAGGTCTTTTCTGACGCTGTTGACCTCATTGCCGATATAGCGCGCCGGCTTTTCAATGCTTAATAATATTTCATCTGATAACGCTAATTTATTCATAATCAACCTCCGTGACTTAATGTTCTCAAAAAGTCATATAGAAAATATAATAACATACGGAAATCATATTTACAACATGGTAAAAGACATGCCGTCGAATTCACGACGGCATGTCTTTTATCTTCTGAACAAATGCTATCTCTGCGCAAGTTCCTTTGTAATATCTTCCCAGGTAACACCTTTTTCAACCATAAGCACCATGGCGTGGTATAAAAAGTCTGAAATTTCATATTTGATTTCTTCTGAATCAGGGTTCTTTGCAGCAATTACGATCTCTGTGGCTTCCTCGCCGACCTTCTTCAAAATCTTATCAATCCCCTTGTCGAACAGATAATTCGTATAGGAACCTTCCTTCGGATTGGCCTTGCGGTCCGCGATCACGTCATATACATTTTCAAATACTTTCAGCGGATTGGTGCTCTGATATTCCTTCATGACCAGCGTCTGGAAGAAGCATGAATGGCGGCCGGTATGGCAGGCAACACCTACCTGGGCTACCTTCGCCAGGATTGTGTCGTTATCGCAGTCAAGCATGAGCGTTTTCACATATTGGAAATGTCCGGATGTTTCCCCTTTCAGCCAGAGTTCCTTGCGGCTTCGGCTATAATAGGTCATCTTTCCTGTCTTTATTGTATGATCAAAGGCCTCCTCATTCATATAGGCAAGCATGAGCACTTCGTCGGTCTTATAATCCTGTACGATTACAGGAATCAGCCCGTCGTTGTTAAGCTTGAACTTATGGAATGCAAGGGCGCTTTTGAATGTGTTCATCGGGATATCTTCCTGTGAACATAGATATTTCAGCTTCATGATATCCGTATCCATATTGCTGATCAGCTTTCCTGCAACGCCTGCTACAGACGGCTTCTTCAGATGTCTGACGACCGTATTTTCTGTCCTCGCATCTGAAACCACTATGATCGGATTATCACAGAGTTCAGAAACTTCATCGACTAGATCTTCTTCCATAAGGACGATCGTACCGGTCATTTCTTTGATGAGTTCGCGGTTGGATTCCACGGATTCAGCCGAATTGACGCATGCTGCAATCTTATCCCTTCCGAAACGTTTTGAAACTTCTTCTGTCAGGTCTATGTTCTCCTGCTTGGAGTAGTTGAGCATTACCTTCCCGGCGCCTGCATAGAGCAGTTTCTTAATGTCCTCAAGGCGTTTGACGTTGCCGCCGACGATCATTGGCATGTCGATTACTCTTGAAATTTCCTTTATGATGCCGATTGACTGTTCGTGTTCCTCGTCTCCGTCAGAGAAATCGAAGATCAGGAGCTCATCAGCCCCGCCGTCGCTATAGGTCTTGGCAAGCATCAGGATATCATCGTTCTCGAGAGCGCCTGTTTTCCCAAACCCCTTTACAGCCTTTCCTTTTGAAATATAGATGCATGGTATAAGCTTTTTATTTTCCATATAAATTACGTCCTTTCCTGCCTTCAGACTGTCAGGATGCCCTGCATCCTAAAGAGTCCCTTTTGTCGATAACACGTCTGTAATACGCGGGTCGTACTGTACAGCCTCGTCAAGCGCTTTTGCAAATGCCTTGAAGACGGCTTCGATAATGTGATGGTTGTTGGCGCCAGCCAGGAGCTTGATATGAAGATTCATTCCTGCTGCATAGGATACTGCATAAAAAAATTCCTTCACCATCTCCGAATCCATGTCTCCTGATTTCTCTGCCGTGAAATCGACATCAAAAACAAGGTATGGTCTTCCGGAAAGGTCAATTGCGCAGAGAACGAGCGCCTCGTCCATAGGAAGTATGGAGCTGCCGTATCTCCTGATCCCCTTTTTGTCTCCCAGTGCTTCTTTGACTGCCTGCCCAAGGACGATTCCTGTATCTTCGATCGTATGATGGCAGTCGACAAAAAGATCGCCGATTGCCTCAAGCTCCATATCGAAGAGGCCATGCCTTGTGAAGCCGTTGAGCATATGATCGAAAAAACCGATGCCGGTATCAATTTTTGCCGTGCCTCTTCCGTCTAAATCAAGTTTGAGTCTGATGTCCGTTTCGCTAGTCTTGCGTTGTACTTCCGCTTTTCTTTCTGTCATATTCCTACCTGCCTTTCTGCATAAATGGTTACGGTCTGTAATGTCCGGCTGACTGACTACAGGTTTCAATGGAACCGGCTAGTCTTCGAATCGTACCTTGATTGAATTTGCATGGGCTGTAAGTCTTTCGGCTTCAGCGAATTTAATGATGTCCTTGTGGATCGGCTCAAGGGCTTCCCTTGAATATGCGATAATGCTTGATTTCTTGATGAAATCGTCAACGCTTAAAGGAGAGAAGAATTTTGCCGTACCGTTAGTCGGAAGCACATGGTTCGGTCCTGCAAAATAATCGCCGAGAGGTTCCGAACTGTATTCCCCGATAAAGATGGCACCTGCATTCCTGATTTTTGTCATAACCATAAATGGATCTCTGGTCACGATCTCAAGATGCTCGGAAGCAATGTCGTTGGCAGTTTCAATAGCTTCCTTCATGCTGTCCGCTATCAGGATATATCCGTAGTTATCCAGCGATTTCTGCATGATTTCACTTCTTGAAAGTTCCGCCACGAATTTGTCCACTTCTACAGATACTTTTGCTGCAAGCTCTTCAGAAGTAGTCACAAGGATTGCGGATGCGAGCTCATCATGTTCTGCCTGTGAAAGCAGGTCGGCTGCAACGAATCTTGGATTTGCCGTTTCATCTGCAAGCACAAGGATTTCGCTTGGTCCTGCAATGGAGTCGATGCTGACGTGGCCGTAAACGGCTTTTTTCGCAAGGGCTACGTAGATGTTTCCAGGTCCTACGATTTTATCCACCTTCGGTATGCTTTCAGTTCCGTAGGCGAGTGCAGCGATTGCCTGTGCTCCGCCCACCTTATAGATTTCGTCGGCTCCGGCCTCGTTGGCTGCTACCAGGGTTCCGGGATTGACCTTTCCGTCTTTTCCAGGAGGCGTGACCATTACGATCTTGCCGACGCCTGCAACCTTGGCAGGCATGATGTTCATCAGCACTGATGAAGGATAAGCAGCCTTTCCGCCCGGAACATATACGCCCACACAGGACATAGGAGTTACTTTCTGTCCGAGGATGGTGCCATCCTCCGTGCTGTCAAACCAGCTGTACTGTTTCTGCTTGCTGTGGTAGTTTTCGATGTTCACAAGGGCTTTCCTGATGATGTCAATGAGTGCTGGTGCCACCAGAGAATATGCCTCCTTGATTTCTTCCTTTGTTACCCTGATATTGTCTGCAGATATATCAGCGCCGTCAAACTTCTTCGTGAAATCAAATAGGGCTTTGTCACCGTCTTTCCTTACAGCAGTTATGATGCCGTTTACACGGTCGGTGTATTCATCGTAGTTGTTCGGGCTTCTTTTAAGCAGATCCTCAAGAAGGTTTTTCTTTGTATTTTCATCTAATCTGATTGTCTTCATATGCTCTCCTGTCTGTGCCTCATGCACGCTTATATGTCATACGGTCATTTCCTGCTCAGCAGACCTGATTACAGAACTGATTTCAGGTCGTTGATCAGCTTCGTGATCCTCTCATTTTCCATTTTCATACTCACCTGGTTTACAACCATCCTTGCTGATAACGGGCAGATTTCTTCCAGCACGTCGAGGCCGTTCTCCCTTAATGTTGCTCCCGTTTCGACGATATCCACGATGACTTCCGCAAGGCCGACTATAGGCGCAAGTTCAACGGATCCGTTCAGCTTGATGATCTCAACAGTCTGGTGCTTCTTGTTGTAGAAATAGTCTTTTGCGATATTCGGGTATTTTGATGCCACCCTGATCTGTTCATGGTGCTGAAGGAGTTCCCTTGCTGATTCCGGTCCGGCTACGCACATCCTGCATTTGCCGATTCCAAGGTCGACCACCTCGTACATCTTCCTGCCTTCTTCCAGGATGGTGTCCTTTCCTACGATTCCGATGTCGGCTGCCCCGTATTCGACGTAGGTAGGCACATCGGTAGCTTTTGAAAGGAAGAACTTGAGTTTCAGCTCTTCATTTACGAAAATCAGTTTTCGGGAGGTCGGATCCTTGATCTCTTCACATGTGATTCCGATTTTTTCAAATATCTCCAGCGTCTTCTTTGCAAGACGTCCTTTTGCAAGTGCGAATGTTAAATATCTCATGGCTTATATCCCCTCCACATAATCTGATAATGATGCTGTCTGTACGCTGTCTGTTTCCAGACTGATGACCTGGATCCGTTCCTCATCTTCGAAGGAAAGAATCTCAGACAGGTCGTTTCTTCCGGCAAAATCCTTATAGTCGTCGAGTGTCCTGTTTTCGTCGATCTTCATCAGCTCAACATTGGTTCCCTTTGAACGGAGATGGTTCGTAAGTTCGATTGCCTGCTTCTGTTCAGGCTTTCTGTATAAAACGAGAGTTTTGCTGCATGCAACCGGGATTGCAATCTTCTGTCCTGAAAGGGCAAGCATCAGCTGGTCGATTACGACAGCAAAACCGATGGAAGCCGCCTTTTTACCGAACTGCTTCAGCAGGTTGTCATACCTTCCGCCTGTAACCAGGGCTTCTCCCGTTCCGTAGGTATATGCTTTCAGGATTATGCCTGTGTAGTATTTGTATTTGCTGAGCATTCCGAGATCAAAGGAGATGTATTTTTCCATTCCGTAATCCTTCAGGACCCCATAGAGTTCTTCAAGCCTGTCTATTGCCCGGAGGGCTCTTTCGTTTGTTGTAAGGGTCTTTGCCTCGGCAAGCTTTTCCAGGGATCCGAAAAGCTCAGGCAGCTTCAGGAATGTCTTCTTCAGCTGGTCGCTCATGTCCTGCTCTGAAACCAGCTCCTCTACGCCGAAGAAGTTCTTGTTTGAAATAAGCTCTCTGAGGGTCTCTTCCGTGTCCTCGTCAATCCCTGCCTCTTCAAGAAGGCCTTTGAAGAAATCAACCTGGCCTATTTCAACCTGGAACTCGGTGAGTCCTGATTTTTTCAGGATATCGACCACAAGCGCGATCATCTCAGCATCTGCTTCCACTGTGTCGTCGCCGATGAGTTCTGCGCCGAGCTGGGTGGTTTCCTTCAGCCTTCCCTGGTAGCTTGAATTATTGATGAAGGTATTGCCCATGTAGCAGAGGCGGATCGGCATGTCGTCCTCCATATAGTATTTTGCTGCCGAGCGCGCTATGGAAGGCGTGAAGTCAGGCCTGAGGACGAGGGTGTTTCCTTCCGTGTCAAAGAATTTATACATATCCTTCGACGGGATGGTGCCTCTCTCGCTGCTGAATATGTCAAAAAATTCAAAAGTAGGCGTCTGGATGTTCCTGTATCCGTACAGTTTGAGGACATCCTGCAGCTTTTCCTGCAGAACAATCTTTTTTTGGCATTCTCCGTTATAAATATCTCTAACACCGTCAGGGGTATGAAGCAGTCTGTTTTTCATATAATTAACTCCTTTACTTTATCATGGTAAATTGGTAGTGTGATAATTGGTTAGCAAGGTAAATCAAGTAAAATTATATTGTACAGTTATAAAATTGTCAATCCCTTAAATCCAAATCTTTCTGGAGCACCTCCAGGTAATTGACGAACACCCCGTTTCCTGACGGTATTTGAAAGGCAGGATCCAGTTCGTCATAGGTGAAGCTTTTGCGGCCGCCGCTGTCTGCCCTGTCGACAAATTCCTTCATCTTTGCATAGGTCAGATAATAGAAAACCTGCCTGGCCGAAAAGTATATGATAAGGAAAGAGACACCGTTCTGCTTTTCAAACTCACCCATAAATTCCACCTGATGCCGGTGTATGTTCTGAAGCGCAAAGGTATCGTAGTTGCACTCCTTTGCATCGAAGCAGATTGGAATGCCCTGTATCGCTCCTATATAGTCCACTGTACTCTTTTGTTCAAAATAGGCAAGGGTTATATGCCTTTTCTCCTTATCTATCTTGATAGGGGTTATGGGGGTGGGTACTTTTTGAATCAAGGCAAGCCCCGCCTGGCGGTACTTTTCATTCGTCCTGTTTAGTAGTTCCTCTAAGGTCGATCCCCTTAATCCTCTTGATGTCCATGCTGCCATATATTCTAAAACCTGCTTTCCTGATTTCCTATGAGATAAAAACAGATGCAGGCATGCTGAAACAGCGCGCCATGCATCCGTAGTGAAAGCTGATACCCTAATCCGCTTTCATTTTGGATGTTGAGTAACCTGTGTATAGTTTAGAAGCCTTTTAAAACTTTTTTGAAATCCTGTGGCACCTCTGCCTCAAAAACCCGTCCTGAAAGGTATTTCAGCGGCCCTTTGATCTGTGGCATTTCCAGGCGGTACGAGTGCAGGAGCTGGCGGCTGATTCCGCATTTTTTCCTGAACTCTTCGTTGATTGTCCGGTTGCCGTATTTGACATCCCCAATGATGGGATGGCCTATGGAAGCCAGATGGGCTCTGATCTGATGGGACCTTCCCGTTATCAGTTTAACTTCGAGATAGGTTATCCTTTCATCTGAAAAGAGCGGTTCGTATTCCGTTCTGATATATTTGGAATCAGGAGTCTCTTCTTTCAGGATCCTCACCTTATTGGTCTTTTCATCCTTTACAAGATATCCGTCGATCAGCTGCCTGCCTTCAAGCCTTCCGTTGACGATGCACCTGTAGTATTTATGGAGGCTACGCTCCTTGAATATTTCGGACATGGTCTGCAGCCCTGCAAGGGATTTCCCTGCGACTATGATGCCGCTCGTGTTCCTGTCAAGCCTGTTGCATACCGAAGGTTTAAAGCTCTGCAGGCTGTCCATTGTGATTTCGCCTTTGTCAAGCAGATAGGAAATCACATGTTCAACCATGGAGACATCCGATGTTTCTGCCTTCTGAGAAAGGATTCCGGCCGGCTTGTTGATGATCATGATGTTTGTATCTTCATAGAGTATTTTAAGATTCGGCTTGATCCTGTCTACTTTCAGTTCAGAGAAATTTTCAATCGTCTCATCTGCGAGAAACATCTTGATTTCATCGTTTAACGTAAGCATCTCGTTGCCTGCAGCTTTCTTTCCATTGAGTGTGATGTTCTTTTTCCTGAGCATTTTATAGATAAAGCTTTTTGGCGCCTTGTTCAGGTATTTCGCCAGCAGTTTATCCAGACGCTGCCCCGCCTCGTTCTTGCTTACCTGTATCTGTTTCATTTATTGTTTCTCCTATAGGGAAATCGAAAGAAGAGTTTTGATGATCCTGTCTTCCTGCTCTTTCTTTGTCAGTTTCCCGCCTTCTTCTGTCTCTGCAGATTCTGCAGTTTCCGCCTCTTCTGGCTGCGCCTGGATTCCATCCAGAGTTTCTGTGAATTTTTTGTAATCTGTAAATATCTTCACATTTGTTTCATGGCCGCTTTTACCCAGCGTTTCCCGGATAAACTTTGCTGCTGCATAGGTATCAGAATTCTCATCTTTTATGAGTCCGAAGATGCTGCCGCCATCAAGGGCAATGCAGTCAAAGGGCATGACGCTGTCATAGGATGTGATTACGACTTCATAGAGCAGCCGCCTGTCTCCGTATCTGCTTTCCAGCTCACGGTATCTGTCTTCCGCAATCCCTTTTCTTGGAAATAGGGCGATCAGGTTGACTGCAAGCCTGCTGGCAGGCAGACACCATAATATGGCAAAAATCGTAAAGCCATTCAGTTTCGTTTTCTGGGTCAGGATACCCGCCAGAAAAATTGCCAAAACCAGGCCGAAAGTCAGCAGCGTGTTCCTGATCATCCTTCTTTTATGCGTCTCCAAATAGCCAAATGTTCCTTTTACCGCTTTCATTCCCGTATTACCTTTCCATGTTCATTGTCAAATAACAGAAGCGGTTTAGGCCGCCGCTGAATAAAAATATTTATGAAAAAAATTTATCTGCGAAAAAAATGAGGACCCTGTGGGGCGCTGCTTTGGACAGGACATAAAATGCTTTCATGACTCCGCCATAGATGGAATACTCCTTCTTTTTATGGGAATCTCTGATCGCCTTGCTGACCACTTTGACTGGATCTGCCATAAAGGCATCTTTAAACATGGGCCTTGGACATTCGCTGTCCGCTATTCCGAAAAACTCCGTTCTTACGGGCCCAGGGCATACCGTGGTTACGTAGATGCCTTTGCCGGACAGTTCCCTTCTGAGGGCTCTTGAAAAGCTGAAGACAAAGGATTTGCTGGCAGAATAGACAGCAAAGTTCGGCTGCGGCATAAATGCAGCTGAAGAGGCGAGCTGTATGATGCGGCTTCCTTTCGACATGTATGGTATGCACACATAGGTGATTTCGGTAAGGGACCTGCAGTTCAGGTCGATCATCCCCTTGATATCCTCGTAGGAATTCTCCTCAAAATACCCTCTTTTTCCAAACCCGGAGGAATTGACAAGCACCTTGATCTGCGGCTTTTCTTCAGCCAGCAGTTCCTTAAGGGCTGTGATGCTTCCTTCCTCAGTGAGGTCATAGGTCAGGATCCGGAGTTTTAGCGGCAGTTTTTTCTGCAGTTCAACAAGGCGTTCCTCACGCCTTGCAATTACCCATATTTCATCAAGATTCCTGTATGCCTTTGTCAGCTGAAATACAAATTCCTTTCCAATACCTGAAGATGCGCCTGTGACGATCGCTATCTGCATAATGCTTCCCCCTGTCATTCCTTTATTTTTTCTTATGTACGTTTCTTATTGTTTTTTTCTTAACAGGCTTCTTCTCCTGCTGCTTCTGTTTCTGCACGCCCGGGGCAAATCGCCTGTCTCCCTGGCGGGGACGTATCAGGCATTTCTTGTCAAAGCCGATGAGGTCTGTGCGGTGGGCCAGTGTCAGTGCTTCTACTACAAGATCGTAATTTTTCGGATTCCTGTACTGGATCAGCGCCCTCTGCATGGCTTTTTCATGAGGATTTGTCGGTACGTATACGCTTTCCATTGTCCTTGGATCGAGGCCTGTGTAATACATGCATGTTGAAACTGTCGATGGGGTCGGATAGAAATCCTGCACCTGCTCCGGCATATATCCCAGGTCTCTCAGGTATTCAGCCAGAACCACGGCTTCCTTCAGTGTCGAACCCGGATGGGAAGACATCAGGTATGGAACCATAAACTGTTTCTTGCCGATTTCTTCATTTATTTCTTTGAAGCGCTTTGAAAATTTTTTGAATACGCTGTTCTCCGGTTTTCCCATTTTCTGAAGTACTTTATCCGACACATGCTCAGGCGCAACCTTCAGCTGTCCGCTTACATGATGCTCGCAAAGCTCCCTGAAGAAAGTCTCATCCTTGTCTGCGAGCATGTAGTCGAAACGGATCCCCGAACGGATAAACACTTTTTTTACTCTTGGAAGCTCCCTCAGTTTCCTGAGGAGACCAAGGTAATCGCTGTGGTCCGCGTTGAGATTGCTGCACGGTTTCGGGAAGAGGCACTGCTTATTGACACAGGCACCCTTTGTAAGCTGCTTGTCGCAGGCAGGAGCCCTGAAATTTGCAGTTGGTCCACCGACATCGTGGATGTACCCTTTGAAGTCATCCTCCCAGGTCATCTGTTCAGCTTCAGAAAGGATGGATTCATGGCTTCTTGCCTGTATGATTCTGCCCTGATGGAATGTAAGGGCACAGAAGCTGCATCCGCCGAAGCATCCCCTGTTGCTGATGATGCTGAATCTGACTTCCTGGATCGCCGGAATCCCGCCTGCCTCCTTGTAAGAAGGATGGTAATCCCTCATGTACGGCAGGGCATATACCCTGTCCATTTCAGACATGGAAAGAGGCTTTGAAGCAGTGTTCTGCACCACATAGAGGTTATCAGCGTACTTTTCAATAAGAGGCTTGCCGGAAAAAGGGTCCGTGTTGCGGTCCTGTATGGCGAAACTCCTTGCATAGGCTTCTTTTGATTCCTTGATCTCCCTGAATTCCGGAAGGAAAATGCCTCCATATACGGATGACGGGTCTTTCGTCTTGTAGACGGTCCCCTCGATGAAGGTGATGTCCTGGATGGCGATGCCGCTGTTCAGTGCATCCGCAATTTCTACGATTGAGCGTTCGCCCATGCCATAGGAGATAATATCTGCTCCGGAATCCAGCAGCATCGAGCGTTTGATGCCATCTGACCAGTAGTCATAATGGGCCAGCCTTCTCAGGCTGGCTTCTATTCCGCCGACAATGACCGGTGTTTCCTTATGGGTCTGCCTGATCAGATTGCAGTATACAGTCGCTGCATAATCAGGCCTTTTTCCCATTACACCGCCCGGGGTATAGGAATCCGTAGTACGTCTTTTCTTGGAAACCGAATAGTGGTTTACCATGGAATCCATATTTCCGCCGCTTACGAGAAAGCCGAGCCTCGGCGTTCCAAGGATGTTGATACTATTCCTGTCTTTCCAGTCAGGCTGCGCTATTATGCCGACTGTATATCCGTTCACTTCGAGAATCCTGCTTATGATTGCAGGTCCGAAGGACGGATGGTCGACATATGCATCGCCTGTCACATAGACGAAGTCCAGAGTTTCTATGTTTCGTTTTTCCATATCAGCTCTGCTGATTGGGAGAAAATCTTTAATCATTTTTTAATACCTCATATGTTCCGAATTTTATATCTTCATAATCCTTTATATAGTAATCAGCGAGTGAGCGTTTTTCTTCTTCCTGGTCAGCCGAGAACTCGTCGTAAATGGTGCATACACGCATTCTTGCATTTTTTCCTGCAAGGATTCCCATCGGCACGTCCTCGAAAACAAGGCAGTGGTCCGGATGGGCTCCCAAGTCTCCTGCTGCCTTCAGATAGATGTCCGGAGCAGGCTTCCCGGCCCTTACGTCGCAGGCTGTTATAATCGTGTCAAACATGCGGTCAAGTCCGTGGACCTTTGCCACAGTCTCAGCCAGCTCCCTGGAGTTGCTTGTGGCAATTCCAAGGCTGATGCCGTTATCCTTGAGCTGCTGCAGAAAGTGGACTGCTCCTTTTTTCATCGGAACGTGGTTCTGATATTTATCGAACGCCATCCTGTTCCATTCGTGCTTTATTTCATCAAGGGACTCCTTTAGGCCGAACCTGTCCTTGAAATAGACAGCTGTTTCGGAAAATCCCATTCCTTCGATTTCCTTCTGGAGGTCATCCGGCAGACTGATACCGTACCTGCCCAGAAACTCGATATCGATCGTTTTCCACATCCACATGGAATCGACAAGTGTGCCGTCCAAATCAAAAATGGCTGTTTTAACATTTTTTAACATTCTATTCTCCTCTGGATATCAGCTGAATCCTGGCTGCGCAGTATTTCAAGTTCTTCTTCCGTCAGCTTTCTGTATTCACCTGGTCTGAGTCCTGGATCAAGGGCAATTCCGCCCATTGAAACCCGCTTTAAGTAGGTTACCGTTTTCCCGACAGCTTCAAACATCCTTTTTACCTGATGGAATTTCCCTTCGGTAATCGTAAGCTCAATTTCGGACTGGATCCCGCTTGTGAGTATCTTAAGATCGGCAGGCAGGGTCAGCTCCTTTTCGCCTATATCCACGCCTTCTTTGAAAAGCGCCCTGTCTTCCTCTGTTACTATTCCGTCAATCAAAGCAAAATACGTCTTCTCTACATGGTGTCTCGGTGAAAGAAGCCTGTGGGCAAGATCCCCGTCATTTGTTATAAAAAGGAGCCCTTCCGTATCTTTATCGAGTCGTCCTGCCGGGAAGAGGTCCTTCCGCTTTTTATCAACGATAAGTTCAAGGACCGTTTCAGAAACGTTGTCACGTGTTGCCGAGACGCATCCAGCCGGTTTGTTAAGCATGTAGTATTCAAAATCGGCATAACCGACACATCTTCCATTGTACTCGACGATGTCCCTGTCGGCATCGACTTTCAGCTCAGGTGATTTTACGGTTTCGCCGTTCACCCTGATAAGCCCTTTTCTTACAAAGTTCTTGACCTCGCTTCTGGTCCCGGCACCCATATCTGCCAGGTATTTATCTAATCTGATAGGTTTCATATCTGCCATCTCCATCCCGGATAATATTTGTTCTTTAGCGAACAGGATGTGAGTTTCCCCCATCCAAGAGGATAACCGTCGACACACACAAGACGCCATCCCGACGCTTTCTGGTCCGTTATATCCTCCAGCTCTATGGTCTCGCCCTTCAGGTATCGGATCACCCTTTGATCAGAAACAGGAAGGTTTACGGTATTCGGATATCCTTCTTTCATAAAACTCATTGCAAGGGCCTGGCTGGGCTCAAAACGGTTCTTCTTGAGTTCACCGAGGAAAAGGCCCGTACGCAGGAATCTGAACCCCCTGATGCCTTCTGTGCCTTCCGGGACCAGGTAGGCATTCCCTTCGTGTACTTTGAGGATCCTGCCTTCCCTGTTTATCCCTGCATCTGCGATGAAGTTCTCTAGCTCTCGTAATCCGCTATCTGGATCTTCTTCTACGGATACAGATCTGCCCCGCTTTTTCTGATTCTTATCCGGTCTGTCCTTTTTGTTTTTAGCAGGCTTTGTTTCCGTGTACAGAACCTTATCATCCCTGTTTTCACGAATATGCGAAGCGGTAACGCCATCATCTTCTGCTTTCTTTAGAAGTGCGATGAAATGCCCTTCGCCCTGCGCTTTGTGGGGCCAGATACGGACACATTTTTCAAACTCTCCTCCTCCTAATCCATGGGAGAAGCCTTCATATTGTGGAAGCTCCATGATAGAAAAGCCGCTGCAGTTCTCGAGGAGATATGCGATGGTCCCTTCATTTTCAACAGGAGAGAACGTGCAGGTGGAAAAAAGCATCATGCCGCCGGGCTTAAGCATCCTTGCAGCCGAAAGAATGATTCCCTTCTGTATTTCCGCATAGAACTCAGGGCCTTTTTCTATCCAGCTCTTGATCATGGCCGGATCCTTCCTGAACATCCCTTCCCCGGAACAGGGAGCATCAATCAGAATCTTGTCGAAATATCCCGTGAAATATTGCTCAAGCTTTTCAGGTGTCTCGCTTACGATGAGGGAATTGCTGATCCCGAACAGCTCAATGTTTTTCAGGAGCCCTTTCGCCCTTGAAACGCTGATGTCATTTGCCACTAGGACTCCGGTTCCTTTCAGCTTTGCGCCAAGCTCGGTGCTCTTTCCACCAGGTGCGGCGCAGAGATCAAGGACTCTGTCCCCTTCCTCTATGGGCAGCAGGCTGGCTGGCGTCATCGCACTCGGTTCCTGAAGGTAATAAAGCCCGGCAAAATAATATGGATGTTTGGCAGGGGATTCCTCCTCGCCATAATAATAGCCGTTCGGTATCCATGGAATTTTCTTCAGATGGAAGGGAGAAATCTTTTCAAACTCCTCACAGCTTATTTTATTCGTATTAACCCTTAAGCCGTAGAGTCTTGGATTGGCATAACTGGCCAGATAATCCTCATACTCATTCCCAAGAAGGTTTTTCATTAATTCCGCAAATTGAACCGGTAATTCCATGTTTCATAACTCCATTTCGTTTTAGTGTATATCCGACAGATTCTGTGCCCTGTAGCCTTCAGCAATGATATCAAGCTGCTTGTTGAAGCGCTCCAGCTGCTCTATATCGTCATATTCGTATATTCTGTAGAATTCGTCCTGTATCTTCAGGACCTCTCTTTTGTTAGCTACCTTGTAGAGGTTCTGTATGTTGTTCAGGATATCGGCCACAATATTGGCTTTTATCTGGAAGGAGTTCTGGGCATCCATAATTTCGTTTCTCACCAGGGACATTTCCTTGTCGAGAAGGATAATGGCGTCAGCCGCTCCTGTCAGCCTGCTTCTGATATGTTCAGGCATGTTCTTCTTGTATTTGTACTGAAGCGAATGCTCGATGGTAGCCCAGAAATTCATTGCCAGAGTCCTGATCTGGATCTCTACCTGCAGTTTTTTTGGGCCTTTCAGCGTCTGGATCTGGTAGTAGACAATCATGTGGTAGCTTCGGTATCCGCTGGACTTCATGTTTGTAATGTAGTCCTTTTCGCTTTTGACCTCCATGTCATTCCGCTGTTTTATGAGTTCGACCACTTTATTGATATCCTCTACGAACTGGCATATGATTCGGATTCCGGCAATGTCCTCTATCTTTTCCTCTATTTCATCCAGCGGGATATGCTTCTTCTGGGCTTTTTCAAGAATACTTGAGATTGCTTTGACCCTCCCGTCAACCTGTTCGATCGGAGAATAAAGACCGCTGGCTTTATGCTCCCTGACCAGATGATCGAATTTTACAGTCAGCTCCTCTACCGCCAGTTCATAGGGATTGAGTATTTCCCTCCATAATTGTATTTCCATAAAAACCCTCTCCTTACATCAAATTGTGAAAATATGTAACTATTCAGGGCTATGTCCTTCATAGTCACATATGATATTATACGCCGGCCTTAAGGATCTCTAAAAGGTAATCCCAGAATCTCTGAACGGATGATATGCTGAGCCTTTCTTCAGTAGTATGGATATCAAAAATATCCGGTCCTGCAGACACGATATCAAGATCTTCCTTCTTCGAGCATAGTATTCCGCATTCAAGCCCCGCATGTATCGCCTGTATCTGAGGCTCTGCACCGTACTGCTTTCTATAGATATCTACCATAAGTTTCCTGAATTCCGAATCCTTTTTAAATTCCCACCCGGGATAATCTCCGGAAATCGTGTATTCTCCGCCCAGGAATTCCGTCAGATATTTCAGCTGGCTGCTAAGGGCTTCTTTCGCAGAACGGATTGAGCTTCTGACTGCAAATATCATTCTAAGGTCTGACTCTTCGAGTTTCAGAACCCCCATATTGAGAGATGTTTCAACCAGTCCCGGAATATCTGCGCTCATAGACTGGATGCCATTCGGTGCATTCATGATCATGAAAATGACAATTTCACGGCTGCGCGGTGAAAGCATCCTGCCGGTCTGGAGTCCCATATTTTTGCATGCAACCCTGATTCCGGGATCAGCAGTTTTGTATTCGTTCCTGAGTATATCGTCGAATTCTGCAATGATTTCCTCAAAGATTTCCGTATCGCTTTCGTCTATGAAAAGCTCGGCTGATGTCTCCCTTGGTATGGCATTGTCCTTTTGCCCGCCGGCAAGACTGATTATGCCAAAGCACAGTTCACTGTCTATATAATGGAGCAGCCTTCCCATAAGCTTGTTGGAATTTGCCCTGCATTTGTCGATTTCCGTACCCGAGTGGCCTCCGATCAGCCCGCTGATGGAAACCTGGTATTTTACCCTGGTTTCTTCCACATATTCCACCGGAAGGCAGCAATGTCCTTTGAGCCCTCCTGCACAGCTGGTAAGAAGTATGTTCTCTTCTTCCGAATCGATGTTCAGCAGTCTTTTTCCTTTGATCGGTGTCATGTCGAGTCCATGGGCTCCGTCCATTCCTGTTTCTTCATCAACGCTGAAGATCACTTCCAGCCTTGGATGGCTGATTTCTTCATCGTCAAGGAGGGCGAGGGCGTATGCAATGGCAATCCCGTCATCTGCACCGAGGGTAGTATCCTTTGCTGAAACAAAGTCTCCGTCCATAACGAGTTCAAGTCCATCTTTACTGAAATCGTGAGTGCTTCCCGGCTTCTTTTCACAGACCATGTCAAGATGTCCCTGAATAATGACCGGCGGAACATTGTCATAGCCTTTAGAGGCCTCTTTTATTATAATTATATTATTAAGGCCATCCTGATGATATTCAAGCCTGCGGTTTTTCGCAAATTCAACGCAATAATCGCTTATCCTTTTTGTATCCCCTGATCCTCTCGGAATCCCGGAAATTTCTTCAAAATATTCAAATACCTTAACAGGCTCTAATTGTGATAATTTTTTCATTTCTTCAACCTTCCATTCTCTATGTTCATTGTTGCATAATGCCAGAAAAAAATCAATATTTACGCCCGCTGTAAATGTCCGCCAAAAAAGACATCTGAATTTCAACATTGATTTGAAATGCCAGATGCCTTATATAAACAGCTTGCGCACGTTGATATCTGAACGCTGCACCAGAATTAATCTAATTCAAAATCTTCGTCTGCTTCATTTCCTGCGTCTGATGCAGAAGCAGTCTCTTCTGACTGATTCAACTCAGCCCTGTTCGCCGCCACGACATCCATTGAATTCTGCATCGCACTCATGAGTCCTTCATACTTTGAACTGAAATTATTCATTGAATGAGAAACAATATTCTGTAGGCTGGCAAGCATTTCATCGGTATACTGAATGGATGCCATGCGGATGTTATTTGCATCATTTGTGGCATTGTCAAGTATCTCCTGCGCCTGGTTCGTAGCCATCATTACAATTTCATTTGCCTGTTCGTAGGCTTTCTGCATAATCTCGTGCTCATTGATCAGCTCGTTCGTATGTATCGTTGCCGCTGCCAGTATCGAATCTGCCTTAGCCTGAGCATCCGCCAGTATCGCATCTTTGTTGTTGATGATCTTCTGATACCGTTTGATTTCATCCGGAGTCTTTAACCTGAGTTCAGTCAGCAGTTCGCTGATTTCATCTCTGTTTACGATAATGTTTACTTTTGATAATGGCTGCTGCCTGCACCCGCCGATGTACTGTTCCATCTCGTCAATAATCTGTTCAATTCTGCTGCTCATGTCTATCTCTCCTTAATCTTCCCTTAATTAGAAATGCCGTATTTTTCATATATTTTTTTAGCTGCCAATGGTGGTACGAAAGCAGAAATGTCCCCTCCAAATCCTGCTACTTCCTTAACCGTCGTTGAACTTAGATATGCATATTGAAGGCTGGTCGTCAAAAATACTGTATCTATGTGCGGAGCTATTATGCGATTTGTCTGTGACATCTGAAGCTCATATTCGAAATCAGTAATGGCCCGTAGTCCTCTTATTATGATTTTAGCATCACATTGTGAAGCAAAATCCACAAGCAGTCCTCCAAACTCCTTAACTGTTACATTCTTCAAATCTTTTGTCACTTCTTTTAACATATTAACACGTTCTTCAGTTGAAAACAACGGAGTTTTCGATTTGTTTTTCAAAACACCAATCACCAGTTCGTCTACCATATAGGCAGAACGGGTAATAATATCTATGTGTCCAAAAGTCACCGGATCAAAACTTCCGGGATATACAGCTCTAACCAAATTAACCACCATGCCCTTTCTCGGCTCCATGGAAACGACACAGCTTCCCCTCAGAAAAGGTCTGTGCAGCTTCTTGTCTCAAGAAACAATAAAATCTTTTATGCCTCTTCCTTCAGTATTATAAATACATGTTTATTTGTCTTGTAGTTCTTTTCTTTTTTAATTTCAAATCCCATGCTGCCAACATAATCAAACCCGGTATCCAGTGAAGCCTCCACGATAATCAGCGTATGGGCATCCACAAGGGTCGTAGTATGCAGTGCCTCAAGGACCCTCTTCTCTTCAAGCATATGATATGGCGGATCAAGAAATATGATATCAAAAGGCTTTTCGCCATCAAGTTTCCGGATTGCTGTCACAACTTCATCTGTCATTACGCGCGCCTTATCCTGAAGCTTTGTAAAAGCCAGATTTTCCTTGATGCATTGTACTGCTCTTGGATTTTTTTCCACGAAAACCGCTTCTTCAGCACCGCGGCTGAGTGCTTCTATCCCAATTCCACCGCTTCCGCTGTAAAGGTCGAGAAAACGGCAGTCCGCGATTTCATTATGTATCATGTTGAACAGGGTTTCCTTAATCCTGTCCGTGGTTGGTCTTGTATCAAGTCCATCTATCGTCTTCAGCTGCAGGCGCCTTGCCGTGCCGGAAATTACTCTCATATATCATTACTTCCTTATTTCAAATTTGGTATTATCTAAAAACAATTATATGTTTATCCCTTTTATATGTCAAATCTTTTCATAATGAGCCGTCAAAGCAGGCTTTTTCTCAGAATATCCGCAATCAGATCGGTTCCCAGTGCTGAAAACGGAACAGACGCGGTGGGACTGCCTCCAAAATCTCTTAATGTCTTTACCATGCACAGTACATCATGCCACTCGCCGAACTTGTAGCCCGTATTTTTATAGAGGCCGACATCAGTGAAGCCGAAATGCCTGTGCAGGGATTCGCTTTTTTTGTTTGGATAGGCAATCAGGACATATAGATTGTAGAAGCCCTGGGCCTTTAAAAGATTAATAAGTGCCGCATAAAGAATCGTGCCTATTCCCATCCCCTGGCATTCGTTGCTTACGTATACAGAAAGATCTGCGTTCCACTGGTAAGCAGCCCTTTCATGATGTGGGGAAGCATAGGCATACCCCGCTGTTTTTCCATCCACCATGCATACAAGCCACGGGAATTTCTCGCAAATTGTTTTCATGCGAAGTCTGAATTCTTCCTCTGACGGGACTTCATACTCGAACGTTATTGAGGTCGATTCTATATAGGGCCTGTATATGGCAAGTATAGCTTCTGCATCTTCAAGTGTAGCTGGACGTATCGATAGTTCCATAATTTTATCCTCCTTGATCAACGGGTCCCAAAGTCATGTTTTTTCATGCAAGCATGAAGCATATGACCTTTGGACCCTGGATACCAACGGATTGTTCCGCACTTTGTGCTCCCACAATCCTAGAAACATGAGAAATCCGCCCTGTTCGGGCTCCTTTCTCATGTTTTGCGGGTCCCAAAGTCATGTTTTTTCATGCAAGCATGAAACACATGACCTTTGGACCCTGGATACCAACGGATTGTTCCGCACTTTGTGCTCCCACAATCCTAAAACATGAGAAATCCGCCCTGTTAGGGCTCCTTTCTCATGTTTTGCGGGTCCCAAAGTCATGTTTTTTCATGCAAGCAAGAGACACATGACCTTTGGACCCTTGGATACCAACGGATTGTTCCGCACTTTGTGCTCTCACAATCCTAAAACATGAGAAATCCGCCCTGTTAGGGCTCCTTTCTCATGTTTTGCGGGTCCCAAAGTCATGTTTTTTCATGCAAGCATGAAACACATGACCTTTGGACCCTTGGTATCATATTATATTCCATCTTCTGCTTGTAAGTAAAGAAAAAAAACCCTGCCAGTTCATTCTGGCAGGGCAGATTTAGTGAACAGTAACGTTTATATCATTTTGCATTCGCAACTTTGTTAAGATTACTGGAACTAACAAAAATTTTCATCTGAATTCCGCTAAATGCCATTGTTCCATGCATCCAGAATTCCAGCATCATGGATTGCCTGTTCGCGAAGACCTTCTGGAATCATTCCAGGGTCGTAAGCATTGAAAAGAATTTCAGCCCGGTACAATGCATTGAGAACTGCTTCAGTCGGAACTGCATTGGATGTCCACAAATTCAGTTTTGCAGCAATATACTGATGTGCAAGTATAATATATGCATCTCCCTTTGTCGGAACTTTCAGCATCTGTATCCAGGTCATACCAGAACCAAAAAATGTATCACTTGGTAAAAGTGTTGATTCACAGCGCTCATCCCATACTTCTGTATGATTCTTCCAATATCCCTGGGTATATAATATGCCGCATGCGGATACCGGTAATGATACAGCTAACATCATAACCATAGCCAAAGCTATTATAGCATACCTTTTTTTCATATTAATTACCTCCTTACTGTTGTTGTAAACATCGTTACAAACAGATTTTCAAACTTTTTCAAAATAAATCAGCTCTCTTGATATCTCAACACCTCCGTAAATTTACGGGCAGTCGTGCTGCCATCACAGGGTTGGACAGTTCTTACCAAGTCGCGAATTAAAATAAAAAGTCCGGTAACAGAATTTGTAATCTCTGCAGTTCAGGTAAAAAATATGTAATTATATTGCATATAAGATTGGATATAAGAATGTCTCTATTGTGAGTAAAGCTGATTTTCTGAGAAGCGGTTTCGTTTATAATAAAACAAAAACCGGCCATCTCTGGTCGGCTGCAATACGGTCTCGAATTAGGATAAGTATCTAATTATAGCCATATGCTGCTACCTTCCCAAAATATCGATTCAGTTCTTTTTTACAATCTAATAATACTACTTTTTATCTATTATGTAAACAATTTCAATGCCTTTAACTCACAATTATTGTATTTGCAATACATTTTTAACTTTTCCGTAACAACAGCTGCAGTATGACAAAATATCAGAAATATCCCTTACTTACTGTCATACATTGCAGTTATGCTGCCTGTAAGGCCTTCGATAATACGTTGCTTTTCAGAATGAAACTTTTTGTCGGGGTCAAAGGTTATCCTGCTGCCAATGCTGATCCTGTTGGTCGTTCTATTCACGCACACTGGATAAAAAACCATATTTTTATTGGTTTGTTCATAGTACACCCTTGCGAGATTTATAAATCCGCTATCGAATCTGCAAATTACATCATTTAAAGGCTGCCCTGAAATTTCCGGAAAAACAAGGATATTGTTACCCTTTTCGAGATTTTTAACGGTCATGTCAATTGTCAGGATTATGCTCCGGCTTTTTCTGAAAACAGGAATTGCCCCGATATATCGCATGATTGCAACACAAGCTGGGCTGATCAATGCAGCTGCAATCGTGCTGAGCGGTGACTTAAGGTTAAGAGCTGTTTCAAAAAAGGCTGTTTTCAGATATCTTCTGCAGTATTTCCGTTCTGTAAGCTCATGGGCTACCCAGGGAATCAATTTTAAATCGGTGAACACAAGCAGTTTCACGGGAGCATAATAGCCGACGTGATTTGAGACGAAAAAAGCGGGGACTCCGGACGCTATGTTATCCAATCCCGTTATTTCCGGCTTTTTCATTATTTTTCGTATCAGCCATGCAGCCGGATGGTGTTTCATATTATTCATGCGCTTCACTTCCAGTCGTTTTATATTGTTTTGAAACGTATGGAACACAGTCGTGTTGTCAGAAAACAAGTTGAATATGCTATGCAATTTAACCGCCAGGATGTATAATGTAGATAGATTCTTATAGTATCGGAATGACAGAAAAAGTATCGCACATAAGGAGGGTTCATATGCATAAACTACGTTTATTTATGACATTCATGCTCCTTACATCAATCTTGTTTCTGACCTCAGGGTGTTCAAAACCGACAGAAGAAGGAAGTCCGTTCAGCCTCGAAATGATGCCTGAGCAGCTGAACGGAGATTCTATACCTGGACAGCGCTGCGTGTTCCTGGTTACAATTACGGACGAAAGCCCGACAGGTGAAAATCCGGTTGAGCTTTCTGCTGAAGCTTCGAATGCCGACATTATAATATATAAACATGCAATAACAGAAGAACAGGTCGCCGAGATTGTTGCTATACCGCGAAAATCCTCTGTCGGTGAAACCGTAAAATTAACGGTCTCAGGCAGTCGGAACGGTTTTACCGATCAGAAATCGGTCACGTTCCAGGTCATTGACGGCGAGGATGACAGGCAGAAATATGCATCAGAGCTCAGGGACAAGTTTGCCGTATGGCTCGAAGCGAACCATCCTGAATTAGGGATTACGTACGGGATGGAATGGGCAGGAACCATGGTAAGTCCACAATGGCTGGTTGTTTCACACTATCTTTTTTTCTCTGACGAATGGGAGATGCATGTCGAATGGCACATCATGATACCTCCTCATGATTGGGCCAGAATCGACCTCAGGCACAGATTTGACGAATCGAAACCTTCTTCTGCATTCGAAATATCGTCTCTGGATGCCGGATCCGATCCAATTGCAATTGAAGTTCCAGAAACGGTGTGGCGATAAGCGGCATCAAGGCATCTTTGAGATACGGCAGTGCTTCAGCTCCTTCATTATCTCGGAAAGGGGTTTGGACAAGCCACTGTTTACAGCTGCAATGGCTGCTCCCTCGACCATTGCAGCATCAGAAATTTCAACCCTTTTCCGCATGTCCTCATCAAGCATTTCCACTGCCATTTCCGCATTCATATAGGCGCTTCCAAGATCGAAAATGATCAGAACGCCATCATCCGTATAGACTTCCCTGATAGCCTTCAGAATGCTGTTTATATCTGTTCCAAGTCTTCCGTCCGCAGTGCCGCCGGCAGCAGCTATGGAAACTTCCGGTGCCATCTGAGCGGCTATTTCTCTGGCTCCCTCAGCTGCATTCCGGCTGTGGGATACGATTACAATACCAACCATCAGCTACTCTCCTGTCCATATAATTCATCAAATATAGTTTTCAGTATAAGTGCGAAGGATGCTGCTCCTGCGTCTTTATGGCCTATGCTGCGTTCCGCCAGGTAGCTTGCCCTTCCCTTCCTGGCAATCATGTCTTTTGTGTTCTCCAACCCCAGGTATGCAGCATCAACTGCTGCCTTTATGGCTTGTTGGGGCGATTCGCCTGCTGCATTGGAGGAATTCAGCGCATTCAGCGCCTCTTCTGCCGCATCTACCATGGTCTTATCTTTAGGTTCTGCATGACCTCTCATTTTAATCCCTTCAAGAGCAGATTTCAGCATGTTTTCCAGATCAGCGACATCAACAGTCTGCTTTCCTTCCACCACGGCACCTGCTTTTAAAAAAGCCGTTCCGTAAAGCGGGCCTGCTGCACCGCCGACATTCGATACCAATGCCATCCCGGCCTTTTTTAAGATTATGCCGATATCGCTCCCGTCATCATCCTTCAGCTTTTCCCGTACTGCATGGAATCCCCTGCTCATATTGATCCCATGGTCTCCGTCCCCGATTGCTGCATCAAGCTCGGTCAGCATGAGCTTATTTTCTTCGATTACATCGGCTATTCTGTCCAGTATTTCGATTAGTTTTTTTCCGTTTACGACCATTGAAATCACCCCAGTTCCCTATATCACCTTAAAGGCAGGCGTATCTGCTTCCGCATCCAGGAGCAGCTTCAGTTCATCATCCAGTTTCAGTATACTGACTGAGCAGCCAGCCATCTCCAGGGAAGTCATGAATTCGCCTACAAAAGTCTTATAGATTTTGATCTCATTCTGTTTCAGAATATCATGTACCCTTCTATTGATGATATAGAGCTCCATAAGGGGAGTTGCGGCAAGGCCGTTAATCATGACGGCAACTTCATCTCCTGCATGCAGGGACATGTCCTCTAAAATTTTATCCATCAGCTGAGCTGCAAGTTCATCGGCAGTCCTTATTTTCTCCCTATGGGTCCCAGGTTCACCGTGTATGCCCATGCCGATTTCCATTTCGCTCTCCAGCAGTGTAAAATTCGGTTTGCCGGCAGCAGGAATAATGCAGGGACTCAGAGCCATCCCCATGCTTCTGACATTGCTGATGACTTTCAATGCGGTTGCCTTTATTTCCTTGATGCCTGCCCCTGTTTCGGCTTTTGCCCCTGCTATCTTGTGTACAAAAACGGTTCCTGCTATTCCCCGCCTTCCGGCAGTATAGGTGCTGTTCTCTACGGCCACGTCGTCGTTTACTATGACATAATCCACGTTGATGCCTTCCATTTCGGCTATGTCCCTTGCCATTTCAAAATTCATGACATCGCCTGTATAGTTCTTGACAATGAGAAGAACGCCTGCGCCTCCATTAACCGCTTTTATAGCCTCAAGAATCGGATCAGGCGTCGGTGAAGTAAATACGTTGCCGCACACAGCTGCATCCAGCATCCCTTTCCCCACATAGCCGCCATGTGCAGGCTCGTGGCCACTGCCTCCTCCGCTGACGAGGGCTACTTTTCCTATCACTGGAGCATTCTTCCTTGCAAGAACGTTAAAACCCTCGAGTTTTCGTATATATTCCGGATGTGCCGCAACCATGCCTTCGAGCATTTCGTCGACTACCCGTTCCGGGTTATTGATGAATTTTTTCATAGCCATTCCTCCAATCCTTCCCATAAGTTATGCGGTTCTTGAGCGCTACAGCATATTCTTAAACAGCCGTATAAAGACGAATGAATTGCTATCTGGCAAACTCAGTATGCTTTACTTTCCATTTCTCAAGGGTAATCTCCAGCCAGAATCCATAGATTCCACAAGTGATGATTGTCAGCAAAAGCCATTTGATCCAACTTCCAAAAAGCTGGATTGCAGTGCCTGTGAATACAAGCCGTCTTCCTTCAATCACTGTATGGTTGATTCTCCAGCCGTATACCATGCAAAGTGCCCATGGATAGCATATTCCAAGCGTACATAAGGTGATGAGCCCTCCAAGAAGCTTCCAGCCGATCAGTTGCAGAAGTCCGCCGTCAAAGTAAGAGTCGTTCATTTTACCCCCTCCTCTCTTACAGATTGAAATATAAAATTGCTTCAAATCAAAACAACAATGAAGAGCAATCTGTTATAGTATATTATACTATACAAAGAGAAAAATGTATAATAATAGCACGTCAAATATATCTTTTAAAGCTAGTTGTATGTCAATTTGCTTAAATGTGGTATAATTAGGGAGTAAACAAACAGCCAGAAGGCTGCCTTGCGCTTCAGGCATGTTAGCCGGCAGACCTTCTAAAGCATACGGATTTAGAAAGAGGTGCGTTTTATGGATATTTCATTCAAAAAAATTGTACTTGCGGGAATCGGTTCAATGGCATATTCATTCGAAAAAAGCTCGGAACTGATCGACAGCCTGATCAAAAAAGGGGAACTTACTGTAGAACAGGGAAAAGAACTGAATGAAGAGCTGAAACGAAAAAAAGTACATGAACAAGAAACGGAGAATGCATCCGGTGGCATTACGCCTGACGATTTGAAAAAGATGCTCCTGGACCTGAATCTTGCAACAAGAGATGATATCAGAAACCTCGAGGAACGAATCAAAAATATTGAAGACAGATGATGTGAGATTATGGAAAAACACACTGAAAAGGAACGGATGCATGAAATCGTCTCTGTATTTCTGAACCACGGCATACTGAGGGGATTTAAAAGCAAAAATATGCCGGTCAGCCTGAGGGAATCTTTTGATGAGCTTGGATCGACCTTTGTTAAAATCGGCCAGATGCTGTCCATGCGCTCGGACCTGCTTCCTCAGGCTTACATTGCTGAATTCCAGAAGTTCCAGGATAATGCAAGACCTGAAACGTTTGAAGCTGTTAAGGCTGTAATAGAAGCAGATTTGAGAAGACCTGTGTCCGATATCTTTTCGTGCCTCGACCCAGTACCTATTGCAAGCGCCTCAATAGCTCAGGTACATGCAGCCTGCCTGAGGGATGGACGCAAGGTTGTGGTCAAGGTCCTGCGTCCCAGAGTCAGGGAAACTATGATGAACGATCTGAGAATCCTCAAACGGCTCTCCAGATATGTCCGGTATACGCCTCAGAACAAGATCATGAACTTTGAGGAGATACTTGGAGAATTGGAGGCCTCAGCGGCAAAGGAGCTGGATTTTCTGTATGAGGCTGACAATATCAGGGAGTTTTCAAAGAATAATAGTGACGTCAGGTTTATAACCTGCCCCTCGGTATATACGGAATACACGACACATAACGTACTGGTCATGGACTTTATAGACGGGATAAAAATATCTGACACTGATAAGCTGGTGAACGAAGGTTACGATATTGATGAGATATGCCGGAAGCTGGCCTTTAATTACTTCAAACAGATTTTTGAAGACGGTTTTTTTCACGCGGATCCTCATCCAGGAAACGTTATGATCAACAAAAACCAGATAGCCTATATCGATTTCGGAATGATGGGTACTTTAAGCGGTCAATTAAAGGAACGGTTCAATTTACTGCTATATGGGCTCATAGCCGGAGATGCGGATGACATGGCACAGGCCGTCTTCAAAATCGCCATAAAAAAAGGTCCCATCGATATGCAGTCTTTCCGTTCCGAAATAGAATCCATCTATACAAAATATATCGATACCTCGCTTTCAGAGCTCGACCTTGGCCAGCTTATAGGCGATCTGCTTGAAATTTGCAGGAACAACCAGCTTTCAATGCCAAAGGAGATCACGATGCTCCTCAAGGGCATGCTGACGATAGAAGGCGTTCTTGAGAAGCTCTCTCCCGGCATCAGGATTATGGATATGCTGATGCCGTACGTAAAAGGCAGGATA
This sequence comes from Anaerobium acetethylicum, assembly GCF_900096945.1. Taxonomy (GTDB): domain Bacteria; phylum Bacillota; class Clostridia; order Lachnospirales; family Lachnospiraceae; genus Anaerobium; species Anaerobium acetethylicum. The sequence goes on along the minus strand of NZ_FMKA01000001.1, from coordinate 202,676 downwards.
TTCAAAACCATAGATCCAAAAAAAGAAATAGCGGAAAATCTGCTGTCTCTGTATCTGCTGTCCAAGTCAGGGCCGGAAATCATAAAAGAAACAGGCCGTCTTCTCAAGAATGCTTCTTCCGGTAAGTTTAAAATCCAGATGGAGCATACAAATCTGGAAGGTCCTGCAGACCGGCTCAACCATATGGTGAACAGGGTCGTATTCAGCATTATCATTGCTGCTGTTATCATAGGCTCCTCCATGATTGTAAGTACTGAGACCGGCCCCCAGTTCTATGGAATTTCTGCAATAGCAGTGGTCGGCTATGTCGGTGCACTGTTAATGGGATTATGGCTCATCATACTGATCATAAAATCAGGAATGTAAAAATCAGGACATTATCCGTCTGGATAATGTCCTGATTGGTTGTCTCCTACAGAGAACATATTATTCCTGAACGATTCAGTATTGTATCCCTGATCGAGCCATCTGCACAGCTGCAGTATATTTTCATATAACCTACCATTTTCCTCTGCTTACATGGCCGGCAATTTCGGCTTTGCTTCTCTGTTTCATCACCCATGCTTCGTCATGGGCCTTCTGGAATACGCTGAAACATGGAGGATCAAGGTTGATTTCCATGCCCTCTTTTGCCAAATCCTTGATTTCCATAGCCAGTTTTATGATTTCCATATGGATATCATTGGTACGGTCTGATGTATAAATTTTCTGAGCTTCTTCATCAGACAGGGCTGTGAATTTTTCTTTTGGTGCACCGCATTTCGGGCATACTTCGGGAGCATCATCTCCCTCATGAATAAATCCGCAAACTGAACATTTCCATAACATAATTTCCGTCTCCTTTCTTCTACCTGCTGCATTGCTGATCTCGTCCAATGCAATTTCAATACTCGGTTACCTGCTGCTTTTGAAAAAATTCAGTAACGTTCAGCCGTATAGACTGACCAGTTACCAATTTATACTCATCAACATGTAGCATGCGTCACAGTGGCGGCTTTATCTCAAGCTCTTTATTTATATCCGTCACCTTATATTCGCATATGACATGTGAGTATCCGCTCATTTGACTATATTCTACCACAGCTTTCAGTTATTTTAAACAAAATTATATGAATATTCAGAACTAATAGCGCTGCTCTTTAATAAATCCAAGCCTGTAGGCATCCAAAAGATTCTCCAGATCCCTTATCTGGATGATCAGTTCGTCTCCTATGTCCGTGTCGCGCACCCTCTTACGATCAACTTCCTGCTCCAGTACCATTGAAGTCGAATGAATGTCTATTTCCTCCTCGATTGCCTTCTGAGTCGATTCAAAAGGATCATGGGCTGCCAGCAAAAGGCCGTAGGAATTGTAGATAAGGGTATAACCGGCGATTCCGGTGGTGCTCTGGTAAGCTTTGGAAAAACCGCCATCGATAACCAGAAGCTTGCCGTTTGCCTTTATCGGGCTTTCTCCCTTTTTCAGTTTGACCGGCACATGTCCGTTGATTATATGAGAAACTTCCGGATCAAGGTCAAATTCCTCAAATATCATTTTAGTCAGAGTTTCGGTATCTTCAAGGTTGAAGTAAGGATTTTTCTTTTCGACATGCGTTTCTTTTTCGCTGACAAAGTAACGTTCAAAGGTAGTCATCCTGTCCTTTCCAAAAAGGGGCGAATCCGTACCATTCCACAAATACCAGGTCAGGTCCATTCCATAAAGCTGCGCTTCGGGATTATTCTTGTAGAAGTACCCTTCGCGGACCAGAATCTCAAGTCTGTCGAAAAATGCCTTTCCGCTGTAGGATTTTCCGGACGAGCCTATTCTGACTTTTTTAAAGCTGCCGTCTTCATTGAGAGGGATGCAGCCATGATACATCAGATTCGAATTCGACTTCAGATACATGCTGCCCTTAGCGAAAAGAAACCTGACATGCCTCTGGAGCTTTTCGCTTTTCAGGAATGACGACTTGAGCTTCTCAATCAGTTTTCTTTCCTCGGCGGTCAGGACATATGGATCTGCAGGATCTATGGTAGGTAAATGGCAGTCCCTGAGTTTATAAGTCTTACCCTCCAGGCTGATCGTTCCCTTTTCATAATCTATTTTTTCCAATACAAGCCTGTCCTCCATACTGAAATATGGACGTCTCTTGATGATCTCACCCTCAAGCTTGAACTGTATGATGGAAATGGCCTTGTGCATCTTCGCTATAAGCTTCAGGTCATTTTCGTAATGGACCCTGTCACTTTCGATCTTGGGTTTGAATTCAGTACAGTTATCATCTCTGTAGAATTCCAGGGCGAATGTTGCCAGAGGCAGCAGATTGATCCCGTATCCATCCTCAATGGTTGCCAGATTGACATACCGGGCACATATCCTGATGACGGTCGCTATACAGGCCTCGCTACCTGCAGCGGCGCCCATCCATAGGACGTCATGGTTGCCCCATTGGATATCAACTGCATGATAGTCCATGAGGGTATCCATTACGATATCCGCTCCCGGTCCCCTGTCGAATATATCGCCTACTATATGGAGCCTGTCGATTACCAGCCTCTGTATCAGTTTTGACATTGCGATGATAAACTCGTCCGCCCTGCCGATCTTAATGATGGTTGCTATGATCTCATTGTAATATTCCTTCTTGTCTGACTCTCTCGGGCCCTGATGCATAAGCTCGTCCAATATATAGGCAAAGTCCTCCGGCATTGCCTTTCTGACCTTCATGCGCGTGTATTTGAAGGCCGTCTTCCGGCAGACCTCTACAAGCCGGTATATTGTCACGGCATACCATTCCTCTATATCGTCTTCCGTGCTATGAATAATGTCCAGCTTCTGTTCCGGATAATAGATGAGGGTTGCCAGGCTCTTTATTTCCTTTTCCCTTAGCGAATCACCGAAAATCTCTTCGATTTTCCGTTTTATACTGCCGGATCCGTTTTTCAGCACATGATTGAATGACTCATATTCCCCATGAATATCGGAAAGGAAATGTTCCGTACCTTTTGGCAGGTTCAATATTGCCTTCAGGTTTACGATTTCCGTACATGCAGCAGCAATTGTCGGATATTGCCTGGAAAGAAGCTGTGCATGCTTCATTTCATTGCTGGTAAAATTGCGAATCGCATCGTCATTGTTATAAGTCATAAATGTTTCTCCCCTTTTTCATTCTGAATGCATTATACCAAAAATTGAGCCGACACGCCATACAATACGCCTAGTTTTATTTCTTATCACTTTCTTACGGTATTATTTACTAACAAATCCTGCTATGGTATGATGAATGCAAAGCAATCATTGATAGTTATTCAGCCGGAAACCAGTCAACCAGATCAATCATCTGAAAACATGGGAGGAATATGGTTATGGAATATGTAAAAGCTGCCAGGACAGCTGACTTTTCAGCAGTCAGTAAGATCAGGATAACTTTAAAGGGCAACGATATACTGTTGGCAAAATTCGAAGGCGACTATTATGCAATCGCCAATAAATGCCCTCATATGGGAGGTTCCCTTTATGATGGAAGGCTGGAAGGCAGCAATATAGTCTGCCCCAGGCACGGCTCTGTATTTGATATCAAGACGGGAAAAACTGTCGGAAAAGGCAAACTCCTGTTTGTGAAATTCAGCGCCCATTCAGTCATGAGCTATCCTGTCAAAACAGAGGGCGAGGATATATTGATCGGAATCGAATAGCCAATTCTAAAAAGGCCCTGTTCCTTATCATATCAAGGATTCAGGGCTTTTTTGCAAGCGCTGGCAGCCATATTGCAGGCGAGGCTGCTTTTATGCCTGCAGATTATCTAAAAATTTTTTTATGAAAGCATCTTCATAAGCGCCTTTGTAAGTCCCTGAAGTAAAATGGCTTAAAGCCTCTTCCTTCAGTCTATCCCAGGAATTTTTCTCATGGCTTACAAGAATCGGATAATAGAGCACTCCGTTCTTTCTGGCTGCGTCATAATCTCCTGGCGCATCGCCCACCATCAGTACATGATCCTTTTCATAGCCGGTTTTTAAAAGTTCAGCAATACAGTATGCTTTCGTGCCGACATCCTGGGAAAGTACGATGTCTGTGTGTTCCAGCAGGCCATGCTGTTTCCATTCATCCAGAATAGCCTGAAGATTTGCGGAAGAAACGATTGCCACATCCGCAGCTTCATGTGCGGCTTTCAGGCCTTCCAGGGCACCTGGGAAGGGCAGCTTTTCAGATTCGTCAAGCTGTGCAATCTTTTCGTTCAGGACGATTGACCATTCCAGGGCATTTTTAAGACAGATGCCATCCCTGCTTCCGATTTTCTCTTTCAGGCTGGCGTTTGAAAGTTCAGATGTGCTTTCTACCCATTTTCTGTATTCTTCCAGACCATCAATGGGCTGCATACGCTCATTGACCTCTTCAAGCATCAGCAGCAATCCTTTGAACCGGTTGATTCCCCTTGTCATGGTATACAGATTTATGTCGTTCCACCTCTTAAGTATTTCATCCCTGAAGGCATCAAGGCTCCATACATCTACCAGGCATGGCCCGAAGCATTTCTTGTGTTTAATGTCCATCGTATCCATTGCACACCCGTCAGAATCCACACAGATCAAAAAGGGTTTTGTTTTTTTGAAACCAGACAGCAATTCACTCATCGAAAAAGTTCCTCCTCAATTAATACTGGGTGTCAAGCAGACCGCAGTATGCATCAACCGGGCTTACGCCTGTAAATTCAGAACGGCCCATCATTTTTTCAACTAAGGCCTTCAATGTCATCTCCTTGTTATCGTAGCAATTGATGTATGTCTGCACCTGCGGCACATCCGCCAGATGGAACGGGCACTGTAGCGACACAAAGATAGTAGGCACTTCATTTACGTAGAACGGGATGTCCGGCGTACCTTTTGCAGGCGGCCACTGGACACGCTGATCCACGCTTGCGGATACACTTGCCACGTTTATGACAAGATCATAGTTATCCGTCAATTCGGAAATCGGGCGTTTCTGGGCATAGATGTTCCTGAGCGCGTCTGTCTGTTCTTCTTTCGGCATTTTGAAAATTTTATCTATTAAAGGTTCCCATATCTCAACAGTAAATCCTTCCTTTTCCAGCATGGTTTTTAACAGATCAACTGTTCTTTCATTGCCGCCAAGCATTCTGCCAAAGCCTCCTTCGAACCCTTTTACTTCTACCAGGAGTACCCTTTTCTCCCTGTCAGCGGAAATAGGGAAGATGTTTGCCTTGTTTTTTACCAGGGTGATTGCTTTATCAGCAACTTCTAAAGCAATTGCTTTGTTTTCCGGCAGACCGATTTTGGCCATAGATTCTTCTTTCGCCGGCAGTATCTCCGTCTTTGCCTTTTTGTGAAGGTTCAGGGAAGCCTTTATGCCTAATGTGCGTGTTAAGGCCTCCGTAAGGCGTTCTTCCGTAATCACGCCGTTATGATAGCCTTCCATCATCCACTGGAAATCTTCATCAGGGTCATTGAAAAATAAGAACAGGTCAACGCCTGCAGCAATAGAGGCCGGAAGCATATCTTTACGTTTCATCGCAGATGTCAGCGCAACCATATGGCTGGCATCGGATACGACCAGACCGTTAAAGCCCATTTTACCGCGTAATAAGTCAGTCAATATATATTTGTTTAATGTTGCAGGCATAACCAGTTCTTCAACAGTCGCTTCCGGATGGAAGTGACGCACATAGCCCGGAAGCGAAATATGCCCTGCCATGATGGATGGAAGCCCTGCTTCAAATAAGCCGCCGTATACCTTGCCGAAGGTGCTGTCCCATTCGTCCGTCGAGAGGGAATTCACGCTGAACGACAGATGCTGGTCGCGTTCGTCGATGCCATCGCCAGGGAAGTGTTTCGCTGCAGGAACAATTATTCCGCTTTCCTGGATGCCTTTCATGTAGGCCAGAGACAATTCCAGAGTCTTTTCAACATCACCGGACCAGGTACGTGTCGAAATGATCGGATTGCGCCAGTTCCTGTTGATGTCTACGATTGGCGCAAAACTCCAGTTGCATCCGATTCCGGAAGCCTCAACACCGGAAACACGTCCCAGTTCATATGCGTATTTCACATCGTTCGCAGCGGCAACCTTTACCTCGTGGCCGATGTACGTTCCGTCGGTGCAGGCGCCATTTCCGCCTGATTCGGTATTGGCAGCGATCAGAAGCGGAATTTTACTGTTTTCCTGAAGGATTTTGTTCTGGTCATATACTTCTGAAGCTGTGCCCGGATTATATCGAACGCCTGCAATGTGATAGGTTTCTACTACATGCTTCAAATAATCCTCGTCACGGCTTGACCCCATATTGACGAACAGCTGTCCTATTTTTTCTTCTAGTGTCATGCCGGCAATCGTTTCCTGAACCCATTTTACGCCTTCATCGTCAAGATTATAAGGCATCGCTTTTAAATTCACCATATACAATACTCCCTTTTCTTTCAGTCTTGATTAGCGGCATGTCTGTAAACTATGCCGTCTGTTTTCCTGAAATTATTATACGAAACATCACAAATACCGGCAATAACGATTTCGGGGAAAACATGACGATTTTTGGGTGGATTTTAATTTTGGCTGCTAAAGTACAAAATAATGCCACGTTTATGTATGAATCATCAGATCAGGGCCATGATTTTGGGAACGAATATTATGAATCCGGCAACTGCGGCTGCTATGGCGGAAACAAGGACGGATCCTGCTGCAATATCCTTCACCCGTCTTGCTTTTTCATGCTGATAGGGCATAATGATATCGACCACCAGTTCGATTGCCGTGTTCATCAGTTCTCCGGCAATGACCATTCCGAACAGGATGATGCAGGCGATCCACTCTCCCATGGTGATCTTCAGCAGGAATCCTGCTATTATGACGAGGATCATGATCATGATATGTATCTTCATATTTCTTTCTGATCGGACGGCAGAGGCAATTCCGTCAAACCCATATTTAAAGCTTTTCAAGGTCTTTTCACTGTCTCTTCTGATTTTCTTGTGAAAACTCATAGTCGTGATTCTCCTTATATGTCTGAATGCCGGTTAAAGGGTATATTTGCAAACCGCTCAAACTGAAAGGATTTCCCTTTCTCTGAACAGGCTTGAAACTGCTGCCTCATAATCATACAGCCGCTCTGCTTTTTTGATTTTTTTTGCATGCTTTGCGCTATCAGCAAAAAGCGGAATCATATAGAACCATAATTCTTTCATTTTAAACAGGACATTCCTGTCTCCGAAGAGTATTTTCTGATAATCTTCATAAATTCTGTCATGGAATTCTTTCAGCAATGCCTTTTCGAGTTGCCGGCCACCTGTGATTTCCGGTATCAATCCTGGATTCGCAAGCAATCCCCTGCCAAGCATCAGGGTGCCCACATCCGGAAAATCCTCAGTAAACTTCCTGTAGTCTTCAACCGAAAAAATATCACCGTTATAGCAGACAGGATTTTTGCTCAGGCTCAGTGCATCCCTGAAAATCTCCAGATTTGGCGTGTTTTTATAAAAATCCTTCTGGATCCTGGGGTGGATGATAAGCTCTTCCATGGGATATTTGTTGAATATTTCAATCAGTTCATAAAACTCATCATGCTGGTCTTTCCCCAATCTGGTCTTTATGGAAATTTTCGTGATCGAATGTGTGAAGATTTCATCCAAAAAAGCATCCAGTTCAGCTTTTTTAGCAAGGAATCCGGATCCCTTGTTTTTCGACACCACAGTTCCCGAAGGACAACCCAGATTCAGATTGATTTCGTTATAACCCAGTGTTTTTATTTTTTTAGAAGCATTGATGAAATCCGTTGCATTATTGGTCAGCAGCTGGGGAACCAGAATAAGCCCCTGGTTGTTTTCGGGCAAAATATCATTCCAGTCGCGGCTTTTAAATGTATAGTTCTGAGTTGCGGCAATAAACGGTGAAAAGTATTTATCGATCTGATTGAAAAAATCGTGGTAGGCATTTCTATAGATGTATCCTGTCAGGCCTTCCATGGGTGCGAAATAAAAATTCATTATTATAATTGCTCCTTTAGTTTAAATAATAGTAGAAATTCTTTGTGGCTGTTCAGGAAATCGCCGCATTGCCGGTTCTTTTCCTTCGTTTAAGAATTATACCACATATTTTCATGCATTGACTAACTCATCAGCTTCTATATCAATTATATCAGAGGATATATTTTTTCAACACAAAAAAAGCCGGTATAAAACCGGCTTTTTAGGGATGGACTGAGTCAAAGCGGATATTCACAATCCGCTAAAGCGACCTGCCTGATAAGGTTAAATTGCTAAAACGTTTGTAGCCTGTAAGCCACGAGCGCCATTTGTAATATCAAAACTAACGTTCTGTCCGTCTTCAAGGCTCTTGAAGCCTTCAGTCGCGATTCCTGAAAAATGAACGAATAAATCTTCTCCATTTTCGCTGTTTGTGATAAATCCAAATCCTTTTTGTGAGTTAAACCACTTTACTGTACCTTTATTCATGAAAGATACCTCCTAATATAATTTTTTATACTTTACACTGAAAATAAAAAATCACATATTTTTGTAAGTCATTAAATAGATTAATGATTTACAAAAATATGTGAATCAAAACTAACACCTAAAATACTTCTTAATAATACCACTGGTGAAACGATATGTCAATATGTTTTTAAAGAAATCGCCAATCGCTCATTCGGATTCAGTTTTTTGCAGGTTTGACTGCTCGTGCCACTAATCAAAGAAGGGTTCCCCTTCTATTTTCAGGAGAACCCTTCTTTGATCAGGAAATTTCATCCTGCATTATATGATTTCTTAGTCTTTTACTACGAATGTGATTTTAACGTTTGCGCGATATTTTGTTATTTTGCCGTCTTCCACAAGTGCCTGCAGGTTTTCAATGTTAACAGTTTTGATATTATCAATAGTTTTTGCCGCCTCTGCTACAGTATCTTTTGTAGCGGCCTCCCAGCTTTCAGTGGATTCTCCGATAAGTTCGATTACTTTTACAACTGACATATTACTGACCCCTTTCTCAACTGATAGGTTGCGCCGACAGCCCGAATCAGGGAATCAAAATAAATACTGCGCCCCGATTGTTCCAGTGCCTGCATGTATCTAATTACACACAAAGTATATACCTAATCTGAACGCCTTTCAATCTTTTCCTGAACTAATCGAATTTCCTGTCATATAGCAGCGCGGCAATCAGCACAACAACGATCGATCCTGCATTATGGACCAATGCACCTGTTGTAGGGGTCAGCCATCCCATAAATGACATTAAAATAGCCACAAAATTAATTAACAGAGATAAAAAGAGACTGAATTTTATGGTACTTACAGTCGCATTGGAAAGCCGTTTCAGATAAGGAATTTTTGAAATATCATCACTCATAAGGGCAATATCCGCGGCTTCCACAGCAATATCGCTTCCCATGGCTCCCATCGCTACCCCTACAGATGCCGTTTTGAGGGCGGGTGCGTCATTCACGCCGTCACCGATCATACAAACAGCCTTGCCTTCCTGCTGCAGCTGCAGAATGTTCTGCACCTTTTCCTCAGGCAATAATTCTGCCTTCACATCGGTAATGCCTGCCTGTTCTGCAAAATAAGCAGCCGTCCTATGGTTGTCCCCAGTGAGCAATACTGTCTGCGTACCCATCTCATGCAGTTCAGCTACCATCTCAACAGCCGCAGGGCGCAATACATCAGAAAGACCAATGACACCCACACAAAGCCCGTCTGCAGCTGCCAGAACCGAAGCTTTACCTTGATTGCGCAAAAGATTCAGAGTATCAATAGCCTGCTGCGGGATGCCAATGCCATTCTCTTTCAGGTAGTTTTCATTGCCGCAGAACAGATCCCGTCCAGAGACGTTGGCGTAGATTCCTTTGCCGGCCTCCATTCTGAATCCTTCAGCATCTTTCAAAACAAGCTTTTTTTCTATGGCGTGTGCGACGATTGCCTTTCCTAAAGGGTGTTCGCTGCGGGATTCTGCCGAAGCAGCCAAAGCAAGAAGCTCGTTTTCATCAGGTTCTCCAAGGAAAGTGATAATGTCGCTGACCTCAGGTCTTCCAAATGTAAGGGTTCCGGTCTTATCAAAAACGATGGTATCCACTTTGCCCATCTTTTCGAGGGCTTCGCCGGATTTGATGATGATCCCATGTTTGGCAGCCTGTCCGATAGCCGCCATGATTGCGGTAGGAGTAGCCAACACCAGTGCACAGGGGCAAAATACCACCAGCACCGTGACACCGCGGATGATGTCCTGCGTAAATACATATGCTGCAATGGCAATCAGCAATGCCGCCGGCACAAGCCAGGTCGCCCATTTATCTGCGATACGCTGTATTGGCGCCTGTTTGTTTTCAGCATCCTGAACCATACGAATCAACTTCTGCAATGAGCTGTCCTCGCCGACTTCCGTTGCTTCCATGTCGATTGCTCCAAACCGGTTGATGGTCCCACAGTAAACGCTGTCACCTGCTTCCTTGTCCACAGGCAGCGATTCTCCGGTGATGACAGCCTGATCGACAGATGAATTTCCAATGGTGATTCTCCCATCAACGGGAATGGTTTCGCCGGGAAGAACGCGAAGCATATATCCCGCTTTGATTTCCTCTGCCCTTATCATTTCTTCTTTTCCGTTCATGATTCTGCGTCCTTGCTGCGGCGCAAGGCTGATCAGTTTCTTAAGCCCCTTTTTGGATCGTTCAGCTGTTTTCTCCTCCAGAATCGCCCCAGTTGCCATAATAAATGCAACTTCGCCGGCTGCAAAAATATCTCCGATGGCAATGGCTGCAATCATGGCTATGGAAATCAAGAGTGCCGACGAGATCTTGCTCATACCCTTGTTGTTGATGATTCTCCATATTGCCAGATATAGAAGCGGAATTCCTGAGATGATGACCGAAATCCACGCTGGGTCGACGGGAACTTCTAGTTTCATCATCATAAGAATGAGGCTCACAGCCAGAAATACGCCGCCAACGATTGTCATTGGTACTCCGGCTAAAAATTCATTTAGTCTTTTCGTCATTTTGAAACCTCCTGTTGCATCGCTGATTAAAGAATAGTATAATTTACATTTACCGAACATATTGTTCATTATCATTATATAGCTGCAGTATGCCCTGTGCAACAATCAAATCGGGCAGACTGTATGTTACGGAACATTTTATAACATTTGTATGGAAAGGATTGCGATGGACAGAAGACAACAGAAAACAAGGGACGCTATTTTCAGGGCATTCAGCTCACTCCTTGAAACAAAGCGGTACGGGAATATAACCGTACAGGAAATCATTGATGAGGCGAATATTGGCCGAAGCACCTTTTACGCTCATTTCGATACAAAAGACGAGTTGCTTAAGGCAATGTGTACCAATCTGTTCAGCCATGTGTTTTCTGATGAACTTATATCAGAAAAGACCCATGATTTTTCGGGCACTAACAACGGGCTTGAAGCAAGGCTCTCGCATATTCTACATCATCTGAAAGACAGTGAAAAAGACATGGTGGGAATTTTGTCCTGCGAAAGCGGCGAACTCTTTATGAAGTATTTTAAGGAGTACCTTTCAGAGATGTTTTCCAGATATTTAAGCGAGATCAAAGTAAATGCCCCTGCTGATTTCATCTTGTATCATCTTTCAGGCAGCTTTGCCGAAACAGTCAAATGGTGGATTGATCACAAAATGAAATGCACACCCGAAGAGACAGCCAGGTATTATATGGAGGTTAGCTGTATTGCAGGAATTACAGGAACCGATGAATAGCCTTTTTCAAAATGACGTGTAAAGCCGGATTGCTTTTTTTAAATCGGCATTAAAACCATATAGGATAAAAACAGAAAAGAGATGATTATAATCAGATTAAGAATGATAGACACTTACAGGGGGCTTCCAAGAAACATGTATATACTGTTCGGAGCTACTGTAATTAACAGATTTGGAGATTTTGTCATGCCTTTTTTAGCGATGTATCTCACCGCGAAAATAGGTCTTTCCTCCGAAATTTCAGGAATTATTGTCACGATAACAGCCCTGATATGCATTCCCTCTTCCCTCCTTGGCGGCAAACTTGCTGATGAGTTCGGGAGAAAAAAGACATACCTGATTGCGCAGGGAGGTGCCGCATTGTCCTTGCTGCCCTGCGCCTTTTTGAAGAATCCAGTACTAATCGTAGTCTTTCTTTTAATATCTACGTTTTTCACTGGCGCAGTAAGACCTCCCATGAATGCGATCGTAACGGATATACTGCCGCCCCATCAAAGGCAGCAGGGCTTTTCGCTCCAATATTTAGGCATTAATGCAGGAGTAGCTTTGGGACCCATCGTTGCAGGGTTTCTATTTAATCATTTCCTGCCAATGCTTTTTATAGGCGATGCCATTACTTCTTTTATAGCATGTTATCTGGTATGGAAAAACATTGACGAAATAAAGCCTGAACATTTAAAGGAAACTGCTTATTCAAAAATGGAAAAGGAAGAAAAAGGAAACACAATAAATGCCTTGATGAAAAGGCCTCAAATCGCAATGTTCCTGGTCATATATATACTTTACAGCTTTGTTTATTCCCAGAACAGCTTCTCGCTGCCGCTGACAGCAGCTGCGGTTTTTGGCAGTGCAGGCCCTGGCAGGTTCGGACTATTAATGAGTATAAACGCCTGCACGGTCCTTTTTTGTACCGTGCCTGTCACTTCACTGACGAAGCATCTGAAGCCGCTGGCCAACATGATCATAGTTGGCCTGCTCTATGCAGTCGGCTTCGGAATGCTTGGCGTGGTTCACAGCTATTACATGTTCATACTGTCAACAGTGATCTGGACCCTGGGAGAAATTCTTGCAGTTACGAATTTTGGCGTATATTTAGCAAATAATAGCCCAAGCAACTTCAGAGCAAGATTCAATTCTGCAGGTTCCCTGAGCTGGTCTTTTGGAGCCGCTTTAGGCACTTCCATTGCTGGAAAATTCATTCACGAGATTGGTCTGAATTACATATGGCCGCTGACTTTTTTGATTTCCATCCTTGGAAGCATAGGTATGTTCTGCATTTTCATGATCGAAAGAAGGAAGAAAAGAGTTATTGACGACCTTACAGATGTACTTCCAAGGCATCAGTAAGAGGATACAGTGTCTCATTTGATTTCCGCAATGAATTTCAGCAGAAGCCGGTTAAATTCCTCGGGATGGGTTTCCATGGGGCAATGTGAAGCTCCGGGGATAGTCTCCACATCCATGGACGGCAGAATTTCCTTAAGCTCCTCAGCCGTGTCCGGCGGCACCCAGTCATCCTGTTCGCCACGGATGTACTGGATGGGGAAATCCGACCCTGCAAGTCTACTCGGTTCCACGCCGGATGCGGTGCTTGTCATATCCAGCAGCGCTCTTGCAGTGCCTTTTTGCAGAAGGGGCGTGGCATAGCCTTCGACTTCTTCCGGTAAGGGGACCCTGCCATAAGCTGACTCCAGGATTTTCGATAAGTCATCCTTGTCAATCATATACTGGAGCAGCACATCCGCCCAGCGTCTTATAGGCGGGAAACGCAACAGGGACGGCACAACGGTCCGGTTGTTGTTTTCCAGGACTCCGTCGACAAAAAGCAGGCCGGCTGTCCGTTCAGGATGATCAAGAGCCATGGCTGCGATAGTGCCTCCGCCCATGGAATGGCCTGCCAGAACCCAGGGAGCTCCGGTCTCTCCCTCCATCTCCAGAAGGTTCCATAAAAGCCTGCTTCTTTGTTGCTGGCTGTGGTCCAGTCCGGCTATCCGGCTGCTGTAGCCGAATCCCGGAAGATCCACCGCCAAGACCCGGTAACCGGCGTCGACAAGAGCCTGAATGTTATTGTGCCAGGAGAAGGTGGAGCCGCCCATTCCGTGGACGAGGAGGATTTTCCCCTGTTCCTCTCCAACGGCATCGAAGCTGCGGTAATGAATAAGTACTCCTTCTATAAGAACGGAGTGGCTCTCTGGGAATGGCTTGTCCGGAGTCGTGGTTCCTGGCCGGTCCGGTATTAGGTAAGGAAGCAGGAGGAGAATGCAGACAATGATGAGGGTTACTGCTGCCGCTTTGTACTTTTTTCTACTCATGTCTGGTCCTTTCTTTCGGGGGATTTGTAACTACTTATGGTACGGTTCATGATTCGTTATCCTGTAACTGCGGTAAATCTGCTCAAGCAGTATCACCCTCATAAGCTGGTGCGGGAACGTCATTTTCGAAAAACTCAGCAGGAAATCCGCGCGCTTCAGCACCCTTTCGTCAAGACCCAGCGAACCTCCTATGACGAATGTGATGTGGCTGCAGCCGTTCACGCCGAGCTTGTCGATTTTATCGGCAAGTTCTTCGGAATCCAGCATCTTTCCGTTAATGGCGAGGGCTATCACATAGCTTCCGTCCTTGATCAGCTTCAGGATCCGGTCTCCCTCCTTCTCCTTGATCTGGAGTTCCTGGGCGGCGCTTGCATTGTCCGGCGTCTTTTCGTCCGGGGTCTCAAGGATTTCCAGGCTGCAGTACCGGCTCAGCCTTTTTGCATATTCATCTATTGCACCGGTGAAATATTTCTCTTTTATCTTTCCAACAGTAATCAGTGTAAGTTTCATTTCCTGTCTCCATTCATTATATATTTTAAATATATCAAGGAAGTTTCCGATTGTGAATTTCAATCCATTGAGATTATAACATGAAATCCCGTTTTTTGTTGTTTACTTTGCCGATTTGTTATATAATTTTACAAGTATAGTGCTTTCTGGAACCGTCTGAAATGCGGCCTTTCATACGAAAGTATCAGTCCGGCGCCCCAGAAAGAACGAAAAACTGAATGGTTTAGAATACATAACATAAAGGAGATTAAAATAATGCCCTGGTGTCCAAATTGTAAAAACGAATATGTAGAAGGCATCACTGAATGTGCCGACTGCCATGTTGAACTTGTTGAGGAACTGCCTCTGGAAGAGAAAATGTCGACCCTTCTTTTTGCTGAAGAAGAGCTGGCCAAGGAGCTGGCTGAATTCCTTGCATATTCAAATATAACAGGCGTACAGGTTGCATACAACGAAGAGTATGCCATGTATGAAGTCCTTGCACCCGAGAAATATGACCGGGAAGCCATGAAATATACGAACGTCTTCAAGAACACAAAGGAAAAAATGCTGGCGGAAAGCGAAGGCGCAATGGTGGCTGAAGATACGGAAGAATCTCCTGCTCTGCCTGAAAAAGCTAAGGAAAAGCCAGCGTTCGCCTATGTGAAAAAAGCAGACCGTTATGATGAGGTCATTTCCTCTGCTTATACATTTTTGCTCGTGGGCGTGATCGGGCTGATTGCACTGTTTCTCGTTGCCACCAACGTGATCCCCCTCAACCTGGCCGGCGGGTCTAAATACCTGATCTATATCGTAATGGGAGCAATGTTCGTCATCTTCCTCGTGATATCAGTCTATTCCTTCAAGAGTGCCAAAGTCCTTGCGAAAGAAGCAGTCGAAGAAAAGGAACTGACCGAAGCGATCATGGATTGGTTTATAAAGGGTTTTTCAAAGGAAGCCTTCGAAGTCTCGGCAGATACTGCCAATGATGAAAAGATATCTGATGAAGTAAGATATTTCAGACGCTGTGAAAAGATCAAAGAGATCATCAGCACCACCTACGAAAACCTGGATGAATCTTATCTTGACAAGATTACGGAAGACCTCTATCAGAAAATTTTTGAATAAGCTTCCTGCTTTCAGTATGAAAATACCCTGCATCCATGTTACAAAGGATGCAGGGTATTTTTTATACTGTGCATCCATGTTGCAAAGGATGCAGAATATTTTTTATACAGTGCCTGGCATAATGATCCGGTAATGCTTCAGCGCATGCCAGATTCCATGATCATTTATGTCTTTGGTTATGAATGAAGCGATTTTAAATACACACTTATCGCTCTTCCCCATCGCGATGGCATTTTCTACATATTCCAGCATCGACAAATCATTCGAGCTGTCGCCAACGGCATAGGAATTTTCACGGGGGATGTTATAGTAATTCAATAGATATTCGATTCCTGTTGCCTTCGAATATCCCTTCTGTATGATCTCCCAGCGATTCTGTCCGCGGTCGATGAAATCAAACTCTTTCTCAAAATACGATCTGAATCCCTGCATATTGCATTGTTCATCTTCAACAGCGAAAATTTTATCGAATTGAATTCCTTCGCTGTTCCAGTTTTTGCTGATTCCCAGGCCCTTCTTTTCAAAACGCTGCTTCATCTTGAACATTTCTTTGTCTGTAAATTCAGCATTGTCGAAATAAATATCTTCCAGGCCTTCCAGGAGCGCTTCTATTTTGCATTCCCTGAGTTTATTTATGATATCCCGGCAGGTATCCTTTGGAATCGGTTTCTCGAGGAGCACTTTTCCGTCGATATTGATATAGGTTCCGCATCCGCACACATAGCCGTCGAAACCGATCTCTTTGATTCGTTCCTCGATATTCACAAAGGTTCTTCCTGTATTGATGAAAGCCAGATGACCGTTTTTCCTGGCCTCCCTGATAGCATTTACAGCGCTGTCTGGAATTATGCGTGTATCTTCTGTCAATATGGTTCCGTCAATATCAAAAAATATAATTTTTCTTTTCATTTTTCCCACTCACTTTTCAAAAAAAGGAGCTGCCGTACAATAGCAGGCAGCCCCTTCGTCGCAGTTGCATTTATTCTTCAAAATCAACGCAGGTCCTGTCACATGTAACAGACTTGATGAAAGCGCCTGCTTCCTTATGGTCTGGATGTTCCTGGTAGGCACGGAGGCTTTCCCTGCTGTCAAAAGTACTGATCAGTGCAATATCCCTGTTGCTTGAATCGAGAGGATCGATTACAACCTGTACATTGATTATGCCGTCGATCTTATTTTTAAGGCCTTCAAGAGATTCCTTGATCTTCAGAGCGGCTTCCCTTTTCTCTTCACTGCTTAACTGCTCCTGAAAATTCCAAAAAACGAAATGATTTACCATGCTGTTCCTCCTTCTGATTCCGGTGAAGCAGCCGTTCTGCCGCATTGGCAGGCAGCCACCTTCTGAACGCTACTTCCATCTGTAAAAGACGTTGTCCGGGTCTCCGGTGAGAACAGTTCCGGCAGGCTGGCCGCCTGCATCGTTACTGTCTGAAAACCCGTTTCTTACTTTTTTGATAAGTATTCGTCTATGCCTTTTGCTCCGGCTCTTCCGGCGCCCATGGCAAGAATTACTGTTGCGGCTCCTGTAACTGCATCTCCGCCTGCGAATACACCTTCCTTGGAAGTCTTTCCGAATTCCTCGTCAGCTACGATGCATTTCCATTTGTTTACTTCAAGTCCTTCTGTTGTAGAAGAGATGAGTGGATTTGGTGATGTTCCCAGTGACATGATCACTGCGTCAAGTTCCATTTCGAATTCTGAACCCGGTATTTCCATAGGTCTTCTTCTTCCAGATGCATCAGGTTCTCCAAGACCCATCTTCACGCATTTCATTCCTTTTACCCATCCGTCTTCGCTTACGAGGATTTCAACAGGATTTGTAAGGAGATCGAAAATGACTCCTTCCTGGATTGCGTGATGGACTTCTTCAACCCTTGCAGGAAGCTCGTCCTGGCTTCTTCTGTATACGATGTGCACTTCAGCTCCAAGCCTTAATGCTGTCCTTGCCGCATCCATTGCAACGTTTCCGCCGCCTACGACAGCGACTTTCTTTCCTCTGTAGATCGGAGTGTCAGAGTCGGTTTCGAATGCCTTCATCAGGTTGTTTCTTGTCAGGTATTCGTTTGCAGAGAATACGCCGTTTGCGTTTTCACCAGGGATTCCCATGAACTTAGGAAGGCCTGCGCCTGAACCGATGAATACAGCCTTGAAGCCTTCTTCGAAAAGCTCGTCTATGGTGATCGATTTTCCAATGATTACATTTGTCTCGATCTTTACGCCCAGCTTTATGACGTTGTCGATTTCAGTCTTTACAACTGTTTCTTTTGGAAGACGGAATTCAGGAATTCCGTATACGAGAACGCCGCCTGCTTCATGAAGGGCTTCAAAGATCGTAACTTCATAGCCTTTCTTTGCAAGGTCTCCTGCACATGCCAAGCCGGAAGGACCTGAACCGATTACGGCAACTTTGATTCCGTTTGTCTTTTCCGGTTTTTCAGGAACGATGTTGTGTTCCCTTGACCAGTCTGCAACGAATCTTTCAAGCTTTCCAATTGATACAGGTTCGCCCTTGATGCCTCTGATGCAGACGCCTTCACACTGGCTTTCCTGAGGACATACACGTCCGCATACAGCTGGGAGGCATGATGATTCTGCGATTATTTTTGCCGCTTCTTCGATGTTTCCAGCAGCAACCTCCTGGATGAAGGCTGGGATATCGATTGATACAGGGCATCCCTTGATGCATTTTGCATTCTTGCAGTTGAGGCATCTTTTTGCCTCTTCCATTGCTTCTTCCAGATTATATCCTAAGCAGACTTCTTCGAAGTTTTTTGCTCTTACTTTTGCATCCTGTTCCCTTACAGGAACCTTCTTTAAAATATCCATTATTCGTCACCTCCGCAGTTTCCACATCCGCCGTGATGTGTGTCTCCTTCAACAGCCTTAAGCATCGCTCTTCCTTCTGCTGTCTTATAGGTCTGCTGTCTCTTCATGGCTTCATCAAAGTTTACAAGGTGTCCGTCGAATTCAGGACCGTCAACACATGCGAATTTGACTTCTGAACCCACTGTAACGCGGCATGCTCCGCACATTCCGGTTCCGTCAACCATGATCGGGTTAAGGCTTACTACTGTTGGGATGTTAAGCTCTTTTGTAAGGAGGGCAACGAATTTCATCATGATCAATGGACCGATTGCAACGCATACGTCATAGGTCTTGCCCTGATTGTTTACGAGATCCTTGATCACTTCCGTTACCATGCCTTTTCTTGCATAAGAACCGTCATCTGTCGTTACATAGAGGTTTCCTGCGACTGCTTTCATTTCTTCTTCAAGAATCAGCATATCTTTCGTCTTTGCACCTACGATAACATCAACATCGATTCCGTGTTCATGCATCCATTTTACCTGCGGATATACAGGAGCTGTTCCAACTCCGCCTGCAACGAAAAGGATTTTTTTCTTTTTGAGTTCTTCTATATCTTCATGGATGAATTCTGAAGGCAGTCCGAGTGGGCCTACGAAATCATCGAAATAATCTCCTGCTTTTAAGGATGCCATCTTCTCTGTTGATGCACCGACTGTCTGGAATACAATTGTAATTGTTCCTGCTTCTCTGTCATAATCGCAGATTGTCAAAGGAATTCGCTCTCCTTTTTCGCCGGCTTTTACTATGATGAACTGCCCAGGTTCGCAATTTTTTGCAACGCGGGGAGCTTCGACATCCATCAGGAATATCTTGTCTGCAAGCATCTCTGCTTTCGTAATCTTATACATATGTATCCTCCTAAATAAATATTAATATGGCAGCAGGCTGTCTTTTCTCGCCTTGCCGGATATCCTATCGTAAAAAAAAACTATCTTTAATATAATAAAGCAAAAAAGTTGAAATATCAACTGTTTGTGGGTGGGGCGCAAAAGTTTATGCACTATAGTGTATTTATATAAATGCAAAGCGCCGTTTTTTTGTGTATTTTCCCCGAAAATTCTTCATCTGTCAAACTTATGTCCGCACCACACAAACAAAAATAGCCCTTTTCCATGCAAACTGCATAACGGGATGCATGGAACTCTGTGTCCATACGAAGTGTTTCTAATATATGGCAAGTTTGAAGAATGTCCAATATAGTTAGCGTGTCTAAAGCCTTCCTGTAACGTACCGCTTCATCAATTTATACATTCGCCAGCTACCATGCAGTGATACAAAACATGATTCAATGAGCAGCTTTATGAAGACGTTGGTACTTAGGACGCGTACTCTGCGTCCTTACGTACCACTACGTCTTCATCTAAGCGAGAGCGCGCTGCGAATGAACATGTTTTGCATCACGTCCTCTAGCAAAAGGGCTTCAGACACTAAATACCTATATGGAAAACAGCCCCCGCAATGCGGGAGCTGCTAACCTATCTGTCTTCTCTGAAGTAATTGATTCCGCATCCGGCCGGCTGTGCGCCTTCCTTTGACTTCTTCATGGAAGTGAACACCAGCACGATGATGGTAATTAGGAACGGAAGCGCAATGTAAAATGCATTCGGTAGTTCAATAATATCCTTAGGGACATAAAACTGCAGTACGCTGAATGCGCCGAAAATAAGGGAACCGAGGATTGCCTTGACGGGGCTCCAGCTTGCGAATATAACGAGCGCAACCGCAATCCATCCCTGTCCGTTTACGCAGCTGTTGTTCCATACACCGCCGCCATTGATCAGTGACAGGTACGCCCCGCCGATGCCGCAGATACCGCCGCCAGCAAGGATATGGATGTATTTCACTGCAGTGACATTGATTCCCGCAGCATCAGCTGCAGCAGGATTTTCGCCGACTGCACGCATGTTAAGTCCGGCTTTTGTTCTGTTTATATAAATTCCGCAAATGAAAGCGATACATACACCCAGGTATACGATTATATTGTGTGAAAACAGAAGTTTTCCAATATAAGGGATATCACCCAGGAGCGGGATTGCCTTCTCTGAAAGAGCAGCCACAAGTTCCGCTGGAAGCTTAGGAGATTTGTCAGGCGCAGCTGCAATCATCCTCTCTCCAAAGAACTGTGCGAAACCGGTTCCAAAGATGGTAAGCGTAAGACCGGTTACATTCTGATTGGCTCTTAAAGATACAGTGAGGAATGCATAAATCAATGCCGCAAACACACCGACTGCGAATGCAGCCAGCAGCGCAAGTGTAATACTTCCTGTCTTGTATCCGGTAAAGAAGCCTACGAAAGCACCCATGAACATCATGCCTTCAACACCAAGGTTCAGGTTCCCGGTCTTCTGGGTCATGATTTCGCCGGTTGTTCCGAACAGCAGCGGGGTGCCCGCCTTGATAGCGGCGAATAAGAAATTAATTATCATTTTTCTGCCCTCCCTTTCGGAAAATCAGTTTATAGCGCGTAAAGAAGTCACAGCCTAATATGAAGAACAGGATGATTCCCTGCAGGATATCAGAAACCGAAGTCGGCAGTCCGAAGGAGCTCTGCATAACGCTGGAACCTTTTTCCAGAACACTGAATCCAATGGTTACTAACAGAATGACGAACGGATTGAGCTTTGCAAGCCATGCGACTATGATTGCCGTGAAGCCAACACCGCCTGCAACTCCTTCACTAAGAGTATATGCAGCGCCGCTGACCTGAGTCATCCCGGCAATACCGCAGATTGCACCGCTTAAGAACATCGTCCTCATGATGATCTTCTTAACGTTCATACCTGCATACCTGGCCGTATTCTCGCTCTCACCGACAATAGCAATCTCATAACCCTGCTTGGAATATTTCAGATAGAAATAGACTACACCTACAAGCACCAGCCCGATGATCCATCCTGCATGTACCCCAAATACCTCGTCAAGCCTTGCATTCTTTTCAAAGGATGCAATCTTTGGAAAACCAGATGCTTTGGGATCAAGCCAGGGACCTTCTGCCAGATACTTTATCATATAGAGGGCAATGTAGTTCAGCATAAGCGTGAACAGGGTCTCGTTGGTTCCATATTTTGTTTTGAAGAAAGCCGGTATCAGGGCCCATAAGCCGCCGCCCAGCATGCCCGCAGCACACATTACCAGCATAAGCAGCCAGTGAGGCCAGTCGCTATGGAACAGGGCAAAATAGGTTGCAAAAATCCCGCCCATGATGATCTGCCCTTCGGCACCGATATTCCAGAACTGCATTTTAAAGGCATGCGTGATTCCGAGAGATGCAATCAGCAGGGGAATGGCGATTTTGATTGTACCCTGTGTTGAAATGGAACTTCTGAATGCCCCGCTTACGATAGTTGCATATACCTTGAAAGGATTATAGCCAAGGGAAAATATGAATACACCGCCAGCGGCTATGGCCAGGATTAGTGCAAACACAGAATAGGCAGCCATGCGCTGGTTCGACATTGCGTCTTTCTTTACTATTCTTGCCAATGGTTCGTTATAATGTCGTTTAGAACTAGACTCACGCATCTGCGCTGCCCTCCTTTCCTGATCCTCCGGTCATTAAAAGACCGATCTCCTCTTTGGTCGATGTTTTTGCCTCTACAATTCCGGTAACTTTGCCATGACATAAGACCATGATGCGGTCGCACAGTTCCAGCATGACGTCAAGGTCCTCGCCGATAAACAGAATACCGACACCCTTCTGTTTCTGCTCGTTAAGGGAATCATATATGGTATAAGAGGAATTGATGTCCAATCCACGGACAGCATAAGCTGTAATAAGGACATTCGGATTCGATTCTATTTCCCTTCCTAAAAGCACTTTCTGGACATTACCGCCGGACAGACGTCTTACAGGGGTGTCAACGCCCGGAGTAACGATTCCAAGCTGCTTGATCAGTCTTTTTGAAAGTTCCCTTGCTTCTTTTCTGCTGACAAAAGGTCCTTTGTTCTTTTTGTAGGTCTTAAGCATCATGTTGTCTACCATTCCCATGGAAGCTGCAAGCCCCATGCCCAGACGGTCTTCAGGTATGAAGCTCATGCTGATGCCCATTTTTATGATTTCTTCAGGCGATTTTCCGATGATATTTTCCTTGTTGTAAAGGATCGCGCCCTTACTAACAGGCAGAAGTCCTGCCATGGCTTCACAAAGCTCCTTCTGTCCGCTTCCGGCTATGCCGGCAACACCAAGGATTTCACCGCGTTTCAATTCGAATTTGATGTCCTGGATTGCTTCAAACCCTTCTTCGTTTGCAACTGTCAGGTGGTGGACCTCAAGCAGCGTCTCTTCGAATCCGTTTTCCGGACGATCGATAGAAAGTTCGACAGGACGTCCCACCATAAGCTCTGTAAGCTCATGGGCATTCGTTTCCGCTGTCTCGACAGTCGCAATGCTCTCGCCTTTTCTTAAAATGGTGACCCTGTCGCTGATTTCCATTACCTCATTCAGCTTATGGGTGATGATGATAATCGCGCAGCCTTCAGCTTTCATCCTGCGCAGGATGTCAAACAGTTTCTTTGTCTCCTGAGGGGTTAGAACTGCTGTAGGCTCATCCAGGATCAGAATATTTGCGTTCCTGTACATGACCTTCAGAATTTCTACAGTCTGCTTTTCACCGACTGACATCTGGTATATTTTTTTCTCAGGGCTGATGTCCAGGCCGAAATGTCTGCTGATTTCCTGGATTTTGTCTGACCGGGTCTTCTTAAGCCATCTGCTCCCGCCTTTAACACCAAGCATGATGTTGTCTGTTGCAGAGAGGACGTCAACAAGTTTGAAGTGCTGATGGATCATCCCGATTCCGAATTCTATGGCATCCTCAGGGGAATTGATGGTTACGGCTTCGCCGTTCAATAAAACAGAACCGCTGTCAGGACGGTATATGCCTGAAAGCATGTTCATCAGAGTCGTTTTGCCTGAACCGTTTTCTCCGAGAAGTGCAAGAATTTCACCCTTCCGGACGGACAGGTCTATTTGATTGTTGGCAACTACAGAACCGAAGGTCTTTGTGATGCCTTTGAGTTCTATGGCTGTTGCATGTGTTTTTTCTTTTTGCATAATTTCACCTGTTAGAAAGTAGTTGGCAACTGCCGGTACCCGATGGCTGGCAGTCAAGTGTCTGTTACATGCAAGAATACCCCCTGCTTCCAACAGAAGCGAAAGCTGGGGGTATTGCACATAGTCCTGAATAGTTACAAACTATTTTACTTCGACATTCTTATAGTACCATGTCATGTTTCCTGTAATGTCGGCATCTGAAATCGTTTCGCCTTCTTTACAGACTTCGTTTCCTTCATTATCGAATAATGAACCTTCAAAGATCTTTAAAGATCCGTCAAGGATTTTTGCCCTTGCTTCTTCGATTTTTTCAGCAGTTCCTTCAGCACAGTTTTCTGACAAAGGTGAAATGTCGACCAGACCGTCATCCATTCCGCCGTAGTAATTTGCTGCATCCCATGTTCCTTCCATTACAGCTTTTGCTGTCAGGGTGTAGTATACGCCCCAGTTCCAGATAGGTGCTGTAAGGTGAGCTTTCGGTGCATCTTTTGTCATGTCTGAATTGTATCCGCAGCTCCAAGCGCCTCTGTTCTGTGCTGCAAGCTGTGGAGCAGTTGTATCCTGGTGCTGTGCGATTACATCACAGCCCATGTCGAGGAGCGCTTCTGCCGCCTGTCCTTCTAAAGTAGGGTCGAACCATGTATTTGTTACCTTTACATAGATGACCGCATCAGGATTCACTGATTCAACACCCATAGCGAAGGCATTGATTCCGCCTGTTACTTCTGAATTCTGGTTGTCCATTGCAGCCACATAACCGATCTTGTCGGTTTCTGTCTTCATGCCTGCGGCAATACCTGAAAGGAAACGAGCCTGGTAGATTCTTCCGAAATAGTTGTTGAAGTTTGTTCCATTGCTCTTATATCCTGTTGCATGGGAGAACATAACTTCAGGGTATTCTTCTGCAAGTTCTTCCATTGTATCCATATATCCCCAGCTTGTGCCAAAGATAAGCTGGCAGCCTTCTTCGATGCATTCTTCGATTGCAGTTCTGGTAGCAACGGCATCTCCGTCAGCAATATTGTTCTTGCGAATCACCTGGCTGTCTTCAAGTCCTAATTCTTCCTGCATTTCAACAATACCCTGATCATGGGTAAAGGAATAACCTGATCCGTCTGCAGGGTCACCGATATGGATTACGCCGACCTTGAAATCTTCAAGCGCGATTGCTTCTTTTTCAGTCGATTCGGTTGCCGTTGATGAATCCTTGCTATCTGCTGTGCCGCATGCTGTCAATACTGACGCTGCCATCACTGCTGTTAAAATAAGGGATAAAAGTTTTTTCTTCATTTTGGTTCCTCCAATTTTGCACATTATTATTGTTCATAAAACTGCTCATGTTGTTCAGTTTATCTTAAATGCCAATCAAGTGCAACGGTCTTTTGCATGATTTCTGCTTTTTGCTTGTTATCATTTTTAATGAATATTTATATAGTTTATTAATAAAAGAAAAAGAAGCTATGGTCTGCGTACATAGCTTCTTTTTGCGACCATGCTTATTTTCTCATATTTATTCACTAATATAGCAGAAAATATGTGATTCCCTTCAGGAATCGGAATTGGTCCTTCATATTCAGCTGAGGCTGCTGTGGGCTCGCTGCCATCCAGCGTATAGTATGCCCTGCAGCCTTCCGGCACTTCGATTTCAATCAAGGTACCCGGACCGTAGATCCCGCTAACGGGAACCACATCCGGAGATTCCGGGGAGGGAATTGCCACTGTATAGGTCTTTGCTGTCTCTCCTCCAACTATACCAAAGCTGTTCTGCAGTACAGCCCTTACGATCGTCGTACCTTCCGGCAGGCTTATGGCAGCTTCGTACCGGGGGCTGGTTTCGCCAGGAACTGTTCCATCCAGAGTATAGTAAATCTTTTCACCCCGGCCTGCAGCCATGGTGAGTTCCACAGGTTCCTGGTAAAGCCCCTCCTCCATGCTGAAAACAGGCACGACAGCCTCATATTTTTCCAGTATTTCCTTCACTTCAGGGTCTTCTGCTGAGGCTGCCATTTTCGAAAGGCTTTCATAATCCTTTTCCGTTTCATAAATATCGATCAGCTGATAGCAGGCTTTCGTACAGCCGGAATCAGCATTGATTGCATATTTATAAGATAAAACTGCATTTTTCATATCGCCGTTCTGATGATACAGCCAGCCGCAAAACTCCATGGCTTCGGCATAGGCAGCCGTGTCTTCTGAGCTTTTTAAAAGCCCGGAGGCTTTCACCGCATAGCGTATTGCCATGTCGTATCTTCCGCCCTCTGCATGCTCCTGCGCCTTAGCAAGGTTGTACTGGTAGGAGTTTTCCGTTTCCACGCCCTTTCGGACGGATGCAATTACGATCCAGACTGCAATTCCAGCAAAAATCAGGAGTACGAACACAGCAATCTGGCTGAATTCTTCCCTTCCTTTTTTTGCTGTAGTCTTTCTTCCGCCAGTATGGACGTCTGCAGCTGCAGGTTTTTCCGTTTTTGTCTCATCGGTCATGATACCGACCGTTTCAGCGACTTTTTTCTTATATACTTCTTCCATTGGGTTATAGTCCGGCACAATCTGAACTCCCCTGCCGCAATTGGGACAAAAAAGTTTTCCCTCTTCCAGCTCAGTTCCGCATTTCGCACAAAACATATGTTACCCTCCTGGTCTTATCCCCTGGCCGACTCCACGCAGTTGTTCATGAGCATTGCTATGGTCATAGGACCTACGCCTCC
This sequence comes from Anaerobium acetethylicum, assembly GCF_900096945.1. Taxonomy (GTDB): domain Bacteria; phylum Bacillota; class Clostridia; order Lachnospirales; family Lachnospiraceae; genus Anaerobium; species Anaerobium acetethylicum. The sequence goes on along the minus strand of NZ_FMKA01000001.1, from coordinate 176,404 downwards.
CGGGACAGGTGTGATGGCACTGACTTTTTCGATAACGTCGTCATAATCCACGTCGCCGCACAATTTGTTGTTTTCATCACGGTGGATTCCTACATCGATTACCACTGCACCATCCTTCACATATTCGCTATTGATGAATTTTGGTTTTCCAATGGCTACTATCAGGATATCGGCAGCTTTTGCCACTGCTTTCAGATCCTTTGTCCTTGAATGAGCGATGGTCACAGTGCCGTTCTCTCTCAGAAGAAGAAGTGCCATAGGTTTTCCTACGATGTTGCTTCTGCCGATTACAACACAGTTTTTACCTTCTATTTCGATATTCGACCGTTTCAAAAGCTGGATGATACCTGCCGGAGTACAGGAAAGAAATCCCGGCTGACCGATACACATAGCGCCGACGCTTGCAGGATGGAATCCGTCAACATCCTTTTCAGGAGAGATTGCATTGATTACCAGTTCTTCATTGATGTGCTTAGGAAGAGGAAGCTGTACAAGGATCCCGTTTACATCTTCCCTGCCGTTGAGCTCCGCGATCAGTTCAAGCAGCTCTTCCTGGGTGATGTCTTCTGCAAATTCATAGGATAAGGATTCAATGCCGATATACGCACATGCCTTCTTCTTGTTGTTCACATATACTGAAGATGCAGGATCACTTCCGACCTGGATAACGGCCAGGGCGATTTCCCTGCCGGCCGCTTTCAATGCAGCTACTTCTTCTTTTAATTCATCTTTGATTTTTGCTGATATTGCCTTGCCATCGATAATAAATGCCATAATATTCTCCTTTGTCTTTGAAAACAGTTTCGTCTGATATTTTTTAATGATTGAAAAACAGGCAGTGTTAAAAGAGCCCTGTGATCATTCCTTCGTCGTTTATGTCGATGCAGTTTGCTGCCGGGTTTTTCGGCAGTCCTGGCATTGTCATGACAGCACCTGTGAGGGCTACTACAAATCCTGCACCGGCTGATACATAGGCTTCACGCACATGAACCCTGAATCCCTGAGGACGTCCTAACAAAGAGGCATTGTCGGATAAGGAGTACTGGTTTTTTGCCATGCACACAGGGAATTTTCCGAATCCCATCTCTTCCATCTTTTTCAACGATTTTGCAGCTGCCGGATCGAAATCGACGCCGTCTGCGCCGTAGATTTCTTTTGCAATCATTTCGATTTTCTTTTTTAATGGAAGGCTGTCTTCGTAGAGAGGCTTGAAATGGCTTTCTTTGTTTGCAAGAGTTTCAAGTACTTTTTCCGCAAGGGCAATTCCGCCATTTCCTCCTTTTTCCCATACTTCTGCAAGCGCGAAATCACAACCTCTGTCTTCACAGAATTTTCTTATGAACTCATTTTCTGCTGCAGTATCTGTAATGAAGGAGTTCAGCGTAACGACAATCGGCACTCCAAACTTCTGCAGGTTTTCAATGTGCTTTTCGAGGTTGACGATTCCCTTGCTGAGCGCTTCGAGGTTCTCTTCCCCAAGCTCTGCCTTTGGAACTCCGCCATTATATTTAAGGGCACGTACAGTTGCTACAAGAACAACGGCATCGGGCTTAAGGCCGGCTTTCCTGCATTTGATATTGAGGAATTTTTCGGCTCCGAGATCGGCTCCGAATCCCGCCTCAGTAACAACGATATCTGCGAGTTTTAATCCTAATTTCGTAGCACGTACGCTGTTGCAGCCGTGAGCGATATTTGCAAAAGGTCCGCCGTGAATGATGGCAGGTGTATGTTCCAGGGTCTGCACCAGGTTCGGCTTCATTGCATCCTTAAGCAGCGCTGCCATAGCACCAGTCGCATTCAGATCAGCAGCCGTTACAGGCTCGCCGTCAAAGTTATAAGCCACGATGATTTCGCCCAGACGCTTCTTCAGATCATCCATATCATCTGCAAGGCAGAGAACTGCCATGATTTCAGATGCCACGGTTATGACAAAATGGTCTTCACGAACGACGCCATCCATCTTGTTTCCAAGACCGACGACAACATTCCTGAGCACACGGTCGTTTATATCCACACATCTTTTCCATACAACCTGTCTGGTGTCTATTCTGAGCGCATTGCCCTGATGAATATGATTGTCAAGCAAAGCCGCAAGAAGATTGTTGGCCGAAGTGATCGCATGGAAATCTCCCGTAAAATGCAGATTCAGATCCTCCATCGGAACTACCTGGGAGTAACCGCCGCCTGCGGCTCCGCCCTTGATTCCGAAGCATGGTCCTAAGGAAGGCTCTCTGAGGGCTATTACAGCCTTCTTATCAAGTTTTCCAAAGGCCTGCCCGAGGCCAACTGTTATTGTAGTCTTCCCTTCTCCAGCCGGAGTCGGATTGATTGCTGTTACCAGGATGAGTTTTCCATCTTTTCTGTCTTTGACCTTTTCCCATAATTCATTGGAAAGTTTAGCCTTATGTTTCCCGTATAATTCCAAATCATCTGCATCCACCTGAAGTTTAGCTGCCACTTCATTGATATGGACCATTTTTGCTTCCTGAGCTATCTGTATATCTGTTTTCATTCCTGCGCCACGCCTTTCTATAGCAAATAATATTTTTAATTATTAGATTTTGGCAACTATTCAGTGCCATTGTCCTGAATGGTTCTAAATTTTATCCAATATATGTTTAACACACTTTAAATATATTCGTCAATATATTCTTCGAATTCTTCTATTGACATGAGAACCTTCCTGGGCTTCGTTCCTTCCTCATCACCTACGACGCCGGCTTCAGAAAGCTGGTCCATGATTCTGGCGGCCCTGTTGAACCCAATTTTGAAAACGCGCTGAAGCATGCCGATAGATGCCTTATCTTTTTCAATTATGAATTTCCCGGCATCTGTAAAATAGGCATCCCGTTCTGCAGATGCTGAGCCGCTCTCTGCGGATGCCTGGGCACTGTTGATTTTCGTCTCGATATCGCTGTTATATACGACAGCAGAGTGCTTGCTTGTCAGAAAATTAACGACATCCCCAACCTCTCCGTCTGAAACGAAGGCGCCCTGCACCCTGGCTGGTTTCTGGTAACCGGAAGGGTAGAAAAGCATATCGCCCTTGCCGAGAAGCTTTTCAGCACCGTTCATGTCTATGATTGTCCTGGAATCGACTCCTGACGATACGGAGAATGCAATCCTCGAAGGCATGTTCGCCTTGATCAGACCGGTGATGACATTGACAGAAGGTCTCTGTGTCGCAATGACAAGATGGATCCCGGCTGCTCTGGCAAGCTGCGCCAGCCTGCAGATGGCATCCTCTACCTCGCCCGGAGCAACCATCATCAGGTCTGCAAGCTCATCTACGATAATGACGATCTGCGGAAGCTTTTCCGGTTTGCCATCTTCTTCGATATCCTTAATCGTTTCGATTTTTTCATTATATCCCTTCAGATCCCTTACATTCAGGTCAGCGAATTTTTTGTATCGCTCCGTCATTTCTGCAACAGCCCAATTAAGGGCTCCGGCTGCTTTTTTAGGGTCTGTAACGACCGGAATGAAAAGATGAGGGATTCCGTTGTAGACGCTGAGCTCGACAACCTTGGGATCAATCATGATGAGCTTGACATCCGCCGGATCTGCCTTATACAGAATGCTCATGATGATCGTGTTGATACATACCGATTTACCAGAGCCGGTCGCACCCGCTATCAGAAGGTGGGGCATCTTTGCAATGTCCGTTACCACTACCTGCCCCGATATGTCTTTTCCAGCTGCAAAGGCTATGTTTGACGGATGTTTTCTGAATTCATCCGACTCCAGAAGATCCCTCAGCATAACTGCGCTGTTTTCCTTATTCGGCACTTCTATGCCAACGGCTGCCTTTCCAGGGATTGGAGCTTCTATCCTGATGTCAGCAGCAGCAAGATTCAGTTTAATATCATCGGCAAGGCTCACAATTTTACTTACCTTTACGCCTTGTTCCGGCTGAAGCTCATATCTTGTTACGGATGGACCGCAGCTTACATTTGTGACAGCAACTCCGACACCGAAGTTCTCAAGGGTTTTCTGAAGCTTTATTGCTGTCTCCCTGAGATGCTTCTCATTTCCTGCAGCCGATTTTTTTGACCCTTTATGCAGGAGGTCAATTGGCGGGAATTCATATTTGACAGGTGAATCAGCAGGTTCCTGAAGAATTCCGGATTCCTCCTGCTGGTCTGAAGCAGCTGGTTGTTTAACTGCCGCTTCTGCCGCAGGCGGCTCCTGATCAGCCCTGTTATCCATAGGATCAGCTTCCTGGAAGGGGATTTCCTCCTCCTCTTCGCCGTCCTGACCGGATGATGCACCTGTTTCAGGCGCAAAACATGGGTTGCCCTGGGTACCGTCCTGCTCAGGAACTGCATCGATTCCAAAAAACGCTGTCTGTTCCTGGCCGGCCATCTCATGGTCGTACGCAAAGACAGCCTCGAAATCATACATGTCTTCTCCATAGGCCAGCAGCTGTTCTTCCGGCAGTGCAGCCAGTTCTATTGCAGGAGTGTCAAATGCTGTTTCTGGGAATGCTTCAGAAATCTCATGGATCTCATCCGCTTCCGGTGCCTCCGCCGTGATTTTCGTGTCAATTGCGACACCCGAAACCTTCTTCTCCATCCTGAGCTCTTTTCTGAGTGCCCTGGCTTCCTGGCTGGCTTTATGCCTCTCTTTTCTCTTTGCGACGTCATCCCTGGCTGAGACATATACTTTTGAGCTTCCTTTTTTAACGCCTCTGAAAAAGGACTTTTCAGTAATCATCACTACGCAGATAATGATTCCTATGATGATTACGACATAGGCTCCTGCCAGACCGAATGCAGGCGTCAACAGATCCGCCAGGAGGCCGCCGATCAAGCCGCCACCCTTTTTTTCAAGCGAAGAAACTCTGTAATATTCTGATAATCCAGGCAGGCCGTCTCGACCAGTGGATATCAGCTGCATAAAGGTGCACATGACTATGAAAAGCAGAATTTCTGCCGCGATTTTTATATGGGCGATGCGGTTGTTTCTATTGGAAACAGCAAACGCAGCTCCAAGGAAAAGCAGGAACGGAAACAGATATGCCATGATTCCGAACATTCCGAACAGAAACCCGCTTATGTACCTTCCAAAAAGGCCGCCGGCTCCGAAACTGCTGATGGCAAGGAGAATGGATACTGCCAGTACTCCAAGGAGCACCACTTCGTCCTTTAAGCCATGTCCAGGTGCGCCTGCCGGCTCCGGAGCCGTTATCCTGCGGGCTGCGGTTCTCTTTGTCTGTGTTCTGTTTGTCTGTGTTTTTTTTGCCTGTGTCTTCTTTGCTGCTGTCTTTTTAGCCTGGGATTTCGGACCAGCGTTCCTGGTTTTGTTTATGTTTTTTGTATTAGTAGTCATCCATTGTTCCTCTCCTGCTTAGCGCGGTGCCTTTACGACCCAATTCCATTGCGCGGGTGGCTCCACACCGAGCATTCTTTATCTCATCGACAAACTGTCCCATGAGATAAAAAGAACGTAACTATTCAAAATCCCTGCCTCGCAAGGTGTTTTTATGCTGAATTTGCATAAAAACACGAGACATGCGTGCGCCAAATTGCTGATTTTGCAATTTGTGTGCATCATCGGTGACTATGAAGGGCGTAGTCCTGAATAGTTACAAAAGAACCACCTTGCAGTGATTCTCTTCTTTCAGCTTATCAGATTTTATCAAGAGCCTGCTGTAAATCAGCAATGATATCCTGAACATTCTCAATCCCTACAGAAAGCCTGATCAGGGCAGGATCGACGCCTGCTTCTGCAAGCTGTTCATCGTTCATCTGTCTGTGCGTATGGCTCGCCGGATGCAGTACAGATGTACGCGCATCTGCAACATGAGTCACGATGGCAGCAAGTTCAAGGCTGTCCATGAACCCGGGCGTCACTTCCCTTCCACCTTTTAAGCCAAATGAAATGACGCCGCAGGTTCCTGTCGGCATGTATTTCTTTGCCAGGTCATAATACTTGTTGCTCTTTAATCCGGGATAATTGACCCAGGCAACCTTATCGTTGCTTTCCAGGAATTCAGCTACCGCCTGGGCATTCTCACAATGTCTCGGGACCCTGAGATGAAGGGTTTCCAGACCAATATTCAGAAGAAAGGCATTGTTGGGAGACTGGACTGAACCCAGGTCTCTCATAAGCTGAACAGTTGCCTTTGTGATGTAGGCTGCTTTTCCGAATTTTTCGGTATAGGTAATTCCATGGTAGGAATCGTCAGGCTCAGTCAGGCCTGGGAACTTGTCAGCATGGGCATCCCAGTCGAAATTGCCGCTGTCAACAATGCATCCGCCAAGGCTTACCGCATGGCCATCCATGTATTTCGTGGTAGAGTGCGTTACGATGTCAGCACCCCACTCAAAAGGCCTGCAGTTTATTGGAGTTGCAAAGGTATTGTCTACGATCAGCGGTACTCCCTGGCTGTGGGCAATCTTTGCGAATTTTTCAATGTCAAGAACGACAAGTGCTGGATTTGCAATCGTTTCTGCAAACAGTATTTTGGTGTTTGGCTGAAAAGCAGCTGCAATCTCCTCCTCTGAAGCATCAGGATTAATAAAGGTGGAGGAGATTCCAAGCTTCTTCAGGGTAACTGCAAGAAGATTGTGTGTTCCGCCGTAGATTGTCGAAGAGCTTACGACATGGTCGCCTGCCGAGCAGATGTTGAATATGGCAAAGAAGTTGGCAGCCTGTCCCGATGAAGTGAGCATTGCTGCGACACCGCCTTCAAGATCTGCAATCTTGGACGCAACAGCATCATTTGTAGGATTCTGAAGACGTGAATAGAAATAGCCCTCATCCTCCAGGTCAAAAAGGCGACCCATCTGATCGCTTGTCTCATATTTAAAAGTCGTGCTCTGATAAATCGGGAGCACTCTTGGTTCCCCATTTTTCGGCTGCCATCCGGACTGTATGCATTTTGTTTCTGGCCTGTAATTTTTATTCATCATAATGTGTGTCCTTTCGCTATCGGGTATATTTTTTAAATGTTCAGACCCCCTGTCTCGCGAGGTGTTTTTATGCTGATGTTGCATAAAAACCTGAGACATTCGTGCCCCAAATTGCTGATTTTGCAATTTGTGTGCATCATATGTGACTATGAAGGACGTAGTCCTGAATAGTTACTTATATTTTTCTTTAAGCTCCATTACCATTTTTGTATACACTTCCTGGCATTTCGCATTTTTGTTTTCTTCAATAAGCCTGATGCAGGGTTCTATATAAGCCTTCCATATGCCAAGGTAGACTTCTTTGTGATCAGGCAGCTTATTGATGCGTTTGACAATGGTCGGCGCAATGTCATAATACTGCTTTATAAGAAGTTCGCCCTCGGACTGGTTCTGCAGATATGTATCGCGGTAGCTTCTCAGAAGGGTAAGTTCATAACAGTCATCAGGTTTTCCAAAGCTTTCGCATACAGCTGTTGTTATATAGCACAACTTCTTCCTGAATCCGTTGTTGATCTCCTCAAACCCTGCTTTCCCAAGATTTGTTTTTGGGAATTGGATCTTCCAGCTTGCAAGTATTTCATCTGCAAGTGCCGCAGTTGATGATGTGCCGTATTCAAGAAGGCTTGGAGTCACATAGGTTGCCATAATAAAATTATAGTCAACCAGTTTGCTTTCTATGGCCTTTTTTCTGCCAATCTGCTGAAGATTTTCATCCACTTTTTTTACGAAGTCACTGGAAATCCCTCTCAGATACTCCGGTTTGTCCTTTGACAATTGATAACCCTTATCAATTGCCTCCATGACATAATCATTTCGCTCACAAAAATCCCTGAAAGCTCCAGGATATTTATCCTTTTTGAAATTTTCGAATGCATGTTCCGTATTAAGGAGCATGCCAGGCAGCCTGTCCGTTGCAATCCTCAAATAATCGTCAAATTTATCCGGATCCGCACTGTCCTCTTCTGCCTGTAGTTCTGCAGCCCTTACAGCCATTGCCGCTGTGATCTCGCTGCCGCAGTACATGCAGATAACCTTCTCCAGATTATCCGGAATCTGAAGGGCACCTCCGCACTCAGGACATTTTGCTTCTTTAAAAGTCATTCTATTTCCTCCAATTACTGTAGTTTTGGTAAATTTATCACAATCATATCGCCGGTATCCAGCTCAAAACCTCATCATGTTTTGGCAAAAAGGCGCACATCGGCGTTCCATTCCATAGCTGTCTATTAGTTTATCACAGTAATTATCCAAAATCAAGAAATTATAGAACCCTGTCTCAGGCATCCAGGGGGCTCAGATGAAGCCCGGGGATACCGGAAACAGGGTCCGTATTTTTACTATTCTATATCTTCCAGGATACAGTCTCTCACAAATATCAGGGCATTTACCACTGCATTTTCGCGGATTTTTGACCGGTTCCCCTTGAAAATGAACTTTCTGACAGTAACCTTTCCATTCAGGAAGCAGCCCATATACACAAGCCCCACTGGCTTATCGTCAGTGCCCCCGTCAGGTCCTGCAATTCCGGTAACAGATATGCAGAGATCGCATCCAGCCTTTGAAGCGCCTCCACGTGCCATCTCTTCTGCTGTCTGTTCGCTGACGGCGCCGTATGCACGGAGCGTCTCTTCGCTTACTCCAAGAAATTCGGTCTTTGCTTCGTTGGCATAAGTAACGAATCCTGCCTTAAACACATCTGATACGCCTGGAACGTTTACCAGCCTGCCTGAGACCAGTCCACCCGTGCATGACTCTGCAGTCGCAATCGTGAGATTCTTTTTTTTCAGCAGACTGGCAATGGACTCCTCCAGAGTTTCCTTGTCATCTGTTGAATAGATGTGGTTCCCAAACCGCTTTGCAAGTTCAGCTGAAACAGGCTCAATAAGCCTGAAGGCACTCTCTTTATCCGGTGCCTTTGCCGTAATCCGAAGATGTACCTCTCCGGTCTTCGCATAGGGTGCAACAGTAGGGTTGCTCTGTCCGTCAATAAGGTCTCCAATCATGGTCTCCACAAGGCTTTCTCCAAGCCCGCAAATCTTAACTGTCTGCGAATATATGACTTCCGGCTGCAGCCTGTTCAGAAATGGCGCAATGGAGATGGTGAACATAGGAATCATCTCGTTTGGCGGGCCAGGCAGCATAATGACCGTCTTCCCATTATGTTCTGCAATTATGCCAGGCGCGGTGCCGTTTTCATTGTCGACAGCAATCGCACCTTCCGGAATCTGTGCCTGCTTCCAGTTATTATCAGGAATAATCCTGTGACGGGAACCTGCAAAATAGGCTTCGATCCTCTTTCGGCTGTGTGCATCTTCTACCAGTTGCCTGCCAAGCACTTCTGCGACCGTTTCTTTTGTCAGATCGTCCTTTGTAGGGCCTAATCCGCCTGTAAGAATGACAACATCCGAACGGGAAAGGGCGGTTTTCAGAGTTTCCGAAAGCCTTTCCTTATTGTCGCCTACGACGCTCTGGTAATAGACCGAGATGCCCAGACGGGCACATTGTTCCGCCAGAAAGCTTGCATTGGTATTTACGATATTCCCTAGCAGCAGTTCCGTCCCAACTGAAATCAGTTCGGCTTTCATCTATTTTCCTCCTTCGCTCAGTACGGTCTTGTTTTTAACAACGTAATCAACCAGTGATATGATTGTAAGCGCAAGTGCAATATAAACGAAAGCAGTTTCAAGAACATCAAATACAGGACTTGCAAGGTTGATGATCAGAAGTATGATCATGACCATCTGGGAAACGGTCTTGAATTTTCCCCAGTAGCTGGCTGCGATTACAATTCCGTTGTCTGAAGCAATCAGACGGAATCCGCTGATGATGAATTCGCGGCTGATGATGACCACTACGATCCATGCAGGAAGATTGCCCGTTTCAATCAGGCATATCATTGCAGCACAGACGAGAAGCTTATCAGCAAGGGGATCCATGAATTTTCCGAAGTTTGTCACAAGGTTATGCTTTCTTGCAAGATATCCGTCAAACCAGTCTGTCATGCTGGCAACGATGAAGATCGCAGCGGCTATATATCTTCCAGCGTCTCCGGCTATGTCTGTAAGCATGAACACAAGGAAAAACGGTATCATGCACACTCTGAGTATTGTAAGTTTATTTGGTAAATTCATCTGCAAGCTCTCCTATTAAATCATATTCCACTGCGCCGGTAACTTTCGCTTTTGCAAAATCTCCGGACATTAACTGTTCTCCCGTATGGATAAAAATATATCCGTCGATGTCGGGTGCATCCCTGTAAGTTCTGGCTATATAAGCATTCTCATCTGCCAGTTTGCCTTCGATCATGACAACCAGTTCACGGCCGACCATTGCCTCAGACTTTTCAAAGGCGATTTCCTGCTGCAGTTCCATGATTTCCTCACGGCGCGCGTCCTTCGTCTCTTCATCCACCTGATTTTCAAAAGATGCAGCCGGCGTGTCTTCTTCTGGCGAATACTTGAATACGCCAAGGCGGTCGAATTCCATCTCATCCACAAAGTCTAGAAGTTCCTCGTGATGCTCCTGCGTCTCGCCCGGAAATCCGGTAATCAGCGTTGTCCTGATTGCAATGTCAGGAATCTCCTTCCTGAGCTTGCCGACTATATCCCTGAGCTGTGCCTGGTTTGTCCGGCGGCCCATTCTTTTCAGTATTTCATCCGCAGCATGCTGTATAGGAAGATCCAGATAATGGCAGATTTTTGATTCTTCCTTCATTACCTGAATGAGTTCATCCGTGATTTCCTCAGGATAGCAGTAAAGAATCCTGATCCATCTGAGTCCGCTGATTTTACAGAGCGCCCTTAATAGTTTCGGAAGGCTCTTTTCACCGTAAATATCCATTCCATAAAGGGTTGTCTCCTGTGCGACAAGGATCAGTTCCTTTACGCCCTGGGCTGCCAGCTTTTCAGCATCCCTGACAAGCCTTTCTATCGGCACGCTTCTATAGCTGCCCCTGATAGAAGGGATGATGCAGTAAGTGCAGTGCTTGTCACAGCCCTCTGCAATCTTCAGATGCGCATAGTGTCCGCCTGTGGTAATGATTCTCTTTCCTTCTGTATCAGGAAGCGCAGCAAGGTCGTGGAACATGCTGATATGCTTTCCTTCAAGAACTTCCTTCACGATTGCAACGATTTCATCATAGGTGCTGGTTCCCAATATGGCATCGACTTCTGTGATTTCCTGCTGGATTTCGTCCTTATACCGCTGTGCGAGACAGCCGGCCACGATAAGGGCCTTGCATTTGCCGGACTTTTTGTGCTCCGCCATTTCCAGAATTGTATTAACGCTCTCTTCTTTCGCATCATTGATAAAACAGCAGGTGTTGACGACTATAACGTCCGCATCCGTTTCATCATCTGTAAACGAAAAACCATTTTCGGCTAAAAGCCCTAGCATTACCTCTGTGTCAACGAGGTTCTTATCGCATCCGAGGGATACAAAAAATAATTTCATAAATAATCTCCTTAAATAATCTCATGAGCTGTTTCCCAATCAAATGTGCGAAAACTTCTCGCATATGGTTATAAGCCCCATTTAACCTTCTTAAGACATTCTAACCTTTTAGGCCAAAAAGGTCAACCACGAAGAAAATTTACAAAACTACTAGGAAAATAGACGGAATTATTGTAAAATGAAAACTGTTTGGATATTTCGAACTGCGGGGTAACGGGTGATTTGTCCCATCCCTGATCACACATGTAAAAAAATTAAGGAGTCTGCAATGAGCATATTAACTGTTTCCAATTTAAGCCACGGTTTTGGTGACCGTGCCATATTTAACAATGTATCCTTCCGCCTCTTAAAAGGCGAACACATCGGCCTGATCGGTGCCAATGGAGAAGGAAAATCTACGTTCATGAACATCGTGACTGGAAAGCTGCAGCCGGACGACGGCAAGGTGGAATGGTCAAAAAATGTGAGAGTCGGCTATCTCGACCAGCATACGGCCCTCGAAAAGGGAATGACGATCCGCGACGTCCTGAAGTCTGCATTCTCATATCTCTTTGAAATGGAAGAGAAAATGAACCAGATCTGCGACCAGATGGGGGAGGCCGACGAAGACGGGCTCAATGCCATGATGGAGGAACTCGGTACAATCCAGGATCTTCTGACAATGCATGATTTCTATATAATAGATTCAAAAGTCGAAGAAGTCGGAAGGGCTCTCGGTCTTGATGACATCGGCCTTGACAAGGACGTGACCGATCTGAGCGGCGGACAGAGGACAAAGGTTCTTCTTGGAAAGCTTCTTCTTGAAAAGCCTGACATTCTTCTTCTCGACGAGCCTACAAACTACCTTGATGTACAGCATATCGAATGGCTGAAGCGTTATCTCAACGAATATGAAAACGCCTTCATCCTGATTTCACATGATATTCCCTTCCTCAACAGCGTCATCAACCTGATCTACCATATGGAAAACCAGGAACTGAACAGGTATGTCGGTGATTATGATAAATTCGTCGAAGTCCATGAAATGAGGAAATCACAGCTTGAATCCGCATACAAAAGGCAGCAGCAGGAAATCAGCGAACTTGAGGATTTCGTTGCCCGCAACAAGGCAAGGGTTTCCACCAGAAACATGGCTATGTCAAGACAGAAGAAGCTGGACAAGATGGATGTCATTGAACTTGCTGCAGAAAAACCGAAGCCGGAATTCAACTTTAAAGAAGCAAGGGCTGCCGGAAAATACATTTTCCAGACCAATGAACTGGTAATCGGATATGACGAACCACTTTCCATACCACTCAACCTTTCCATGGAGAGGGGACAGAAAATTGCCCTTACAGGCGCAAATGGTATCGGAAAGACCACCCTTTTAAAGAGCATCCTTGGCCTGATCAAGCCTCTGAGCGGCGAAGCCGTCCTCGGCGACTATCTCCACATCGGATATTTCGAACAGGAAATGGCGCCGGGAAACACGACTACCTGTATAGAGGAAATATGGAAAGAGTTCCCTTCTTATTCCCAGTACCAGGTACGTTCCGCCCTTGCAAAATGCGGTCTTACCACAAAGCACATAGAAAGCCAGGTTCGGGTACTCAGCGGTGGCGAGCAGGCGAAAGTAAGGCTTTGCAAGCTTATCAACCGGGAATCCAATATACTGCTTCTTGACGAGCCTACTAACCACCTTGACGTGGATGCGAAGGAGGAGCTGCAGAGGGCCCTGAAGGCTTACAAGGGAAGCATCCTTCTGATCTGCCACGAGCCTGAATTCTTTGAAGGCTGGGTAACGGATGTCTGGGACTGTACAAAGTGGACTACTAAAATTTTCTAAGAGAGAACAGCACGAATATTCCTTTGAGATAACAAACGGCCCGCAATTCAGGTATTGGAACCTGAGCTGCGGGCCGTCTCTTTTTAAATGGAAATTATTCTTCTACGTTTAATGAAACTTCTTCTGAAGAGAACGTTCTGTTCTCATTTGCTTCTTCGTCTTCTTCATCTCCGACGATCTTTACTTTTGATTTGTAAAGTTCTTCGATTGCTATTGAAAGCGGCTTTTTACCAGCACCATTTACCAGCGGCTCTTCGCCTCCAATAATCTGTCTTGCACGTTTTGATGTAGCTATGACAATTGAATACCTGCTGTTTACAACAGGCTGTTCTCCTATTTCCACTTCGCTGTTTACTACATTCATTAAATCTGTGTATGATGGATGTAACATATTTATTCTCCTTCCGAAAAACATTTAAGTTCTTCTCGTATGTTTTTTATGAGTTCTATATTTCTTGATGTTCTGTAATGCTCGCTTTGTATGATGTTATGCATCATATCCACGCACTCCTCGAGCTTATCATTGATCAGAAGGTAGTCATATTCTTCGACGCCTTCCGCTTCCTCATATGCCCTGCAGAGCCTGTTCCGGATCGTCTTCTCATCCTCGGTTCCGCGTCCTGCAAGCCTCCTCTCAAGCTCATCAGCTGCAGGAGGAGTTACAAAAAGCAGAAGCGTGTCTGGGAATCTTTCCTTCACCTTCAAGGCTCCCTGTATCTCAATTTCAAGAATTACGTCTTTGCCTTTTGCAAGCTGCTCATCGACGTAAGCCTTCGGCGTTCCATAATAATTGCCGACGTAATTCGCATATTCTATGAACTGCCCATCCTGAATCATCTTTTCAAATTCTTCAGTCTGTTTGAAAAAATATTCCCTTCCGTCGACTTCGCCCTCACGCGGTTTTCTTGTGGTTGCTGATATTGACAGCATATAGCCGTCATACTTCTTCAGCAGTTCCTTCATAAGAGTGCCTTTTCCGGCACCTGAAAATCCGGAAACCACTGTCAGAATTCCTTTTTTATTCATTTCCATCACCCTTTATCTCAGTTTCTCTTCCCGGATTAAACCGGTTTGCAATGGTTTCAGGCTGAAGCGCCGATAAGATAATCTGCCCGCCGTCTACGAATATGACGGCCTTTGTTCTTCTGCCCTGGGTGGCATCTACCACGCGTCCCTCATCCTTCGCACTCTGCACCAGCCTTTTGACGGGTGCAGACTCGGGACTTACGACAGCAACAATCTTGCTGGTGTTTACCATATTGCCGAATCCGGCATTGATCAGTCTCGCCAAATTTAACCCACCTTGCTGTTTTTTATTCGTTCTGCTTCAGAGCCGAGAATGCATTTGTTCATGGCTGAAGCCCTTATTTTACGGGACATCCTATTCGATATTCTGAATCTGTTCCCTTACTTTTTCAATTTCAGTCTTAAGGTCTATTGCCTTGTTCGAAATCGTCAGGTCATTGGCCTTGGAAAGAATGGTGTTTGCTTCTCTGTTCATTTCCTGGGCTATGAAATCCATCTTTCTTCCTACGCTTACGCCTTCATTGAGCGTCTCCCTCATGTGGTCGACATGGCTTTTGAGCCTCACAATTTCTTCGTCTACGCATATCTTATCTGCATAGAGGACCACTTCAGCGGCCATCCTGTTTTCGTCGATCTGGGTATCTTCCAGAAGGGCTCTGACTTTTTCTTCGAGCTTTGCACGGTACTCTTTGAGCATGTCCGGCGAACGCTCTTCAATATACTGAACCTGTTCAGACATCTCGTCAAGTTTCTTCATCAGGTCTGTTTTCAGGCTTTCACCTTCTTTTTCCCTGGTGCCTGCCAGCTGCTGGACAGCCCCTGATATGGCCTTCTCTAAAAGCTTCCAGAATTCTTCCTCGTCAAGTTCCTGCTCTTCCATAACGAAAACTTCAGGATAACGGGATAAAACAGATACACTGACATCGTTTCTCAGCCCCAGTTCTTCTGACATCTGGTTAAGATAACCGAGATATTCCTTTGCAAGCCCCGAATTATACTTTAATGACAGTTTGCTTTCGGTAAGATCTTCATAAGAAATGAATATATCCACCTTACCTCTTTCAAGGTACTTCTTCAACAGATTTCGTATGGATGACTCAAAAAAACTAAGTTTCTTAGGAATCTTGATGTTTATGTCCAAATACCTGTGGTTGACAGCCTTCATCTCCACGGTTATCTTCTTTAAACCGTCGGAGGCCTCGTTCCTGCCGAAACCGGTCATACTTCTAATCATAATAGTTCACTCTCTTTGCTGTTATTGGTCATAGCTATATTACATTATAATTCATTTGAAAATTGTCGTCAAGGAAAACACAATTCTTTGTTTCGTCAAACAGACAGGCCTGCTGCTTGTTCAGAGCACTGAGCGATCAGCTGACTTTTGCTTCCCTTGACAATATTTTGGCTTTTCTATATGATTAGTTTGTGTGCATCATTTGTGACTATGAAGGATATAGTCCAGGCACTTGAATTCATTTATAAGGAGATAATACATGGCATTAGACGGAATTGTAATTGCAAATATAGTTAAGGATCTCAATGATTATTTATTAAACGGGAGAATATACAAAATCGCGCAGCCTGAAAACGATGAGCTGCTTCTGACAATCAAAAACAACAGGGAGCAATACAGGCTTCTGCTATCAGCGAGCGCCAGCCTTCCATTGGTCTATCTCACCAGTGAAAACAAGCCGAGCCCAATGACGGCTCCGAACTTCTGCATGCTTCTGCGCAAGCATCTGAGCAACGGAAGGATTGTCTCTATCACACAGCCAGGACTGGAACGTATCATTAATTTCCAGATTGAACACCTGAATGAGCTTGGCGACCTCTGCCGCAAGACCCTTATCGTTGAGATCATGGGCAAACACAGCAACATCATCTTCTGCAATGATGAGGATATGATCATAGACAGCATTAAACATATTTCCGGGCAGGTAAGTTCGGTAAGGGAGGTCCTTCCTGGACGCACTTATTTCATCCCTGAAACCCAGCAGAAATCGGATCCTCTTTCTGCCGGTCCAGAGGATTTTGAAAAGAACGTGCTATCAAAACCTGTTCCTCTTTCAAAAGCCATCTATACATCGTACACCGGGATAAGCCCTTTGGCTGCTGAAGAAATCTGCTTCCGTGCTTCGCTGGATTCCGGGCTTCCGGCATCGGCTCTTACCCCTGACGAAATGCTTCACCTTAGCCATACCTTTGTCAGATTCATGGACGATGTCAGAAACGGAGAATTTGAGCCGGCAATCATTTATAACGGCAAAGATCCTGTAGAGTTTTCAAGCATCAGACTTTCCCAGTATGCCGACCTGAAAACGGTGACATTCAGCAGTATTTCAGAGGTTCTGGAAACCTACTACTCCGAAAAGAATACCCTGACCAGGATACGCCAGAAATCCGTAGACCTTCGTAAGATTGTACAGACTGCGCTGGAGCGTAACCGCAAAAAGCTCGAACTTCAGCTGAAGCAGATGAAGGACACTGAAAAAAAAGACAAATACAGGATATACGGCGAACTCATAAATACCTATGGCTACAGCCTTCAGGACAACGCAAAATCTCTTGAAGCCGTAAATTATTATGACGGCGAGACTATAAACATCCCTTTGGATCCCGATCTGACCCCTCTTGAAAATGCAAAAAAGTATTTCGACAGATATAACAAGCTCAAGAGGACCTACGAGGCACTTTCAAAGCTGATTCAGGAAACAGAGGAAGAAATCAGGCATCTGGAGTCTATCAGCACGGCTCTCGATATCGCCCTGGCTGAAGAGGATCTCGTCCAGCTTAAGGAAGAACTGATGGATTACGGCTATATCAGGAGAAAGCACACAGCAAAGAAGACTAAGATAACAAGCAAGCCTTTCCATTATATTTCAAGTGACGGATATCATATGTATGTCGGCAAGAATAACTTTCAGAATGATGAACTTACCTTCAAGTTTGCCATAGGGGAAGACTGGTGGTTCCACGCAAAGGGCATCCCCGGCTCCCATGTGATTGTCAAAACAAACGGCGACAAGCTTCCCGACAGAACCTTCGAAGAAGCTGGAAGGCTCGCCGCATATTATTCAAGCGGCCGAAACGGACAGAAAGTAGAGATCGATTATACGGAAAAGAAAAACGTCAAGAAGCCAGGCGGCGGAAAACCAGGCTTCGTTGTCTACTATACAAATTATTCACTCATGATAGATCCTGATATCTCAGGCATTCAGCAGGTTTAGCTATTCGGGACGATGTGCTTCAACCCAGCTCCTGTGCACAGCAAATGCAATATGCTTCCTTCTGATATAAGACAAGCGGCAAAATCCACTGACTCTGGATTTTGCCGCTTGTTTATGTTTTTGCTCTATTGAATGATCATACTCTGAATTTTTGGACAAGGCTGCTGATTCTTTCTGCCAGCTCAGCCTGTTCCTGGGTTGTTTTTGTAACCTCTTCTACGGCAACAGTTGCCTGTGTGATGCTTGAAAGGATATCATTTGTCCGCTCCACAGTCTGCTGGCTGGTATCTGTAACCCCCTGGACAGCTACGGATACATTGGCTACCGATTTTATCATAGTCTGTGTTGACTGCATCAGCTCTCCAGCCATTTTTTCAAAGAACTGGGCATCAGAGCTATAGGTCTCTCCTATTGTAACCATCTGTTCATAATCAGGATTTACCTTATCAATCAGGAATGCCAGAACTTCATTTGAGCTCTTCGATATATCCTGAAAAGCTTCCTGCACCTGAGCAGTAACGCTCCTGATATGGGTTACTGCGACACCGCTCTGCTCTGCAAGCTTTCTGATTTCATTGGCAACCACAGCAAATCCCCTGCCTGCTTCTCCTGCTCTCGCAGCTTCGATTGAAGCGTTCAGAGAAAGCAGATTTGTCTGGCTTGCGATATCCCCGATGGTATCTGCCATTACCTTAATTTCATTTACAACGCTTCCTGCACTTATGGAGTTCTTCAGGTTTTTGGAATTTTTCTCATACATTGCGCTTGCGCTTTTTGCTGACTCTACCCCGTTTTCCCTGATTTCCAATGCTCTTTTACCGATTTCGCCAGCAGATTTATCCTGCTCGATTGCTTTTTCTGAAAGCTCATCTGTTGTGATGGTAATTTCATCTTTTGAGGAATTGATTTTTGCTGCCGCGCTTCCAAGTTCATCTGTCTCCAGGACCATTTCCTCGGTATTTGCTTTTATGTTTTCCATGGTAGCCAGCAGTTCTTCAGATGTAGCTGAAAGTTCTTCTCCCGATGCGCTTAATGTCTGAATCTCATCCATGACGAGGATGATGGTCTCTTTCATTTTTTCCATGGATGCATTCATAGAGGTACAGATCTGTCCTATTTCATCCTTTGACTGGATGTCGATTTTCTGTGTCAGATCTCCATTTCCCATGGCATCTGCCAGAATACGTATCTTATTCAATTTTCCACTTATATACCTTGCCGTTATTACAGCAAGTATTATGGAAACCAGAATCGAAAAGGCCATAGTCAGATATAACCGCAAAGAAATGGAAGAAAACAAAGCCTCATTTTCATCATTCAGCTCTACAGCCTGCTTTTCATTATACGTAACTAAAAGATTCAGTATGCCATTCATATTTGAAACGATCGTGCTTCCATTGAACATCTCATTTGTTGCTTCGTCCTTCTTGCCATTCAAAGAAAAATCGCATACCTTTTTAGTCGATTCAACAAATGAATCGTTCAAAATTTTAAATTCGTCAAACAATTCCTGTTCTTTTTTTGTCATGTCCATTTTCTGGAATTCTGCAATAAGTTCACTTATAGAGTTCTGCTTTTCGGTCAGTGCTTCTGCCAGGGTCTCAATTTTCGGTTTTGCCGTTGTATATGAAACAGAAATCAAATTGGCCCTGTTCATAGTTTCATTAACCTGAATTTCTTTTAACAGGCTGATTGAAGTCAGCATTTCATCGTTCATCCTGCGTGCATTATTTTGAATCTTCATCATTCCCTGTATTCCTGACGAGCCTGCCACAAACACCAGTATCGTGACAAGAAAAAATGAACTCAGCAATTTGTTTTTTATCTTCAGATTTGTGTACAATCTGATGATCCGAAAATTAAATTTCCCAGGTACCTTGATTTTCTTTAAACCCTCCAGCCTTACTTTGATTTTTTTTCCTAGTAATTCCAACATGTTGTCAATCCTCCATACTCTTTAGCCAAATTGTTATGAAATCTGCATGGCCGATAAAATAAGTGCTCAAAATCCCCCCAATAGGAGCATTTGAATATCTTCAATTCTCTTATCGGTAATTTCCCATAAAAACTTAACCGCAATTCCAAGAGCATTTGCTTAATTGGAAATTCGAGAAATTTTCTATTAAGCTTAGAGTGTCAAAAGCCCTTCGTAAACCTCGGCTTCGTCAATTTGCACACTCACCAGCTGCAGCACAGCGATGGAAAACATGGTTCAATGAGCAGCTTTATGAAGACGTTGGTATTTGGGCCGCGTATTCTGCGGCCCTATGTACCACTACGTCTTCATCTAAGCGAGAGCGCGCTGCGAATGAACATGTTTTGCATCGCGTCCGCATTGTCGAAAACTGTGCAAATTGACGAATTCTATTCTGTAAAGGGGCTTTTGACACTCCACCCATATAAAGCAAAAAAAGACACCCTGATCCTGGCGGATTCGGGGCGCCTTTCATTGATTTATAATCTGTTATATAATTCTTCGTATTTTCTAGCTGAGGTATTCCAGGAGAAATCTGCTGCCATTCCTCTGTCGATGATTTTATTCCATTCCCTCTTACGGTTTGTATATACATGGAGTGCATACTTTATGATATCAAGCATTTCATGAGCATTGTAGTTTGTGAAAGAAAATCCCGTTCCCGAATTATTGTGCTGATCGTAAGGTTCAACGGTATCCTTCAGTCCCCCGGTTTCACGGACAATCGGCACGGTTCCATAACGCAGGCTCATAAGCTGGCTGAGTCCGCATGGCTCGAACAGCGATGGCATCAGAAATGCATCACATGACGCATAGATTTTATGTGACATGGCCTCTGAGTAAAAGATGTTGGCAGATACCTTGTCATTGTATTTCCAGTCATAATGCCTGAACATATTCTCGTATTTTTCATCGCCCGTTCCCAGAACCACAAGCTGAAGGTCAAGAGCGCAGAGATCATCCATAACGCACTCGATGAGATCGAGCCCTTTCTGGTCTGTAAGCCTTGAAACGATTCCTACCATGAATTTCTTATCATTGACTTCAAGTCCAAGTTCCTGCTGGAGAGCTCTCTTGTTTTTGATTTTTTCCTTGCGGAAATTAATGGCATTGTAATTCTGGGTGATGTATGTATCCGTCGCCGGATCATACTCTTCATAATCGATGCCGTTCACGATTCCAGAGAGCACATTGCTTCGCGCACGCATGAGGCCGTCAAGGCTTTCTCCATAAAACGGAGATTTGATTTCTTCAGCATAGCTGCTGCTCACAGTCGTTACTGCATCCGCATACACGATGCCGCCTTTCAGGAAATTGGCATCTCCGTAGGCTTCCAGCTTATCCGGCGCAAAATAATATTCAGGAAGTCCTGTTATATCCATTACAGTCTCATAATCCCATTTTCCCTGGAATTTCAGATTGTGTATGGTCATGATCGATTTCATATTAGAAAAGAATTCTCCCTCGTGGAACCTGTCCTTGAGGAATACCGGAATAAGACCTGTCTGCCAGTCGTGGCAGTGAACAATATCCGGCTGGAAGCCAATAACAGGCAATGCTGAAAGTGCCGCTTTTGAAAAGAAAGCAAATTTTTCAATGTCCTCATAAGCATTTCCGTAAGGTTTTACACCTCCCAGATAATACTCATTATCAATAAAATAGAACTGGATTCCTTCATATTCCAGTCCAAGGATTCCCACGTACTGTCTTCTCCATGCAAGATCCATGTAGAAATGCGCTTTGTATTCCATCATGTTCTTATATTCTTCAGAAATACAGGTGTATTTTGGAATTATGACCCTCACATCGTATTCTTCTTTATTGAAACATTTTGGCAGTGAGCCGACAACATCTGCAAGCCCTCCGGTCTTTATAAACGGAACTG
The DNA here is from genome assembly GCF_900096945.1 of Anaerobium acetethylicum. Lineage (GTDB taxonomy): Bacteria > Bacillota > Clostridia > Lachnospirales > Lachnospiraceae > Anaerobium > Anaerobium acetethylicum. The sequence goes on along the minus strand of NZ_FMKA01000001.1, from coordinate 155,097 downwards.
CCTCCGATGCTACAAATAGTACTTTTTTCATAAAATATTCCTCCCTTACTTATTCAACCTCATATCATATATTGTAATAATCAGATTCCCATGGCTGCCTTTTTTTGTGCTGCAAGTTCTTTCATTTCCCTTGCGCTTTGAGTAACTTTATCTGTAATGGATGCGCCTCCAAGTATTCTCGAAAGTTCAGCGATAATCTCTTCATCATTCAGTTTTCTGATTGAAGTGATCGTACCATTATTCTTTATATTCTTCTCTATGGCATAATGGCTGTCCGCCATTGCCGCAATCTGAGGAAGATGGGTGATGCAGATTACCTGGTGCGCCCTCCCTATGACTGCAAGTTTCTCCGAAACCATCTGCGCAGTCCTTCCGCTGATTCCCGTATCGATCTCGTCGAAAATCAGGGTGTCAGTAGCATCCTTATCTGCAAGCACTGTCTTGACGGCAAGCATGATTCTTGATAATTCTCCGCCTGAAGCAACACTTCCAAGTGGTCTGAGCTTCTCCCCCGGATTCGTAGAAATCATGAATTCGGCTTCATCCGTGCCGTTCGCCGTAAAATGGTCAAGCCTGGTAAACTTCATTTCGAACCTGACCTCCAGGAAATTCAGCTCAACCAGCGCTTCCCTGACGCTTTCAACCAGGTTCAGTGCATACCCTTTCCTGATTTCCGATATTCTGTCTGACAGCTGAAGCAGGTTCTCTTCTTCCTTTTTCAGACGGTTCGAAAGTTTTTCTATATAAGCTTCGTAATCCCTGAGCTGCTCCAGCCGTTTTTCCTTTTCAGCCTGATATGCAAGTACTTTTTCGATGGTATCCCCATACTTTGATTTCAAATGATGAATGGTATTAAGCCTTTCCTCTGTCTCAAAAAAGCTGTCGCTGTCAACGTCGATCTGGCTGGCATAATCAGTCAGATCCCTGCTGAAATCATTCAGAAGGGCATCAATTTCTTCAAGCTGGGAAAGTATTCCTTCAAGACTGCTGTCGTATTCAACGACACTTCCTATTTCACGAACGGACCTGCCAATGCGGATCATGGCTGAATCGGACTCATCGTTGATAGAGAGGTTGTAGGCCTCTTTGACTGCATCCATGATTTTCTTGCCATTGAGAAGCCGTCTGTGCTTAGCCTCGAGGTCCTTATCTTCACCGGGAACAAGGCATGCAGCCGCTATCTCCCCTGTTTCAAATTCTGCAAAAGCCAGTTCTCTTGCCCTCTGGTCTTCATCAAGAATTGAGTTTTCGTATTCTTCCCTGATCTCCAGATAAGACCTGTAGCTTTTAGAAAGCTGGTCTTTTAATTGCCCGAGTTCTTTTTTTGCAAATTCATCTAATATCTCCAGATGCTTTTTCTTATTCAGAAGGGACTGGTGTTCATGCTGTCCATGGATATCGATCAGGAGTTCTCCTATCGATTTAAGCGCTGATGCCGTTACGGTTTCTCCGTTAACTTTGCTGACGCTTTTCCCCTTCATTATTTTTCTGGATAATATAATCTGTCTGTCTTCCTCCACCATTACATCCAGAGCCTTGATCTTATCAATCAGGGCGCCGTCTTCCAGCTGGAAAACAAGCTCAACAAGAGCATATTCCGCTGATTCGCGTATGATGTCCTTTGAAACCTTGCCGCCCAGAGCGAGGTTAATTGAACCGATTATGATGGATTTTCCGGCTCCTGTTTCACCTGTAAGGATATTAAGCCCTTCGTTGAAATATACATCGGCCTCATCAATCAGCGCTAAATTTTTTACATGTAGATTTAATAACATGATCCCACTCCTTATGCATGCAGCACTCTCAATCATTCCCCAATGATATTCTCTTTCAGAGCCGGTAGTTACAGCCTGTTTGCCATTATTTTACTGATTTTGTCCATTATTGTAAGGGTATCTTCTACGCTTCTGATTGCGCACATTATCGTGTCATCTCCTGCTATACACCCTACGATTTCACTCCACTGCATTGCATCAAGGGCCGCAGCCACTGCCATTGCCATTCCTGAAATCGTCTTAATTACAAGAATATTCTGCGCCATATTCATGGATACGAAACCATCCTTGAGTACTCGGATGTATTTGTCGCTCATCCAGCTTTCCTGCCCCTGAAGAACGACGTATTTCTGCCGGCCGCCATCGACAGCAACCTTTGTCAGTTTAAGTTCCCTGATATCCCTTGAAACAGTTGCCTGTGTAACATTGAAGCCGCTTTCGTTCAGTTTATCCGCCAGTTCTTCCTGCGTTTCGATATGGTATTTATTTATTAGTTCAACAATTTTTGTATGCCTCGCTATCTTCATTGCATCCTCCTAATTATTACCCATTTTTTTTCGAAGATTTTCTAAAAAGCTGATTTTGCTTATTTTCAATATCCTGGTCTTCTTTGACGATCTGAATATCTCTATCCTGTCACCGGATGTCAGCCTGATTGACTGGCTGCCATCAAAAACAGCCACCGCTTCATCTGTATAGGTTTTACGCTTCTTGCCGATTTCGATTATGACCTTGTCATCTGCTGACAATACGATGCTTCTTGTATTCAGAGTGTGGGGGCAGATAGGCGTTATAATGATTGTAGAAGCATTCGGCGCCACGATCGGCCCTCCGGCTGACATATTGTATCCGGTAGAACCTGTGGCTGTCGAAATAATGATACCATCAGCGATATAGGAATTCAGGTACTGTTCATTGACATAGAGATTGAAGTTTATCACATGGAGCGATCCATATCTGCCGATCACGATGTCGTTCAGGGCAATATTCTCCATAATCACCTTCTGATGATGGTAGGCGATCCCTTCAAGCATCATGCGCTCTTCAACCTGGTACTCATCCTTAATGAGGCTGTCGAGTGCAGGTATAATTGCCTGTTTGTCGATCTCCGCAAGATATCCCAAAGTCCCGAGATTTACACCTAGCAAGGGAATGTCTTTATCAACGATGTCTCTTGCAGCCAGAATCATCGTTCCGTCTCCGCCGAGCACAAGCACGCATTCGATATCATCCGGAATAAGGTCTGCATTCGTATATTTGTAATCAAGAACCTCGCCGGCTCCGATATCATCCTGTATGGTGCACTCCTTGCCTTGAGCCACCAGATAATCCCGGATTTTTTTTGTGGTTTCAAGATTCTGGTCTTTCTGGCTGTTCGTGATTATATAAAATTTATTCATCCCGGAATACCGTCCTTTCGCACACATAAGCTGGAAATACAATCTCCCTGTCAGAATCAGAGGGTCTCGTGTGCTCTATTTGCAATTGCTTTTATGTCTATTGTCGTCCTGATTCCGGCTGATTTGTCCGCTTCGAATGCCTTGTTCTCCGCTTCTTCTGAACTGCTGACTGCAGGAGTGCCGTCTTCTCTTTCACCATGGTTCTGCAGATATAGAAGATATTCAATATTTCCTTCAGGTCCTTTGATTGGTGAAAAATCAAGATTCAAAATTTCAAATCCAATGCTTTCCGCAAAACCGATCACCTTTTCGATCACCTCTACGTGCACCGCCTTGTCTCTTACTACTCCTTTTTTGCCTACCTTTTCTCTGCCCGCTTCGAACTGCGGCTTGATCAGGCATACAATCTGCCCATCCGGCATCAGAAGGTTCTTAACCGGTCCCAGCACTTTTGTCAGTGAAATAAAGGAAACGTCAATCGAAGCAAATGCGATCCTGTCTTCAATATGCTCCGGCAGCACATAGCGGATATTTGTTTTTTCCATGCATACGACTCTTGGGTCCTGACGGAGCTTCCATGCCAGCTGACCATGCCCTACGTCCACGGAATAAACCTTTACTGCACCGTTCTGAAGCATGCAGTCCGTAAATCCGCCGGTTGAAGAACCTACATCCATGCAGACTTTTCCTTCGATTTCCACGCCAAAATTAGCCATGGCCTTCTCAAGCTTAAGACCTCCACGGCTGACATATTTCAATGTATTGCCTTTTATTATAATTTCCGATTTGTCGTCAAAAGCAGACCCTGCTTTGTCTTCCCGTTCTCCGTTAACGAATACGTTTCCTGACATTATGATGGCCTTTGCCTTTTCTCTTGATTCTGCAAGCTGCCTGTTTACCAGGAGCACATCCAAACGCTCTTTCATGTTCTATCCTCTTTTTCTATAAGTTTCCCTGTTTTAAATCCGCTGAAAGCCTTTGGCAGGTTTAGAAATCCCTATGTATTTTCTCCAAGCAAAATGTAATCTGCTATAATTCTTTTGGTAATGGATTCCGCATCGATTCCGACTTCCTTTTTCAGCAGATCCACATTTCCATGCTCAATGTATTCATCCGGAATCGCTATGATCCGTACAGCCACGTCAAGCCCTGTCTCGTTTACATATCTGAGCACGTGCTCGCCGAAACCGCCGTTGATGACATTCTCCTCAAGCGTCACGATGAGCTTATGGTCCTTCGCAATTTCCGAAATCGTCTTTTCATCAATCGGCTTCAGGAATCTTGCATTTACAAGACTGCAGTTATACCCGATCTCCTTAAGTGTCTGTCGGACCTGTTCGGCAACCTTTACCATGCTTCCTGCGGCAAGAAGGACAATGCCGTCTTCATCATAAATGATTTCACTTTTTCCGTACTCAACTGGAGGTCTGAAGTCATGGAGGCCCTGATAAGCTGTGCCCCTCGGATATCTGACTGCGATTGGTCCTTCAAAGTTAACGGCAAATTTCATCATATCCGATAATTCCCACATATTCTTTGGTGCCAGGATAGTCATGTTCGGTATACTTGTAAGGAATGACAGATCAAACAGCCCCTGATGGGTCTCCCCGTCGCTTCCCACAAGTCCTGCCCTGTCGATTGCGAACACGACATGCAGGTTCTGTATGCACACATCATGAAGGACCTGGTCATATGCCCTCTGCAGAAAAGAGGAATAAACCGCCACGACCGGCTTCAGCCCTGCAGCTGCCATACCCGCCGCAAAAGTAACTGCATGCTCCTCCGCTATGCCCACATCAAAAAATCTTTCCGGGAACATATTTGCAAATCTTTTAAGCCCCGTTCCTTCAGCCATTGCAGCCGTTATTGCTACAACCTTGTCGTCGCGGTCGCCCAGTTTTCTCATGATTGTCGAGAACACATCCGTATAATTTGGTGTTGTCCTTCGGCTTTTGGGCAGGCCTGTTTCTATCTGGAAGGGTTCTGCCCCGTGAAATCTTGCAGGATGCCTTTCTGCAGGGAGGTAACCTCTCCCTTTTTTAGTAAGTACATGTACCAGAACTGCGCCATTTACTTTTTTTGCTTCCCTGAATACCCGGACCATCTGCTGGATATTGTGGCCGTCAACAGGTCCCAGATAGGTGATCCCCATATTTTCGAAAAACATGCCCGGAATCACAAGCTGCTTCAGGCTGCTTTTGGTCTGCTTGATCTTTTGTATCATCCTGTCTCCATAGACTGGGATTTTTGCAAGTGTTGCGGTGACATCATTTTTTAGCTCGTTATATGCTGATGCAGTCCTGATATTGCCAAGCATCTTGGAAATTGCCCCTACATTCTGGGAAATCGACATCTCGTTGTCATTGAGAACAATGACAAAATTGGTTTTTATCTGCCCTGCATTGTTAAGCGCCTCATAAGCCATGCCTCCGGTAAGGGCCCCATCGCCTATTACAGAAACGACTTTATTCGTACATCCGAGTATATCCCTTGCCATCACATACCCAAGACCTGCAGAGATAGAAGTCGAACTATGCCCTGTATCAAAAGAATCGCAATCACTTTCCTTTCGTTTAGGGAATCCGCTCATACCACCGAATTTCCGGAGTTCGTCAAAACCTGCTTTTCTTCCAGTCAGAAGCTTATGGGTATAGGCCTGATGGCCCACGTCCCAGATCATTTTATCTTCAGGAAGGCTGAATGCAAGGTGCATTGCCATAGTAAGCTCGACAACGCCCAGATTGGAAGCCAGATGACCGCCGCTTATACTGATCTTCTCAATCAGGAACCTGCGGATTTCTTCCGCCAGCTGGTGCAGTTCCTCATTATTCAGTTTTTTAATGTCATTGGGCTGATCTATTTTTTCCAATATCATACTTTATACCATGACCTTTCCTGCCTCTTGGAAAAAGACACAAATAAATGTGCAAAGAAATTTCTTTATTTTTCGCGGCCGATTAACCGGAAGATTAACTCAGATAAAAATCCTTTTTCAGGCTGCAGGTCTTCCAGGCTCGCTATAGCCCTTGCGGAAATCTCAGCCACATAGTCCCTTGCTTTGTCTATGCCGTTCAAAGTCACATATGTTGTCTTCTGGTTCTTTTCGTCGCTTCTTATCGGTTTGCCAAGCACCTCAACAGTGCTCGTTACATCCAGAATGTCATCCTGTATCTGGAACGCAAGCCCGACATCAGCTGCCACGCCTTCCATTTTCGCCACTTCCTCGTCAGTGGCTCCGGCCAGAATAGCCCCTATCATCATGGCTGCTTCAATTAGCGCACCGGTCTTTAGTTTGTATATGAAATCCAGCTGATCTTTTTCGATTGATGTGGCAACTGCTTCGATATCCACAGTCTGCCCTCCTATCATGCCGTATATGCCAGACTTCTTTGCAAGGATTGCAAGGGCCTTGCCGATATTCCTGTTATCCGGTTCCTTGTCGAATGCAAGCACTGCCGTTTCAAATGCATAGTTCAGAAGGGCATCGCCCGCCAGGATTCCCATCGCTTCCCCGAATACGACATGGGTCGTCTTCCTGCCTCTTCTGTACTCGTCATTATCCATTGCCGGAAGATCGTCATGGACAAGGGAATAGGTGTGTATCATCTCCATAGCAGCCATAAAAGGTTCAATGACCTCGCTTTGGCCTCCGAACAGCCTGTAAGTTTCCTGCATCAGCATCGGACGAAGCCTTTTTCCTCCAGCCAGTATGCTGTAGTTCATAGCCTCGATTACCGTCTTCTGATACCCTTCCTCAGCAGGGAGATATTTCCTTATGATAGTTTCGATTTCTGAAGTCTTTGCTGATATTTCTTCATTAAAATTCATGTGTTTCACCATCTTCATTTATGATAAGTATTTTCTTTTCGACCTTGTCGATTTTATCATTGCAATATTTTAAAAGCTTCATTCCCTTGTCATATTCCTGAAAAGAATCCTCAAGCGTGATGCTTCTGTCTTCGAGTTTCTTAATCATTTCATCCAATTCTACAAAAGCTTCCTCTAAGGTCATTTCTTTATCCATTATGATTTCTCCTCATCTTCACTTTATCAAGAACTTTTGCACTGATCTCGCCGTTCGCAACATGAATCCTGAGCAGGTCGTCTTTTTTAACCTGCTCCACATCAGTCACTGCCATGCCCCGCTCATCTGCCACGAAAGAATAACCCTGGTTAAGCTTTTGAAGCGGAGAAAGTCCATTCATTTTCTCTATGTAAATATCAAGCTGATATCTTTTATTCAATATTAATTTTTTCATGTTTTCCTGAAGCCTGTTTTCAAGATCTGCCGCATACTGGCGTTTTTCCCGTATCTGGCTCACAGGACTTAAATAATTCAGCTTCAGACTGTAGTTCTCTGCGATGCTTCTTATATAGATGAGTTTGTTTTTTAGCAGGCTTCCCATCCTGCGCTGATAGTCCCACAGCTTTTCCTGCAGCGCTCCGTAATCGAATACTGCAAGTTCTGCCGCTGCCGAAGGGGTCGGTGCCCTTAAATCAGCCACATAATCCGATATGGTCGTATCAGTCTCATGTCCGACGGCTGAAATGATGGGTGTACTGCATTGAAAAACTGCTCTTGCTACTATTTCCTCATTAAATGCCCAAAGATCCTCTATGGAGCCTCCACCACGGCCAATAATGATCGTATCGACCCTATATCTGTCAAGGGTCTCGATTCCCTTCACAATGCTCTCTGCGGCTCCTTCTCCCTGCACAAGGGCAGGGTACAGGATAATCTGGAGATAGGGATTTCGTCTTTTTGCAATATTTATAATGTCTCTTACTGCCGCTCCAGTCGAAGCGGTAACAATTCCCAGCTTTTCTATATATCTTGGAATGGGCTGTTTGTATTCCTGAGAAAACATCCCCATTTCTTCAAGCTTTTTCTTGAGTTCTTCCAGCTTCTGATAGAGAAGCCCTGAACCTTCTAACAAAATCTCTTTCGCATAAAGCTGGTAGCGGCCATCTCTTTCATAGATGCTGACGCTCCCCAGAACGATGACTTTCTGCCCTTCCTTCATCGAAAAAGCAAGCCCGCTCCGTTGCCCTGCAAACATGACGCAGGCAATGGTTCCGGTCTCATCTTTCAGCGTGAAATAAATATGGCCGGAGGTATGATACTTACAGTTTGATACCTCGCCTTTTATATATATACGGCCCAGCATAAAATCCTGGGCGAACATATTCTTGATATAGGCGTTCACCTGTCCTACTGTATATATATTCTGCATGTCCATCCTCCCTGGTTTTTATCGAAGCCGACAGTTTTCAGCCTCAGTGCCTTCTTCTATGCTTCAGCAGGCACCAGTTTGGCAAGAATTCCGTTAATGAAAGCCGGCGATTCGTCTCCGCCGAAAATCTTTGAAATCTCTACCGCCTCATTGATTGCAACGCCGGTCGGCACTGAAGGGTCATATTTCATTTCATACACCGCAAGACGGATAAGCGTCAGATCGACTTTTCCCATACGGGATAATTTCCATCCTTCGGACGCAGCCTCGATATCTTTGTCTATTTCATCAAGTTTGCTGAGGATTGCATTATATTTGTCCTCGATATATTTATGTTCTTTTTCATCAAGCTCCTCATGCCAGTCAAAATACAGTTTCACCTGTTCCGGCATTTCGTCCAGACTATTAAACTCTAATCGGAACAATAATTTGAATACATTTTCTCTTAATTCTCTTCTGGTCATTTCTATTTCCTCCCGGAATGGATTTTTTGCAATGTTCAGCCGACCAGGCTGGAAATTGCATTTTTTAATCTTAAAGAAAAGGGATGTCTTTCCGTCAGACACCCCGCATTATAATACAATTTGACAAGTTATAAAGATTATTTGTTTTTTTCCATATTTACGCCTGCAACCCTGATATTCACATCAGCAACTTCCAGTCCTGTCATATTCTCTATAGCTGTCTTGACCTTCTCCTGTACTTTTGCAGATGTCGCAGGTATATTGTAACCATACTCCAGGTTAAGAGCAAGGTCGACATTTACACTGCCGTCTAAGACTTCAACTCTGACACCTTTTGAAAGGTTCTTCATGCCGAGCTTAGCTACAAGCTCATTTGTAATATTTCCGGCCATTGAACCTACACCTTCAACTTCTGTTGCGGCAAGTCCGGCAATTATAGCAACCACTTCATCAGCAATCTGTACTTCCCCGATTTTTCCGTCTGCGTGAATCATATGTGTGTTTCTGTTCTCTTCTTTTGACATTTTCACAACCTCCTAAGAATGTTTCCTATTACTATTATAGCAAAGCTGGCAATTATTGCAATTAATTTTTGCTTTAGCGGCCGAATTCAGATAGTTTCAGCCCTGGATTCCTGTCAATTGTCATGCCGATGCTCCAGCTGTTTACAAATAGAAGCAGCGGATTTCCCTTCAGATCTTTGATTTTTTTCATATCTGAAGTTCCCATCAGTTTGTTCATATCAGTATCCTTATTCTCAATCCAGCGGATATGCTCATAAGGGAGCCTTTCCATACGGATTTCAACGTTATACTCGTTTTCAAGACGGTACTGGAGTACTTCAAACTGAAGGACGCCGACAACACCCACGATGATTTCTTCCATTCCTGTGTTGAATTCCTGGAATATCTGGATTGCACCTTCCTGTGCAATCTGGCTGATGCCTTTGATGAACTGCTTGCGCTTCATGGTATCGACCTGGCGTACACGGGCGAAATGTTCAGGCGCAAAGGTAGGGATTCCTTCATATTCAAATTTCTCTGCAGAAACACAGAGTGTGTCGCCTATAGAAAAAATACCCGGATCGAATACGCCAATTATATCACCTGCGTAAGCCTCTTCTATGATTTTTCTTTCCTGGGCCATGAGCTGCTGAGGCTGGGAAAGGCGGATTTTCTTGTTGCCCTGTACATGGTATACTTCCATTCCTGCTTCGAATTTTCCCGAACATATTCTCATGAATGCGATTCTGTCCCTGTGGGCTTTGTTCATGTTCGCCTGGATCTTGAATACGAAAGCTGAAAATTTCTCGTTGACCGGATCAATCAGACCCTTGTTTGACATCCTTGGAAGTGGCGGACTCGTCATCTTGAGGAAGTTTCGGAGGAATATCTCAACACCGAAGTTTGTAAGCGCAGATCCGAAGAAAACTGGTGATAGTTTCCCGCTGCTGACAAGCTCCATGTCAAATTCATCACTTGCTCCGTCAAGAAGTTCGATATTGTCCATGAGCTCATCCCTGTAGTCCTGGCCGATGATTCTGATTAGATCGGGATCGTTTACTGACACCTCGCTGGAAGCGCCTTCTTTCTGTCCTCTGGAAGTACCTGAAAAAGTAGTTACTATCTTCGTTTTTCTGTCATAGACCCCTTTGAAATCCTTACCGCAGCCAATTGGCCAGTTCACAGGGCATGTTTTAATACCAAGTTCCTTTTCTATTTCATCAAGCAATTCAAACGGGTCGTTTGCCTCCCTGTCCATTTTATTGATGAAGGTAAAAACCGGAATATTCCTTAAAAGGCATACTTTGAACAGCTTTCTTGTCTGCTTCTCAACACCTTTCGATGCATCGATAACCATTACGGCTGAATCAGCCGCCATAAGGGTCCTGTATGTATCTTCCGAGAAATCATCATGTCCTGGTGTATCCAGTATATTTATGCAGAAATCGTCGTAATTAAACTGAAGCACGGAAGAAGTTACGGAAATACCTCTTTCTTTTTCAATTTCCATCCAGTCGGAAACAGCATGCTTTGCAGTTGCCTTTCCTTTTACAGAACCGGCCATGTTGATCGCTCCTCCATAAAGCAGGAACTTCTCTGTAAGCGTGGTCTTTCCAGCATCGGGATGGGATATAATCGCGAACGTTCTTCTTTTCTTTATTTCTTTACTCAGTTTTAACAAAGTGAATCCTCCTAATTGCCCCGAGGGCTAAAATGCAATAAAAATCATCTCGAACCTTTCTATTGCCACAAACCATGTAATTGTATAATATCCACATGGTTATTGTCAAGGGAAGGGAGATTTTTTTATCTCATAGGACGAAACTGCGTTACTGTTCACGGAGTGAACAGTAACGCAGTTACCTGTGAGATTAAAAAACCGCCGCAGGACACCCCGCGGCGGCAATGAAATTTATAAGCAGTCTCCATTCATGGAAGCGAAAACTATTCCACGTCCTTGATGCTTAAGTTGATTCTGCCCATCTTGTCGACTTCAATAACTTTTACGGTAACAATATCGCCGATATTGACAACATCTTCAACTTTTTCGACTCTGTTTTTCGCGAGCTTTGATATATGAACAAGTCCGTCCTTGTTTGGCGCGAGTTCTACGAAAGCGCCGAACTGCATGATTCTTACGACCTTGCCCGTGAATATCTGTCCCTCTTCAATGTCCTGGGTAATTGTCTTGATGATTTCAAGAGCCCTGTTGATTCCTTCAGCTTCAACGCCACAAACGGATACTTTTCCGTCATCAGTGATGTCGATCTTAACGCCTGTCTCATCAATAATCTTATTGATTGTCTTGCCCTTCTGTCCGATGATTTCGCTGATTTTCGCAGGATCAACCTGAATCTGGATGATCTTCGGAGCATATGTTCCAACTTCCGGCCTTGCCTCCGCGATAACAGGATTCATTACTCCATCTAAGATGTATGTTCTTGCAGTCTTGGTTTTCCTGATTGCTTCTTCAACAATCTTTCTTGTAAGGCCGTGGATCTTGATATCCATCTGGATTGCTGTGATTCCCTTATGGGTGCCGGCAACCTTGAAGTCCATGTCTCCAAAGAAGTCTTCAAGCCCCTGGATATCTGTAAGTACGATGTAATCGTCATCAGTATCTCCAGTTACAAGCCCTACTGAAATACCTGCAACAGCAGCCTTGATTGGAACGCCGGCAGCCATCAATGATAATGAAGATGCACAGATGCTTCCCTGTGAAGTAGATCCGTTTGATTCCATGATTTCCGAAACAGTACGGATTGCATATGGGAATTCTTCTTCTGATGGAAGAACAGGAACGAGTGCTTTTTCTGCTAAGGCTCCGTGTCCGATTTCACGTCTTCCCGGTCCTCTTGAAGGTTTTGTTTCACCTACCGAGTATGAAGGGAAGTTGTAATGGTGCATGTATCTCTTTGACTTTTCATTTTCATCAAGACTGTCCAGTCTCTGTGCATCAGTTAATGTGCCAAGTGTTGTGATTGTCATGACCTGAGTCTGTCCTCTTGTGAACATGCCTGATCCATGAACTCTTGGAAGAAGGTCCACTTCTGCAGCTAATTTTCTGATTTCAGTTACTGCTCTTCCGTCTGGACGTTTCTGATCCTTTAAGATCATTTTACGTACAGTCTTCTTCTGAAATTTATAAACAGCTTCTTCGATAAACGGAATCCATTCCGGATTAACTTCTGCAAAATGTTCTTCCAGGCTGTTTTTGATTACTCTGATATTTTCTTCTCTTACCTGCTTTTCATCTGTGAAAACAGCAGTTTCCATTGCTTCAGGAGTGATGAATGCAACCATGGCATCATAAAGATCTGCAGGAACTTCACAGCTTGTATATGCATGTTTTGGCTTTCCGCATTCAGCTACGATCGTGTCAATGAAAGCGATAACCTTCTGGTTGAGTTCATGTGCAGCAAAGATAGCTTCAATCATCTTATCTTCATCAATTTCATTAGCGCCTGCTTCGATCATGATTACTTTATCCCTTGTTGATGCAACTGTAAGGGCAAGGTCTGAAACTGCCTTCTGCGCATTTGTAGGGTTGAAGATCATTTCTCCATCAATCATACCTACCATTGTTGCAGCTGTAGGTCCGTCGAATGGGATGTCTGAAACTACGGTTGCGATTGCAGAACCTAACATAGCTGTAAGCTCAGGGCTGCAGTCCTGGTCAACGCTCATTACGAGGTTGTTTAATGTAACGTCATTTCTGTAGTCTTTTGGGAATAAAGGCCTCATCGGTCTGTCGATAACCCTTGATGTAAGAACAGAATTTTCGGAAGCTTTACCTTCTCTTTTATTGAATCCTCCTGGGATTCTTCCTACTGAATATAATTTTTCTTCGTATTCAACGCTTAATGGGAAAAAATCGATACCTTCCCTTGGCTTTTCTGATGCAGTTGCAGTTGATAATACAACAGTGTCCCCATAATGCATTAATGCTGCTCCGTTTGCCTGCGCTGCCACTCTGCCGATTTCAACAACAAGCGGTCTTCCGGCTAAATCCATTGAAAAACTCTTAAACATAGTCTTATCTCCTTTAATTTTCCACGGCACTTACCATCAGGTATTCGCCGTTCATAATGTCCGGATTGCCGAAACAATCCCTATAGTGAATCTGCTGGCAGAAGATGCCGAAACTACTGAAAAGCCTACTTGGCCTTTGTGTAAAATAAGCTTTTCAGTGGTCTCGGAAATAGTCCTCTGCCAGATAAATCAATCGATGCCAAATAAAGTGGATTCGCCACTTCAACGCCTTTGATACATGAAGAGAAAGAGGCGGATTACTCCGCCTCTTTCTTTCATATAGCTAAGAATTACTTTCTGATTCCAAGACGTTCGATTAAAGTACGGTATCTTTCAATATCAGTTTTCTTTAAATAAGCAAGTAATCCTCTTCTCTGTCCTACCATTTTGAGAAGACCTCTTCTTGAATGATGATCTTTCTGATGCACTTTTAAATGCTCAGTTAATTCTGTGATCCTTGCTGTTAAAACAGCGATCTGAACTTCTGGTGAACCAGTGTCGCCAGGTGTTCTTGCGAATTCTGCCATAATGGCTGTTTTTTTGTCTTTTGCTATCATTGTATTTCCTCCTTGTTTTTAACCGCCGTATACTAAGAAAAAGGTCGGAGTGTCCAATTTCTGAATATCAGCTGATTTCTCATACTTGATTAGTATATCATAAGGGCGTTGCCATGTAAACCATTTTATTCCTATTTGATCATTAATGATTCTGGCACCATTTTATACTTATTAATCGTTAATGATTCTGACAGCAGCTACAGGTGTCCTGTAATACGTTTCAGAAATCTTGATTCCTGTCTTTGCAGAACTTGCATGTATTACCTGTCCATTCCCTATGTACATAACAACATGTTCGATGGTACCGCCTCTGGCGTAGAAAATAAGATCTCCCGGCTTAACATCTGCCACATCAATCCTCGTTCCATTTTTTACCTGCTCACGCGATGTCCTGTTGATCGAAATCCCAAAATGCTTGTAGATTGACATGGTGAATCCGGAACAGTCCGTTCCATTTGTAAGGCTTGTTCCGCCCCATACATATCTGTTTCCGAGAAACTGCTTTGCATATTCGACCATCGATGCTCTCACATCAGAAACGCCTTCGCCGTACTGTAGCTCGGTCATAGTCGCTGCTGTTGATAGCGAGCTTGACATGGTCACATATTGCTTCGAAACATATCCTTCGCCGCCGTTTATCGAAATCTTGATCCATTCGCCCTGGTCTTCTAAAACCTGCAGTTCCTGGCCTGCCGCAACAAGGCTGAGAACGCCGGACTCAACGTTGGCCTGCTCTCTCACCTTAAGCGTAGCGGTGTTTACAGTCGCTTTTGAAACAAGCGCCCCTGCTGCTGCCACATTGGCTTCGGCTCCGGTATACAGAAATTCATTCTTTACAAATCCCGTTACTTTTCCAGACTGGATCCAGGACCATTCTCCTGTTACCTGAAGGATTTCACAGCCGTCATTCACGCTCAGTCTGCCGACAATGGCAGCTGCTTCGGATGCCGCCTCTCTGACGTTGACCTCATCAGCCTTGGATACGCCAAGGTTTGTATAGCCGCTGACGATTGAAATAACAGGTGCTGCAGTGACTGCATCCAGATTTACCGCTGATTTCAGCGCTGCCGAACCATAGTATTCGTTCAACGTAGCTGCCACACCGGCATATGGAACAACACTCAGTTTATCTATCAAATCTGCCTTTGCATTCATGCCCATCCCAGATGTTAAAGCGCCTGCTATTAGCAATGCTCCACAGGCTTTCATAATTCTTTTCTTCATTTTTTACTCCTGATTGTTCTTTAAATGTTACGAAATTGTTAAATATATTACCAAGTTATTATAACAATCAGGAGTATTATTGTCAACCATTAATAATTATGTTAACCTTTTTTATCTGGAAACAGGGTTACTGTTCGTGCTGTGAGCAGTAACGAAATAGTCCCTGCTGAACTGGATATCACGCTCCAGCTGTTCTTTCAGGGCATCCAGCGATTCGAATTTTTCCTCCGGACGTTCAAACCGGAACAGCTGAACCTCTATTATTTTTTCATAAAGGTTTCCCTCAAAATCAAAAATATATGTCTCGACGCCTTTTTCAATTTCCCTGCCTACGGTAGGTTTGTGGCCTATGTTCGTAACGCCGATGTAGCTTCTGCCATCGATAACTGTTTTCGACGCATAGACACCGTTAGGCGGGAGAAGCTTGCGGCAGGGCGGAACAAGATTTGTTGTCGGCATTCCAATAGTCCTGCCGATTTTACGGCCATGGAGAACTTCTCCGATTACGGAAAAAGGATGCCCCAGAAGGCAGTTAACCTTTTCCATATTTCCAAGGCTGACTTCCTTCCTGACAAGAGTGCTGCTGATCTCCTCACCTTCAAACATCTCCTTATCGACCACTTCAAGAATAAATCCATACTTTTTGCTTAGTTTTTCAAGAAGTCTGTAGTCGCCTTTTCTTTTATGGCCGAATCTGAAATCAGTTCCAACCGCAATATATCCGGCATTGAGCTTATCCACAAGGATTTCCTTAATGAAGGTTTCAGGCTCCATGGACGCTATCTTCATGTCGAAAGGATATTCGACAAGATAATCCAGCCCTAACTGTTCCACAAATGTCCTGCGCTCCTCATTTGTTAAAAGCAGTTCGGCAGACTTATGATTCAGGAGTTCGGCAGGAGCGATAGAAAACGTGAAAATCACAGTCTTCATCTGTTCGCGTTTTGTCAGAATCTTCTTGATCAGCTTCAGATGGCCCTTATGGAGCCCATCAAATTTTCCAAGTGTTACTGCTGTCTTTTCTTCAATTTTAAAATTCGTGGTGTCCGCAATATAATTCATCTAATTACTCCCAAAAAACATCTTCACCGGCCTGTACTGGCTCTTTTCTTCATCAAACTTATAGACGCCGATGAAACTGGCTTCTTCATCGTATACCCTGATGGTCCTGTCCGCGCCTTCTGTCCCTTCCCTTTTCAGGATATGTTCCTCGAGGAACGCATTTCCATTGTAAAGCAATTTATTGAATTCCTCTGAAACAGTCACGGCAGGATAGTCCGTGAACATCTCGTCAATTGGTATGATGCATCCCTCCAGCCCGTCCTGGTCTCTCAGTTCTTCAATTTCATTAAGCTTCAGGCTGTCCACTATCAAAAAACGTCCCACTTTTGTACGGAGAAGCTTCTCCATGCACCCGCCGGTTCCAAGCTTATGCCCGATATCGTGGCAGAGCGTCCTGATGTAGGTGCCTTTTGAACATGATACGCTCATCCTTACTCTCGGCAGGCTGATCTCTTCGATTGTGATATCATATATATGAAGGCGTCTTGGCTGGCGTTCGATTTCCACGCCTTCCCTTGCCAGCTCATACAGTTTTTTACCATTTACCTTTAATGCTGAATACATCGGCGGAATCTGGTCATAGTCTCCGACAAAGCCCATAATGGCTTCCCTTACCTGGTCTTCTGATACAGAAACCGCTGATTCCTGCAGGATTTTCCCTGAAGTATCCTGGGTATCTGTTGTAATTCCAAGCAGGAGGGTCGCCTCATAGATTTTGTCTTTGTCAGTCAGCATATCGCAGAGTTTCGTTCCTTTGCCAAGGCAGACCGGAAGCACGCCTTCTGCATCAGGATCCAGTGTTCCTGTATGGCCGATTTTCTTCTGTCTCAGTATACCTCTAAGTTTTGCAACCACATCGTGGGATGTGAAGCCTTTCTCCTTGTATACGTTAATTATTCCGTTAATCACAAATCTTCTCCTGTAAAAGCTGAAGTTCAATCTGGGAAGTAAGGTTGTTGATGACATCATGCATTGTACCCGCCATCGTACACCCTGCCGCCCTTACATGGCCTCCACCTCCGAAATAGTAGGCGATCCTGCTTACATCCACCTTGTCGCTGGACCTAAGGCTCACCTTAAATTCATGGTTACCTGTCTCATATAGGAAAATGGCACATTCCACGCCCTCGGTCACCCTGAGCTGGCTTACGATTCCGTCGAAATCCTGATGGGTCACTCCGTAGAATACCATTTCCTTCCGCGTGAGCCCTGACACGATACATTTCCCGTCAAGGAGGAGAATGCTTTCGAGCAGCGCTCTTCCAAGAATCTGGTTCTGCACATAGCTTTTCTTATTGAAGGTGTCATCGATGATTTTCGAAAACTCAATCCCCTTGCTCATAAGCTTTCCTGCTATATTCATGGTTTTTTCAGATGTATTCGTGTACTGGAAAACGCCCGTATCATGTACCATTCCGGTATAGATTGCCTCGGCGATGGCTTTGTCTATACACGATTCCTCTAAAAGCCCATATACAAGTTCACATGTCGAACTGGCATCTGGAATGATATAGTTAATATCGGCATAACTCTGATTGCTGATATGGTGGTCGATGCAGATCGTTTTCTTCGCCGTTTCAAAATATTTTTTCGCATCTCCAAGCCTGTTCAGATCGCTGCAATCAACCACGATGCAGAGATCGTATTCTTCATCGCTGTCAAAAACCGAAATAATGTTGTCCGTATTTTTGATAAATGAAAATACGTTCTGGATTTCCTCTAAATAAACATCGGCCTCAATGTTTGGGAAATTATCACAAATATAATTATATATGGCCATGCAGGAGCCGACACAGTCGCCGTCGGGCCTTATGTGTCCTGCTATTGCCACAGACTTAACTCCCTTTAATTCCGGTGCTAGTTTATTCATATTTCATCATCCTTTTAGTCTTCTGATTCTGTTTCTTCGGATTCCACGGATTCATCGAAGCCGTCAGCTGCGTCAGCTTCTTTTGAATCATCTGGTTTCCTTGTAACATCATCAATTAATTTAGACATATTGACGCCATATTCGATAGACTGGTCAAGGATGAATTTAATAACCGGAGTATTCCTTAAATTAATCGTCCTTGCCAGCTTTGATCGGATATACCCTTCAGCACTTCTTAAGCCTTCTAATGTTGATTTCTGTGAATCAGTATCGCCAAGAACACTGATGTAAGCCTTGCAGCTCTTCAGGTCCGGAGCCACTTCCACGGCAACCACCGAAGTCATAGGATTGATTCTCGGATCCTTGATTTCACCGCGTATGATATTGCTGAGTTCCTTCTGGACTTCTCCGTTAATCCTGGTATTTTTTATACTATTTTTTCTCATTATTCCCACCATGCTTCTTTCCGTCAGGAACCGTCTGTTTCTCGTCCCTGCCTTAGCATTTATCTTTCTTCATATAGTTGGATGATACGCACAAATAATTGTCAAAAGGAGAACAAATGCCGGCTTAGCCGTCACTTGTCCTCACCTGATTAGTCAGCGACAGAATAAAATCCCGTCCTCTATCTTGGCACTTCTACCATTGTATAAGCTTCCACCATATCAAGTTCTTTAACGTCATTGAATTTTTCAAATACAAGACCACATTCATATCCTGCTTTTACTTCTTTAACGTCATCCTTGAATCTCTTTAATGAAGCAAGAGGTCCTTCGAAAATAAGTTCCTTGTCTCTGGTAACTCTTACGCTGCAGCCTCTCTGGAAAAGGCCATCGAGTACATAAGAACCTGCAATCGTTCCAATTCCGGAAGCTTTAAATGTCTGTCTGATTTCTGCATGTCCGAGTACTTTCTCTTCAAATATCGGTTCAAGCATACCCTTCATGGCTGATTCCACATCTTCGATTGCGTTATAGATTACTTTGTATAACCTCAAGTCAACTTTTTCACGGTCTGCGAAGCTCTTTGCCATAGGATCCGGACGAACATTGAAACCGATTATGATTGCGTTAGATGCTGATGCAAGCATAACGTCTGATTCATTGATTGCGCCAACGCCGCCGTGGATTACCTTAACAATGACTTCTTCATTAGAAAGTTTTACAAGACTCTGTTTTACGGCTTCAACCGAACCCTGAACGTCTGCTTTAACAATAATTCCTAATTCCTTCACATTTCCAGCCTGGATCTGTGAGAATAAGCCATCTAATGAAAGTTTTGCTTTTGTATCATCAAGAAGTTTTTCTCTGCCTTCAGAAATAAATGTCTCTGCAAAGTTTCTTGCTTCTTTGTCATTTTCTGTTACTACGAATATTTCGCCTGCATTAGGCACATCATTAAGCCCTAAAATTTCAACTGGCGTTGAAGGTCCTGCTTCTTTGATTCTTCTTCCCTTGTCATCAACCATCGCGCGGACTTTGCCGTGGCATGGTCCGACAGCTATAGGATCTCCGACTCTCAGGGTACCTTTCTGCACAAGTATGGTTGCAACAGGTCCTTTTCCTTTGTCAAGTTCAGCTTCGATTACAAGACCTCTTGCTGTTCTCTTAGGATTAGCCTTCAGTTCACACATTTCTGCGGTCAGAAGGATCATTTCAAGAAGCTGTTCGATTCCTTCACCTGTATGTGCAGATACCGGTACAAAAATCGTGCTTCCGCCCCAGTCTTCAGCAATCAATTCGTATTCTGTAAGTTCCTGTTTAACTCTTTCAATATTTGCACTTGGTTTATCGATTTTGTTTACCGCAACAATGATCTCGATTCCTGCCGCTTTTGCATGGTTAATCGCTTCAACTGTCTGCGGCATGACACCATCATCTGCTGCGACTACAAGGATTGCGATATCTGTTGAGTTTGCACCTCTCATTCGCATTGAAGTGAAGGCTTCATGTCCCGGCGTATCAAGGAAGGTGATCTTCTGTCCGCCGCGGCTAACTACATAAGCACCAATATGCTGTGTGATTCCGCCGGCTTCCTTGTCTGTAACGTGAGTCTTTCTGATTGCATCAAGAAGGGAAGTCTTTCCATGGTCAACATGGCCCATTACACAGATTACAGGAGGTCTTGAAACCATTTTGCTTTCATCTTCTTCTTCCTCTTTCAGGAGTTCTTCTATTACATCTATCTTTACTTCAGGTTCAACAATAAAGTTGAATTCGAGTGCGATTTCTTCTGCAGTTTCATAAGTAATATCCTGGTTGACAGTTACCATTGTTCCCTGCAGGAAAAGCTTCTTGACAAGAACCGCTGCAGGCATTTTCATGGCTTCAGCAAGATCCCTTATTGTAAGCATTTCAGGCAATGCGATTGTCTTGACCACCTCTTCTTTTACAACTGGTGCTGCTTGCTGCTGTGGCTGTGCATTCCTGTTTCCTCTGTAATTGTTTCTGCCCTGGTTTGGTCTTTTGCTGTTCGGACGATTGCTGTTTGGACGGTTGCCACCTGTCTGAGCCTGTCCGCCCTGTGCTGGCCTCTGTCCCTGAGTCTGTCCGCCCTGCGGTCTCTGTCCCTGAGTCTGTCCGCCCTGTGGCCTCTGTCCCTGGGTCTGTCCGCCCTGCGGTCTCTGTCCCTGAGTCTGTCCGCCCTGTGGCCTCTGTCCCTGGGTCTGTCCGCCCTGCGGTCTCTGTCCCTGGGTCTGTCCGCCCTGAGGTCTCTGTCCCTGGGTCTGTCCGCCCTGAGGTCTCTGTCCCTGGGTCTGTCCGCCCTGAGGTCTCTGTCCCTGAGTCTGTCCGCCCTGAGGTCTCTGTCCCTGAGTCTGTCCGCCCTGCGGCCTCTGTCCCTGAGTCTGTCCGCCCTGAGCCGGTCTCTGTCCCTGGGTCTGTCCGCCCTGAGCCGGTCTCTGTCCCTGGGTCTGTCCGCCCTGAGCCGGTCTCTGTCCCTGGGTCTGTCCGCCCCGTGCCGGTCTTTGTCCCTGAGACTGTCCGCCCTGTGGTCTTACTCCAGCCCTGCTGTTCTGTGGATGATAAACCTGTGAAATGTTTGACTTCTTTTCTTCAGGTACATTGCTTTCCGTGCTCTGAACTGGTTTTGTCTCCGTTTTTGTAAATGCCTTTTTCACAAGATCCACGTTCTCATCGGTCAGTGTGCTCATGTGATTCAGAACCTCCACATTTGAATCCTTCAATATATTTATAATGTCCTTGCTGGACTTATCTATCTGCTTCGCTAACTCATGTATTCGTATTTTTGACATACTTACTACCTCCGTAATTCTGTTGTTGTTCCGTTATCCAGTTGCTTTTCTATGGCCTTCGCGAATCCGTCATCCAGCAATGCTAAAGAGGCTCTGATTTCTTTCCCCATTGCATGACCCAGGTCTGCTTTTGCACCAAAAAAGTATAAAGGCACTTTATAGTAAGTACACATATTATTAAACATTTTTTTGGTATTATCAGATGCATCCTCTGCTACAATTACAAGCTTGGCTTTACCTGATTTTACTTCTTTTTCCGTTGAAAACTCGCCGCTCGCAACTTTTCCAGCTTTCGTTGCCAGGCCGATCAGAGACAGGACTTTATTTTGTTTCAATATCATTCAGCTCCTTCTCCAGGTTTTCGTATACTTCTTTTGGAATACTCATCTTAAAAGAGCGTTCCAGCCCTCTGTTTTTCACAGCTTTTTCAAAGCATTCCTTTGAAGCGCATATATACGCACCCCTGCCATTTTTTTTGCCAGTCACATCTATTGTTATTTCGCCTTCAGTTGTCTTTAAAATCCGCAACATCTCTCGTTTGTTTTTCATTTCGCAGCATCCAATGCACTGACGCATCGGAACCTTTTTATTCACGCTCAAATTATCACTTCCTAGTTTTTTATAATTTTGACTGTTTGCAGTTATTCAGGATTATGTCTTTCATTATTCTTCAATCTCGCCGATTTCTGCATCAAAATCATCCCCAAAAGCTCTTGCCTGTGTTTCGCTTTTGATATCAATCTTATACCCTGTAAGTCTGGCAGCAAGTCTGGCATTCTGTCCTTCTTTGCCGATAGCAAGGGAAAGCTGATAATCAGGCACTACTACTTTAGCGCTCTTTTCTGAAGCATCTGCAATTACAGATACGACTTTTGCAGGACTCAGTGCATTTTCAATCAATACGGCAGGATTATCGCTCCAGTTGATGATGTCGATTTTTTCTCCGCGAAGCTCGTTCACGATTGCATTTACCCTTGCGCCGTTAATTCCGACACATGCTCCAACAGGATCAACATCAGGATTGTTTGACCATACTGCTATTTTCGTTCTTGAACCAGCTTCCCTTGAGATGCTCTTGATTTCAACAGTTCCGTCCCTGACTTCTGTAACTTCAGCTTCGAACAGTCTCTTGACAAGTTCTGGATGTGTCCTCGAAACCATAATCTTAGGTCCCTTCGGGCTGTCCTTGACTTCAAGAATATAAAGCTTGATTCTCTCTGTAGGTTTAAAGATTTCACCTTTCACCTGTTCATTTTCGTTAAGCATTGCGTCAACTTTTCCCAAGTTGATGCTTACATTCTTTCCGACATATCGCTGTACGATTCCGGTCACAACATCCTTTTCTTTTCCGTAGTACTGGTTGAAAAGCACTTTACGTTCTTCTTCTCTGATTTTCTGAAGAATAACATTTTTAGCATTCTGTGTTGCAATACGGCCGAATTCCTTCGATTTGATCTCCACGTTCACGATATCGCCAATTTCATATTTGGAGTTTTTCAGTTTCGCATTTGCAAGGCTGATTTCCATAACATCATCTTCCACTTCTTCTACAACGGTCTTTTCTGCAAATACTTTGAATTCGCATGTATCCTTGTCAATGATGACCTTGATGTTGTCAGATTTTCCAAAGTGATTCTTGCATGCTGTGATCAGCGAATTTTCGATTGCTTCTAAAAGCGTTTCCTTGCTGATATCCTTTTCCTTCTCAAGTATATTAAGCGCTTCTAATAATTCGTTACTCATTTTTATATTCCTCCTGTTTTTAAAAATCGAAAGCAAGTCTGATCAAAGCAATGTCAGTTCTTGCTATTTTCATATCGGTTCCATCTTCAAATTCCAAAGTAACGCTTTCTTTGTCATACTCTTTCAGGATTCCGGTAAATTCTTTCTGGCGGTCGATCGCGCGGTATGTCCTCACTTCGACTTCTTCCCCCATGCTCCTTACAAAATCCTTTTCCTTCTTTAGCGGTCTTCCAAGACCCGGTGAGCTTACCTCAAGTATGTATGCATCATCTATAAAATCATCCTTATCAAGGATTTCTCCAAGCTGCCTGCTGACAGCTTCGCAATCGTCAACGGCGATACCGCCTTCCTTATCAATATAGACCCTGAGATACCAGTATCCCGCTTCCTTAACATATTCCACATCCACAAGTTCAAAATTCATGGAATCCACGATTGGCTGAAGAATCGCTTCTGTTCTTTTTTCATAATTTTCTCTTTTTGACATTTAAAACACCTTCCTTTTTATGTCTATACACGTAATAAGAGTGGACTTGCGCCCACTCTTATCTCCGTCAAATATATTACCTTATTGGTATTGTAGCACTTCCTTCCAAAAATTGCAAGGTCTTTTAGCCCACCATTATATTTTCTTCCGGCAGTTTGATACTGTTGTTCGTTTTTCTTCGTTTCAAGCCGAAAACAAGTGCCATCGTCAGAACCCCTATCCTTCCCATATACATCAGGAAGATGATCAGAAGTTTTCCCGGTACTGTAAGGGTCGGAGTCACGCCTATCGTAAGCCCCACAGTCGCCATTGCAGAGGCAACCTCAAAGAGCACGTTCATAAGGGAACTGGAGCTTTCTGTAATAGAAAGGAACATCGTGCCCATAATAACAGTAAAAAGACTGATCATCATGATGGCAAGCGATTTCCTTACTGTATTCGCAGGTATGGTACGTCTGTAGATTTCAGTGTTCTCCTTACCCTTTATTACAGAAACGATTGAAAGCATAATAACGCCAAATGTTACTGTCTTGATACCGCCTGCTGTACCTGCCGGTGAACCACCTATAAACATCAGCACAACCGTAAGAAGCTGGGATGACAGCGACATTTTATCCTGCGGTATCGAAAAAAAGCCGGCAGTTCTCGTAGTTACAGACTGAAACAGCGAAGCCGTTATTTTTTCGTAAAGATTCATCTGCCCCATCGTTGCTTGATTTCTGTATTCAAGAAGGAAAAAGCATAATGCCCCTCCGAAAATAAGAAAAAGTGTAATAGACAGGGCTATTTTTGAGTGCAATGTCAGTTTCCTGATATTCATCTTGAATCCCAGGCGGTTTTCTTTTTGAAGCCTGACGACCCTGAATAAGTCCCACCATACGGTAAATCCGATACCACCGGTAATAATCAGCGCCATTGTAACATAGTTTACAAAAAAACCAGTATTAAAAGGCATCAGGCTGTAATCGCCTATAACATCGAAGCCTGCATTGCAAAACGCTGAAACCGCTGTGAAAATCGATACGCCTATCCCTTTAATCAAACCATAAGCTGGTACAAATTCAAAGCAATACAGAAATGCTCCGATTCCCTCCACCAGGAAAGTCCCTTTTATAATCCTGATTACCAGTTTGACCAGTCCTTGAAGTCTGGATTCATTCAAAGAATCCTGAATAATCATCCTTTCCTTCAAAGTAATTCTTTTTCCCAACAGAATCAGGACGCTTGTAAAACATGTCATGAAGCCAAGTCCGCCCAGCTGAATCAATACCATGATTACTATTTTCCCCAATAAGGACCAATGAGAATAAGTCGGTATTGTAACAAGACCCGTAACACAAACGGCGGATGTAGCCGTAAATAATGTATCAACAAAATTGGTATAAGTTCCATCCGCACTACATATGGGGAGCATAAGGATTAACCCTCCTGCAAATACAAAACAAAAAAATCCCAGCGCAATAATCTGCGGTACAGTGAGGCATTTATGAAGCCCCGTAATCTTTTCTTTCACTTTCTTCCTCCGGATTTTTGCGAAAAATTCGCATAATAATTTTATAAATGATAGGAGGACGTGGTACGGCCTCCTATCAGTACTTGCAAGGGTTAATATATGCCTATTCTTTCAACTTGTCAATACTGTTTTATAGCTGTTTTTTGGGATGTTTTTTATGTAAACCACATCCTGCCCGGCTACATATATCTTATTTCTACGTTAGTCTTACTTTGACTCCCCTTGTATCACGCTTTCCGACTTTCAGCCTGTGAAGAAGTACTTCCTTATCCCCGTACATGACAGCCTTTTCCGTTCTCTGTTCCATAAGATAAATATTTTCAACAAAATCCAGGGCATCGAGCTTGATTCCCCTGACACCTACAGCAGTCTTTTTCTTAAACGGGATTTCTTCGGCGGAATATCTCAGGAATATTCCTTTCTCCGTCTGCAGGACAATATCCTCATTTTCAAGTGTTATTCCTACAAATAAGACAGAATCTCCGTCCTGGAGTTTCGTTGCTGCTACCGTTCGTTTTGCAACATCGAATTCGTTTCCTTCGACGCGCTTAAGCATTCCCTGCCTTGTTGCATAAAGGATCCTGGATTCCTTTACCCGCTCAAGGGAATCAATATATATGACATTCTCCTCGCGGCTGTCGTAATTTCCAAGGTTGTCGATCGGAGTGCCTTTGTCCCTGAGCTTACCGAACGGGATATCGAGAACCTTCATCAGATGCAGCCTGCCTGTGCTTGTGAATACGCAGATCCTGTCTGTGTTCATACAGGGGATCACATACCGGTTCTCGCTGTCGGCCGCATCCTTGTTCCTGTCATAAACCGATTTGTCTATGGTTTTCGCATAACCGAAGCGGTCCATAAGGAACACGACTTCCTGTTCTACGATTTTATTTTCCTCATATACAGCCTCTTTGGCATTTTCAATAGCCGTTTTTCTGGGTTTCCCAAATTCTTTCTTTACAGCATCCAGTTCTTTGGTGATAACCTTTGACATGGAAACTCTGTTATTGAGGATATCCTCATATTTTTCGATATTTTTCAGTGTCTCGCTATGCTCTTTTATGAGAGCCTCTATTTCGAGGCCGATGAGCTTGTAGAGGCGCATCTCAAGGATCGCCGTTGCCTGGCGTTCCGTGAATCTGAGCTGGGAAGCCATTTTCTCTGACTGTTTTGTTTTGAACTTGATTTTTTCGGTATTGCCGTTCACGAGACAATCTTTTGCATCCTTGATGTTCTTGCTGCCTCTGAGCATTTCGATGATAAGGTCTATTACGTCGCAGGCTTTGATGAGGCCTTCCTGTATTTCCTTTTTATCGAGTTCTTTTTTCAGAAGGGTTCTGTATTTTCTTCCCGCAATTACGTACTGGAAGTCGACATGATGCCTGATTATTTCCCTGAGGCCCATGATTTCAGGACGTCCATCAGATACCGCCAGCATGTTTACGCCGAAGGTATCTTCCAGTTTTGTCTTTTTGTAAAGAAGGTTCAGAAGTTTTTCAGGGTCTGCATTCTTTTTTAGTTCAAGAACAATGCGGATGCCCTCTTTTGAAGACTGGTTTGAGATATCGACGATATCGCTGGTCTTTTTGGTTTCTACCAGACTGCCTACATCATTCAGGAATTTCCCGATGTTTGCACCTACCATGGTATAAGGGATTTCAGTAATCACAAGTTCATCCTTGCCTTTTTTCCCCTTTTCAAACGCGACTTTCCCGCGGACTTTTATCTTTCCTGTTCCGTTTTCATATATGGCAAGGAGTTCATCCTTGTTTGCCACGATGCCTCCCGTAGGAAAATCAGGCCCCGGCATATATTCCATCAGTTCTTCAGTTGAAATATCATTATTATTCATGTACGCCTTGACGGCATCCACAACTTCTGCAAGGTTGTGGGGCGGTATGCTTGTAGCCATGCCTACGGCGATGCCTTCCGCACCATTAACAAGAAGATTTGGTATTTTTACCGGCAATACTTCCGGCTCTTTTTCTGTTTCATCGAAGTTTGGAACAAAATCCACAACATCCTTGTCGAGGTCTGCGAGGTAGACTTCCTGAGTTATCTTTTCAAGCCTCGCTTCCGTATAACGCATTGCCGCTGCCCCGTCGCCTTCGATGGAGCCGAAATTGCCATGGCCATCGACAAGGGTCCTGCCTTTCTTGAAATCCTGTGCAAGGACTACGAGGGCATCATAGATCGAGCTGTCGCCGTGAGGGTGGTATTTACCCATCGTATCGCCTACGATACGGGCGCATTTTCGGTATGGCCTGTCATATTTGATGCCAAGCTCATACATATCATAAAGGGTTCTTCTCTGAACCGGTTTCAATCCGTCACGTATATCCGGAAGCGCTCTTGCAACAATGACGCTCATCGCATAATCAATGTAGGATTTCTGCATCACGTCGGAATATTCCGTTTTTATTATCTGTTCTTCCATTGTCTGTTATTGGTCCTTTCGATTTATATCATATCATCTGGCATGTGCCAGATTACTGGTCTTTTATAGAAACCCGTATTCAGCTTATATATCCAGTTCTGCATCCTGGGCATGATCATAGATAAATGCCCTTCTCGGAGGCACTTCCGTTCCCATCAGCATCTCTGTAACCTCTGAAGCCATCCGGGCGTCTTCTATTTCCACCAGCTTCAAAATTCTTGTTTCCGGATTCAGAGTGGTTTCCCACAGCTGCTGCGCATCCATTTCTCCGAGTCCTTTGTATCGCTGCAGTGTAAAAGGTCCCTTATGTTTCTTCCTGTATTTTTCCAGCGCCTTGTCATCATAGAGATATTCCTCTTCCCCACGTGAAGGCATTGCCTTGTAAAGCGGCGGCATCGCGATATAAACATGACCTTCGTAAATAAGTTCCGGCATAAAACGGTAGAAAAGAGTCAGCAGAAGGGTGCAGATATGGGAACCGTCAACATCGGCATCGGCCATTATGATAATCTTGTGGTATTTCAGCTTTGTGATGTCAAAGTCATTGCCATAGCCTTCAGAGAATCCACAACCGAATGTGTTGATCATGGTCTTGATTTCAGCATTTGCAAGGACCTTGTCGATGCTGGCTTTCTCAACGTTAAGGATTTTTCCCCTGATTGGCAGGATGGCCTGAAAATGCCTGTTCCTTGCTGTTTTTGCGGAACCTCCGGCAGAATCACCTTCGACAATAAAAATCTCACATGCTTCAGGTTTTCTGCTTTCACAGTTGGCAAGCTTCCCGTTTGAATCGAAAGAAAATTTCGGTTTTGAAAGGAGGTTCGTCTTGGCCTTCTCTTCTGTTTTTCTGATTTTTGCAGCCTTTTCGGCGCATGAGATGACGCTTCTAAGATCGTCCAGATTTTTATCGAAATACCTCTGTATTTCCTCGCTTGTAATTTTTCCAACTGCCCTTGATGCATCCTGGTTATCAAGTTTCGTCTTTGTCTGTCCCTCAAAACGCGGCGCCGGATGCTTAATGGAAACAATTGCATTCATTCCGTTCCTGATATCGGCACCGGTAAAATTAGCATCTTTCTCTTTTATGATGCCAAGTTCCCTTGCGTACTGATTCATTACCGAAGTAAACGCAGTCTTGAATCCTGTAAGATGGGTTCCGCCCTCTCCGTTATAGATATTATTGCAGAATCCAAGAACATTCTCGTGGAATTCGTTCACGTACTGGAATGCCACCTCCACGGTTATATCCTCGCTCTCGCCTTTGAAATAGACTGGCTCATGCATTTTATCCTTATTCTTATTGAGGTCCTTTATAAATCCAATGATCCCGTCTTCCTCGTGATAAGTGATCATCTCCGGCTCTTCACCACGAAAATCCTCAAAAATGATCGTAAGCCCGGGATTCAAATATGCCGTCTCGTGAAGCCTGCTCTTGATATCCTCTGATTTGAACCTGATTTTTTCAAAAATAGTGTTGTCCGGCAGAAAATTGATTTTTGTTCCCGTCTTCCTGGTCTTCCCAAGTATTGGAAGAAGGCCATCTTCAAGCTTTAACACCGGATTTCCCTTTTCGTATCTGTCATGATGGATAGCACCATCCCTGCTGATCTGTATGTCAAGATATGCAGAAAGGGCATTTACGACAGAGGAGCCTACTCCATGGAGCCCGCCGCTTGTCTTATAGACCGAAGAGTCGAATTTTCCTCCGGCATGAAGGGTCGTGAAGACCACCCTCTCAGCTGAAACGCCTTTCTTATGCATACCGACCGGGATACCCCTGCCGTTGTCTTCTATAGTCGCCGAGCCATTCTTTTCCAGCGTGACCCTGACCGTATCGCAGAAGCCGGCAAGATGTTCATCTACCGAGTTGTCCACGATTTCATAAATGAGATGATTAAGGCCCTTGGTGGATACGCTTCCTATGTACATTCCCGGTCTCTTACGGACCGCTTCTAATCCTTCCAATACCGAAATACTGTCCGCATCGTAAGTAACTTTTTTAGTCATTTTCATTCCTCTTTTGTCTTAGTCTTTCATTTTACATTTTTTCTATGATTTCACTTTAGCAGGTCCGTCTACTCTTGGATAAAAGTGACAGACCTGCTCGTCTCGGTCATCTTCCCAGACTGTCCATGATCTTCTCAATTTCAGCCAGTTTCCCGTCTATGTCTCCATTAACGGCAGCTTCCCTCAGGCAGCAGTTCACATGGGATTTAAGCACTTCCTTATTGACCTTCTTAAGGATGGCTTCGGTAGCCATGATCTGATTAGAAATATCAACGCAGTACCTGTCCTCTTCCACCATCTTAAGAATGCCGTCCATCTGTCCCCGTGCCGTTTTCAGGAGACGGCTTATCTTTGCATTATCTGCCTGCATGACTAATCGTTACCTCTCCGGGAAAAAAGTCCCTTCTTTTCTGAAATCGATACAACTTCGTAACCGGCTTCCTCAACTGCTGCTTTCAGAACTTCGTCAGGAATCTCCCTGTCCATTTTGACCTTCGCAATCTTCTTTTTCAGATCCACCTTTGCCTCTACCCCGTCGATTGCATTCAAAGCGTTCTCTACTCTGGCCTGGCAGTGGCCGCAAGTCATTCCGTTTATGTTCATAATCTTATCCATATAAATTCCCTCCTGGTTTTAAATATTCATTTTCAGTTACTGAGCCGGTCATATCTCCAGCCCCTGAACAGCGGTATTCAAAATTCACAACCCTACCCCCGTAGGGTGAGATATTTACTTTAATATAAACTTGTTAATGCCCTTTTGTCAACAAGTGCTAGTGTGCTGACACATTGACACTTAGGCAAATGAAAGCTGCCCCTGGTCTTCGGACCGGGACAGCCTGGTTTTACAGTATTTAATTCAGATCGTATTATGCCATTTCCTTTGCGCGGTTTGCTATATTCTTGTTGAAATTGATAATCTCATGATCATACTCTTCTGTCATATACTTCGAAGTAATCATGAAATCGGCAGTCGCCTTGTTGTTCGCCATCGGGATATCATATACCTGTGCGATTCTAAGGAGCGCCTTGACGTCTGGATCATGCGGCTGCGCAGCAAGGGGATCCGAGAAGAAGATAACAAAGTCAACTTTGCCCTCAACGATTTTAGCACCAATCTGCTGGTCTCCGCCGAGAGGGCCGCTGTTGTATCCTTTTACCGGAAGGTCTGTCTTATCGGTAATCATTCTTGCTGTAGTGCCTGTGCCACATAAGAAATGCTGTTTCAAAATCTCTTTATTTTCATCACACCATGCAATCAATTCCGGCTTTTTGCTGTCATGTGCAATCAATGCTATGTTTTTCTGTTTTCCAATGGTTAAAGTTACGAAATCGTCCTGTATCATAAAATTT
This sequence comes from Anaerobium acetethylicum, assembly GCF_900096945.1. Classification (GTDB taxonomy): domain Bacteria; phylum Bacillota; class Clostridia; order Lachnospirales; family Lachnospiraceae; genus Anaerobium; species Anaerobium acetethylicum. The sequence goes on along the minus strand of NZ_FMKA01000001.1, from coordinate 124,184 downwards.
CCCTTTCTCTCTGCATGATTATCCACCGGTCATTCTGCCTTTACCCTTCGGATGTTGGCTGCTGGCACACCGGCAAACGCTTCTGTAGTGCCGTACACAAATATTATTATAGCTTCTGAAAGGCGAAAAGGCAATGCAAATACCCATTTATAACACAAATTTTACATATATAAAATTATTTTTAAATTTTTTCAAAAAAACACTTGCAATTTTTCACGAAAAGTAATATTATAAACAAGTGCTCAAAACGGCACAGCAAATTATTATAATATGGCTCGTTGGTCAAGTGGTCAAGATGTGGCATTCTCAGTGCTGAGACAGGGGTTCGACTCCCCTACGAGCTGTTTAAATTATTGTTTTTAATAAGATTTTATAAAACGTCTGAAAGCCTTATAATCACTGGCTTTCAGACGTTTTTTCTTTGTCTTTTTTGCCGCTGTTTTTTTGTTGATTATACCAGATAACATCATCTTTTATCGTATAATAGCATCTCAACCGCCTGAATCTTCTGTTCCCTAATGATATATATATACTTGTTATAAGTTATATTTATGTTTCGTGTCCAAAAAACTCACGCACAACTTTACTATCAATATCATTTCTTAATACCTTTGAACCAAATGAATTCGCTTTTGATATTCATAATCATTTCATTTTTTGAAATATGCCCATTCTTATTGTAAACGTAGTCCCTGCCCCAACCTCACTCACAACCGAAATCTTCCCCCCAACAAGATCCAGCACTCTTTTTACAAGGGAAAGCCCTAAGCCGTTCCCCTCTGTGGAATGAGAAGTGTCACCCTGGTAAAAGCGGTCGAATACTCTCCTGGCAGTATTTTCATCCATTCCGCAACCTGTGTCTTTGATCTTTATAATAGCCAGATTTCCTTCCTGCTTCAATCCTACCGTTATCATTCCCCCAGGCTCCGTAAACTTGATTGCATTGGTCAACAGGTTGTTCCATACGATTTCCAATAAGCTGTAATCAGATGCAATCTCTACTTCATCCAGTTCCGCATCCAGCTCGATCATTTTCTCATCAAACTTTTCTTCCAGGGCAAGAATGCAGCACCGAAGCTGCTCATCCAATGAAAAACGTTCAATCTCTATAATTTCCTGGCTGTCCAGCTTGTTCAGCCGTAGCACGTTACTGACGAGCCCTGAGAGTCTTTTGGAAGCATCTATAATAGTCTGAATGTATTCATCTTTCTCCTGTCTGGAAAGTTCATCCTTCCTGAGGGCAGACGCATAACTCTGGATGATGGCCAGCGGAGTCTTAATCTCATGGGAGACATTCGCTATGAAATCTCCCTTCAGTGTTTCTATGGTAGCAATTTCTTCTACCATTTTGTTGAAGTCATCGATCAGTACTTCCATTTCATCTTTTTTCCCGTCTCTGCGCTTGCTTCGGATTCTGACTGTAAAATCACCCCCAGCCACCTTTCTTGCCGCGCGTCCGATTTCCGACACAGGTTTTATAAATCCTGTATGCATGATATATCTTGTCGCGAGGCTGACGATGAACCCCATAAACAATACGTAGCTGCTGATGCATAAAGCCATGACCCATGGGCTCGCATTCCGAATCATAAATTCATTAAACATCAGAACAGCGCCTGTGCAGGACACCAGCATGACGCTCAGGACAATCAGATATTCTTTCAAAAAAGATTTTTTCCGGGTTATCCTTTGATCTTCAGGTTCCCGATGCAGGATTCTCATTGCCTGATCACCGCCTTATATCCAAGCCCGCGGACTGTCACAATCTCCACATAAGGGCATTCTGATATCTTATCTCTCAACTTGGTGATAGAAACATCAACCGTGCGTGGATTGCTTTCGCTTTCGTACCCCCAGAACTCGTTCATCAGCTGCATTCTGGTAAATGTTCTCTTCGGATAAGACAGCATTTTAAACAAAACATTGAATTCCCTGACTGTAAGCGGAACTTCCTCTCCATCAATATAAGCAGTCGTCTCCTCTTTGTTCAATTCCAGGGAACCCACTGTAAGTTTTCTTTCATTCGCAATATTCGCCCTTCTCAGCAGCGCTGATACCCGAAGAATCAGTTCATCCATTTCGATTGGTTTTACCATATAATCATCGATTCCGATACTGTATCCCTTCTGCTTTGCGGACAGATCGTCCCTTGCCGTCATGAATAGAATCGGTATATTTTTATCACTTTTCCTGATATCGGAGGCAAATGCGAAACCGTCCATTTCCGGCATCATAATATCGGAGATAATCATCTGGACCGGCTCCTCAAGCATCCGGTCAAAAGCCACCATGGCATTTCTGCAGCTTATTGCACGGTATCCGTTGTCATTTAAAAAGGAGCATACGATATAATTCAGCTTCTCATCGTCTTCAACTACCAGTATTGTAATCATTTTCTTCGCCTCCAGGAATATTTCTAATTGCAGCTATTCAGTTCTGCGTCCTTCTCAGCATAAAAACACCTCGCGAAACAGGGCTTCTGAACAGTTACATTTTAACATACCTTTCACCTACATGGGTATATCGTTATCTCTGTTTTTTCAGCGGATTTATTCCGGATGCCACAAGCCCCCCGTCACAGAGGATGTCAATGCCGGTCAGATAGCCGGCACCCGGACCGGCGCAGTAGGCGAACAGGCCGGCTATTTCATCCACGTGGCCGAATCGCTTGATTGCGCAATATTTCGTATATGCGTCCGCCTCTTCCTTTTCCAGCTCGCCCATGGGTGTTTCGAAATTGCCCGGTGATACTGAAATGATCCTGACCCCTTTTTCCCCGAACCTTGCTGCATCCTGCTTCGCAAACCAGATCACAAAATGTTTGGAAATTCCATAGGAAACACCTGCCCTGACTTTTTTGGGGAACAGCCCCACCCGCTTCATAATCTTTTTCATAAAGAGTTCCGGATCCGATACACTGTATTTGTATAAACTTTTTGGCATAATGAGTTTTGGTGTCAGATATGCCGACATGGAGGAGACATCGATCATGCAGGAGCCTTCTTCCATCACCCGGTAGAATGCATTGTTGACATGGATTGTTCCTAATGCATTTACCTCCATGATCTGCTCTGCATTTCCCATGTGGGGCGACATCCCTGCCGCATGAACGACAGCAGCCACATTTCCTTTTCCCTTTGCATAATCTGCTAATCGTTCCACGCTTATATGATCTGACACATCGCAGGGAAAGGCTTCCGCTTCAATACCTTCCTCCTGCAGTTCGCGTACTGCATTTTCCAGCTTTTTTACGCTTCTCCCGCAGATAATAATGTAATGATCTTTTCCCATCAGTCTGGCGGTTGCAAGCCCCATACCGCTGCCTCCGCCTGTAATCACACAGATTTTTTTCATATTGAGTCCACCGTCCCTTTCCGATTAATGCTCGCCGACAGCCATGACTTTATTGATCATGCGCATTGCAAAGAAGGGATTCAGTTTGTATATTGCGTTCATAATATTGCAGTCTTTTCCAATATAGGTGCGAAGCCGTTTTTTCTCCATTGCATTGATGATCAGCACAGCAGCCTTCTCAGGTGTCAGAATCATTTGAGATCTGCTGCTTTCGTCGGATACATTATGTGCGATATTCGAATTCTTTTTGATAGCCGTAGCGATACCCCCTGGAATTACGACGGATACGTCTACATTCGTATCTGCCAGCTCTGACGACAGGCCCTCTGAGAGCAGCTTTACCGCGGCTTTGGAGGCTCCGTATACGCTCTGTCCCGGTACCGGCAGGAATCCTCCCATGCTTGAGACATTTACGATATGGGCTTCCGGACGCTTCAGCAGATGCGGCAGAAATGCTTTCATCATATAGAGGGTTCCGTAAAAATTGATATTCATGACCCTGTCTATACGGTCCATATTCAGTTCATTCAGGGGAATAAACGGCTGGATGATTCCTGCATTGTTGATGATCCCATCAATTTTTTTATGCTCCGCTTGCACTTTTTCAGCAAATGAGAATACTTCTTCTTTGCTTGAAATATCGACCACATAGGTAAACAGCCGCCTGCTGTTTCCTGCTATCTCAGTAGTCTCCTCCAGTGCCTCCTCACTGATGTCTACCGCAAATACGTTCGCCCCTTTTGACAGAAGCAGCAGCGCCAGCTCCCTGCCAACGCCATTTCCTCCACCTGTTACTACAATATTTTTTCCCTGTGCCTTCATTTATTATCTCCTCCAATATTTCGACTAAGTTGGCTGATTAGAAGCTTTTTCGCTTCTTTTCTTGTTGCTGTTGTTGTTTTCATAACCGTATCTTACGCTGCCAATGTTCCTTAGTGTTAATATTGTGTTAAACTTTTGTTAAAATGGAGTTTTTTTATTTTCTGGCTTCCAGATGGCCCAACATGTCCGCAAACCACGCCATCATAAAACAGAAAACACAAGTCCTACAATGACCATATTCCGCTTTCGCAATTTTCGCCGCCAGATTCTGCACAAAAATCATATGGTCGCCATGATCTATTTGAATCCGTACGATTATCATAGATTTTCCAGACTCCACGTATTAATCTGCTCCAGAAGCGGAACGAAATTATTACCTGTTTCTGTAAGAGAGTATTCTACCCTTGGTGGAACCTCTCGATATACATATCGTTTTACGAGGCCATCTGCCTCGAGTTCTCGCAACTGCTTTGTAAGAGCCGACTGGGTAATATCGCCCAATGCTCTGTTTAATTCTCCGAATCTCATGGTTCTTTCATGAAGAGTCCATAAAATCATGATTTTCCATTTCCCTGCAAAGATCTTCTGAATCTTACTAATTCCACAAGAGGAACTACATGTAACTTCACTATCAATTATCGTTTCATTTTTCATCGAAAGCCCATCCTTTACACAATAGTATACTTTTATATAGTATCTATTAAATATTACAGTACTTGTACAATTTAATGTTCGTGTTAGAATCAGTATATCAAATAAATTGAACAAAGGCAATTATGGAGTTATTAATCCCCAGTAATTAGCTGAAAGGAAGGTAATAAAATGAATAGAGTATGTGAAATACTAAACATTAAAGATCCAGTCATTCAAGGACCAATGGCTTGGATCACTTCACCCGAACTGGTAGCATCAGTTTCAAACGCCGGAGGTCTTGGGGTACTTGGTACAAGTGCCGGTTCTGATGAGATTGTACAGGGAATTGAGGAAACAACAGAAGCAATGAGAAGTGCGATCCGCAAAACCAGAGAACTTACCGACAAGCCGTTTGGCGTGAATGTATTTCCACAAGTTGTAGATCCATATGGATTCAGCGCTTCGGTCATAGAAATGATGAAAGAAGAAAATGTAATGATCATGGTCGTGGCCGGCGTAGTTGATACAGAGGAATTACGGAAATGGAAAAGTGAAGGATTTACCATTATCTTCAGGGAAGCAAATCCGACTGTACGCGGTGCAATTGAGGCAGAAAAAGCCGGCGTTGATATTCTGGTTGCAACCGGATGTGATGAGGGGGGCAGCATGCCATATTTATCAACCGGCACAACTGCAGCGACTGCACTCTTGTCTGATGCGGTTCGTATCCCGGTGCTTGCAGCCGGCGGCATCGTCAATGAAAAGATGGCAAGGGCAGCACAGGTAGTCGGTGCAGAAGGTGTTTTAGTCGGTACCAGATTCATTCTATCCCAGGAATGCCGTGCTGCAGATGTGGTGAAACAAGATATCCTGAGCACACATCCAGACGACTATATCGTTTTTACTCAGTCAAATGGATATTCAAAATGGAGGACGACACCACATAAAATTGGAAAAGACGGACTGGCTGCCAATAAGAACGGAGACCTGAATCCATCACCAGGAAGCTTCTACTACGGAATGTTCAAGGGTGATCTGGATGCAAGCGTCAATACAGTCAGCAATGTATCCAGTCTGATTAAGAGCATTGATTCCTGTGAGGAAATTGTTCAGGAACTGGCTGCTGCGTTTATCGTGTAAGAAAGGAAGAAAAAATTATGCATTATACAGGAACATTATATAGAAACCCATATGAACCCCCCTCTCCGCTTCTTGAAATTACGCAAGGCTGCACGCATAACAAGTGCAAGTTCTGCACGATGTATGTAGATGTTCCATTTCGTATGTCACCAATGGAATGGATTGAGGAAGATGTTCAAGAGATTGCACAGCACGATTTGCATACAACAAGACTTCAGTTAGTCGGTGCTGATCCGTTCGTTCTTAGCTTTGAACATCTCAAAGCAATTTGCGATGTGATTCACAAATACCTTCCTAACGTGCAAGTGATGACGATGGCTGCCCGCGTTACAAACATAAAAAACAAAACGGTAGAACAGCTGAAAGAACTGAAGAAAATGGGTATTACAGAGGTGAATATCGGTGTAGAGAGCGGTGATGACTGGACTCTTGATCGCATTCAGAAAGGATATCATGCGAATGACATCGTAGAACAGGTAAAAAAACTGGATGAAGCCGGTATTGATTATTGGCTCACCTTCTTAAATGGTGTGGCAGGCAGATCCCATAGCCATGAACATGCATTAAATTCAGCCAAAATCTTTAATCAGCTCCATCCTACAGTTGTGGGTACGGGTGGTCTTACCCTTTTCCCTGGTACTGAACTGGGAGAAGAAGCAAAACGTGGGGAATTCGACCCGCTTTCAGAAAAAGAAATGATGGAGGAACTAAAGGTCTTCCTCGAGAATCTTGAATGTGATGCCCGACTGATTACCCATCACACAATAGCGATGAACTTAAGTGGAAATTTTCTTGAAAACAAGGAGAAGATATTGAAATCACTTCAGAATGGTATTGATAATCTGGATGAAAAGAAACTTGCAAGTATCCGCAACAATAAGAGAACCCTTTAAGGCTAACAAAAATATACATTAGGAGAATTAAAATGAATCAAAACAGAGTAACAGAAATTCTAAACATTAAATATCCTGTCATTCAGGCTTCGATGAGTTGGATTACCTCTGCTGAATTAGCAGCGGCTGTATCCAATGCAGGTGGAATGGGAATATTAGGTCCAAATGCAGGACAGACCACCCTAACAATAGATTCAGTTGAAACTGCTGAACGCATGAGACATGAAATCAGAAAGACGAAAGAACTTACTGATAAGCCTTTTGCAGTACAGTATTTTATACCATTTCCGGGCGATACTCAGGGTTTTTCATCTAGAGTTCTCCAAGTTATACGAGAAGAAGGTATTAAGAATTTGCTTGTACTAGGTATGAGTTTAGGAAATGAAGCTGAAGAAGTAAGAAATTTGAAGAATGAAGGATTTACGATTATTTATCGAGATCTAAATCCTACTGTGGAATCAGCAATGAATATTGAAGCTGCTGGCGCAGATATTATCATTGCAACCGGCTATGATGAGGGCGGTGGATTGCCTGTCCATGCGATTGGAACCATGACAATTGTCCCATTGATTGCTGATGCAATCGATATACCTGTACTCGCTGCAGGTGGAATTGTTGATAATAGAGGTGTAAAAGCTTCAATGATTTTAGGAGCAGAAGGTGTTTATATTGGGACACGTTTTGTTGCCTCAAAAGAATGTCCAGCTAGTGATATTAGTAAGCAGGATATTCTAAATGCTAAAACCACAGATCTTGTTGAATTTAAGGCGATGCCAGCATGGAGATCCACACCACATAAACTTTCATTAGAACTGTATAACATGGACCAAAACGGAGCTTCAAGTGAAGAAATAAATAAAAGAATGGGGTCAATAGGAGGAATTAGAGCTGGAATGTTGGAAGGCAACCTTGACAACGGCATAAACAGTGTTTCCAATGCAATAGAACTTATTAAAGATATAAACTCTTGCAAAGAGATTATTGAAGAATTAATGAGAGATGTTGCTTATTAAACTAGACTTCCGCTTCTGAAAAAGTTGAAACAAAACCTCCAGACGGCAAAAATATGCCAAATGGAGGTTTTTTATTCCAAGAAAACTTATTATTTAACTTCCTTTTTCTGATTTTCTGTCAGACTAATTCTTTTTCCTTTGGAACAAAAATATATTTTTTCAAAGTTTTTATTCTAAATGAAATACATGCAAACACAATTAATCAAACTCTTCCATTCGCCATTCATCCCTCCAGCGAATGACAGGTTTGTCTCCCTCCCACTCTATCGGGAGCCATACATAAGTCGATTTCTTTGTATTCTCGGAATGTTTCTGCAGCGTTCCTGGAAGTGGCTGTGCTTCCAGCGGCTCCCGGTTCGGCTTGTAATCTGCGAAGTGCTTCTTCATTCCGTTGATAATTTGTGGTGCCATTTTGGTTACCATTTTCCCCGGTTTCCAACGGTCTGCACAAGCTACATATAGCTCCTTTCCCGGAATCCTGATGACAGAAGTGATCTGTGAATTGAATGAGGTATTCGTGTCATCTCCAACATGAGGATTCCCAAGATCTGTGTATTCTACGTGATATTCGTCGAACACTGCCACCTGGCTTGGATTTGGGAAATATCCACTGGTCCCGGAAGTGAATAAGTATTTTCTCCCATTATGTTCAAAAAAAGTCGGAGCTTCTCTTGTGTACGGCGGAAGCAGATTCTCATAATGCTCCGAAAACTCGCCGTTCACTTCTGTATAATCATCACTTAAGGTCGCCGTAATCAGTTCAAAGTGCGGCCGCTCGAAAAAGATATAGGCTTTCTTCGTTTCCTTATCCACATGAAGGGCAAAATCTCCAGCATCCATTTTTAGTGGTTTATAAATCTTATGTACAAATTCGTATGGTCCCATAAAAGAGTCTGCCTGCATAATTGTCATGAACTGGCTTACTTCCCCAGCCATAATTTTAAGCCATGCTACATACTTCTTCGTCTTCTCACAGTAAATGATGTGGGGGCGGTCCATACAGTAGGTCGGATGAAGCGGTGAGTGCAAATCATCCGGCTGTGGCGGAATGATCAGCCCTTTGTCCTCCCAGTTATAAAAGTCCCTGGATACATAGCAGCGTACGCCCCAATGCCAAACCTTATTGAATGGACCTCCTTTTGATTTCTCTTTATTCTCGCCATACCAGTAGTAAAGCTTCTCCTCCTCGTTGTAAAAGACAGAGAAACCGTGTGCCTGGATTGGTTTTCCGTTGGTGTCGAGCCAGGTCTTGCCAGGCCTGATGCTGTTGTATGTCATCTGTAATTCCTCCTAATTTTTCTTGCGACTTTTTCTGGCCTGCTCTGATTTCTGCGTATTTACCAAATTAATCTTTGAATCAAAGATTTTTCGATCAAATATCTTTTTCATAAATTCATTCATCTTTCTAATCTCCTTCTATTTGTATTCCTTACCTTTATTCTTACTCTTGATCTTTAATCAATCGCAAGATGCCTTTTCAAGATACTATTATTATAGTTGCAACAAGCAAAAAAAACATTTACAATAGAAGTCATAGAATTCGCATTTTCAGACATTACTCAGATTAATTTATATAAAGAAAGGATATTTTTATGGACATAACAGAGTTAGAACAGCTTCCATTGGACCGCTTTGAATTCCAGCTAAAAAAGTATTATACTATGCGTAAGGATATTCACGGGAAAATTCTTACACCTGAAGAGTTGGCACAGTACATTCGCTGGATGGCAAAGACATATTTCACACAGACTAAGAACCTTAATTCAAATACAGACCTGCCCTATCCTGATATTAAACTGACAGAAATAGGAATCCGTGCGCTCGCAGATCCAGGAGATGAGAAAGCAATAAACTCCATTTTTTCCAATTTTCGGCAGCAGAATGAGGAAATCAACATTTTAGCAGATCACGACATTTCCATTGAGCGTATGTTCCGATATATGCCTTCGCACTGGCATTCGAATTCTTACTTTGAAATCTATTATGCACTCTCCCCCAATTGCACTGTCCACTTTGCAGATGAAATCGTGCACATGAATCCGGGGACAGTTCTAATTGTGGCACCAGGTGTCATACACGCTTCCCCCTGCTACCGCGACGATTGTATACTTATGTTTTTTTTAATCCGCTCCAGCACATTTGATCACGTCTTCTGGAATCAATTAAATACCGAAAATCTTATGTCTAACTTTTTCCAAAAGGCGCTTCTTGATGGACAGCGTACCGCATATCTGCAGTTTGAGACCTATAGCGATACTGCTATCAAAATACTGCTTAGTCGTATATACAATGAATATTTGGCTGAAACAGCTTACCGCTCTCAGATGATGAATGCTCTGATGAGTGAATTCTTTATTCTTTTACTTCGAGGCTATGAGAATACTGCCAAGCTTCCAAAGAGTGGACAATTTCACTGGAAGCAGGAATTCTCGGCTATTTTCGCTTTTATACAGACTCATTATGCCACCACAACGCTAGCAGATGTTGCTGCTCATTTCCATTACAGCGAACGACAAATAAGCCGGATTGTACTTCAATATACAGGACAAAATTTTGCACAGCTCATACTGCGTCTTCGTATGGAAAAAGCCGCTACAATGTTGAAGCAGCGGCATTCCTCCATAGAGTTGATTGCTGCAAGTGTAGGATATTCGACACTTAGCAGTTTTTATCGTGCTTTTACCAAATATTATCATTGTACCCCTGGAGATTTTCTATCCCAAAACACAGAAATAGCTCCTTTCTAAAACCAAAAAGAGACCCTTCATTTTCAATTAGCTTGAAATGAAGGGTCTTATGACATATTCTTATTTAGTTTCTCAGGTGCGCTTTCAATCCAATATCATATTTACCTCACCGGTAATTCCCGTTGCTGCCCCTTTTTTTGTATTCCCGCGTTCCCGTTCCAGAGTCGTGGCAACCTCGATTGCGATTTCGTTTTTGCCCGTTCTGCACAACCCCGTAATATCAAATAAAAACGAAGGCACCACCTGTATCCCTGCGCTCTGTCCGTTCACAAAGACCTCGACGCCTTCGTAAGCATCTGTGATCTCAATCTGTACCTTACGAAACTTTTCCAGCATGATGCTTGTTTCGTAACGGATAAATCCGGAAAATTTCTTATCAGTAAGATGATAGCTTTCTAGCTTTTCAATATCATGATGACTGGTAAACTTCGGATAATCTATGCTTCTGCATACGCTCTGTCTGAACTTTTTCAGTGCATGTCTCCTTCCTTTCCCGGAAGCAGGCGCTGGCAGCTGCTGGCCTTCTCTCGCACCTTTCAGTATGAGCATGCTCTTGGAAGGCGCGATCTCGACCTTTACCTTTCCATCCCCATCCGCCGGCTCAAGTCTGAACAGACTGTTGTTCCATGCATCATACCCATACAGCTGACCGTGAACCGGCAGCTGCAGGGTACCGCTGTAGATTTCTTTTCCTTCATTGAACAGATAGAAGATTTCCTCTTCCCCCTGATAATGCATGCAGCGGATCCGGTTATCTGCAGGCTGGATGACGATATTCCCCAGCTTCTGCTGCTTCAGATAATCCAGCAGATTGTCCAGGGACACAACTTTGCATGCCGCAATTTGCTTCGGCAATTCCTCTCCGGTACAGATACCCTCCGGAAGTCCATCGATGAATACAACCGGACAGCCTGCCTCCTGCAGCTTTATCATTCCTTCTGCAGCTTCGCTTGTTATGAACTGGGCATACGGGACGATAAGCAGCTGATGCTTCCTACCGTTAACCGTCAATACCTTCCCTAACTCTGTCTTGTAAAATTCCTGCTCTGAAAACACGTCGCTTGGGACGAAATGGAAGCCTATCTGATTGTCCGCCAATATTCTTGCCGGCTTCTGCATGAGCATGCATTTCCCGGTCCATTCCGCTTCGCCGTGATACAGGATGGCCGCCTGCACAACTTCCTGGCCCCCCGAGATCAGGTTGCAGATGCGGTTTGTATAGTTCATCAGTTCCCCGAAATGACGGTACTGGGGATTGTTCCCGTGGGCATAGAAATGGGGCGGGCAGTCCTTGTCCGGATATGCCTTGCTTGAAAAGGCATGAGGAACAAAGTAGTTGATTCCCCGCACCATAAAATGATCAACCAGGTATTTTTCCAGCCGCACGCCTTCACTCCAGCCATAATTGCCGAAAATCTCGCACATGGTGCGGCCCTTCATGTTTGGATTCAGCGCTCCCAGGGATGCCCCCAGTCTTCCGAGGGCATAATGATAGAACTCCCCGTCATTCTGATACCCCATGATATTCTTCGTCAGGCTGTCTTCTCCTCCCGGACAGACCTGCCCGCCGATGTCATCGATTCCCGCCATGGTCTGATGTTTCAGCCCGCGGAAAAAGTGTCCGAGGCTGGTAGAAGTGCGTGCATGCTGGTTGTTATCCTCGATCACATGGCCGATATATTCCACTCCCCGTTCCCTGCACCACTGGCCAATCTGAAGAGAGAAATCCTTTTCCACCAGCCTTGTGACGCAGTCCATATAGATGTAGCGGACGCGGGCTGCCACTTCCCTGTCATAATCGTTATTCCACAAGAGGGGCAGCTGGCTTTTCCAGTCTGCACCCAGTTTTTCCTTCAGCATCTTTGCCAGTTCCCGGCTGAAGGGAAGGTCCTGTTCGATTCCCAGATAATTATAATGCTTGCAGTAATTGTAGTTGCCAAGTTCCGGTTCATCTGAGAAGAAGCCTGCAATAACGGTCCCGAATTTATCCTTGTAGTGGGCATAATGGGGTTCATATACCTCATCAATCTGGATGCGGCAGGACTTCCGGTCCATCATGTTTATGTAGCTGCGGTGCATGCCTGTATTGTTGGAAAGGCTCAGGATTTCAATGGTCCATTCTCCTTCCGCCGCTTCCCATTCCAGCATCCCTTTCTGGATATGCTCCGACAGATCCACGTAACCGTGTTTCCCATATGCCGTACAGGACAGCAGCACGTCCTTGCCGTATTTTTTCGGAAGACGCATTTCGTTGCCGTACAGCAGCATGATATAGGACATTAGATCATAGTTGTTCTTCGGATGAATGTATCTGTTCAGCTTCAGGCGGATTTTTTTTCCGCCGGTCACCCTGATCTGCCTGTGGAAGATGTTCTGGCGCCTCTGCTCGATAGGCGCCTTTTCCACGCCTCCGTTCGCATAGCCCGTAGGGAAATGCTTGTCATCCAGAATCCATACCTTCATGCTGCGCTTTTCCGCCTCATCCAGGATGATGTCCATGTCCTTCCACCATTGTTCCTTGCAGAATTCCTTGTGCGGACGGGCTTCCACGCAGAATGCCCTGATGTTTGCCTCATAGATGGCTTTCACCATCCTGCGGTAGGTTTCTTCCGATTCCCCATGTATCCATAGGAAAGGCATGATATGGTTTTCCATTTCTCCCTTAAGTAATTTATCTATCTTTTCATTCATTTCTTATTTCCTCCACACGAATCTTTCAGGCCGGGACTATCCTTTATTTTGTTACCACAACCTTTACTTCCACTGCCGGAAGATGATCTCCAGAAACCACTACGGCTAGTTCACCGGCTGCCTTGCTTCTTACCGCTGCTAGCGCCCTGCCGTAATACGTGGTGTATTCACCGCTGTCGAACTGCTCTTCTGTGCAAGGATTTGCACTTCCAAATCCCAACAATTCTCCATTCTTCACTGTCACGTTTAATTTGTGGTCTTCGTTGCATTCTACGATGCCGTTTTCTCCTACTATAGAGATATCAATAAATGCAATGTCTCCAGCCTTAATCGTCTTCTCTTCCGGAACAGCTGCAATCCTGGTCTTTCCAGATGCCGACTTCAGCTCGCTTCTGCCGGTTTCTCTGCCTGCACCATCATAGGAAACGGCGGTAATGGTGCCTGATTTGTATCTGATTTTGAACATAGCTTTGTATTCTTTGATTTTTTTCCTGCCCACAGACCTACCGTTGACAAAAAGCTCTACCTTAGCAGCATCCGCATAGACCTCTACCTCTGCCTTGTTGCCGTCGCAGTTCTTCCATGCCCAGCTGTTCATGGCGTTGGTTCCGCGCCACACCGCTTTGGATACCCTTACGCCGGGATGGTTCACGGGGCGCACGCCGATATAAGGCTTTTCTTCAAGTCCCCATACCGTGGAAGCATATTTTGCCTGGGCGCCCACGGTTCCGATAATATCAATGGCACCTACGTCTGCCAGCAGCCATGGATAAGGGACATTCCGCATGCTGACTCCCTGATAGTTCCAGGATCCTATCGCAGCCTCGCCGATGTAGTCCCACCCGGTCCACATGAAATCCCCGATCAGGTAAGGATATTTCTTAACCATCTTCCAGTTCTTTGCGATATCCTGTGGAAACGTTTCCGAGCCGACCACGATTCTGTCCGGATGCTGCTTCCCTTCCAACGGATAGCGGCCGGAGGCATAATTGTATCCTGCTATATCCAGCGCATCCAGACAGGGGCTCGTCACCTTATCTGCCTTCCTGCTGTTCGCCATGCGGTTCATACCGGTTCCGATCATGGATGTCATGATATTAAAAAAGAGACTGCCGGAAACCTGCTTCTTCTTTCCCGAATCCTTTTTCTCTTCCCTGAGGCCACCCTCTTCTTTATAGATTCCTTTCCCCTTGCTTGCCAGAGAGATGATCATCAGATTGATGCCGGCGGTAACCGCACGGTTCCTGTCAAGGGAATGGAGGTATTCAGTCATCTCCTTTGTCAGCTTCACTCCTCGCTCCTGATAGGGCTCCGATACCTCGTTGCCGATCGAGTACATGATTACGCTCGGATGGTTGAAGTCTTGATCCACCATGGCCTTCATGTCTTTCCGATACCATTCGTCAAAATCCGAAGCGTAGTCGTATTTATTTTTATGATTGTACCACATATCAAACGTCTCATCCATTACATACATCCCATAACGGTCACAGGCCTCCAGAAGGGACCTGGATGCAGGATGATGGGACATGCGGATTGCGTTATAGCCGGATTCCTTCAGTATCCGGACACGGCGCTCCTCCGCTTCTGCGTAAGTGCAGGCACCCAGAATCCCGTTGTCATGGTGAATGCAGCAGCCTCGGAGCAGGGTTTCCTTCCCATTGATAAACAGCCCCTTCCCGCTCCATTCAACCAGACGGATTCCAAAGTCTTCCGTCCCTTCATCCACAATCCGGCCATCTTCCTTCAATGTCACACGGCACTGGTATCGATTGGGTGCATCGTCAGACCACAATTTCGCAGCCGGTATTTCCAGAACAAGGGATGAGCCCGTTCCTTCCGCTACGACCTTGTTTCCATACAGAATCTCTACAGTGATTTCACCACCGCTGGCTTCCACTTCCACCTGTATTTTTGCCGGCGCATAGGACAGCGTGGAGATTTTTATCCCCTGCCATCTGATATGGGTCTTATTCCCGACAAGCAGGTTTACCGGGCGGTATATCCCGCCGCCGGAATACCATCTGGAATTCGGCAGTTTGGAGTTGTCTGCCACGACCCTGATGGTATTCTTACCTCCATAATTCAGCAGCCCGTCAGCACACACGGTAAACGGTACATAGCCATATGGCCTGCCGCCTGCTTCTTTTCCATTGATAAAGACTGTTGAATTTTTATATACGCCTTCAAATTCGAATGAAACCGTTTTTTCTCTCCACTGTTCAGGCGCTTCAAAAGTCTTTTCATAGATATAGACGCCGCCCGGGAAATAGGCGTTGGCATGAGTCCCTGGACTCTCTGGATTTCTCGTCTCATGGATCATGGCGTCATGGGGAAGATCGACTGTCTGTATTTCCTGCTTGTTTTCCTTGTGATAGGTCCACCCCTGGTTAAACGATTCTCTTTTCATACTCTTACCTCACAGCTACGTTTCTTATTCTTAATTTCTCAAACAGCAAAAAGTCCTATTGCTTATAGTAAGAATAAGCGATAGGACTTTTTTGTTATATACTATTTTTTGCTTTTATGTACATTTTTATTGTTTTCAGTAAAATCAATGACTCTATTTTCTTTTCTATATACCATAGGGGTAACACCGTATTTCTGTTTGAACTGGCTTCCAAACCGGCTCTGTGAAACAAAGCAGAAGTAATCTGTTATTTCTGCAATACTGGCATCCGAATACTTCAGCATGTTGGCCGCTGCCTGAAGCTTCGCATCAATGCTGTACTGTACGATCGTCATCCCTTCTTTTTCTTTGAACTTTTTCGACAAATAACTGTGGTTCATACCAAGCATATCCGCAATTTCCTTAATCCGGACCGGATAATGCACCCGCTGATAAATATAGTCTTTACAGGCTTCGATATAGTCTTCCTTACGCTTTTGTTCTTTCAGTTCCCGAATTTTCGTTACGAAATCAAGCTGCATGGTACGGTGCAGATTTAAAATCTCCCGGGTATTTTTGCAGTTCTCCAGCTTTTGCAGATACAGCTCGCTCAATGCATATGCGATGGAAGGATTCAATCCGCCTCGTATGGATGCGCGCGATACAAGAACGGTAGAGGAAACGCACATGTACTCAATCTGTTTTTTGCTGTCTTTTGCAAGCAGCCCCACCTTTTCAAGTGCCTTTGGCTCATCCAGCAGTGTGTTCTTGAAAAATTCAACATCTCCGTTTTCAACAGCTGTCAGGTACTGCTGCTCGTATTGATAACTCAGATGTTCCATATCGAATTCCGCTTTCTCAAACTTGTATTGATTTACTTCCCTTTCGCCTATCAGGCTGTCACTCAGGCTGCCTTCATTCTGCGCGATAATCATTTTCTTATCAATCATCCTGCCTGTAACCATAAACAATGCAACAGCCAATATATTTACCAATTGCATGAATGATTCATGCAAAATGCTGAAATCCTTGCCCGTAATTCCATGGCGTTTCCGGTATTCAAATAGTTTTGAGAGGGATGGATTTTCCAACGATATGGGCCCGTATATATAACAGTTCTCCAGTGCGTCACAAAATACGCCATATATAAATATGGCATCTTCTATCTCCAAAACCGGATAAGCAGATTCCCGGCTCTGTTCCCGCAGTTTTTTTACAAGTTCTGTGTCCGTATAAAAAGGATCCTTATCGTGATTCTTTTCACCTGCCTGCATGATGATCTCATCCTTCGCATTACACATATGAAAAGGAATCTGGTTGCATGCATAAAGGTTTTCTAATAAGTATTTAAGCTCTTCAAATCTTATGTTCTTTTCCATTTTCCACCTGCCTATTTAAATAGAATGCAACGAGGCTCCGTTACTTTCAATCACCTTTTTATACCAATATGCCGAATCCTTCAGTGTTCTTTTACATGTCTGATAGTCCACGTGTATGAGGCCGAATCTCTTATCAAAACCTTCGGTCCACTCAAAGTTATCCATGATTGACCAGTACTGATAACCCAATATCGGAATCCCTTCATCAACTGCCTTTTCAAGTTGAAGAAGATACCTGTTCAGGAAATCGATTCTCTGTGGATCATGTACTTTTCCGTCTATCGCTTCCCAGTCCATTCCTGCCATGCCGTTTTCCGTAATCATCAGCGGCTTCTGATACCTGTCGTACAGAAATCGCGAGGACCAGTACATCACTTCAGGGGTAACATTCCAATCCATCATGGTATGCGGACTGCCTTGATAAGCATACTCATCATAGGCGTCCTTTGGTATCGGATAGGCCGTTTCTGCCTGATATACGTTAAAGCCATAGAAATCCAGCTTCTGTGAGACCTCGGCCCATTCCTCCTGCGTAAAACGAATCATCTTATCTCCGAATATTTCTTCTGACCCTTCTGGAAATCTGCCCAGGAAAATCGAATCTGCCCACCATGCATTGCCGAATGCAAATGCAGCCGGATGAACTGCAAAAGATTTCTGTCTTGCATCCTCGATGTCTTCGGCAGAATCGTTCTTCGGCAGATAGACAGGGCCAGTTGGCGCCAGCCCCACTAAAGATGGACGTTTTGCCATCTGGCGGATAACAGATACGGCTTTTCCATGTGCCAGGAATACATGCTTGCTGATCTCCAGCATCGTTTTGGTATCATTCAGTTCAAATGGCGCATGAAATCCTCCCAGATAGCCGCCACCCACAAAAAGCTGGGGCTCATTGAAAGTCATCCAGTATTCTACACGATCAGACAGCCGTTCCACTACAGCCTTCGTATATGCTTCAAACCACGACGGAATTTCCGGGTTTCTCCAGCCCCCCTTCTCATGGAGTTCATAAGGAAGGTTCCAATGGTACAGGGTTACCATGGGCTTAATGCCCGCCGCCAACAATTCATCCACCAGATCCGAATAAAACTGCAGTCCCTTTTCATTTACTTTTCCCGTTCCATGAGGCATGACACGGGGCCAGCTGATTGAGAAGCGATAGCTTTTTAGTCCGATCTGCTTCATCAGCGCAACATCTTCCCTGAACCGGTGGTAATGGTCGCAGGAGACATCTGCGGTTTCCCCATGCTTTATATGCCCCTTCTGCTGCTCAAAGTAATCCCAGATTCCAAGTCCTTTTCCATCATCCCGGAACCCGCCTTCTATCTGATGTGCAGCCGACGCTGCCCCCCATAAAAAATCTTTATCAAACATAAAAAAATCACATTCCTTTCTCGAAATTCAGGTCCTAATCGTTGCTGATGCATCCCGTACAGACTGCTTCCGGCTGCACTTCCAGCTCCGCTATTTTTCCATCTACCCTTAACACAACAGGGATTGCCTGCTTCGTCCGGTTCAGGATGACAAATACCAGCTCTCCATCCGGATTTTCAAAAGCTGTCACATCCAGAAGATCAGTATACCTGCTGAAACCGATCCTTCTTGCACCTTTCTTAATATAATGAGAAAAATGGTTAAAATGGTGAAAGATTAACTGTGGCGTCAGGATTTTCTTCTCCCTGTCATAAAGAAACGGTGCGTGGCAGAAATTCCCCACATGGTTAGGACCGCCTGTTTCATCCAGCAGAAGATTCCAGTCGTAAAATGCAGTCATTCCGTTATTCAGGTCCCCGATAATCTCATGGGAAAGGCGGGCTGCGTTTTTCCTCTCATCAGTTACACCAAATTTACTGTATTCAATACAGCTTTCTGATATGATCATTTTCAAATCCGGGTATTCTCTTCGTATCAGATCCAGCGCTTCGAAATGGTCGCCGCTATACCAATGGAATGCCACTCCTGCAACCATGTCTTTCGTCATGTCATCCACAATTTCTTTTACGCGTTCGTAGACCCGCTCTTTATTATGGTCCCAGATAAATATTTCTATGTCTCCCATCCCACGGGACTTCAATGCAGGATACATATGCGCTTCCAGAAATTCTTTTTCCTGGGCGGCCGTATAAATGCAGGAATCCCAGGTCTGGGCGGCTTTCGGCTCATTCTGCAGGGAAATCCTCCGGACCTTATAACCCCTTTTCTGAAATTCCTCAATATATCTGCAAAGATAGTCAGCCCACATTCCATAATACTCCTGTTTCAGTGAGCCTCCATATTTCCTTGAATCATTTGTTTTCATAAATGCAGGCGGAGACCATGGAGACAGCATGATTTCCAGCGGTTTTCCAGCCGCCTTCTGTGCATCCTCCAGCATTGGAAGAATATATTTTTCTGTCCTTTCAAAGGAAAAGCTTTTCAGCTCCAGGTCTTCCTTATCAGACATGGCTTCATACATTTCCGTCGAAAAATCGCAGCTGTCCATGTGAATCCTGACAATGCCATATTTCATCTGTTCTTCTGAAAAATAGGTTTCTATCAACGTTTTTTTCTGTTCCTCATTCATCAGCGAGTATACATACGCTGCCGAATCCGTAATTGCGCCTCCAAACCCTTCAAACACCTCAAATCGTGCTTCCGGGTATAAGTTTATCACATTATTTTCCATGCCCTGCATGTCTTCTGTAAATAGTATAGTCTGATGGCCGCATTCCTGCTGTGTTCCATCACCGGCTGTTGTAAAAATTTCAGTTTTCATGATTACCTCCTGCTATAATCTCTTATTATTGTTTATATCTCATATTTTCACTTATCACTCTTTTTTCACTTAATATAACAAAAGGTACCGTTATATGCAACGATACCTTTTGTCATATGATGTCGGGGTCAAAAAGTATTTTCCCCCCTGATACCTACGGATTGTTCCGCACTTTGTGCTCCCACAATCCTAAAACATTCGAAATCCGCTCTATTCGGGCTACTTTCTCATTTTTTGCGGGTCCCAAAGTCATGTTTTTTCATGCAAGCATGAAGCACATGACCTTTTGACCCTGGTATCATTATATTCTATTATAGTCCGATACCGATTTTATTAAAAGTATTCAGTCTGATAATTACTCAAGTCCTGCTATATATTCATCAAGCTGTCTCTGTGCTTCTTCCTGGATTTTTTCAATACCGGCAACCTTCATCTGTTTTTCAAACTCTTCCAGACCGGAATCGATGTCTGTATAGCCCAGTACTAATGGATAGAAATATTGCTGGTATATGTTATTGCAGGTAGCAACTTCTGTTTCAACTGCCGTTGTATCGAATACAAATCCAGTATACTTTTCATTTCCTTTTCCGTCCACTATCTGGCTTTCATACTGATCTATTGAAGTCTGATAATCATCCGGTGTTCCAACCTGTTCAAGATTCAGACCATCTGTTCTTGCTGCCCACATCGCAGAAGTTGTATACAGATCTGGATCTGTAATAGAGAACTGTCCTTTATCATTGAGTTCATAACTGGTTCCTTCTATTCCGTAGAAGAATGCATTGTATACTTCCTGATCACTTGTTACCAGATCCCAGAATGCAAGTGCTCTTTCCGGATTCTTAGATGTATTGGAAATTACCATACAATCCTGTGTATACGGAAGGTGTGCAATATCCTTTACAAAATTAGAAAATGCAAATTTGTATTCCGGATGCTGTGCGGAAATATCGCGGTATGAATCTATATTGTGAATCTTGATTGCCGCTTTTCCATTCGCCGTTTTTCCACTGTCCGTATCGGATAATGCGGATTTTGAGAAATATCCTTTCTCATTCCATCTTGTCATCATCTCCAGGAAGCCTTTGAGTCCCTCTACATCATAAACAGCTTTTACCTGAGGCTTCTCTTCTGCCGGATCATAAAGCAGGCTGTTTAATCCTTTTGTAACATAGGACATTCCCTGATCAAACATGAACACATTCTGCCATTCCGGACCGGAAGCTGAAATATCAAGCGGTTCCATTTCTGGATGCGTCGCTTTTACAATGTCACAATATTTCTCGACGTCTTCGAAGGTTTCCATCTTGCCATCCCAGTCAGTACCTTCCATAATATCCGTTCTGTAAATCAGGCCATAATTGTTATATGTGGAAAGAAGTGTTGGTACGCAATAATAATGTCCATCAATGGTAGCCTGCATTTTTGCTGCATCAGTTGCTTTTTCAAAGTTTTTCGGAGCATAGGCCGGCCATAATTCGTCAAGGCTCTTGAATGCACCTTTATTTGCCAGGGAAGCAAAATTCAGCCATGTTGCGCTATAGGCCATATCGAAGGCTTCACCAGAAGAATACAGCAATGGATATTTATTGCTATATTCAGCCCATCCGATCCAGTTGATTTTCAACGTACAGTTCAGTTTTTCTTTTAACAGCTTGTTCAGATTTTCATCTACTGCATCCTGACCTGCCGGACGGTCGCTGACAACATACATCACCAGTTCTACTTCTTCCGAAGTATCCAGAGCCCCTGCTCCACCCTCGGTTTCCGTTTTCTCCTGGGTTTCCTTTGTTTCCTGGCCGGATCCGCATCCGGTAAGTGTTCCTGCAACCAGGGTCATTGACAGTGCCACGCCAAGCACTTTCTTTAAGAAATTCTTTTTCATTTTAAATCCTCCTTCTTTATTTGCAATCGGCCCGATCAACCTTTTACCGATCCGATTGTAATACCTTTTACAAAGTATTTCTGAACAAATGGATATACCAATATAATAGGTCCTGTTGCCACTACTGCCATTGCCATTTTCAGCGAGTTGCTTGGAAGATCTGCAACCGGGATACTAGCCTGTCCTGCAATATTTGCAAGGGCTTGTGCCTTTTGAAGCAGACTATATAACATATACTGTAGAGGATACTTATCCTCCGAGTTGATATAGAGCATTGCATTGTACCAGTCATTCCAGTAGCCTAAAGCTAAAAACATACCTATGGTAGCCATCCCGGATTTCAGTAACGGGAGTATGACGCTGAAGAAGGTACGGAACTCGCCTGCTCCGTCAATCTTGGCAGATTCAATCAATGCTGTCGGTATCGCCGATACGAATGTCCTCATGATCAATAAATAGAAGACATTAAACATCCCCGGCAGTATCAGCGCCCACAAGCTGTCTTTCAAATGCAGATACTGGATATAGAAAATGTATGTACATACCATACCTCCATTAAACAGTGTTGTAAAATAGAAGAAAAAGGAAAATACATTTCTATACTTGAAGTCTTTTCTGCTGATGACATAAGCTGTCATGGCAATCAGGATCAGTCCGAAAATCGTACCCACTGCCGTAATGAAAATCGAGATTCCGTATGCCTTGATGACTGTCTGTGGAACTTTAAAAATCAATTCATATGCTGCTGTTGTAAATTCCTTTGGAAGCAGTCCATAGCCTTCAAAACGAATTGCCTGTTCTGAAGAAAATGATCCGGATACCAGGATGATGAACGGCAGCAGACAAACCATTGCTGCTATGGATACAACCGTATAGCAGATCACATTAAATGCTTTTGTCGACTTGCTGCCCTTGATCTTTGTCTTGCTTTCTTTCATTTTATCTGCAGCTCCTTTCTAAAACAGCGCATAATCTTCATCAATCTTTTTCACGACACGATTCACGATCAAAATGATAATCAGGCACAATACCGATTGATACAAGGATGCTGCGGCAGTCATTCCAATGTTTGAATTCTGTAACAGGGACCGGAATACATAGGTATCAATTACATCGGTAGCATTAAACAGCTGTCCATTATTGCCTACTATCTGATAAAACATCTCAAAATCGCCTCGAAGAATTCGCCCTACCTGCAATAGCAGCATCGTAATAATTGTCGGCTTAATACATGGAACCGTGATATAACGAATACGCTGGAAAATGTTAGCTCCATCAATACTGGCTGCTTCATAAATCTCCGCGTCCACGCCTGTGATCGCTGCAATATAGATAACCGAATTGTATCCGCACCATTTCCATGAATTGAATGCACAGATGATGAATGGCCATAAGCCCGGTTTCGAGTATGCATTGATCTTCTCCAGGCCAAGTGAAGTAAGAAGCGTATTCAGCATACCTGTTTCATAATTGAAGATATTATATACAAATACGCCTACAATTACCCATGATATAAAATAGGGTAAAAAGATGATTGACTGGGTCACCTTCTGAAAGTGTTTTTTGTTGATCTCCGTAATAAAGATTGCTATCACGATTGAAATAAGCTGTGAAGTAATTAAATTGAGTACATTATACAGAATCGTATTCCGTGTAATCAGCCATCCGGTTCCGGAATTGAACATATAAGCAAAGTTTGCCAGTCCGTTCCATTCGCTGCCGAATACGCCAAGGTCATATCTGTAATTTTTAAATGCAACAACCAGTCCGCTCATTGGTAAATACATAAATATCAGTACAATCACCACGGCTGGGGCCAGCATTACAAACAACGCCTTATTTTTCTTTACTTCCTGTGTAATGTTTTTTACATGTGTTCCCATGTTTGCCTCCCTCCAAAATATTGATTAGATTCTTTTTCTTATATTAGTATTATAAAACGTATGATGACCTTTATATATATATCAAAACTATGATAAACAGGAAGATTATACGTTTCCGTTTCTGTATCATGATGGATTTCCATAACAGATTGGCAGCTATTCAGGACTTCGTCCTTCATGGTCATAACAGATTTCCATACCATCCGGACAATGGATCGTCAGTTTCACTTCCTCATTTTCCTGTTTTTCCCATGCCACTTCTATCTTCCCTTTTGGGGTCATCACTTCTCCTTTTGCCCAGCTCAGCCATTCTGTATGAGGCTGGATCATGATTTGTCCGCACCCGGGTTTTACAGGTCTCACTCCTAAAATGGAAGCCGGCATCTCGTATAACAGTAAGGATCCCCATGCATGACAATCACTTCTGCTGCTAATCGGATCCTCTGCGCAGGTAGTCAGATTATTATCAACCATTGTTCTCCAGATATCCCACAACCCATTCGTGTAATGATATAAACCGCACTTTTCAAGGGCTCTGAAGAGATAAAA
This sequence comes from Anaerobium acetethylicum, assembly GCF_900096945.1. Classification (GTDB taxonomy): domain Bacteria; phylum Bacillota; class Clostridia; order Lachnospirales; family Lachnospiraceae; genus Anaerobium; species Anaerobium acetethylicum. The sequence goes on along the minus strand of NZ_FMKA01000001.1, from coordinate 100,051 downwards.
CATCATTGCAACCGAACACTGTGCATAGCGTTCACTGTTTATCAGCGTTTCCTCCAGCAAGGCTCTCCCGGCTTCTATGCTGACGGTGTCTGTCAGTATGGCAAAAACCTGGGTATGCTGGCTGTACGCTTCCATTCCCGGGCCATCTTGATACATGCCGTTTATACCTTTGCAGCATCGGTTCACGGCCTGTTGTGCATTTACGGCAGCTTTCCGATAACATTCTGCTGCAGCGTTTTGTCCCAGATAATCTGCCAGTTCTGCTGCATACTGCAGTCCAAGGACATACAGCAGGCTCTCCATGGTAATGGGGCCATCAAGTGTGACCGGCGGAACACCATCTGTCTTATCCCATTCTTTTGTCCAGTCGATAAAGGACCAGTAATTGTCCGGCTTGTTTAAACCGCCGATTTTCCCGACGATTCCACTTTCATCCAAACGGCTGTTAAAGTAATTTAAAATTCCTTCTACCACCGGCATATGTTTTTCTATCAGTTCCCGGTCACCAAAATACATCATATGGTCGTACAGCATGCCGATATAATAAATGGAAAATCCGGGAATCACATTGTTCTCATAATTCGGATAGGAGCACTGAATCATCCCGTCTTCCAGCGCCGATTGTCTGAAATCCTCCATGCATTTTCTTGCAAGGCGGTCATCGGCTGCCGTTGCATAAGTGAACAGCATCTGGCTTCTGGAATCCATGGCATACTGAAGCTGCTCATAAAACGGACAATCCACATAGGTCTCGAACATGCATCGTCTTAGTGTTCTGGCAGAAATATCCCAGACTCCATCCAGGGAAGAATCTGAGGCCTTTCCCCATGACTGGATTTCCAGCGGGTAGCCCGTTTCGGTATAATCAAAGCCGAGCAGCTGCAGCGGTTCTTCTTTTGTTTCAATCCTCAACCGGATATACCGGAACGTGCGGAACCAGAATGGCTCATAGACCTCCGGAATCCCTTCCGTTCCCCCGCCAAAAGCCAGGTAGAAATCCTCATTTCCATAGAGGTCTCCATGGACTGCATCTGTCCGGTCTCCTTTTCGGGGCAGGCGTTTGAACGGATCTTCGTGTTCGCACCGCTCTCCGGCGTAACACTCTGCCTGCAGCAAAGTTATTTCCGCACCTGCGCCTTGTGCCATCCGCAACTGCAGATAACCGGTCATCAGTTCCCCTGCATCGATATCCACGCTTTCTACTGTATTCGAAGGAACAAGAAGCGTCCGTTTCTCCTGTAAAAAATCCTTCCATTCATCCGGTGAGTAATCAGAACGATGCTGCTTTGAAATTTCCCTGAACTTTCCCTTGATCTTCCTGAGAAACGGGATTGTACGCAGAGACAGGTTCTTAATTTCCGTTTCGTCTGTTCCATATTCCCTGGCTGGTTTCCAGTCTGCAGCATCATAGTTTTCATGCATCCACAGAAGCGAAGTCTGATTGCCGGCTGCACGTTCATAAATCTGCATTGGTGCAAACCAGGGATTTTCCGAAACGATCTGGATGTGTTCCGCTCTCCTGCATATCCAGTCTCCTTTTATATTGGTATATAAGCCAGGGGTTTTTGTACGGAAAGTGCTGAAATTCCCCTTATAATGTTCCACCGGGTAATGCAGGACAGCGACTGCCAGAATATTTCTTCCGTTTTTTAATAATGGTGCAATATCCAGCTCGTCATAATACCAGATCTGGTCATTTCCTTTTGATGGCCCTGCTTCTGCCAGCTTCTGATTGACGTATAATTTGTACCTGGAATCTGCAGACATACATATAGTAAAATGCTCAGGCTTTTCTTCCAGTTCTATTTCTTTCCTGAAATATACAAAGACCGGAGACGTCTCTTTTTCCGCATTCCATTCCGGAAGCCAGTACCATGTACAATCGTCATTTTGATTCATATGCGTAACAACTCCTTTTCTCGGGATATCTGAACAGATACCTCTTCTCTTTCTGTTATCAAGTATAAGAAAATCACGACTGCTTTCCCATATGATAAAAATATGATAAACAGTAAATTATTACGCAAAAAACTCTGCACGCAGAAATTCATTCTGCATGCAGAGCTTTTTTACTGGATCATCCGTTCTGCTTCTTCGCATTCAATCAGCGGAATTCTGATATGGGCAACCGTCCCTTCCCCGGGAGGGCTATCATAAGTGACTCCATATTTCTCTCCAAAACACAGCTTGATCCGGAAATTTATATTGCGGATTCCGTATCCTTTTGTCCCGGGATTCATATATTCCGTTTCAAGCTGATGAATCAGTTCCCTGGACATCCCCTTTCCATCATCCCTGACGTGGAAAATAACATCCGAATCCTGAATTTCCGCCGTGACCTTTATCTGCAGGGTCTTCATTTCCGGATTTTCTGCAATTCCATGAATAATTGCATTTTCCACAAAAGGCTGTAGAATGATATTCAGGCATGCTTTGTCAAGAATCTCTTCCGGTACGTTCTGTTCATAGGCAATTGCATGATCAAAATGAACATTTTCAATATTCACATATGCCTGCACATGCTCCAGCTCCTCACGGATCGTCAGGATGCTTTTCCCCCGGTTAAGGCTCAGCCGGTAGAATCTGGACAGGTTATGCACCATCTGCTCTATATCCGAAGCTCCATAGTCCACCGCCATCCAGTTGATCAGATCCAGCGTGTTATACAGGAAATGGGGATTGATCTGTGCCTGAAGCGCTTTGATCTCGGATACCTTCATATCGCGTCCGAGACGGAAATGTTCCTGCAGCAGTCTTCGCACTTCATCTACCATGAAATTGAAGTTCCGGTATATTTCATCGATTTCATCTCCCTGCTCTCCCGTATCCATCGGAAGCTGGGCATTCATATCGCCTTTCTGAATGCTTGTCATCTTAAGCCGCAGATTCGAAAGCCGCTTTACATAAAACCTAGACAGCAGATAAGAAACGGCGGAAGCCAGAATGACAATCAAAGCAATCGTCACATACTGAAACACCTGGATAAATGTCTGCTGGTGCTGATATTCCTCATAAGGGATCAGGGATATCATCTGCCAGTCTGCAGTATCTACCTGTTTTCGGATCATAAAATAGCGCTCGCCGCCGATCCGGATCTTTTCCCATGATTTATCAGATCCCCTTGCCGGAAATCCATCATTTTCCTGCAGGTTCAGCAGCTTTCCCGAATCCGAAGAAACCAGAATCTCATTATTCTGGTCTAAGAGATAAATCAAGCCATCCTGCGTGATATTCGCATTTTTCATCAGATCTATGAATTTTTCCAACTCAATGCTGATACTGCAGATCTGCAATGGCCGCGGCAGACTGTCTTTTGAAAATATCCTCTTGAACAAGGTGAGTGCAGGTACCGCATCCTCTGAATTCAATAACTTTTTTTCCTGGGTAATGGCATAATAGAAGCTTCCCTGATTCAATGCTGTATCCATTTTCTCAAAATCTTCCCGTTCTTTCAGCATTGACTCTTCATAAAAATAATAATGATTCGAGGAATACATCAATTCATCCGGTACATACAGGCCCAGACGATAGATAGGATTTGACAGTTCATAGGAAGAAAAGCTCTGGCTGAGCCTTAAAAATTCCCTGTACTGTTCCCCATATGTCCTGTCCCGGGTATACTGCTCTGAACCTAGTATCTCCTGCACCACGCCGCTGTTTTCGACCAGAACTGCCAGGTACTGCATATTCTGCACATAATTATTCAAAAATGACACTGCCTGATCTGATGACTGTTCCATAGAATATTTTATCTTTTCTTCATATTTTACTGTTATATAGTGATAGCAGACGGTATTCAGAAGAATATAAATAACAGCAATTGGAATTGCAAAAGAAATCATCATTTTCTTCTGCATTGACATATTTCTTATGAAGGGTCTTATAATTTTTTTCATTTAAACCACCATTTTTTCCCGATATTCGGATGGAGTAACACCCAGTTTCTTTTTGAAAATCTTCGCAAAATAGTTCGAATCCTCATAGCCCACCATCGGTGCGATCTGATACAGTTTCCATTTCGGATTCTGAAGCAGCAGTTTGGCCTGATCTACTCTTACATTCACCAGATACTGCCCTATGGTTATCCCTGTATTCTTCTTAAATAAATTGCTTAAATATGTAGGTGTTAGATATACATGTTCTGCAAGGGTCTTTATGGAAAGATCAGACTCCGTATAATGCTGCAGCACATAATCCATAACTTTCTGAATAATATAGGAATTATTGCTGTCATCTTCAATAAACTCATTCTTCTTTATCAAATCGCAGATATACTGCTCCAGCTCATACAGCGTTTCCGCATTTTCGATTTCACGGGAGTGCTCTGCATGAGGCTGCGTCTCTGTTTCTCTGGTGTACACATTTCTCTTGAGCCTCAGCATCACATCCTCCAACGAATAGTAAAGATAACGGATATCTGCATTTATAAATAGCCGTTCCTCCACCAGGGTCTTTGTCATTTCCCTGACATTCTTTACCGCCTGCTCCTTATCCTTCTGCGCAAGCGCCTGGGTAAACCGGTCCAGCATGGCTCTATCCACTGAAAATTTCCGCTTTCTTACCGGGATATCTTCCTGGGTTGCGATATGGTTCCAGTCCTTATAACTGAGGCATTTTAAAGCCTGTGCAGCAGCTTCGTAGGATGCCTGGATCTTGTCCTGCCCCTGCTCTTCCGTTCCGAAAGCCAGAAAATAATCAATCCCTGCTTCTTTCATAATACTGTAAAAGGTATGGATGCTGCTTTTCAATCTTTTTCCCATCGCATCCGTATCTGAAAACAGAGCTGCAATATTCAGCCGGTCCACCTGTTCTAACTGGCAATGTATCTTCACGTTATTTGAGTAGGCTGTTAATTTCTGATTCAGCATTTCCATTGCAGAAATTCTGTCTGCTTCATTTTTTAAATGGATTAAACACACTTCAAAAAACTTATCTTCCGTAAGCGCATAATTAATACTGTTTGAATTTGTAAAAAGAGACTGGACAACCGCAGACCTTTGACTGCGGGCTTTCTCAATGCGTGCTGCCGCTTCTGCCACGGCTTCTGTAAGCTCCTGAATATTGACCGGCTTTTCTACATAGCTGACCGCATGCAGCTGGATTGCCGCTTTCAGGTATTCCTTGTCCGAAAAACCTGTCACAAATATGATTTCACTTTCCGGAAACTTTTCACGCAGCTTCTGGCATAAAGTAACACCATTCATTCCCGGCATATTAATATCCGAAATAATCAAATCCGGTTTTGTATCTTCGCATATCAGGAATGCTTCCCCAGCATGTTCCGCAGACATCACATTTTCTATTCCCAGCTTCTTCCATGGCACATGATTCAAAATTCCATTTCTGATAACCTGTTCATCCTCCACAACGATTGCATTAATCATGCCGCCACCTCCACACACTAAAATATATATATTCAAAAAAGTGCTACTTTTGCTGAAATTGAATCCTACTGCAAAGCTACTTCTACATTATTCCTATTGTACCAAATCATTGATGGGATGGCTAGGTCAAAGCAGATATTCGCATTCCGCCTATGCTGCCTGCTTATGACCTGATTACCACTTTGTTGTATTTCAGCATGAACCTGGCTCATACTGAAACTAGCAAGTCCATACCCCGCTTGAAGATGCGGAGTTATGGACTTGCTAAGGTTAATTGTAATATTCATTTCACATCTGACTGCCAATTTATGAAATCTTTCGACGAATAGCAGGTCAGGCATCACAGGTCAGGCATTCAACTCCGCACACAATGCTTCTAGCTCTTCCTCATCTACATTTCCGCAAAATGCTGCAATCAGGGAAATCGACTGCATATATAAATGGTCCATTTGGGGCATCTGTGAAATGACAGCCGGATTCGCCAAAAGTGCCTCCGCAGCTTCTGCCGGTATCACTCCATACGCTGCAACGCCGCGTATAAAATCACAAACACGGGCATCCCAGAATTGCTTTCCTCGTTCTGTCGCAAATAACTCCTTCATAGGTGTCTGCAGTGTAAAGAACACTTTTTCCTTCATATCGCCTGCATCTATCGAAATACTCTCTTCAAGAACAATATCATGGGAAGAACGTCCGATCTGGATTCGGCATTCACCACTTTCTAGAGCCCAGTCATTCTTTGCAACACTCCAGTAGGCAAAATCCCTCGACTCCAGTTTAAAACTTACAGTCTTCGTTTCGCCGACCTCAAGGTTCACTTTTTCGAAATCACGAAGCTCTCTTACAGGCCTTGGAAGGCTTCCCTTTGACGGAGCCACATACAGCTGGACCACCTCGCTGCCCCCGCGGCTTCCTATATTGGTCACATCCACCCGCACTTCGACACTATCTCTGCCCTGCAGCCGCTCTTTTTCTATATGCAGATTTGAAAATGCAAATTCCGTATAGGAAAGGCCGTGTCCAAAAGGAAACCTCACATCGACCTTCTTGCTTTCATAATAGCGGTATCCGACAAACATTCGCTCATTATAATTGGCACCTTCCTTATCGCCCGGAAAAATCAGGTAGGATGGGTTGTCTTCCAGCCTGACCGGGAAGCTTTCTGCGAGATGTCCGCTTGGATTTACTTTTCCATACAGGATGTCCACGGTAGCTTCACCGGCTGCTTCGCCAGGAAGATATGCTTCCAGAATTGCCTTCACACGATTCGCCCAAGGCAGCTCGATTGCAGAACCATTATATAGTACCACTGCCGTATTCGGCTGGGATTTTGTCACCGCTTCAATCAGCCTCACATGGCTTTCGGGCATTTTCATGTCTTTTCTGTCAAACCCTTCAGATTCCATCAATTCCGGAAGCCCTGCAAAAATCACTGCGACATCCGCTTCCTTTGCCAGGCTGACTGCCTCGATAATCAATGCTTCATCCACGTCATTTTCAAATTTATCGTCCGGCCTTGCACTGTTGGAAACAGCCTCTATAACGGCACTTTGATCAAGTTCTTTCGTATAGGGTGCGTAACCGTCTGCATAGCTCAGATTATTTTCCTCTGCAAATCCCTCTGCGATTACCGCATCATATGCACCGATCACTTTATAGCTGTTCACATGGCTGGAACCGCCTCCCTGATAGCGCGGGTTCTTTGCATAAGCACCGATAAACGCCACCTTCTGCCTGCCGGAAATCGGCAGAATCTGATCCTCATTCTTCAGAAGCACCATGCTTTCCGCTGCCACTTTTCTCGCAAATGCATGGTCAGATTCATAATCAAATGTCACATTCTCCTGTTTGTTTTCGGTCAGCTCTTTCACCATGAAAAGGATACGCTCACAGGCCTCATCCAGCACGCTTTCTGCAAGCTCTCCCTTCTCAACGGCTTCAACAAGCTTCCTGTCCGTCTTCGTTGCGGAAGGCATCGTAATGTCTGTTCCCGCCTCCACCGCCTTCACCCGGTTATGGACCGCGCCCCAGTCACTGACAACGACGCCCTCGTATCCCCATTCTTTCCTGAGCACATCCGTGAGGTATTTTCTGCTCTCTGTAGCAAATGTCCCATCTATCTTATTATAGGCTGCCATAACCGTCACAGGCTTTGCTTCCTTTATGACCTGTTCAAATGCGGGCAGATAGTATTCACGCTTCGTACGCTCGTCTACCTCCGAAGATATTTCCATCCTTCGGGTTTCCTGATTATTTGCAAAAAAATGCTTTAAGCTTGTACCCACTCCCTGACTCTGCACACCCTTAACAAATGCGGTTCCAAGTTTTCCGGCGACACATGGGTCTTCACTGAAATACTCGAAATTCCTTCCACAGAGCGGATTCCGTTTCATATTTACACCCGGACCCAGAAGAATCTGAACATCGGATGCCTGGCTCTCTTGTCCAAGCCTTTCCCCCATTTCCTTCAGGAGTTCCGGATCAAAACTGTTTCCAGTTGCACATGCAGCCGGAAAACATACTGCTTTTATGCTTTGTTCCTTCAACAGGCTTCCCTCTGAAGCCTCCTGTGTACGAAGTCCGTGAGGTCCGTCGCTCATTCTGACTGCAGGCACACCCAGCCTCTCCACAGCTTTTGTAAACCAATCATTTTCACCGGAACAGAGGCCGGCTTTTTCTTCGATTGTCATATTACGAATAATTTCTTTTATATTCTCCATCTTTACTCATTGCCTCCCGCCAGACTGACAGCCTTAGCCGCATTATCTCTTTCGATCTGAGGCATCAGCTTATCCAGCCTGCCGTATGCCAGCATGAGCACGCCTACAATCAAATACATAATCGCCGGCACAACCCCAATGGCTAAGCGGATCGTCATGATTGCCGAATCCGGCTGAGTTGCTGCTGTTCCAACATAACCTGATGCTTCCAGCATGACACCGAACAAAAGTCCCCCTAAACCGTTTCCGCATTTGTTTACGAAATTTCGAAAGCTTCCAAGAGATCCTTCCAGCCTTGGAAGTCCTTTCCATTCACTGTAGGAACAGCAGTCCAATATCTGCAGATCTACAAGGAAAGTAATCGGCATAACGCCGATTCCGCCGATAATGGCTGCCACGATAATCATTGGAATACTTGCCCCGGCTGCAAACATTACCAGGGCGCCGATAATCTGCAGCGCAGTTCCCCACACAATCAGCCTTCCCTTCGGCATTCTTTTCAGAAGCGGAGGAACAAAAAACATGACCGGAAGAACAACTACACTGACTGCCATAATCATGCCCATAATTCCTATGTTTCCGACAACATATTTATAAAAATAAGTGCCAACACCCATGGATAAGACGGTTCCCTGCAACATCTGCGCCAACGCGACCATCCAGATAAATGGATTTTTCCCCAGAACTTTAAAAATGCTATGAATTGCTACTTTCTCGGTTGTGCTTTCTTCGACCTTGATATCTTCCTTTACCAAAAAGAATCTCATGATGCCGATCACGCCAAGAGGAATTGCATAGATTGCGAGCAAAGTGCTCCAGCCTTTCGCACTTGTTGCCAATGTACCCATCAATATCGGGAATGAAATACTAACGATGATTGAACCGACCATTGTAAGCAGCCCGCCATAAGATGCAATCCTGACTAATTGCCCTTTCGAAAATGCGCGGACCATATATGGCATCTGTGCTGAATTCAGAATTGTATTGAATATGGCCCGTACAAGCAGGGACATAATGAATACCCATGCATATTTCAATGTCATGCTAAAGTTCGGCGGGCAGCTGTAAAGCAGCCATGTGCATAACCAGACGCCTATAATGCACAATTCATAAGGACGCCCTTTTCCCAGCTTCGTGTTTGTTCTGTCTACCACATATCCGGCCAGCAGGTCAGTAACCGCATCAACGATATTGCCAAACATCATAAGAGTTGCCACCAAGGCCGGCGATAATCCCAACTGGTCTGTAAAATAGATTCCTAAAAATCCCTGAATGACAATATTGCATGCCGATGACAAGGAACGCGACTGCCATGCAAAAAACTTTCCAGCTCCGATTCGATCCGGATTCTTTTCTCTTTTACCCATTACTTCATCCTCCATTTTTGTACTTTTCATTTTCATTCAGTTCTGCGTGGTGTGAAACTTCTAAACCAAATTCCCTGAAATCCAACTTACATGTTTATTAATAAACAAAATTCCTATTGCTTATTCATACTATAAACAATAGGAATTCATGGGTATATACATTTTTTTGTTTTTGTGCACTTATTTGTTGTTTTTAATAAAATCTACGACCTTATTTCCTTTTCTGCATATCACAAGAGTAACGCCATATTACTTTTTTCAACTGGATTCCTAACCGCTTTCACACATATAGTTGATGTTTTGTTGATAATTCTGTTGTATGATATGAAATAAAACCTTAAAAGGAGATTGAAACAATGTTTCGTGTAATAGTAGCTGAAGATGATACTGAAATCAGACAGCTTTACGCCAAAGTATTAAGAAGAAACGGATACGATGTCACAGAAGCCAACGATGGCCAGGATGCCCTGGATATTCTGGACACTACCCAGCCCGACCTGATCATTGCCGACCTTATGATGCCGCGCATAGATGGCTACGAGCTGATTACCAGCCTTCGAAATTCCGGATATAAGATTCCCATACTGATTATAACGGCCAAAGATTCTTTCATGGATCTGGAACAGGGATTTTTGTCCGGAGCCGATGACTATATGGTAAAGCCTGTCAATATCAACGAAATGGTACTCCGTGTACAGGCGCTTTTGCGCCGGGCCCAGATGGTATCTGAACGCAAATTTATAATCGGCCAGACTGTCTTTAATTATGATTCATACTCCGTAACAGATAACAGCAAGGAAATGTCAATGCCCCAAAAAGAGTTCCTGCTGCTTTTTCAATTGATCTCTAATTGCGGCAAAGCCTTTACAAGACTTCAGTTAATGGATGAGGTTTGGGGCTATGATTCCGATGCGGATCCGCATACTGTAGATGTCCATATAAACCGGCTCAGAAACAGATTTATCAACAATACCGATTTTGAAATTGTCACAATCCGGGGCATGGGATATAAGGCGGTGAAAAGATGACTGATAAAAGAAATCCCCCGGACAACTCCGCATTCGCATATTGCTTAAGGATTCTTGTCCCTTGTGCGCTTGGAACATTTGTGCTGATAGGCGCCACGACTTATATACTTTTCACATATGGGTTTTCAAAAGGGGCGATACAGGCGAACGTCGGTTTTGTGTTGCTTTTCATGATCAACATCGAATTGCTTTGCCCTTTTTTACTTGTCCGCCAGCTGGTTAAGCCTTTGCAGATATTAAATCGTGCCTCCGAAAAAGTGACCATGGGTGATTTTGATGTTTCACTGGACTACAAAGGTAAAATCACCGAATTGGAGACCGTATTCCACAATTTTAAGACAATGACTGAAGAACTATCCTCCATTGAAACCTTGCGTTCCGATTTTGTCTCTAATGTGTCTCATGAATTCAAGACGCCGCTCACTGCCATAGAAGGCTATGCAACACTGATGCAGAATCCTGATATCTCAGAAAGTGAAAAAGAGGAATACATCGACCGCATTTTGTATAACACAAAGCGCCTGTCCTCTTTAGTCGGAAATATCCTGATGCTCAGCAAGCTGAACAATCAGACTATCCAGCCTGAAATCAGAACATACCGCCTGGATGAGCAGATCCTGCAGATTCTGCTGCAGCAGGAAGCTGTCTGGTGTGCCAAGGGTATCGAATTTGATCTGGATATGAAGGAAATCACTTATACCGGAGCCGAGCAGCTGCTTTATCATGTCTGGTCCAATCTGATCAGTAATGCGGTCAAATTCAGCCATCAAAACGGAATTATCCGGATAAGCCTGTATAAGAAAGGCCCCAGAATTGTCTTTGAAATTGCTGATCAGGGTATTGGCATATCTGAACAGAATCTTCGTCATGTTTTTGAGAAATTCTATCAGGCTGATACTTCCCACAAAAAAGAAGGGAACGGGCTGGGTCTCGCCCAAGTTAAGAAGATTATCGAATTGACCGGGAATCAGATTACGGCTGCCAGCGAGAATGGAAAAGGAAGTATCTTTACCGTCCAATTATTTGAATAATGAAGAGAAGCAACAGGCTAAAGCTTAACCGGTTGCTTCTCTTTTACTATCCATTCCTCTTATTCTGATTATTCTTAATATTCTACTTATTCTGCTGAAAGGGGCTTGTCAGAAAGTGCCCATCCTTCAACGACCCTCGCTCCTATCGGTTCCGGGTTGTCTTTGAAATTGACGAATTCCATTGTCATCTGCTCAATCTTCTCGCCTGTTTTCTTGTTCGTAATGTTTACCGAATAGCGAATTGCGCACCAATCATCCTCCACAAGCATATTGTAGAAATCGCCCAGTTCAACATCAAATGCCGAGAAAAACTGGCCCATCATATCCTTATACTGCTGAAGGGTCAGACGTTGACCGTAAACATTGTAATGGGCATCTGGCTCATACAGGGTATTACACCAGTCTAACCATGATTCGTATCCATTGTTCCAGTTTTTAAATCCAGTTTGAAGGCGGTCTCTTATTGCCTCCTGAAAATTTTTGTTCATCTTTCGTTGTCCTTTCTTTGCTGTCCCGGTACTCCGGGTTCGTCATCATATTTTCTTTGAACTCGCTTACAAAGTATCTGCAAGCTGTAAGATTATGATAGCAGTTCCAGGTAAACGCAAGTTAAACACAATATCAACTAAAGTTGAACTTCTGACTGTATTTATTATTTCCACAAATCGAGACCAGATATTATCATGTTTTTCTTAAAAGAAAGGATAGTCTTTCACTTTTTCATAAGATTGTTTTAAAAATATCAAATCCTTTTCTGTCAAAGGATTCTTCAAGCATTCCTCAATATTTTCAACGACAAATGAGAAATTCACAAAATCTCCTGGCGGAACCAGGGAATCAGCTCCAAGATTAAGAGTATATTTCATCGCTGCAAGCCGCAGCTCCTTATTATCCAAATTGATTGGCTTACACCAGGATTTTGGAAATGGTGAATGATCCCTTTCATTCGAATCGATCCAGGCGCGTTCGATAAGCTGCTTCATTCCAAGAAGCCCCATCCCTTTTTCTTTCGCTGTTTGGCATAATCGTGTTCCCATATCATGTCCTATATTCATGTGCCAGTTTAGCGGGAACAGCACCGTATCGAAATCATAAAGTGCCATTGCTTTCAATGCAACTGCTTCATTATGGCAGGTAATGCCTAATTTTCGAACCAGCCCCTGTTCTTTGGCTTTTACCATCATCTCCATAATGCCGCCGACACCGAATGCCTGCTCCACATCTTCATCCTCGCATAAGGCATGCATCTGATAGACATCAAAATAATCAGTGTGAAGCGCGCGGAGAGACTGTTCAAATTCTTTCTCAGCATCCGCTTTCATTCTGCAGGTCGTCTTGCAGGCAAGATGTATGCTTTTCCGATATGGTATAAGAGAATTTCCCAGTTTTTCCTGTGCATCTTCATAAGATGGGGCAACATCAAAATAATTGATGCCTCGATCAATTGCCCATGATACGTATTTGTCAGAAGCATCCTGACTATCTCTCATTGAAACAATGCCACCATATGCTACCGGGGAGATTTCAAAGCCTGTATTGCCGAATTTTCTTTTAATCATAAGCTCCATCCTTTCTGGTATATTTGATTAATTACGTAACTTCTCTGCCCGAAATACGGGTTGCGATAATAACGAAAAAATATACAGATGTTAAACTGATAATGATATTTAGCTGGGATCAGCAGAATATGTCGTCTCCTCCAGTATATCAACGATTCGTCTTAATGATTCATTGAATTCTTCATCGGAAGAATTTTTAAAAATCAATAGATCATCAATTACAGCCGGATCGTCCAATGTCACCGGAATATCAAAATTTTCTCTTGCAATGTATTCATCCCAATTAGCAAGCTTCCAGGTGTCCCGGTCAGAGTTTCTTGCTATCATCCTCTGTTTGCTTACTTCAATTGTTGTTTCTACCCAAATTACGACGAGACTTGCATTCTTTTCTTTTAACCTGTTTTTCAGGTTTTGAATATACGTTTCATCTCGAATTTCTTCTCTGAATGGTGCATTGATTAACACAATATCATCATATTCAAGTGCTTCTAAGGCCAGATCAACAATTGTTTCATATTCATAGTCCCTGATGTATTCTTCAAAGAAAGGGGAACTTCTGTTATATTCTTCGCCCGCAGCTGCAAATATCTGTTTTGATAAAGGGATGAGTGTGTCTTTATCCAGATAAACAACATGCTTAAGCGCCTTTGCCAACTGCTTTGATACATACGTTTTACCACAGCCCGGTGGTGATGTTACTAATATTAATTTCTTCATTTACATTTTCCTCCTCATATTTATTAGCAATGTGACTATTCAGGATTATGCCTTTCATAGCCATACAAGATGCACGCAAATTGCAGAATCAGCAATTTTCTTCATCATAGGTTCCTTCAATGGCATGAATCAGATCCACTATCAAAGAGTTATAGGGTGTTGCAACACCATATGATTTAGCTTGTTCGACAACAGCTCCGTTAATTCTGTCTATTTCGGTCAGCCGCTTGTGCTGCCGGTCCTGATACATGGATGAATATCCTTCTCCTGCTTGTTCATTCGCTGCCGAAGTGCACAATAAACAGTCTTTTGCAGATTCTTATTAAATTATAACAGACAAAAGTCCAAATAACACCCTTTGTTTCCATGTGGAATGTTATTTATCATAGGATATTTTCTTGTGACATGAAAAGGCGCATGAACTTTGCTTTCCCAAAGTCCATGCGCCTGTACTGTACTACATTATGCTATTTATACAGAATCTCCTTACTCAACCGTCACCGATTTCGCCAGGTTCCTTGGTTTATCGACATCAAGCCCTTTTGCCACTGATACATAATAAGCAAGCAGCTGTAGCGGTATGATCGCCAATGATGTTGCAAAGTAATGTGATGCCTCTGGTATATATAACGTAAAAGCCGCCAGATTTTCCATCTGATGGTTCCCCTCATTTGTTACAGCCATTATATAGGCACCTCTTGATTTTACCTCTACAGGAATCCTCGTCATCTTTTCTAAAACGCATTTCGCAGATACCCCCACGTGATAAGCTGATCCACAGGCTATAATATAGATTTTTCTGATAGTTCGGATTTCATCCTCCGACAATCCAAGTTCATCCAACACAATCTGTCCGTCTTTGATTCGGGGTGATATCGTGTTCTCTACTGCCTTAGGCTGTTCATAGATTTCTTTCAGCATGAAATGCTCATAACCGTTTTATTCAGCTGCCTGCTCGTCCCAGGGATGCTTCGTAGTAAGCGTCTCCGTCATAGTTGAGAAGGCATCCGAGTTCCATAACCTCATGAGGCATGCATGATGCAGTAAGTTGCTCCACCGCCGCAGAATTTTCCCGTCCTTGCAATGATTTCATCGCATCCGAATAGCACAAAAAAACTGTTGTACAATCAACGAATTTGTCAGTTGTACAACAGCGATATTCTATTCCTATTCTCTTCTGATATTCACCTGCTATTTATTAGCAGCAATACTGCTCAATGCTCTGAATCAGCTTATCCGGTTTCTCTGAATGTATAATCAGCTCCAGATTCGGCGCTCCCCTGAGCGGAGCCACACCCACTAATGATTTCGCATCTACCGCATAGTTTCCGCAGCACAGATCACAATGGTATTCGAATTTTTTGATTATATCGACAAACTTGCTCACAGCTTCCTTGTCAGACAAAAATACTGGTATCTTATGCATAATATCCCTCATTTCATATATTTTCTAAAAAACATAATGCAAAAACATTATGATGTCGGGGTAAAAAGGTATTTTATCCCCTGATACCTACGGATTAATATGTTTCTTATTTGCAAAGAATACCATGATATCAGAAAAATAACTAATTCAACTTTTAAAAAAATAGCTCATTTTTCAATTGTTAAAACATTGGCAATAAAGGGGCCCGGGGACAGTTCGATTGTTTTTCAATTTGCCAGTGCCAGATAAAGAATTAATCTGTTCATTTTTGTTGATATGCGATATAATTGAAAAAATGTTTGTAACTATTCAGCAGTCCGGTGACGCGAGGTGTTTTTATGCTGGTTTTGCATAAAAACCCGAGTTCTGCGTACGCCAAATTGCCGATTTTGCAATTTGTGTGCATCATCTGTGACTATGAAGAACGTAGTTCTGAATAGTTACAAATGGTTTTTTATAGTTACAGTTTATGATTTGTAGGAACGGAGGAATTTAGTTGTATAAAATCAATGAT
The DNA here is from genome assembly GCF_900096945.1 of Anaerobium acetethylicum. Lineage (GTDB taxonomy): Bacteria > Bacillota > Clostridia > Lachnospirales > Lachnospiraceae > Anaerobium > Anaerobium acetethylicum. The sequence goes on along the minus strand of NZ_FMKA01000001.1, from coordinate 84,305 downwards.
TTCAGTAGATTGTCTGAAACTCAGGCCGCATATTCAGCCGGCAATACCAATCTGCTGCTTTATGATTTGCCGCAGCACTACAGTGATGAATATCGATCGTATGATTCACCGCGACTTTGCACAATCATCAATGGTGCAAAGGAGATCAGCGTTAACCAGTCGGAACATTTCGTATATAAAAAAGATAAATTTGTTCTCCTCCCTCCCAATTCCACTGTCCATATGTATTTGCCAGAGCATACGAAAGCATTGGTTTATGAATTTGGCGACCAGCTGATTGATAATGTGCGCCAGAGGGTTTCCGACAAACTGAATATCGACATTTCAAAAAATGACTCGCACGAAACCTTTATGCAGGATACCCTGACTCAGAGAATTGATGCTCTTAATCGCCGCATACAGGAGATTGTTCTTGAAAACGATGTAAACATGAGCTTTTTGATCGATTTGACCTGCCAGGAAATGGTTTATGAGCTTTTGAAAATCAAAGGGAGCTACGATATCATTTATCATCATCAGTAGCATCCGATAAGCAAAGCAATTCACATTATGAATTCAACTAACATCGAATCCATTACGATTTCTGATATAGCTGAGGAGGTCAATATGTCTCCCTCCAACTTCAGTCAGCAGTTTAAGCTGATAACCGACCAGACTCCAAAGGAATACATGACCAGGCTGCGTTTGATGAAAGCAAAGCAATTTTTGAAGAATCTGTCCGTAACAGATACTGCATATGAACTGGGATATGATAACATTTCTCATTTCATCAGACTTTTCAAACAGGAATATGGAATGACTCCCAAACAATATCAGTTGAATCAAAGTTCAATAAAGTAAAATACCAAGCCAAATGGGAAAAAGGGTAGCCGCATAGTGCGGCTACCCTTTTTCCCTGTATTAACAATAGGAACATCATAAAATCTGATGCTGTCTGTTAAGTTTATAGGAATCAGCGATTGTCCTTTATCCAATCGATCACTTCCCTAAGATCGCGGCAGCATGCCGTTGTCTTATTCATGCCGTTCTCTTCTATTTCCGTGATATCCGGTACTGCTATGACCTGACATCCTGCAGCATCCCCAGCAATAATGCCGTTAGGGCTGTCTTCGAGAACCACGCATTCCGCCGTAGGGAGCGCCAGCATGCCTGCCGCTACCTGGAATATTTCCGGGTCTGGTTTTCCTTTTGATATTCCATCTCCATATACATGAACATCAAAATAATCAAACACGCCTGCCTTTTTCAAATAGACTTCCGCAATCGCCTGATGCGTAGAAGTTGCAACCGCACTTTTCAAACCGTTATCCTTAAGGTAATCCAGCAATTCTAATAATCCCTCTTTAACAGGAACCCCATTTTTTTCAATATGCTCATTCATGGAATCTGTCCGGATCTGTCTTGCCAGATCGTAGTCTACCTGTTCTCCAAATTCCCGCTGGAACAATGCCCTGCTGTATGCAATGTTTGTTCCTCGGAACTTTTTGATGAAATCCAGCGTAATCGGATAATGCAGCTGCGTAGCCGCTTTCATCCATCCCTCCGTCGATAGCTGCTCTGTAGCAAACATCAATCCATCCATGTCAAATAGAATTCCTCTTACCATGTTACTTATCCTCCATAATACTTACTCTTGTTATTCCAACTAAATATAACATGAACAGCTGATTTTCTCCAATCACTTTTTTGGGGAGCCTGCTGTTACTTCTTTATTTTGTACATTCCTTCTTCATTACGCTCTATTCTGATGCTGGTTTCCGACATTTCCTCTGCAGAATTATGATCTTCAACCGTCAAATATATGCTGAAAGAAGATACATCAGTTTCTTCTTCCGGATTTACAGACCAGTATATCTTCGGCTCATTCATCCTTGTATCATTCCCCAGGACTTTAATTCTCCCAGTTTCCTGATTCCACGTCAGAAAATATCCTTCTTCGGCAATCCAATGATACGTCAAATTCCCATTTGTGCTATTGGATGTAAATTCCGCCGTCAGAGGCAGGCCCGGCACCGAAGACATAAACGTGCTGTATTGTTCGATTTCCGGCTTTATTTGCACCTCTGGCTTTTTATCGTCACATCCAGTCATCAGGGCTGTAAAAAGTAACAGGACAATTGATACCGGTATTCTGAGTTTCATGATTACCACCTCGCAGCACACTAATATGTCAGCAGTTCATTAAAGACCTTGATTGCATAATTATCGGTCATTCCCGATATATAATCCAGTATAGCCTGTATGTACAGTGCTTGATCATCCAGTCTTCCATATATCTTCGCATTCCGGCTGGATTCTGAAATTGCATGTGCCCCTTTGGAAGCAGAAAGATCAATGTCGCAGTATCTTGCAAGCCATTTTGCAAAAGCTCCCATCAATTCAGGATATTCTTTTTCTTCCCTGCGCAGCTCATTAATTGTGTTTCCGCCGTCATAGACCTCCAGAAGCGCTCTGAATATTTCGTTTATGACCAGCTTTGAATATTTTCTGAAGGGTTCAAGCTTTTTATTGCCATAGATATAACGATAATTGAATTCCTTGATGGTATCCAGCTGATTCAAAAACTTGTCGCTCAGGCATATACCGGATTCGATGGAGCTGCTGTTGCAGATGTCAATAATCATGTTATGCATGATGACTGTCGTATTGATTGCCTTTTCATCGATGGCTCTTGCCATTTCCTGAAGCTGCAGTTTGTTTTCGGCAGTCAGGAAATTCAGCCTTATGGCATCTTCAATGTCCCTGCCTATATAGGCTATCTTATCCGAAATCTTTACCACACAGCCTTCCCAGGTAGCTGGCTGATACTGCCCTGCTTTCGTAAATTCTTCCAGATCCAGCAGCTCTTTTCTGGGTTTTATTCCATTTTCATCGACTTCCCCGCAATGGGATATGATGCCATCCCTCACCGCATATGTCAGGTTCAGATTTCTGGAATTCTTATAGTCATCTTCCAGCAGCTCGACTTTGTCGACAAATCTAAGGCCGTTTCTCTCGTGCCAGAAATCCTCCTTCAGGTACTGCTTCGATATTTCTCTGATAATGATTTCGCCCTCATGTCCGAAAGGCGCATGGCCCAGATCATGGCCGATTGCGATTGCTTTGGTCAGTTCTGAATTGAGGCCCAGATAATTTGCAATCGTGCTGCTTACGGATTCTACGTGGGAAACGTGCTCCATACGCGTACAGATATGGTCATTTCCTACATTGAAAAAGACCTGCGTCTTATGTTTCAGCCTCCTGTATGCAAGGGAATGCAGAATTCTCGTAAAGTCACGTCCGAATTCGCTTCGCACGTCATCGTTGCGGTGGTAAAGCTGATTTTCTCTTTGTATGAGCCGTTCCCATACCGGGTTATCTGCATTTGCTGCAGCTGATTCGAACCTGTTTGAATTCATGCGTTTATGTTCCTTTCGGTGAATGTCTATAATCTCAATATGCTTTAAAACAAAAGGAGGCGTTCCATTCAAAGAAAACAGCCCCCTTCACATCAATAGCCCTTCAATTTCTGTTCCTTCCTTTGATCAATTTCTGCATATTCTGTTCCTTTATCTCCTGAATGACATGCTGAAACATATCACAGCAGCGCTTCTGTATGTCTGGCTTTATTTTTTCAAATGGATTGTATTTTTCCAGTTCTGTTCCGCTCATCATTCCGACTACCAGCATCTCTACAAATCCTTCAATTTTGTCATGCTCGGAAATAGTAGCGAATCCGGGGTATGATGAGGCAAGGACTGGAATCAGCTCCTCCGGAATATGGGCAGGGGCATTTTCGCAGAAGCGGGTCAGCAGGGCATGCCCCAGTTCATGCAGAAAAACAGATTCGCAATTGACCTCATAGTCCTGGCCGCCCCCGTATATCTGGTACAGCCAGATGCATATATTGATTCTTCCCTGATAGTACCTATGGACTGTCTGAAATCCGTATGAATTTTTATGCTTCGCATTAATGATGCATATTGTTGCAGGGCTGTCACAGAAAACCTGCTTTGAGAAATCGTGTTCCCTGTCGAGGATATCCATAATGTATCTGATATCTGCCGGTTTTATGATTTCACCATCCTCTTCGCTGAATTCTGCAAGCATCTTCTGCCCTGACAATTTTATGGCTTTCAGGGTATCTTCAGGGGTGGAAAAATGCGGTATGCTTTTCGCAAGAATCCATCCCATGGCATCTTCTCCCACCACTCTGTACCGCGGATTTCTTTCTCCCTTCACCACAAATTCAAGGGGCCGCTCATATTTCAGAAACTGCATGTATAGCTCTTCATAGAAGTAATCCAGAATCTCGGCACAATTTCCCGTGTACAGAATCCGGTCTGCAAATTTGACCAGTTGATCTGCGCACCGCATAATGGTACTACATGAAATAACATCCTTTACGAATGAACGGATTTCATCATCCATAAGCTTGTTCATCCCTTTCACCGAACGGTAATAAGCAGCTGTTATGTTACCTATAGAAGACTGGTTTCCAAATAATTGTATTACTTTTTCATTACCCTCTCATACAGATATCCTTCCCTGACACCATATCTGCTGATGACAATATTCTGGCTGCCAAAATATTCTGCAATCGTGTCCAGGATGATCAATCCCGGTATTATCGTATGAATACGGTCCGGCACGTTCTGAAGAAGAGGCTTCAGCGTGCTCTTCTTACTGTTCTGAACAGAATCCAATATCTCTCTTACATGCTTCAGATCGACATCAATATTTGTGGAAGGAAGGTTATAGACGCCATTGTTAAGCTTGCCAGCAGCCCTGATTGTACCGCCTACCCCACAAATGGTGCGTATGGTTTCCTGTTTCAGATCTAAGGCTTTCAGATTATCCGACACGTCTTTTCTGATTGCCTCACGTTCCTTTTCCTTCGGAATGATTTTATTGACATGTTTGACATACATATTCAGGGAACCCACTGGGAAACTGTTTGCACTGACCACTTCCCTGTTTTTAAAAACAACGATTTCCGTGCTGCCGCCTCCGATGTCTACCAGAACGCCGTTTTCATAACGGAACAGCCTGGTGGCGCCCATAAAATCAAGCAGGGCCTCATCTTTTCCCGAAATGAGATCCACCTCGAACCCGGTCAGGTCTTTTATGCTTTCCAGCACCTCTTCTGTATTTTTGATATTTCTCAGGGATGCTGTTGCGAAGACATGCACATCTATATTATCTGACTGGAAATTATTAAGAACATCCTTGTATTCGATCAGGATGTCACAGGCTCTGTGAATACCTTTATTGCTCAGTTTCTTATCCTCGATAAAATTCACAAGACCTGCCATGGTCTTTCGTTCGAATATCATTTTTGCAACGCCCTCGTTGCAGTCGTATACGCAAAGCCTGATCGTATTGGATCCTAAATCTACAATCGCTGTAATCATAATGTAATTCCTCCTTTAAATTGGGGCTTCCTATTCTGTGCCCGGGTCTGAAAACCAGATGCTCATTTTAATGTCTTCTTCAATTTTTTCAGCAGTCTCTCTCTATGCAGTATCTGATACCCGATATATATTCCGGCTTCATATTGCAGATTCGGAATATCCGCTATTGATTTCAACTTCTGCAGAACCGCAACATTCCTGTAGATATCACATATATCTCCAAGGTTATCCTGCATAACCTCAAATTCAGAAAGGCCCCATTTCCCACCTCTCTTATATGGCATCAGGCTGTCATTCACATATCTTAGTTTCTTAAATGAAATTCTAAGCGCATGGAGTTCTATCTGGCTGCTGAAATCGAGGATTTTCATCTCTTTCTCAACTTTCTTACGCCACTGTGCGAACCTTGCCTCTGTGAATTCCTCAAACACAGGATCCCTCATCGAATCACCGATCCGACCTGCAGCAGCTTCTCCATAAACCGCCGAAGCCCTGATACCATTAAAAGCCTCCTGCAGCTCAGCGTCAAAACCGCCTTCAGACAGAAAAACAAAAAGCGTATTTTTCTCTTTTTCCCGTTCCCCTTTTAAAACGCCTGTCAATAAATCGCTGTCCATGAACAGATCTGGATTCTCCCACCTCAGTGCTGCCCATCCTTTTGCCAGCACATCAATTTCCCTGATGTAGGAAAATCTCTGGGCTGAGCTTTTCAGTTTCTCCTGAATGCCGGCATATAGCTGTTCATCCAGCATTGGCTTAATAAAGGACACCAGAGAACGCAGGTGACGAATCTTTACCCGAAGCTGGTGGACCTGCTCGATGTCATCAGGATCCTTCAAAAAGGATTCCTTCCTTGCTGCGATGTCCTGCATATTTGACTCCAGTATGTTGCTGTACTCATTCCTGGTAATCCGTCTTTTTTTTTCTCTTTCTGATTTGCTTTTTTTCTTCAGTCCGGAGGACTTCTTTTTCCCTTCTGCCTGCCTCTTGCCATTTTGGAGCAAGGTATCGCCATCGTCCTTATTTTCTTCCGTGTCTGTATCCGGCTGCACAACCCATAAAAACGTTCCCTCCAGAGGCGACATATTCTGTATTCCGAATCCTGCCGCAGTACCCTTATCAAATTCAATCCTTGCTCCCTGCAGCATCTCGCTCCAGCTGCTTAAATGTGGTTCGTGTCCGGTAACAATCAGGGTTGTATTCCCACCATAATTCCCGGTTTCCATTGAAAATCCAGAAAAATCACCGTTCCAGATGAAATCAAAGGACGATATTGTGGTAATTTCCAGCTCGTCCGCCAGAATCCGGGCTGTCTGAATGGCACGTACTGCCGGGCTGGACCAGATATAAATTTCATTACCGGTTTTCACGTGCTTCTTTATCATGACTGCTGTTTTTTTTATGTCATGTTCCCCTTTTGGTGTCAACCGTCTTTCGGAATCATCCATTCCGGTGTCTGCTTTTTCCGCTTCTCCATGTCTGACAAATATAATATCCATATATGACACATCCTTTGGCTACAGATTTTTAATTACAATTCGTTCGACAGTATTTGTTACCTTCTTGCAGTTTTCAAAGCATTCCACGAATCTTGTATAAATTTCCGTGTAGGCCATGATATCAACAGGCCCTGACGCGATTTCAAAGATATTCCGCAGTGATTTTATATAAAGTTCTTTGCCTCTTGACTTGTGGCGCCTCACCGAATCAATATGATCAAACAGCGTATTGGAATTCTGATAATTCTGTAATTCAGCCAAGGCGCGGTTCATATGCCCGCAGCAGTCTACAAGCAGTTCCGAAAATGCTGTCATTTCACTGTGTATGTTTTCTATGCCGAATATATTGATAGAAATCAGCACGTCCTCAATAGAATCCGTTACCGTATCTATTTCATGGGAGAGCCTTATAATATCATCCTTTTCTATCGGAGCCAGAAATTCATCGATCAGCATGCCATACATTTCTTTCTTCTCAACATCGGCAGCATGCTCGATTTCATGCATCTTAGCTAATTTTAAAGACATGTCCGCAGGCTCGTACTCCTTCAGGACCGCATGAAGGAACTCAGCTGCGAGGGTCGAATAATGGCCCAATTTTTCGAATTCTGCAATATAATCATATTTTTTATTTTTTCTAAAATCAAAGAGCATAAGCAGCACCCCTACCCAAATAATTTAATAAGAAGCCAGGCCAGCATATATCCCAACAGTCCGCAACCTGGAAAGGTAAATATCCAGGTCAGTACAATTCCCTTCACAAGTCCCCAGTTTACCGCCGAAAGTTTTCTTGATGCGCCCCCGCCGATGACCGCCATGGTCTTTGTCTGGTTTAAGCTTGCTGGAAGTCCAAGAAGCGATGCTATCATAAGGCTTGCCGAAGCGGCAAGATCTGCGGCAACCCCCTGATAAGGCTCGATTTTCACCATTTTAAGGCCGACTGTCCTGATGATCCGGGCACCTCCGATAAAAGTACCTGCCGTGGTAAAGAATGCGCAGGTTACCATGATCCATAATGGAATACGAACATTGTCCGTACCATAATTCCCCTTTGCAAGAAAAAGCCCAAGCAGGAAAAGTCCCATCAATTTCTGCCCATCCTGGGCCCCGTTCATAAAGGACAAGGCCGCCGCACCGCCAATCTGGGCTTTCTTAAAGAACGGCGTCGTCTTTCGCCTTACCGCATTTGTAAAAAGCATTTCCGTGAAAAGGGATAATGAAAAGCCCAGTACGACACTCAGGACAACTGACAGGACCAACCCATACAGGACCTTCACCCATTCCGACCAGTAAATTCCGGAAAGGCCTCCCTGCAGTGCAACCGCAGCTCCAGAAACCGCCGCGATCAGCGCATGGCCCTGACTCGTTGGAATCCCTATTTTCCATGCCGCAAATGTCCATATCAAAATAGCAGCCATTGCCGCATAAAGCGCCACAAGGGAATGTCTCTGATTTCCCCTAAAATCTACCATCCTGTATATAGTAAGGGCGACCGAGGAATTGATAAAGGTCATAGCGATAAGCCCCATCGCATTGAATATTCCCGCAACCAGAATTGCTTTTGCCGGTGAAACAGAACGAGTAGCTACGCTGCTGGCAACTGCATTCGGGGCATTGGCCCATCCATTTGCGATAACAACGCCGACTGTGAGGACTAGAGAAATGAGCATATAGGGGTTTGACACAGCCGCATGCAGAAAATCACTAAAAGTAATCATCATAGCCAGCCCCCTTTCGAAGCCTTTTGTATTATGCAGATCTGAATTTTTGAAACAACCGGTATAGTCCAAGTGAAACCAATACAAGGATAATGCCAGATATTTATCGTCATATATTTACTATTATCTTTCATTTTAAATGCATTTTCCGATTATTGCAACAATATATTTGAAAGCTCCCATTCCCTGTCTGATGCTTACTTATGACTTGTTTTTTCTGTGTTCACTTATTATTATCTTTACGTTCACTATTTTTTTATATTCTATTCATGAATTGCACACATTTCATTCGTAAAATAGAATAATAGAAGTTACCAATATCATGATTCGTTCATTTCATATAATCTTTTTTCATAATTGCCGGCAGGACTCCAACACCTGCCGGCTCTTCCTTTTCTTAAGCAGAACCGGTTTATTTTGAAGTACCTGAGGCTTTGCCCATAGAATATAAGAATCCCCGGAATGTCAGAAGCAATTTCAGACATCCCGGGGTCTTCATTCTATTCCTGTTCGTTTCAGTGAACCTTATGCTTTTCCATCACTTCCGAGAACATTCACAATCTTGTGTGCCACAAGCGTTTTAATATTCGCACGTCCGATTTTCAGGTATTCTCTCGGATCAAACACTTCCGGTTTCTGATACAGGACTTCTCTTACCCCGGCCGTCATTGCCAGGCGCAGGTCAGTATCGATGTTGATCTTGCAGACTGCCGACTTTGCTGCCTGTCTCAGCATATCCTCCGGAATGCCTATCGCGTCAGCCAGCCTGCCTCCGTTTTCCTGGATAATCTTCACATATTCAGGCGAAACACTGGATGAGCCGTGAAGGACAATGGGGTAATTGGGAAGACGTTTTGCAATCTCATCTAATATATCGAATCGCAGCATTGGATTATGGCCCGGCTTGAACTTGAAAGCACCATGGCTCGTTCCTATTGCAATTGCCAGGGAGTCAACGCCAGTCCGGCTTACAAACTCCTCGACCTGGTCAGGATGGGTATATTTAGCGTCTTCCGCCGATATCTTCACGTCATCTTCAACACCGGCCAGCTGTCCAAGCTCGCCCTCCACTACAACTCCCTTTGCGTGCGCATATTCAACAACCTTTTTGGAAAGGGCGATGTTGTCTTCAAATGAATGGCTGGAGCCATCAATCATGACAGAGGAAAAACCGCCGTCGATACATGATTTGCAAATCTCAAAATCACCACCGTGATCCAGATGCAGGGCAATCGGTATGTCGTTTTCAATCAGGGCTGCCTCGACCAGTTTCATCAGATATGTATGATTCGCATATTTCCTGGCCCCCGCAGAAACCTGTAAAATCAGAGGTGACTTCAGTTCACCTGCCGCCTCCGTAATGCCTTGAACGATTTCCATGTTATTTACATTAAATGCGCCTATCGCATAACCGCCGCTATAAGCTTTTCTGAACATTTCAGTTGTTGTTACCAATGCCATAATTTCGTCCTCCAATCATTTTCGTCCTGGTTGTTATGATCCGTCTTTCCATAGCCATTGATTGTTTTTGCTTTCAATAAGGCTGCTATTCAGGACTATTCCCTTTCCGGGCCCCCGATAAATTACATTATACTATATTTACGCATTATTTACAATCAATTAGCCGTCATTCCAATATTTTTCAGATAATTGCACTCATTCCCTTTTCGCCTGGCTATTGTAATATTTCATAGACATAAGAGATTCCAAAAACGGAATTATGATGCTATACTCTTAACATATATTTTAGAAAGGAGGCTCATAAATTGAACCCGATTAAGTTAATGAAGATGAAAGGATTGGTTGATAATTTCATGGGAAACCATCCGAAATTTCCAATGTTTCTGAAAGCTGTATCTCAGAACTGCATTACCGAAGGCGCAATAATCGAATTTAACGTTCTTTCTGCAGACGGAAAAAACTACACTTCCAATTTGAAGCTGTCTGCTTCTGATATAGAACTAATCCGCGAGATGCAGGAGGCTGTTCAGAGCGCGAAATAGGCTTTAGGTCTAATCCCCTTTGACTGTTCACTTCAATTTCCAAAAAAAAGGAACCCTGTCTTTCATTATCAATGAAAGACAGGGTTCCTTTACTATTATTTTTATACACTTAATCTAATGCATTGCTGAAAATCAATGCTCATCACATACCTGGAATATATAGAATTTCAGATAGTAGGATTCATCAGCCGCCCAGAGTATCGGGTGATCAGGAGCCTGGGTCCTGTATTCCACCTGTCTCAAACGTTTACGTACATTTTTTGCCGCCTGATTAATGGTCTCAGTAAAAAGTTCATATGACATAAAATGAGAACAGGAGCAGGTTGCCAGGAAGCCGCCATCGTTAATCAGCTTCATTGCGCGCAGATTTATTTCACGGTAGCCTTTGACCGCATTTTTTATGGAATTTCTTGATTTCGTGAAAGCAGGAGGATCCAGAATGATTACGTCAAATTTCTCACCCTTCTGCTCCAGTTCCGGAAGAAGATCGAATACGTCTGCGCACAGAAATTTAACACTGCCTTCTAAACCGTTCAGTTCGGCATTTTTTTCAGCCTGGTGTATCCCAAGTTCAGATGCATCCACTCCAAGAACGCTCTCAGCTCCCGCAATTCCGGCATTCAATGCAAACGAACCTGTATGTGTGAAGCAGTCCAGGACCTTCGCGCCTCTGCAGAGCTTGTGGATAGCCTCTCTGTTGTACTTCTGGTCCAAAAAGAAGCCCGTCTTCTGACCTTCCTTCACGTCTACCATGTAACGTACACCATTTTCAACGATTTCTACATCGGTATCGAACTCTTCTCCTATAAAGCCTTTTTTACGCTCCATACCTTCAAGATCGCGGACTTTCACGTCGCTTCTCTCATAAACACCTTTTATAATGATTCCGTCATTTGCCATAAACTCCTTGAGGAATTCTATGATCTGATCTTTAAAACGGTCGATTCCAAGAGCAAGCGACTGTACGACCAGCACGTCCGAAAATTTATCAATTACCAGGCCCGGAAGGAAATCCGCTTCTCCAAAAATAACGCGGCAGCTGCTTGTATCAACAACTTTTTTGCGGTATTCCCATGCATTTTTCACGCGCATGCGGATGAAGTCATCATTGATTTCCGTATCCTTATCCCTGGTCATCATCCTGATGCGGATTTTCGAATTGAGGTTCATGAACCCCTTTCCCATAGGATATCCGTCAAAATCATGGACAATCACGATATCGCCGTTTTCGAATTCACCGGTCACCGAAGCTATCTCATTGTCAAAAACCCACATTCCTCCGGCTTTCAGGGTTCTGCCTTCTCCTTTTTTCAATACAACAAGTGTATTACTCATACGCTATTTCTCCTTTTCATGAGGCATAAGAATGCCTTCTGCTCGAATTCTATTATAAACCCGTATGCAAGCTCATATTGTTAATAATCTGTGAACTAAATATGTATAAGTTATGTACGCACTTGCCCTGTCTGGTCTTCAAAATTATGCATGCGACAAAGTCGGGAACATCATTTCATCTCTTCCAACGACCTCTAAATCCTTTCCCTGAATAAAGAGCGTTGTATCCTCTTCATGCCATTTCTGCATTGTATATCTGCCTTGATGAAACGGGGTGAACCGCAGTTCAACCTGGTTGATTCCGCTGCCGAACGCACTTGCCACACTGTCGATATCAATTATTTCCTGTCCTATTATCTCATGGACAACCAGTCTCCCATCTTTAATCTGTGCGACTGCATAACCCCCGTCTTCCGGCAGGCGATAAACGGATTCCTTCATGAATCCTGTCAGATAAAACATAAGCAGCCCGGGATTATTCATGACAAATCTGCCATTGCTTGTTTTCGTCTTGATTGCCTCGAACAGTTTTTCCCTGTTCTTCTCTTCAGACATATCGACCTGTTCTACTGTCTTTTTTTTGTTTTCTGTACAGACAGCCTTGCTATAACAGTACTCGCTGCTTCTGCCAAAACCAAACCTCGGATAAAAATCAAGCACCCTGTCATTGGCAAATAGATAGATGCCATCCGATTGATCCTTCCATTCGCTGATTACCCTCTCAATCAGATAACGGCTGAGACCCTGGCCACGGTATTCTTTATCGGTCATTACCGTTCCAAGCTGAATGTAATGCTTTCTGCATCCATCCCGATCAAATTCCATCCGGTTAACAGATACATTCGCAACAATCCTGTCTCCGTCAGCCAGTGAGCAGGGTATATGGCATGCGGGCCAAAATCCATTCTGATACCATTCTTCAAAGCTTATTCCGAAGGTGTTATTTGCAAGTGCGCTATAAGGATTTACGCAATGTTTCATTTTCTTTATAGTCTGTAACATAGTTGTATTTCATCAGACCGTTTTCAACCCCTTTACCCAGATATTCATATCTTCAAACGAACCACAAATATTACAGTTATTTACCATTCTGCCCTTAAACTTATAATCATGCTTGCTTAATGCAATATTCACCCCAGGATTCACTGCTCTCGCAAGACTGTACAAAGTAATATATCCTTTTCTGCGCAAATCCTGTTCCAGGAAATATATAATATTTGATAATATCCCTTTCCCTCTGAATTCAGGATGCGTTGCACAGTCTGTTATCTCCGCATTCAAATTTTTACAGTCCAAATCAGCAGAAGCCATTCCGATGATCTTCCCATCACAAACTGCCACTTTATATAGTATTTTTCCATTCATAGTATCCCTTATATATTCTTCATCATAAACCGGTGTTGGATAGGTTGAAAATACTTCGGAAAACAACGCAACTATATCATCGATATCCTGTTCGCCAGCATCTCTGATCATATACTTGAAATCCTTTTCATTATATTCGTATGTCCCCTTCACCGCAAGACATTTCCCTATAATCGCATTTTCATCCTCATGGTTATGATTCTGCTTTCTTTGATCACATATGAAGCACGACATGCAGTATGCACTATCTCCCCTGAAAAAACCTTCAATCTTACCTTCCAAAATAAACCCTGCATCATAAAACACTCCTAATTCATCCTTTAAGCAGTTACACAAAACTTTTCCGGCGCCATGTTCTGAAGCAAATTTAATGATTGCCTCAAGATCTTTAACCGTAACAGATTTACGACTGCCTATCTTAACCCTCTTGTTGGTTTCATCCAGATAGAATTTCACCCCCTTCACTTTACAACATCCTTCGTTCAGCTCGACATTATGCGCTTCCATTAATCATTCTCCTCCTTTTCATCCTTACATTACTTCTAGGTATCAGGCAATTTCGTTCATTTTTCAAAAGCTGTTCCAGGCCTTTAGAATCATCGGTCTCATATTTACCGCAAATTCCGCAGTTTTTACATTCATGGGTTTTATCCGGTGCTTCCGTATATGTACATATAACACCTTCATAATTCCTTAGTATCACCTTCTCAGGCGACTGGGAAATCACATATTGTGGATTAACCGGGATTTTCCCTCCACCGCCAGGAGCATCTATTACAAAGGTCGGTACTGCAAATCCCGATGTATGTCCGCGTAAAAGTTCAATGATTTCGATTCCCGCCGACACAGGAGTCCTGAAATGTTCAATTCCTTCCGACAGATCACACTGATAAATATAATAAGGGCGTACCCTGTTCATGACAAGTTTCTGGACGAGTGCTTTCATGATTCCAGGGCAGTCGTTTATGTTTTTAAGCAGCACAGATTGATTCCCCAAGGGTATTCCGGCATCGGCCAGCATACTGCATGCCTTCGTGGACTCTTCTGTAATTTCATACGGATGATTAAAATGCGTATTTATCCATACCGGATGGTATTTTTTGAGCATACTGCACAGATTCTCAGTTATTCTTTGCGGCATAACAACCGGTACCCTTGTTCCAATCCTGATCACTTCAACATGCTTGATTGCCCTGAGATTCTTCAGTATAAATTCGAGCTTTTCATCCGACACGCACAATGCATCACCACCCGATATCAGCACATCCCTTACTTCGTTATGTTCCTTTATATACTTGATAGCCTTAAGGATCATTTTTCTTGACATGTAGCCATCTTCCTGTCCCGCAAATCTTCTTCTTGTACAATGCCGGCAGTACATGGAACACTGCTCTGTAATAAGGAGAAGCACTCTGTCGGGATATCGATGTGTCAATCCCGGAAGCGGTGAATCTAAAGTTTCATGTAACGGATCGCTGCTGTCATATTCTGAAACTGCTGTTTCATGTATCGTTGGAATTGCCTGCATTCTGATTGGACAATTGTGATTTTCAGGATCAATCAGGGTCGTGTAATATGGAGTGATTGCCATCTTCAGTTTTTTTAGGCTGGCTGCTGCCCCGTACTTTTCTTCATCTGTAAGGTTGACTACCTTTTCCAGTTCCTCTACTGTGGTAACACTGTTTGTAATCTGCCACTCCCAGCTGTTCCACTGTTCCTCTGCTATATCTTTCCATAAAGATATTTCCTTGTAAGATCTCTTCATCGCAATTTCCTCCTAAATAATATTTATAGTTTCCTGTATTCCCAATATTCCTCCTAACTCCCAATCAATCTGATGATTCCCAAAACAAAACATGTTTTACCAAAACCAAGCCTGCAAAATAACAAAAAAAGGCATAATAAGCCCCAGAGAAGTCCGCAGCTTATTATGCCTTATTGTTCACATATTTAAATATTGATGGAGCCATATGTAAAAACTTCTCTTAGATGCTTACGAGATTAACTGACGGATTCGGGTACGAGAAATTAACCCTACTTATAATTCTTACAAGATTCACCCCAAAAAATTGATTCTCCCGTTCAAAATGATTCAGCATTAATATGTTATTTTTTACCATGATTTACATTAACCTTAACATTTTGACATATATATGTCAACATATATATGTGCGCATATCAATCTGCCATCCTGTATTACACTTCATTTTCAGGAGGATTTCGAACAATTATTAACAATTATTTTTTTTGCCATTCCTTATATATTGACGACTATATTTAATGATGCTACTATAAAATGGGCTTGCTGATAAAGATGTAAAATTATCCTGGATAACATTGTTTCCAAACATCATATGATAATATTCAGCCCTATATATGGAGGTTATAATGAACGATTTACTTGTTTCAAAAGATGAATTGATTTCTAAAATAAATGAATTGATTTTGAATAATGATGGACCTTTCAGTCTTGTAATAGCAGATGTTGATGATTTGAAGGGGTTAACGAAAACACATGGCATTTCTACTGGGGATGAAGTTATTAAAAAACTGGTTTCAATCTTCAACAACAATTTGTCGCCTACCGATATGTTTAGCAGATCTGGTGATGAATTCACTTTGCTTCTCGTAAAAAAAGGTACAGAAAGAAGCTTTATGGAACTGGAAGAGATCAGGCGCTATCTTTCGGACAATACTTTTGAAATCGGCGATCCAATTTCAGAAAGTGTCTATTTTACAATGAGTTTTGGCGTTGCAAGCTATCCCAAAGATGCCAAAAATGTTATTGAACTTTTCAGAGTCGCAGACAGCGCTCTTTTTCGGGCTAAAAAATCCGGTAAAAATAGAATTTGCCTTTCGGAAATCGAAAGCATGGTCTTGAAATCCAATTACTTTACTAAAACCCAGCTCGACAGGCTTTCGCGTCTTTCCAAGGAAAATGACAGAACTGAAGCTTTTCTTCTAAGAGAGGCTCTTGATGATTTATTCAAAAAATATAGTGAATAGATAAAATACCAGATCCACACTCCCATTGATATGCTTAAGCCCAGGTTTATTTATGAAAACCTGGGCTTATAGTATCTGATTGGGTGGTATGATCAACACTCTCTGATGCCAGTGATTACTATCAGTAGCTGAATACCATCTTCAAAAAGTTCGTGGTATACTCCGGAAAATCGGATTCATAGATGATGTTTCTCGCTCTTACCGGATAATCCGTTATGATATTGTCTACTCCGATCATTGCCAGGCGCTCAATCATCGTGCTTCCATTCACAGTCCACACGTGGATCTTCTTTCCACGCTTGTGTAACTCCGTAACGATCCTCTCAGTAACATAAACATACTTCATGCTGAAGAAATCCACTTTTTTCAGATCATAAAAGTTCCCATATACATCCGACAGGATATATCCTGTCTTAATTTCCGGATTCAGTTCCTTGATTTTCTTCAGAGACTTGTAGCTGAAAGAAGATACAACACAGTCGTCTTCAAAATGATGCTTTTCAATCAGCTTCACAACAGCCTCCTCCAGATTCTTGTCTCCGGCAGAATTCTTCAGTTCAATATTTAGCTTTATTTTCCCTTTGCTGTACCGGATCACTTCCTCTAGTGTCGGTATGCGCTCACCAGAAAAATCACCTGAAAACCAGCTGCCAATGTCAAGAAGAAGAATCTTTGCATAATCCAGATCCGATACGTTTTTTTTCAATCCCGTTATGCGCTTGAGGCTGGCATCATGGAAAACCACAAGGATTCCATCTTTTGTCTGCCTCACATCAATTTCAGCATAGTCTGCCAACGCATCAACAGCTTTCTCAATCGCCGCCATTGTATTTTCCGGTGCCTTTGACGAATATCCCCTGTGGGCAGTGATGCTTGTTTTTTTGCTCTCAAGCAGGGAATAATCCTGGTTTATGATGAAAAATATACCCGTACCTGTCAGCAGGAACACCAATGCAAGGACTGCAACCGTAACCCGGCCGGATCTGGTCAGCACATCACGGCCAAATTCCTTTTTCAGGCAGATATCAGGGCATGGTTTCCTGCCCTTGCCACTGTAGTGCAGATAGAGCTGCACTACAACACCCGTTACAGCCATGCTTTCAAATATACCCAATATGACAATCAAAACTTTGTTTGTCATATTGAAAGCTGTCAGGAAAACGGCATAGGCGACTCTCTTTTCGTAAAAATAATTTGTTCCTGTGTCAACTAAAAAAATAACGACCAGATAGAATGCCAGATAGACAACCATGAAAAACAGATTACATGCCAGAATGCTTCCTACAGTCCTGAGCACGCGTCCCCTGACAAGCTTCCTGCTGCATCTGAATGATTCCCGTATGCTCTTATGCTCAAGAAAGAAATAGCAGAATACGAAGATCATCTGTATTCCAAGAACACCAAGTATAGCCGCAAAAACAGCTACAACAGGCATAAAGCCATTTATCCTGATAACATGATAGAAAACGAAATTAGGGATTTCCCTGTTGCCGAAAATATATCTTACAATCGGACTGAAATTGATAATAGGGATGATACAGATCACGTAGAGGACCATGATGACATTCTTTGGTGCAAGGAGCCTCCGCATTTCCGTGAAGCCCAGGAATACAAGACCTCTCAGGCGCGATTTTTCCGGATCATAATTGTGGCCAAAAAACAGGGTAAGGATCGATATTTCTAAAAGGGATATGAAGGCGGCTACCAGAAGCGCTGCCGCAAAAAACAGGATAAGGGCAGGATTCCGGATGATTTTCAGGACATTGTTTTTTGTGATATAGGAATAGCCCGTCACTTTCAGCAGGACATTGAACAGCAGTACCAGACCCGGAATCATACACAGACCTGTTATGACCTTGAACACAACCTCAAAAAGCAGCATCGACCTGGATGCACGCTTAAATGACAGTATGGTTTCTCTGAATAGTCTGCCCATTGTTTCACCCCCGGAATCATTTGTGGCTATATAAGACACAGAACTGAATAGTTATCCATATAATTATAATACTCGCATTCGATTTATTTCTCAATATTTTAACAATAAGAATTACCGTATGCGACAGAAAAAAAACCGCCTCTAGAGCGGTAACCCTAAAGGCGGTTCCATTGTAGTCCGGGGCACTAATTCATATAGCTGCCTCCATTAACATTAATGGTTTCTCCTGTTATAAAAGCCGACATATCTGATGCAAGAAAAACCACTGTATCTGCCACGTTTTTCGCCTCACCAACATGCCCCAGTGGAATCTTATCCTCTACTTTTTTTCGGTACTCTTTTGTCCACTGTTCCGACATATCCGTCAGAATAGGGCCGGGACACACGCCGTTGACCCTTATGTTGTATACTGCCATATCATAAGCCAGCTTTTGTGTCAGGGAATTCACAGCCGCCTTTGATGCTCCATAGCAGATGGAAGCTGTAGGATGGGCGGTCTTGCTTGCTGTTGAAGAAATGTTGATGATATTGCCGCTGTTCTGGGCGACCATATAGGGCATCACACATTTGCAGGCATAAAATGTGCCGGTCAGGTTGATACCGAGCATTTTATCCCATTCCTCTGCAGACAATTCCAGAAAAGGGGTGCGGCTGTTGATTCCCGCATTATTCACCAGTATATCGATCTTCCCAAACATGTCCATACAGGTTCTGGCAAGTTTTTCTGATGTCTCATACACTGAGATGTCCCCCTGTACGATCCCACACCTTGTTCCCTTCGCTTCGATCTCGCTCTTCAGTTCCTCCAGCAATTCCATCTTGTTTCCGTTGATAATCACATCTGCTCCCTGTTTTGACAGTTCCAGGGCTATCTGCCTGCCGATTCCCCTGCTGGAGCCTGTTATGATTGCCGCTTTGCCTTTCAATATCAAAACTCTCTCCTCCTATGATCCTGTTAATTCTTTTACTTATAAAGGCCAGTGGCATGATTTGCCACTGGCCTTTATTCAGTCAGCTGTTTCAGCTGTTACTTTTGCATAATATGGATTGCAAATCCGCCAAACTCTCCGTCTAAATAGACATTCTTCAGTTTGCCATCCTCAGCATATGCGGCAGTATCCATGTTGAATGAGAAACCTTTCTCTTTCAGCTCTTCTACTGCAGCGGTCAAATCAGGCGTACGCATGGCGATATGACCGTTTGCGCCCAGGAATGGAGTCTTCATACACTCAAAGTAAGGACCGCCGAATTCGGACTTTTGTCCGTGACGAGGTTCCAGGTTAAACATCATGCTCAGAAGCTGAGCCAGTTTTTCCGCTTCCTCGGCATTTGGGGTGTTGATGCCGATGTGTTCCAGTTCAAATTTATTATTCATGATCATACCTCTTTCTTAAAATGTCGGAAGTTTATCCGTTTTATGTATTCAATATTCTAAAACTTACATCGGAAACATCAGCAATGCTCCGGCAGTCAAAGCAAGAAGGCGGATGAAATACATAGGTACTGTAAATTTCCAGAACTCAGTCAGCTTGTATCTTCCAAGACCCATGATCATAGCTGGCATACCATCTATTGGAAGGAAATGTCCATTCCATCCTGAAATTACGATTGCAGCTGCAACAGCAGTTGGATTCAGGCCAAGGCTGAGGCAGGTAGAAATAGCCAGAGGTGCAAATACGTATACAGTACCAATGGTAGAACCAGTCATGGTTGCAAGCACACTTGTCAGCACACAGAAGCCAAAGACCAGAAGGAATGGATTGATGCTGTTTCCAAGCATTTTGGCTACAGTTTCGCCAACCAGAGCTGTTAAACCTGTGCTGCCAAGAGCATCAGCAATTCCGATAACACCAGCAGACATCAAAATGATCGGAGCACCGATACTGTTACGGATTTCATTGAAATCCAAAACTTTGATAGAGAGTATCACAGCTACTGCAAGACCTGGAATTACATAACCAACATCACCCACTTTGCTCTGAAGAAGCATACCGATAACAGATGCTGCAAAAGCTGCATAAGTAGCGTATTCTTTCCATTTTGGTAATGTAGAAACGGTTTCTTCCTGAAGCTTGTCAGTTTCGGCTGCCGTTGTGGTAGAATGGTCAGGCAGATTTTTGTAAGCGATTAAACACCATGCCAGGTAAGCTAACGAAAGTACTAAGTTCACGATCGAGAATCTCACTAAATTAACCTTACCGACAGCTGCTCCAGCAGCTTCAAGAACAGCAATAACGATACCATACTGCAGTGCCACGTTTATTGGGATCAGAGGGTGGTTTGCTGCGAAGCCGGAAGACATAATAATTTTGGAACCTGGTAATTTTGCATTGTAAGGTATAGTAGATAATATACCAAGTGTAAGAACATAGTATGCAGTTGAGCCAGTGCCGAATAAGCTGCAACCAAGCATAACTACGAGGATCAAAAGCACATAAGCCCTGAAGCCACCTTTGCTGGCCATGTTGAACATTGCTTTTCTAAAAGAACCTATAAAGCTGGTCTTTTGTAAAGCGGCCATGATTGCCATAAAAGAAGCAAGCATAACAATGGTAGCGTTCGAAAACCCTCCGAAAGCTGTCTTGATATCAGTTATGCCAAAAAGAACCAATAGAAGACATGCAATAAGTGGAGGTGCACCGAATGGAAGTTTATCTGTCATGATTAAGATAATCATAAATACAGTAATAGCAAGGGCAATAATCATTGGTGTTGTCATTTGTTTTAACTCCTCTCTTTAATTCAGTATTATTTTTTAGTAGTTTAGGATCGTATATCGTAACTGTTCAGAACCATGAAGGACATAGTCCTGAATAGTTACATTTTATAAGCTATTAACGCATTCCTTTATCCGCATTTTCCTTTAAAACCAGTTTGAGCGCTTCAACACCTTCGTCGCACAGGTAGTTGAATGGGCGGCGGCAATCGCCTACAGGATATCCAAGGAGAGAAACAGCCTTTTTCACAACAGTATTCGGGTTGCCATATTTGAATACGGCACGGAAGGAAGCGATGGAGTCCTGAGCAACTTTAGCTTCTTCGAGCTTACCAGCCTTGAACAGTTCGTAGATCGATGCCAGAACATGTGGATATACATTCGCGCATCCTGCAATACCGCCTGCTCCGCCTGCTTCCAGACACTGAAGAATCAATGAATCGTTTCCGGATAAAACACGGAAGTCTTTTTCAAGGTCTTTTGTAAGATTGATGTAGGCAAGCAGGTTGTCCCAGTCACCACTTGAGTCTTTTGCGCCCATGATGATGTCTACATCTTTTGCCAGCTTAGCAACGGTTTCAGGAAGCAGTTTGTTGCCTGTACGTGCAGGGATGTTGTACAGAACAATCGGGATATCTACATGCTTCGCGATTTCTACGTAATGGTCATAAAGCTCTTTTTGTGAAGCAAGTGCAAAGCTAGGGGTGATAATGGACAGCACGTCTGCGCCAAGCTCCTGTGCTTTCTTGCTAACACGGATTGTATCAGCTGTGGAAATACAGCCAGTGCCTGCGTATACCGGAACACGACCCTTTACCTGATCGATTGTAGCCTCAAGGACCTCTATTTTTTCATTTTCGCTCAGGATGTAACCTTCACCGTTGGTTCCGAACGGGAACAGGCCATGGACGCCGCCCTCCAGCATACGTTCGATCTGGTTACGCAGCTCATTCAGATTAATAGATTCATCAGCGTTCATAGGGGTTAATATAGGGGGGATAATTCCTTTTAATTCAACAGTTTTCATAATAATGCTCTCCTCTTCTATTTGTATAATATCAGGCGCTTGTAAATCGCCAAAAACCACATTTCAATTTCCTGGCTTAGCGCAACTGCGCAGCTGTGGGATTATAGAGCCCTACACGTTCTCTTTTTTCTCCCAGTACGTCCTGTTCGGTAAAACGGACATATTTCACTCCGAAGCGTGTGTGTGATGCGTACGCAAGATGCAATGCTCCGTCAGCTGACTGCATCAGATAAGGGTACTCATACTGCTTATTGTTGGTCTTGTTCTCATCACCCATGAAGCCTTCGCCTCTTTCCATCCAGCGGATAATCGGGAATGTCAGACCGCCGTCCTCAGACAGAGCCACAGCTACGGGGCAGCGCAGACCAGGCCATGCAGCCTTTCCAGGCTGAGGATCAGGTGTACTTGTCGGATTGTAGGCAATTGCGATGCGTCCGCTCTGCAGACGTACTGCACTTATACTGGAATTATTGTTTGGAAGCGGAGTTGGTGCCGGCACGCTCCATGTCTCGCCCCAGTCGAAGGACTCGCTGCGGTGGATACGGTAAGCCTCGCGGTTACGCATAAAAGCAACCAGATGTCCGTTTTCCAGCTCTACCACATTTGCATGTACATGGCCATTGCTCTTTGGCATCATGACCATTTTCCATGTCTTTCCCTCATCATCCGAGATGCGGAATGCAGTGGGATCACCCGAAAGCCCGTCTGCAGAGTCTGTGCACAGCCAGTTTGCAAAGATCCAGCGTCCGTTTGACAGAACCTGAATCGGCTGGCGGCAGAATGTTCCTTCTTCAGGGAAAACCGTTTCGTAAGGTCCCCAGGTCCTGCCACCGTCAGTGCTCTTCTGGCAGCGGACCACAGCAGTATACTGCATGTTGTCCTTGCCTTCCTGGCGGTCAAGCTGGGCAGTGTACATTGCCCAAACGGCATCATCAGGACCGTAAAACAAGGAAGGATTCTGTTCGCTTCGGGCAGGGTCGCCAGAGATATCAACTGGAGGCAGCCAGGCCGGAGCATCCTTAGGAAGTATAGAACAAATGATGTGGATATCGGCGCTGCCCTCGTAGGTGCCGGCGAACCAGCAGCACAGAAGGTCGCCGTTAGGCAGTTCCAGCAATGCCGGTGAATGAGCGGTAGGGTATCCGCCGGTTGGCAGAAGTGCCTCAAGCGTTCCCATGTCATTATTTTGATAGATGGTGCCGTCCCATGTCATTTCATGTAGCTTTGGATATTGCATATTATTGTCCTCCTAATTTAAAATCATTACAAATTCCGGGGTTCCTAATTTTTATTGCTGACTGACAGCCTTATGGCATAATCAATCGCATTTACCAGGCTGAGTTCGCTTGCAACGCCCTTTCCTGCCTGGTCAAAAGCCGTTCCATGATCAACGGAAGCCCTGACGATCGGAAGGCCGAGGGTGATATTGACGCCGGAAACGGCATCCCATTTTCCTGCTTCGTGATTGTAGATGAAGCCTACCACTTTGAGCGGAATATGTCCCTGGTCGTGATACATCGCAACTACAATGTCGTACCAGCCTCCTCTCGCTTTTGAGAAGATGGTGTCTGGCGGAACAGGTCCATCCGCATTGATTCCTTCTGCCTTTGCCGCTTTGATTGCAGGAATGATCTCATCGAGCTCTTCCCTTCCGAACAGGCCATTTTCCCCGCTGTGAGGATTCAGGCCGGAGACGCCGATTTTCGGCTTCTCGATGCCAAGATCCAGGCAGGCCTGGTTGGCAATCTCGATTACTTCCAGAACCCTTGCTTTTTTCACCCTGTCGCATGCTTCCCTGAGGGAAACGTGAGTGGATACATGCACGACTCTTAAATTTTCATGAGCCAGCATCATTGTGTACTTCTTTGTTCCCGTATAATCTGCATAGATTTCCGTATGTCCCGAAAAATGATGACCAGCCAGATTGATGGCTTCCTTATTCAGGGCATTCGTCACGGTACCGTCGACTTCGCCGTCCATCGCCAGCTCAATTACTTTTTTGACGTACTGAAAAGCCGCTTCCCCTGCCATCACAGAAACCTTTCCGGTTTCAAGCTTTTCCATATCAACAATCTTCATGTCGTAAACATCGATTGTGCCAGGTGTAAACAAGCACTCTCCTATCGATGATACAGGGTGGATTTTGATATCCTCCCTTCCGACAACCTTCAGAGCTGCTTCCATCACGCAGACATCTCCGATCACTACAGGGCTGCATCTGTCGTAAACAGCCGGATCGCTGAGGGCCTTAACCGTAATCTCAGGTCCTATGCTGGCCGGGTCACCCATAGTGATGCCGATAATCATTTTTTTTGCCATTTTATTTCCTCCAGTCTATTGCAATCAGATCATACCTGCTGCTTTGTTTTTCTCCAGGATATTCCTGATAGCCGCTATACCGCTTACATGATTTCGAGATACAAGTTTCTTGCATCATCCGGGGTCACTTCCCGCATGTTGTTTACCAGAAGCCTCTGCACGCCCATACCTGCAGTTACCAGGAATTCCAGATCGTTGCTTCCGATTCCGTAATCCTTTAAGCTTGACGGTATTTCGAGGTGTTTCACGATTTCATCCAGCCTGTTGATGATCCAGGCAGACTTCTCTTCGGGCGTTTCTGCCGTCTTATCAGTCTTGACGATTCTGTCGTAAGCCAGGGCAAATTTTTCTCTGCAGGCTGGTTCATTGAACTTCATGACCGGCACAAGCATCATTGCATTTGCAACACCATGAGGGATGTGGTACTTTCCACCGAGCGGATAGGACAACGCATGTACAGCTGTTGTTCCTGAGGCAGTAATCGCAACTCCCGCATAGAAGGAAGCGGTCAGCATTGCTTTCTTTGCATCCATGGCTTCCGGTTTGTCGCAGGCATCTTCGATGTTGTTCATAATCATATCAAGGGCTTCTAATGCAAATGTATCACTGAATGGATTGGATTTTTTGGAAGTAAAACATTCTATTGCATGTGCAAGGGCATCTACACCGGTAGCAGCCGCTATCTTCCTTGGAAGCATTTTGATCATCCTGCTGTCCAGGATTACATAATCTGCAATCATGGCTGCATTGACTATGCCTACTTTCAGCTCTTTTTCCGGAACTGCAACAATACTGTTGGGAGTAGCTTCCGAACCTGTTCCTGCCGTAGTTGGAATCATCAGGGTTTTGATGCCTTTTTCTCCCAGTGAAGGGTTGTCCAGCAGATCTCTTACGCAAAAGTTTTCTGTAGAAAGCACAGAAGCAAGCTTTGCAGTATCCATTACGCTGCCGCCGCCGACTGCCACGATGAAATCAGCTCCCGATTCCCTGAACCGGTTGATCACTTCCTGGGTCTGGTCACAGGTCGGTTCTGCCGGAAGGTCTCCAAGCACCACCGTTTCAACTCCTGTTTCTTTAATCAGTGAAAGCGGATATTCCAGCAGTCCTGCACCAATAATTCCCTGATCAGTAAACACTGCTGCTTTTTTAACCCCCTGCATAATCCCTGTAATATTCTCAAGTGCATGCTCGCCGCCATATACGGCCCGTGGCATCTGTAAGACATAATCAGTTAACATTTTAAATCCTCCCTATCTTCTTCTTTATTTATGTTCTGCCAGAATCTGTTTTGCCAGATCTGTCAGAAGCTGTTCTCCTCCGAAACCGCCTGATTTCGAAATCAGCTGACACTCTGCATCCAGAATTCTGAATCTGGAAAGCACAATTCCCGGCCCCATCTCACAGATCGGCTCCATTTCAAATACGTCCATCTGCTTCATGCATCCCATCAGCGTGTCGCCGCCGGTAATCATCATCGTTGCTTCCAGTCCTCTTTCTACCAGTTCCTTCACGATATATCCTAAGTTTCTGGCGATGCGGATTCTGATTTCCTCTGTATCGATATGATGCTCCTGTGCATAGCCCATGGTTGAACAGCCTCCGGCATAATCATTGCTGTCCAGGATAGAACAGCGATTCGATTCAATCAGTTCTTTTAAGTGATCAAGTCTCTTCTGGCCTTCGATGCTCTTCCAATATGCCTCTTCCAGTTTTTCTTCCGGACTCATTTTCATCCTCAGAAAACCATGGTGTTCCGCGTAATCAAGCTGGCTTACTGTGATTGGATTTACGCTTCCGCATATCACCAGAAATCTTGGAACGAAATCCGGAATGCCTGGCGGCCTTCCTTCCAGCGCCAGAAGTTTTGGAAGTACTGATGCAAAACCTGCGCATCCTGCCATGATAGAAAGCCCTCCCTCTTTTTGGAGGTTCCTTCCCAAGGCTTCCAGCTCCTCATCTGTCTGGGCATCCCATATGATAATTTCAGAAGCCTGCCGGTCTTCTGCCTGACCGCTTTCCACTTCTGCCAGTCTGACCTTGATCTTGGTCTGTAATTTGATAATATCCGGAATATACGAGCAGGTCACCGGTTCAAAAGGATCTTTCCCAAAAACGCTTTCTTCAACCGGAATGCCATCTATATAGTGGATTCCATCCTTCGTAATACGTCCCATTTTAGGAAATGCCGGAAAAAAATGAAGTGATTTTCTGCCTGTGGCATCAAGAATCGCTGCCAGCTCACTTCCTATGTTTCCACGCAATCCCGAATCCGTCTTTTTATAGATATAAGGAATTCCATGTTCTACGGCTTTTTTTGTTATATGATATACGACATCGTAGGCCTTTTCAGGTTCCAGATGTCTGGTTTCTGCATCCATTACCAATACGCTGACTTTTTCATCCACCTGGCCGTAATCAAATTGTATATCCGTTACGACTCTGGTAGCTGTGCCACTGGCTGCAAATTGAACTCCAGTATCTAACGCTCCCGTAAAATCATCTGCTATGATCAACAGCGTTATCATATTCTCACCACCTTTATTCATTTCCTATATGAACGATTTCTTTAATTGTTTCACATGTTCTTTACATTTACTATTCTATCCAATTCTTCCATCGTTATCAACGAAAAAAAACCCGCAAATGTTTAAATATGAAACATTTTGATTGAATCGCCGAAAAACATCATGTTCATTTTTGTTACACTTGTTCTCATTCGAAACACTCAAAGCAAATGCACTGGTTTTAGGCTATCCTATCCATTTCATAGAATCCTGCCAGCGGTAAAACAAGAACATCTATGCAATCGTTAAGAAGAACAAAGAGTTCCCTTGCAAAACCCTCGCGCTGACGCGCAGTCGCTTCTACACCATATTCTTCTTGCGCGTTGCGCACCTCCTCATGGAGCAATTTAAATTTATGGGGAATCGGAGGAATTTCTCAACAAAGACTAGCGTGTCAAAAGCCCTCATGCAACCTTCGACTTCGTCAATTTGCACAGCCACCAGATGCAGCACAGTGATACAAAACATGATTCAATGAGCAGCTTTATGAAGACGTTGGTACTTAGGCCGCGTACTTTGCGGCCTTACGTACCACTACGTCTTCATCTAAGCGAGAGCGCGCTGCGAATGAACATGTTTTGCATCACGTCCCCATTCGAAAACCTGTGCAAATTGACAAATACCATTTGTAAATGGGCTTTTGACACTCAATTCCCATAAATTAGAAAAGACCCGTATTGCGCTTGGCAACCGGGTCAGACAGCTTCTTCTTATATGAAATTCGGTTTCTTCACTCGCGGCTTTACAAGATCATAGCTTTCCGCTATCATCCGCTTCACCTCTTCCCACGGAACTGTTCCATCCATGATAATCGTATTCCAGTGCTTTTTATTCATGTGATATCCCGGCACAACTGAATCATAGGCATTCCGCCAGAAGCCCGCCCATTCAGGATCCACCTTCACATTTATCCAGAGTACATCCCCTCTGACAAATATCAGCACAAAAATCTTTTTATTCCCTCTGCATCGCATGACTGCCGTTTCATCATCAAAGGGATAGTCCTCATAGGTCTCGGGCAATGTTTTGCAGTATTCAATTATTTCCTGCTTCGACTTCATAATTATTCCTCCATTCAATTAAAGTTACCAAAATTGTACTAAATAACAAACATTTTCAATCATTATTGTGTTAAACAAATAACAATGTTATCATATTATTGTTATAATTTTAACACATCCTTCAGTTTTTTTAAACTGCAGGATACACATATATTTTCAAAACGAAAGGATGACAGACATGATGAGATTTACGTTACCAAGAGACATGTATTACGGAAAAGGCGCACTTGAACAGTTAAAAAATCTGGCAGGTAAAAAAGCAATCCTGGTTTTAGGCGGAGGATCCATGAAAAAATTCGGCTTTGTGGACAAGGTTATCTCCTATCTGGATGAGGCTGGAATCGAAACTATGTTGTTTGAAAATGTAGAACCGGATCCATCAGTCGAAACCGTTATGAAGGGCGCTGCCGCAATGCGCGAATTTGAACCTGACTGGATCATAGCCATGGGTGGCGGTTCTCCGATAGATGCAGCAAAGGCAATGTGGACTTTCTATGAATATCCTGAAACCACGTTCGAAGAACTGATCCAGCCGTTCTCATTCCCTACCCTTAGGCAGAAAGCCAGATTCATAGCCATCCCGTCAACCTCTGGAACCGCGACCGAAGTAACGGCTTTTTCCGTTATCACAGATTATGCAAGCGGCATCAAATACCCGCTGGCTGATTTTAATATCACACCGGATATGGCCATCGTAGATCCTGAACTTGCTGAAACCATGCCTGCTAAGTTGACAGCGCACACTGGAATGGATGCGCTTACCCATGCAATCGAAGCATATGTTTCAACCCTGAACAGCCCATTCACGGATCCCCTTGCGCTCAAGGCTATCCAGATGGTATTCGACTATCTTCCTGACTCTTTCAATGGCGACATGGATGCAAGGGAACAGATGCACTATGCACAGTGCCTTGCAGGCCAGGCATTCTCTAACGCTCTGCTTGGAATCGTACATTCAATGGCACACAAGACAGGAGCCGCATTCTCTACAGGCCACATTCCTCACGGCTGTGCAAATGCAATCTACCTTCCATATGTCATTAAGTTCAATTCAAAAGATGCTGAAAGCCGCTATGCTGACATCGCAAGAAGCATCGGCATTACCGGAAGCGACCGCAGCTGCGTGATGTCTTTATGCGACTTGATTGAAGGCTATAACATGAAGCTTGGAATCCCGAAATCCCTGAAAGAATTTGGTATCGACGAAGAGGAATTCAAGGAAAAATCCGCACGAATTGCTGAGCTGGCTGTCGGCGATGCATGTACAGGCTCCAACCCTAGACCGATCAGCGTCGACGAAATGGAAAAACTCCTGCACTGCACCTACTACGGTACCAATGTAGCTTTTTAAGTAACTGTTCAGAACATTTTTAGAACAAGTCAGGTAAATATCTTGTAACTGTTCAGAACCCCTATTTCGCGAGGTGTTTTTATGCTGATTTTGCATAAAAACCCGAGACATTCGTGCGCCAAATTGCTGATTTTGCAATTTGTGTGCCTCATATGTGACTATGCAGGACGTAGTCCTGAATAGTTACAATATCTTTATAAAAAGTCCCGTAAGAATCGATTCGATTCTTACGGGACTTTTACTGCATTATTTATTTCCATTTTCAGCATGCCTCGAAATATAAACACCTGTTCCAAAACCGATCGCTATGCCATGGAACACTGCACCGAGAGCGACAATTGCTACATTGAATCCGCTTTCTCCTGCCGCATTGCTGACAAATTCATAAAATGGGCCGCCCCATACGTTGATCTTATCCATAAGCAGATTCCCCAGATAAAAAATAACCGTGCCTGCTATGGCAAACGTAACGAATTCCTTTTTTATGCCCATTATAAGCCTGTAGACCGAAAGGGCAACGAAACCCATAATAAGGAATGGAACCCCGAATCCATCATAAATCAAAAGGCCGATAAATGCACCTGTAAAAACCCCCACGACAAGGCTGATCGTAGCCGCAATCATCGTCCTGATCATACTGAAGTATTTTCTGATAAAAAAGCCAAAAAGCAGACCGCCCGTGATTCCTTCCACGGAAAATCCGATCAGCCCTTCCGATACCAGCAAGGCAAGACCTGATGCTATTCCTGCAGCAAAAAAGACAAGTGCTCCAAGCAGTGTGTATTGGGTAATTGTCTTAAAATCAATTTTCCTCATTTTTTACACCTCCGTCGTTTGCTTTCTTCTCTTAATCAGAGACCGTGGTTTTTTTCGCACTTCGTTCACCCTTCATAAAATCAGAGTACGAAACATCATAATATTTTTTAAAGCACTTCCCGAAGTAGTTTGGATCCGGTATCCCCACCAGCTTTGCCGTTATATACATAAGCTCTCCCCGGCTGGCATACCTGCAGGCCTTTTCCATTCTGTAGGATGTCAGGTAGTCGATGAAGCTGCGTCCGATCTCCTCCTTGAATTTCCGGCTGAAATAGCTGGAGTTGAAGCCAAAGTTGTCTGCCACTGACTTCAGGTTCAATTCCGGATCATCAAAATGCCCCTCTATGTATTCCTTTATAGATTTCATCCTGAGGTCCTTCCCGTCTTCCGTGTCTTCGTTCTTATCCTGGCCTTTCTCCTGTTCCAGCTGAGCAAGGATTTTCTTCAGTGACTGCTGGATATCGGTCCTTACAATAGGCTTAAGAAGATAATCCGCAACTCCTATCCCGATGCATTCCCTGGCATACGTGAAGTCATCGAAGGCTGTCAGCACGATAATCTTCAGTTTTGGATATCTCTGTATGGCAAGCTTTGAGAATTCGATTCCATCCATAAACGGCATACGGATATCGACAAATACGATATCCGGCCTTATTTCATCTATGATATTGATGGCTTCTATCCCGCTTGCAGCCTCTCCGACAACTTCAAGAGACAATTCTTCCCAGTCGATGGTTTTCTTCAGCAGGCTGCGCAATGCCCGCTCATCATCTATGATCATGACTCTGTACATAGGTTTCCGCCTCCCCGCCAGAAGGTATTTTGATAGTTACTTCACAGTAATACCCTTCCTGGCTCCTGATTTCATATACATCTTCCCTGCCGTAATAGCACCGGATCCTTTCAATGGTCTTGCGGAGTCCGTAGCTCTTGCTGTCGCCTTTCATAAAAGCATCTATCCTGCTCTGCGCCATTCCGATTCCGGTGTCATACACCTTTATGAGTATTTCGTCATCTTTCTCGTAAGCCGAAATCCTGATCAGGCATTTTTCCCCTTTGGGCCGAATTCCGTGGTACAGGGAATTTTCCACAAGAGGCTGCAGGATAAGCTTTGGTATTTTCATATCCAGAAGACTCTCCTGAATATCGTATTCGTCTTCAAAAATATCTTCATACCTCAGTTTCTGAAGCTTCAGATAATCCCTGACGATTTCAACCTCGTCCCGGAGCGAAATTTCCCTGCTTCCCTTACTTAAAAATTTCCGGTAGAAATTTCCCAGCGTCTCAATGGAATCATAGACCTCTTCCCTGGGGTTTTCCAGCGCCAGATAGGCTATGGTATCCAGGGTATTGTACAGAAAGTGAGGCTTGATCTGTTCCTGCAGTGCTTCCAGCTCAGCCTTCTGCATGGTCTTCTCCTTCTCCAGAAGTTCCTCGATCAGGCTGTTGATTTCCACCAGCATATCATTGTAGCTGTTCTTCAGCCTGCCGATCTCATCATCAGGCAGTTTCATGCTTACCCGTTTCAGCCAGCCGCTTTTGACTTCCTCCATAGAACCCACCAGGCTTTCAACCGGCCTTGTAATAAATCTGTTAATGAACCAGCTTATTGTAAAAAAGCTTGCTGCCGTCACCAGAACGATAAGCATGGCAATTACCAGAATCTGCGTGGAAATATACTCTGTATAGCGGATCTGTTCGTGTTCAGCCACTGCCAGAGGGGTGCCTGGTATGGCATAATAATAGGTGAAGCTTCCCGCCCCGCTGCGCATATTCCGGGGATTATCGCCACTGTCTGCCACATTTAGTTCCATCTCTTCAAATTCAGCATCACCGCAGAGCAGCTGGTCTTTTTTATGGAAATAGGCAAACTTCTTGCCATCGCCCGCCATTTCGCGCCAGGTATCCCGAAGCATGTTCAGGGAGCAGTTGATTACCAGCTTCCCGATCGGTTTCTGTGTCTGGATGTCATTGAATACCCTGACGAAAGATAGGACCGATTCCCCCGATGCCTGGGAAAAGGCTCCGTTTCCATCCACCATGACCAGATTTGCACCTGATTTTTTTTCAACAGGACCATACCAGTCCGGATCCTCCATGACGCCCTTATAGACTGTGGTAATCCCGTTCGAAATCTTTATATACTCTCCGTTATCCTTGAACACATAAATCGAAGAGATATTATCAAAAGAGGTGGCAGTGTAGTATATAGAGGTAACTGCATTATAGGCACTCACAGAATCAGCCCCCTGGTCGCTTTTCAGATAGTCGATGACCTCCTGGCTGCTCATGATAAGCCGTCCCATGGTACCGATATTCTGAAATTCGCCGGTGAGGCCGTTTCCAATGGAAATCAGGGTATTATAATTGCTTTTACTGATATTTTCCTGCAGGCTGTCTTTAATGACAAATTCATATATGAGTGCAAAAATCAGAAAATAAGCGACAATAATAAAAGCAAACAGATATCGAATCTTCTGCTTCAGTTTCTTCGATATGAACCATGTTTTGATTTTTGCCATTTTTTTCATAGTTTAATCTGCCTGCTCCTTATTGTTCAAATCTTCTGATCAGTTTCTCTTAATGTAACTATTCAGGACTGCGTCCCAGGGATCTGAACAGTTACCCTAAAAGTTCTATTTCAACCTGTATGCATGATTTTCCAGTCAGTTCTGTACTTCTCTCATCAGGCTGGGAAGTCCCGGCATACAGGATGAAATGCCTTCCATCCAAAACCTGTTCTCCCTTATCATTATACACCTTAAATGCACCAAATGGCACCTTTAAAGTTTTCGTGACTGTTTCTCCGGCTTTTACTTTTACCCGGCTGAATCCGCATAAACTTACATTCCTTACCGCAAGATCGGAATCGGTATTTTTCAGATAGAGCTGAATCACATCTTCTGTATCCCTGTTTCCTGCGTTATGGACAGTAACCTCTGCCTCCAGATCCTTTTCCATGCTGACGCTGCCCTTGATTTCCGCTTTTGTACAGGATATGTCTCCGTAGGTCAGACCATATCCAAACGGATAGAGAGGGGTTCCCTCATAATACCTGTAGGTTCTGTTCTTCATGGAGTAGTCTGTAAAACCGGGAAGATCCTCGACTGTGCGATAGAATGTTACAGGAAGCTTTCCTGAAGGGGATGTTTTTCCAAACAGGATATCCGCAACAGCTTTTCCGCCCCGGGCACCTGGATACCATGCCTGCAGAATGGCGCTGTTATGTTCCTGTGAAAAGCTCAGGTTGATTGCGCTTCCTGCCATCAGGCAAATGATGACAGGTTTTCCGGTTTCCGTTATTCGTTCAAGAAGCTGCCTCTGTACTTCCGGCAGTTCAAGGTCTTTTTTGTCGCCTGAACCGCAGTTGTTTCCTTCATCTAACTCTTCTCCCTCAAGGGTCTCATCAAGGCCCAGACACAGGATAACGACATCGCTGTGTTCAGCAACCGTTACCGCTTCCATTTCCCTGTCATAGGCCATGGCAAGAGGTTCTGTACGGTCTTTTGACAGCTCGCATCCTTTTGCATAAAGAACCCTTATATCATCGCCGGCTTCGTCCTGGATTCCTTCCAGAATGGTGATATATCTCGACGCCGTCCCGTAATAGTTCGCTTTGAGGGCAAGGCGGCTGTTGGCATTCGGTCCAATTACCCCGATTGTTCTGATCTGCTGTTTGTCGATTGGCAGGATTCCGTCATTTTTCAGCATGACCACGCTTTTTCCC
This sequence comes from Anaerobium acetethylicum, assembly GCF_900096945.1. Taxonomy (GTDB): domain Bacteria; phylum Bacillota; class Clostridia; order Lachnospirales; family Lachnospiraceae; genus Anaerobium; species Anaerobium acetethylicum. The sequence continues at coordinate 50,469 of NZ_FMKA01000001.1, read as the reverse complement.
GCCGCCTCTACTGCCATATCCAGGTGCTTCCTGCATTCTAACGCTTCATAAGGAATCTCATCAAAATCCGTCCTGTCGAAAAGACCGAGCTTGAACCTCGTTGTGAAAAGGCGCTCTGCAGCTCTTGTAATATGCTCCTCTGTGATCAGTCCTTCCTGGAGTGCCTGAAGCATGTAGAGGTAGATATTTCCGCAGTTCAGGTCGCATCCGGCATCAATTGCCAGTGCAGCAGACTGCTGGGGTGTAGCTGTTACGCCGTGGTACATATGAAAATCCTTGATTGCCCAGCAGTCCGATACCACGTGCCCGTCAAATCCCCATTCTTCCCGAAGAATATCTCTCAGCAGCATATAACTTCCGCAGCAGGGCTCTCCGTTTGTTCTGTTGTAGGCTCCCATGACAGCTTCTACATCCGCCTCCTGAACGCATGCTTTAAAGGCAGGAAGATAAGTCTCTCTCAGATCTTTCTCCGTCACTTCCGCATTGAATTCATGCCTCAGATCTTCAGGTCCGCTATGTACTGCAAAATGCTTTGCGCATGCAGCACTCTTCAGCACCTCTCCCTGACCCTGAAGCCCTTTGATAAACGCAACTCCCAGCCTTCCTGACAGGAAAGGGTCCTCTCCATAGGTTTCATGACCCCTTCCCCATCTTGGATCCCTGAATATGTTCACGTTTGGTGACCAGAAAGTAAGCCCCTTGTAAATGTCCCTGTCTCCGTGCTTTGTGCTCTCGTTGTATTTTGCCCTTCCCTCTGTGGCTATAGCATCTGCAATCTCTGTCATGAATTCTTCATCGAACATTGCTGCCAGGCCTATAGCCTGGGGAAAGCTGGTTGCAGTTCCTGCCCTTGCCACACCATGAAGTGCTTCGTTCCACCAGTTGTAGGCTGGTATTCCAAGCCTTTCAATGGCCGGCGAGTTGTAGGTGAGCTGGCTTGCCCTCTCCTCAAGAGTCATGGATGCGACAAGCTCTTTTGCCCTTATTTTACACATATCTGAATTCATTATAGAAGATCCTCCCTTTATCCTTTAATTGCTCCTGCCATAAGGCTTTCCTGGATTTTTTTGCTCATGAAGGTGTATGCGATCAGTGTCGGGAACGTTGCGATTACAAGCGCTGCCCCGATCGGTCCCCATTCAGTGGTATAAGCTCCCGATAGGGTCTGTATGCCTACTGATAAAGTCCTGTATTTTGAATCGCTGATAAAAATGACTGCAAACATCAATTCATTCCAGGCCTGCAGGAACGTAAAAATCGCGATTGTCGAAAGAGCCGGCTTCATAAGGGGACAGATAATCCGGAAAAAGATGCCGTATACGCTGCAGCCGTCAATGCATGCAGCCTCTTCAAGCTCTGCCGGAATATTCTGCAGAAAGCTTATGGAAATCATGATCGCCATTGCCAGGGCAAATGCCACATACGGGATAATCAGCGCCTGATAGGAATTTGTCATATGAAGGTTCCTGAGAATGATGAATACCGGGAGGATTGCCGCATGGATTGGAACTGTAAGCCCAAGCATGAAAATATTGTTGACCTTCTTCCTTCCTTTCCATACAAGCCTCGTCAGGGCATAGGATGCCATCAGTGCGAATATGGTTGTCAGCGCGATCGTGAAACCAGTAACGATGATGCTGTTCACGAAATAGCTGCCCATATTTCCTGCCGTAAATGCTGCCTCGTAATTCGACCACAGCCAGTGTTTTGGAAGGCCTATGATATTCTCTCCGAATATCTCCTTGTTGTTCTTAAGCGAGAATGTGAACATCCAGTAGATTGGAAAAAGGCTTACAACAGTCCAGAACAGCAGAACCAGATACATGCCTGTTTTTTTTATTTTATTTCTTCCTGTTTCCACTCTTCTACTCCTCCTCTACTTTAAAGAATTTTTTAATCATGATCGCAAAAAAGAAACACAGGAATATAATCATGATCGCGATGGCGCTTCCGAAACCGTATCTGCCACGTCCAAAGATCATATTGACCATCAGGGTACTTGGAACCTCGCTTGCATGTGCCGGTCCGCCATTTGTAAGTACGTAGATCAGGTCAAAGGCCTTCAGGGATCCGACAACCGCAAATATGACACACATCCTGATTACCGGCTTAATCATAGGTATTACCACATGCCATGAAGTTTCCCATTCTGTTGCTCCGTCGATTTTTGCAGCTTCCCTGAGCACAGGGTCCACCGACTTGATGCCAGCATAGAGGAGCAGCATGTGATATCCTACATATTGCCAGAGTATTGGAACAAAAACCGCAAACAGGGCTGTGTTCTGGTCTCCCAGCCAGGTCCTGCACCAGCTTTCAAGGCCAAGATTCTGCAGTACTACATTGATGATTCCGTACTCAGGATTGTATATTTTTGTCCAGAGCTGGCCAATTACAACTGTAGAAATCAGTACTGGTACAAAAAATGCTGAAACGAAAAACCGCTCTCTTTTGATTCCCTTCGCAAGTACCAGTGCAAGTACCAGGGAAATAGGCAGCTGGATGAATACTGACAGTACCGCCAGCAGAATGGCATTTCCCAGCGTCTTTGTAAATCCCGCCGATTTGCTTGTGAAAAGTTCAATATAATTCTGCAATCCTACAAATGTCCCTTTTGTGATACCGTCCCAATCCAGCAAACTATAATATCCGGACATGAAAATCGGGATGATTATGATTGTCAGAAAGAGTAGCGTAGCCGGTAACATAAACAGCACAATTGCGCCCTTGTTTCTTCTTACTCTGTCCAAAACTCCATCTCCTTATACTGATTGCAGGAAGCGGATTGTGAGATCCGCTTCACTGATTATTTTTTTCGTTTACTATTTATTTGCTAAGCTGAGCATCCATTCCCTCTGCAAATCCCTGCGGATCGATATTTCCTGAATACAGTTCCTGAAGAAGCGCCAGGTATTCTCCTGCATCTTCTGAATCCATCAGCGTGTCGAACCATATGGTGAAGGATGTCGCATCTGCTGTGTAGTCGGCAATCTTCTTTGTAAGCACATTTACTCCGCTGTCGTCATAATCTTTTGCCCATGCAGCAATTCCGGCTCCGTCAAGGTAAGCATATTTGGAAACGCTTCTTGCGATCTCAAAAGCCGCTGTGGCAGCTGCATCTTGATCTGCGGTGTCTGCATTTACCATAAGGGTATCGATTGCTCCGCCCATGAAGTCTGTTGCTTTTGCATTATCGCTGCACACTGGCACAGGAACCACATCATAATTTTCTGCATTTTCAGCATCATTGAAGATCTGTCCGCCTAACCAGCTTCCAGTAATGAACATTGCTGACTTTCCACCGGTAAAGGTTGCTGCAGCTTCGTCATTGGAAAGTCCTGTTGCTCCGTCGGTGAAAGCGCCCATATCAATGAGTTCCTGCAATTTCTCTGCCGATGCCAGGAAATCAGCATCATTGTAGCTCTGGCCATCCTTTGTGAGGGCCGCTGCAGTTTTTTCGGCTCCTGCCGATTTCAAAGTAAGGGCGTCATGTGTCATTGCGAGCACCCATGTATCTTTTACGCTCATTCCGATTGGAGTGATGCCGGCATCAATGAACTTCTGGCATACGGCTTTCAGTTCATCCCATGTTTCAGGTGCCTTTAGTCCCTGTTCCTCAAACATCGCTTTGTTGTAGAACATCATGGAAACCGGAGTCGTATAGGTAGTTCCATACAGCTTTCCGTCATATGTCGCGTTGTTCAGCGCCTGCTGTGGAAGTTCTGCCTTGTAGTCTCCGTAATAGTCGTCAAGAGCAAGAACCTTTCCGGATTCCACGAATGATTTTGAAAATCCGCCGCCCCATGTATAGAAGATATCCGGAAGTTCATTTGCTGCTACTGCTGATTTCAATTTTGTCTTATATGACTGGTTTTCGAAGGATTCCATTTCAATCTTAACGTCAGGATGAGCTGTCTCATAATCCTCGATCGCTTTTACATATGCATTATGGAATGAATCGCTCTCTGTTGCGATTGTCCACATCTTTAAAACTGTTTTACCGTCCTCTGCCTTAGAATCCTGGGAACCGGAACCACCGCATCCTGTGAGCATTCCTGTCGTCATTACCAGACCTAAAAGTACACTTAACAATTTCTTTTTCATAATAATTTGTTTCCTCCTTTGAAATCATTTGATATATGTATTATAAAAAACACCGTCCATTAAATGAACGGTGTTTTTTTACCTGAATAGGTAATATTTTTACTTTTGAAAAAGCCCGGTCCGGAATGCTTCCATCATCTCACCGGTAAGACTGATCTTCAGCTCCTCCGGCGGTATATCCTCCCTGTTCATCCAGATTCCCAGGGCCAGCTCGTCTTCCTGAATCGTGATGGTATCATCACCGTCAAGTTCCGCGTAAAAGCCAGCAAGGATCGTATCCGTAAACGGCCAGGGCTGGCTTTTGTAAAACTTCAGGTTCTTAACCTTAAGCCCCGCTTCCTCCTGTACTTCCCTGATTACGGCCTGTTCCAGGGTCTCTCCGATTTCAACAAAGCCGGCTATCAGGGCATATTTCGTATACTCTCGTCCCGCATACTTGGTCAGAAGCAGGCGGTCTCCATCATGGACAGCCACGATGACGCAGGGTGAAATGACCGGATATACCTGAAATCCGCAGGATTCGCAATAGAGCATCCGTTCTTTTTCTGATTGTGTTACAGGCTTGCCGCATTTGCTGCAGAAACGATGGCTGCTGTACCAGCGGTTCAGCTGCCACCCTACAGCACCTGCAAAGGAACGCCAATATTTTGGTTCGGTCCTGAACCTTCCGGTAGTTACGTATGCCCATCCTTCTGCCGTATCCAGCCCTTTTTCATCTGTCAGAAAATAATTGATGTTGTCTATGGTAAACAGGAATCTGGCCTCGTCTATCAGGTGGGGATATTCTGCCTCGAAATCTGAAAATGACGGATACCATAGTTTATCCTTTTCCTCCCTGACAAGCACCGTATCTCCTTCGTAGGAAAGGAATAAGTCCTGAGGCTCTGCTTTTTTGTTCTGGAAACTGTTATTGAATATTCTTGGTTCTATATCCTGAATCATAATTTTCCTCCATTTCTCTTTTATACTTTTAAATTGATCAGGTACAACTTTTCTCGTTACTGTTGACGCTGTAAACAGCAGTCTTTTTTCAACCCTCTTTGCTCAGTCTCGGCTAATACATTTGACATATCTCTGTTTCGCACTTAGAATATTAGAAAAAGAACTATTTAATCTGCACAGGAAACCGCAAGGTTACCTGCACGCATGCTCAATGGAGGAATTATAAAATGAAAATTGCATTACCATCAAGACAGAACCTGATTGACAGTCATTTCGGCCACTGCGAATACTTTACGGTTTTCATAGTTGACCAGGATAGACGCGAAATCATTTCAGAAGAAATCGTCGAATCGCCTGCAGGATGCGGCTGCAAATCAAATATCGCAAGTGTGCTTGCTGCCATGGATGTAAAACTCATGTTGGCAGGAAACATGGGAGACGGCGCTGTAAACGTTCTGAACAATTCAGGAATCGAGGTTCTCCGCGGATGCGCAGGAGATGTCAGGGACGTGACCCTGAGCTGGCTTGCAGGTTCGCTTCTTGATTCAGGTGACAGCTGCCAGGAACATGAACACGGTTGCCACCATAACTAGACGGCTTCCTGTGGTCTGTTCTTCAGATTATCCTGTTCAAACAAGAGTTGATAAGAATGCTTCCTTACAGCATTCTTATCAACTCTTTTTGCTGCTGCAATCTTCAAAAATCAGATTACAAATATCTTCGTAATCTTTCATCGTTCTGACAAGTTTAGATTCCAATCCCGATCCAACATCCGGATAAAATCAATTGGCAGATGGGAAATCCGAACTTACCCAGGTGTAGCCGTTTGAACGCATCTCACCGTCTGATTTCAGAAAATATTTATATCCATCCAGACTTGCATCATTATTCGTTCCGTCTACATGATACCAGCTCCCGCCCAGGTTTACCATGTTCCACGCATGAGGGCCTTCCGGTATCTCCCCGGAAATAATTTTGGAATTGATTCCGGCCGCAGCAAACAGCTTGTGCATAAGCAGTGCATAGCCCTGGCAGTTTGCCGTTCCATAGGCCAGCGCCGAATAGGCGTTGTTGTTCTGCTGCGTATAATCATAAACCAAATGCTGGGAAACATAATCGTTGAGGGTCTTAACCTTTTCTTCCCCGGTCATATCGGCAAATATGATTGCTGATGCCAGCTCTTTTGCTTTTTTGTCCACAAAATCCTCCTGTTCCCTTGTAGTCAGGTAGGTGACTTCAAAATCGACGGTCACGCTGTAGTAGCTCTGCAGGGCAGAATGGCTGATATTCGTCCAGGAATAATGCAGGTAATCATCCGATTCGTAGGCGGCCTTTATGATATTATCCAGATCCGCCATGAACGCATCTCCATCACCGGTATAGTTGATGGTAAATGCAGGCGTTCTGGCGGTCATCTCTTCTGCCAGCACCTTCGTGAAATCATCCAGTTCCGATACCGTCTCCCCGCTCAGATGCAGGCTGTTATATTTAAGGACCAGTTTTGAAACGCCTATTGTCAGGAGTGGTGTCATGATCAGTATCACGAGTACCATCCTTATTTTCCTTAACAAATAAATCCGTCCCCCTTGCTGTTCGCCGTAGCTTTGTAATTGCTATTTTACACGATAACCTCTTCAATTTATAGTGTTTTTGGAATTTTGTTGAAATTACACACACATTGTAGCGAAAAAGGGAAAGCTCATAGGAAAGTTGGTCCTGCAAGCAAAAAACCCCGCCTTCGGACAGATTGAAGGCGGGGTTTAGCTTGTTAAGGTTAAGCTGCATCCTTTATCTTGCAGATTCCCTGGGTCATGGTCCCCATCGGGCAGTACACGCACCAGGAACGCGGTTTGTACAGAGCCATGGTCACAAGGCCCAGAACCGTAGAGGTCAGCATCATTCCATAGAAGCCGAAGGCGAACTGCGCAATCCAAGGCGATGATGCAGCTCCGTTATATGCCCAGTCCCAAGGCATCTTGATGGTCCAGATGAGGGTTACGACCTCTTTCAGGCTTCCGCTTCCGGCAAACACAAGGTATGTCATGAAAACCATATTCGCAAACATAATCATAAAAAACGTAAGGAAACCGTATCTGAACCAGTTGCTCCTTAAAAAAGCAGGGATATCTTTCTGCCTCGAAAGTTTCAGCTTGTTTCCAAGGACGTCGAACATCTGGCCTCTGCCGCAGAAATGGTTGCAGTATGATTTCTTGCCTTTTACCAATGAAATTCCAAGGGGTACCAGGAAACAGATGAGCCCCAGCCAGGCAAACATGATATTGACAAATCCCAATATCATATAGACTGCCGACATGATCCAGATATAATCGTTCCAATTTTTTTTCTTATTCTTCTTCATTTTTTTACTTCCTCCTATTGATAAATCTGTTGTATATACTTATGCTTCCGGTCTTGGCTTGATTTCTATGACTGATGCAGGACATGCCTTTTTACAAAGTCCGCATCCGATGCATTTATCATTGTCAACCACCGCTATTATTCCTTTGGGAACAGTAATTGCATCCCTTGGGCATACATTCATGCAGCTTCCGCAAGCCACACATCCTTTTTCCATCACTTCTGCTATTCTTTTGCTTTTTATATTTGTCGTTGCCATAATTACCTCCGGTTTTACTTGAATGAATAACTTGAAACGTATTCTGTATGCACGTTTCTGGTTCCTGCTTATATTACCAAGGTTTCAGCTGCATATCTGTGATAAAATCACAAAGCAAAAAAGAGAGATAATCGGAATCCCGACTGTCTCTCTCTTTCGAAAACGTATTTCTAACTGTTCAGAACGCTTATACTATGAGGTATTTCTATTCTGATTTTGCATAAAAACCCAGGTTCATTCATATTTCCCTACTCCATCTGCTCCTGTTCAATCATCCGATCTTCAGCCTCGCACTGCTCCTCCATATACTGATGCATAGCCAATGCCACCTGCTTCGAATAGGCAGCCGCTTCTACAACGGTCTTGGCCCCCCGGACGACGTCTCCTGCGGCAAATACGCCCTTGCGGGTGGTTTCTCCGCTCTCATCCGTCACCAGGAGTCCGGATGAGGATGCTTCAAGACCGGAAGTGGTCAGCAGAAGCTTGTTCTTTGGGCCCTGGCTGATCGAAATGATAACAGAATCAGCCTTCTCCAGGTATGCATCTCCTGCATATCTAAGGAATTTTCCCTCTTCGTCGCGGATGACATCCTTAAATACAGGCCCTCTGTCTGTGATTTCCTGTATTTCCTTGTTGAATTCGAAAACAGCTCCGTCCAGCTTCGCATAAGCTACCTCATGTTCATTTGCTGCCGGCTTCTGCCCTCTGCCATACAGGGTCACCTGTTTTGCCCCGTGCCTGAGGGCTGTCCTTGCAACATCCATGGCCGCATTTCCAAGCCCGATGACAGCAATTTTTTCTCCCAGATCAAATGCTTCCGGATTCACGAGATAATCGATTCCGAAATGGACGTTTCCAAGGCTTTCACCTTTGATTCCAAGCTTTTTAGGCCTCCATACGCCTGTTCCGATAAATATGCTCTTGTAGCCGTCACGCAGAAGCTCTTCTATCTCCAGGGCGCCGCCGATTGTTGCATTTGGCCTGATCTTGACGCCGACCTGGACCAGTTTTTTCCTGTATCTGTCGAGAATTGACTTTGGAAGCCTGAATTCCGGTATTCCATACTGCATGACGCCGCCGATTTTTTCCCTTGATTCGAAGATGGTAATTTCATATCCCATCTTTGCAAGATAGAATGCAATCGTGATTCCGGCAGGTCCGGATCCTATGATTGCGACCTTTCTGCCGTTTGCCGGAGCGCATTTGATCGCCATTTTGTCAAAATACGAATCGGATATGTAATTCTCAATGCTGCTTATATGGACCGGCATTCCCTTTTTGCCGAGTATGCAGTGCCCCTCGCACTGTTTGTCATGGTCACAGACCAGTGAGCATACGACGGAGAGCGGATTGTTTTCAAACAGCATCTCTCCCGCATCATTCAGCTTATTATTTTTAAAAGCCTGAATCATCTGGGGGATTGGGGTGTTGATTGGACAGCCCTCTCTGCACAATGGTTTCTTACAATTTAAACAACGGTTTGCCTCATCAATTACATGAATTGCCATATTGTTTTCCTCCTTGATCAATTGATTTTAGTTTATATGCTTTCGCTTTCGTGATTCTCATGTAGAGAGTGGCGCTTTAGCCGGATTCCCAAGCAGCTGCCATTCAATCTGTTTCGTCTTTTCATTAAGCTCGCTGATGATTTGGTTTCCCACCAACTCGATCCTGATTTTGACTTCCTTCCTTTTTGACTCCGCAAAGACAACTGGTGTCAGTACGCCCGCAATGGGGATCAGAAAGGCCACAATGCCTTTGAGGTTTTCCTTCAGCTTGTCGCCGAATTCCATCCTGAAATGCATCCTGAACTGGCTGTCAAAATACGGTTCCCTGAACTCTTCTCCCGACAGCTGCGCCATTTTTTCGCTGATCGTATTGTAGAAGGTAAAAGCCTCCATCATTTTCAGTTCATACTGGCGCCTTATTTCCTTCATCGCATCATCAAGCTTCTGATTGCAATGCCTGCTTATTTCCCCGAACACTTTATTGGAATGATAGTTGAATATGCGGATTTTGAAATCCACATAGGCTTTGCATTCTTCCTTCCAGCTTTCAATTATTTCCACGGACATGGTGCTCAGATGGGCCACCAGCTTTATGGCGATATTCTCCCACATATTATCCTTTATGACTGCAAGCAGCTCGCTCCTTCCGCTAGGTTCGGTCATTTTGCCGCTCAGCAGCTTTTTGCCGACGCTGCATACCCGTATAATGTCCTTCTCACTCACCCCCGCGGCTATGAGCATGGAAGTCATCTCTCTGATTGCATGTTCCACGTTGTTGACATCACAGTGGGTAAGCGCCACGACCACCCTGTTCCTGCTTTTTAAAAGCTCTTTGAGGATGGCCAGTTCGAACGCCTCGATGCGCGCCGCCTTTGCAGAAAAGCAGTACACGATTGTATGGAACCATTCGCCGACCTCCATGCAGTCGTGCCGGCTTACTTCGTCAAAGATAATCTTCTTCCACCTTGCCGCTTTATTTGCTTCCAGGCCCCAGGTATCATAAATCTTTACATGGAAATCACTGCTGAATTCATAGACATGCTCATAGATTCCCTCTTCGGTCACCGGCCTCCCAGATCCTGTCTTTTCGACCTGCTTTCCAAAAATGTAGTTCAGCAGGGAACTCTTGCCGACTCCCGATTTACCGATAATCAGGACGTTTGTCGTAAGTACATTTTCCATCTGCTAGCGCTCCCTTTTCCTCATGGATTTCATGACCTGCTCGAACATTTCCGGATTGAAATAATCTTCAATACCGACCTGTTTTCCCTCAAGCACTGCCTTGGAATACAGATAACAGAGCTGGGAAATGGTATGCCCCAGGGTTGTAGTCAGCGCCGTTGCTACTGCCACGTTGATTACGCTTCCGACTCCCTGCCCAATTCCTGGAATAAACTTCAAAATGCTTCCAGTCAGCGTCTTTGCGATGAATCTGCCAACCTGGGTCATGACCTCCGCCTCCAGAGCTGACGTCACCGCCCCGCTCATCCCGGATAGGCCGTAAATCTTGATGATATGTATCGTCATGCTGATCTGAATGGGAGTCAGAAGGGCCGCATCCGACAGCGGGACCGGAACGGCGGCAGCTGTCGAAGCGGAAACCACATATCTGGGAATGATCTTCTTTTTTACATACTCCCTTTTTTGGGAAATGCATCCGTGCAGGGCGCCCATCAGACCATCCTTCAGAGAATCCTCCAGATTTTCCAATGCCCATTCCACCAGTTCCTCTTTCTGGATATATGCCTTTAGTGCTTCAGCGGTTTCTTCATCTTCTGCAATACAATAGGTGAATGCGCTCAGGCCCGGGTATCTCTTTCTCAATTCGTTCTGCAGGGCCTCCAGTTCCTCGGCATCCACACTGTCCACCTGGGTGAAAACCACTGCTGCCGGAACTTTTTTTGCCAGTATCCTGTCTATCAGCTGGAAATCCGTATCCGTAATCCTCTTGTTTGCTGCGCTGATGCAGTACCAGGCTTCGTGGATGTGCTTTTCAAATTCGCCTGGATGGGCTGCCTTCTTTTTGTCGATTACTGAAATGATCTCGTCAACGTAATAAGACTGTTTCTCATCTCCGATTTCATAGCCTTCGCTGTCATACAGATTAAGGGTCAATTCGTCTCCGGCATAAAGGATCACGCCTCTCGTAACTGGTTCTCCCTCCCCGACTGCCGCAATCCTTTTTCCGAAAACATCATTCACGAGACTGCTTTTTCCTGCTCCGGTTGCACCGCAAAGCAGGATATTTGGTTTTTTCAAGGCTCGCTTCTGCTTCTCCATTTCCCCATCGAAATCAAATTTATCCGCCTTAAAATCAACTGTCATGCCTCTATCCTCCGTCATTTCATTCGTTTACTTATTCATCGTTAATCTTTTGGTTCTTCGCCCCAGTGGTACTGTTTGTTCTGGAGGAGAGTTTCAAGGCCGCAGTTCAGACAAAGCCCATTGTGGCAGCATATGACGCCTCCGCATTCCGGACAGTTCCACCTTTCCTCTTCCCTTTCCAGAAATCTTTCGATGCCATGCTCTTTGATGAATATCAGGTTTTCGATCATGCTCATATGATATTTGGTCCGGTAGCGCTTGTCCAGATCCTTCAGCCGGCGGCATGGAAAGTCACTGCATTCATAGCAGAACCGGACAAGACCTTTTCCAAGCTTCTCGCAGTTTTTTTTCATGAACGTGCAGTTCTTGCCCCGTGGCAGACAGCCTGCACAGTATGTCTTTCGAAATCCCTTCTTATTCAGATCGTTCTTCATCGCCAGATAACTGACACAAATACCACAATTCATTCCGCATGGGGCAATCAGTTTTCCCTCCATACCTCATCACCTCTTCTTTTTTTAAAGCAATGAATTCACCGTATTGTCTGCAGAAATTCCATATCTGTAACTATTCAGGACTGCGTCCTTTATAGTCACAGATGATGCACACAAATTGCGAAATCAGCAATTTTGCGCACGCATGTCTCGGGTTTTTATGCAAATTCAGCATAAAAACACCTCGCGCAACAGGGGTTCTGAACAGTTAACAATATCCAAAGCAGAGCGGATTATATGAAATCCGCTCTGCTGCCTGTCTTTATACTAAATATACCATATTTTTCCCCTCATGCCGACTGAAAAATCATATGAATTTAATAATTGAAAACCAGTTTCAGGAAGCTGGCTGTAGATTTCGGAAAGTCCTTGGAATAAATGATGCTTCTTGCCATAACAGGATCATCCGTAATAATATTGTCGACGCCAATACGTGTCAATCTGTCCACTATCGTCTCATTGTTGACCGTCCACACATGGATTTCCTTTCCTGTCTTGTGGGCTTCTGTCACTATGCGCTCTGAAACGAAATTGTATCTCATGCTGAAGAAATCCACATCCTTAAGATTGTAGAACTCCCCGTAGACAGCCGAAAGGATATAGCCCGTCTTAATATCGGGGTTCAGCTTTTTGATCCGCTTAAGCGAATCATAGCTGAAGGAAGAAATGATACAGCTGTCTTCAAAACCATGTTCCTCAATCAGCCCTATCAGCTTCTTCTCGAAATCTTTATTCTGGCCCGAATTCTTGATTTCAATGTTGAGTTTTATTTTTCCTTTGCTGTATTCCAGAACCTGTTCCAGTGTGGGAATTCTTTCATCCTTAAAATCCTTAGAAAACCAGCTTCCAACATCAAGCTCCTCAATCTCATAATAGTTAAGCTGCCATATTTTCTTATTGACGCCTGCAGTCCTTTTCAGGTCTGCATCATGGGAAAGGACCACGACCCCGTCCTTCGTCATCCTGACATCGATTTCGGCATAATCTGCCATCACCTCGATTGCCGCATCAATGGACGCCAGGGTGTTTTCTGGTGCCATAGCCGAAAACCCCCGGTGGGAGGTGATAAGGGTTTTTTCTCCATGAAGAATGGAATACTGCTCATCAAGCAGCAGATAGATTCCTGTGCCCGTAACCAGAACGACTGTTGCCAGCAGCAGGAGAAGCGCCTTGTTCACGCTATATAAAAGTTTCTTATACATCTTCTTCTGAAGGTAGGTGCTCGAATACAGCTTTCTATTGTTTTTGCTGTACTGCAGATAAAGCTCCACCACGATTCCCGCTACGCTGATTGTCTGGAAAATGCCCAGAATGACGATCAGAATCTTGTTGATTGTATTGAAGATCGTAAGGAAGACCGCATATGCTATTTGCTGTTCATAAAAGAACTCTGTCCCTGCCTGTACAAATGATATGATGATCAGATAGAAACCGATATATATCAGTACATAAAAAGCAACACAGCCCAAAATGCTTCCAACGGTCTTTACTACACGGCCTTTGATCAGCAACCTGCTGCATCTGTAGGATTCAGCCAGATTTTTACGTTCCAGAAAGAAATAGCAGAATATGAATACCATCTGTATGGTCAGGTACACCAGAACTGCTGCAAGGACCGCAAACAGCACCCTCAGCTCTCTTGACTGCATGATAGTCCCCAACATATAATCAGGTATTTCCCTGTTTCCAAAAATATAATATGCAATAGGATTGAAATTGATAATTGGAAGAATACAGACGACATATAGAACCAGAATGAAATTCTCGGGATTTGCCAACCTTCTCAATTCTCTCAGGCTTAAATAAAGGAGATTCCGCAGATAAAACTGTTTTTCCTTAAAGCGGTATCCGAAAAACACCGTCAGCATGGATATTTCCGCCAGGGAAACAAATGCCGCCAGCAGAAGGATTCCTGCAAAAAGCAGGATACTGAGCGGGTTCTTCAGTATGCTGCCGATGTTGTATCTTGTGATAAATGAATATCCCGTAACCTTTAACATTAAATTAAACAGCAGCACCAGTCCGGGAATCATACAAAGATTCGTGACAATCTTGAAAACCACTTCAAAAACAACAATCGTATTTGATGCCTGCCCGATTGAATAAGCTATATTTTTTAATATTCTGACCATTTTTCATCTTCCTAATCTTTATCTATAATTGTGACTATTCAGGACTACGTCCTTCATAGTCACAGATGATGCACACAAATTGCATAATCAGCAATTTGGCGCATGCATGTCTCGGGTTTTTATGCAAATTCAGCATAAAAGCACCTCGCGAGACAGGGGTTCCGAACAGTTACCTTAATTTACTATTCAGGACTACGTCCTTCATAGCCGCAAATGTTGCAAAAAGAAACAAGGAATAACTGTTCCTGTTCGTTTCTATTGCTTTATGCCAACAATCAAACAGTATATCACATCCGACGCATTGAAATCCATCTTTTTTTGTCCATTGCTATGCCATTTATGATAAAATATAGGTGACTATTCAGGATCATGTCCTTCATAGTCACAGATGATGCACACAAATTGCATAATCAGCAATTTTGCGCACGCATGTCTCGGGTTTTTATGCAAATTCAGCATAAAAACACCTCGCAAGACAGAGGTTCTGAATAGTTACCATATAGGTTACTATTCGGTAGTTCCGTAGTATAACCTGACGAACAATTTTGGAAGGGGTGAGGGATTTGAAAAAGCTGAACAATTTCTGGCTATTGGTTTTCTTTGCATTATCACTGGTCTATATGGAATTCGTACTTGTAAGGCAGAATACTGGAAACCTGTTTTCCAGGGACTCCTTTTCCATGCTGCTATTCACCCTCTCCTTTTCAGCGGGGCTATATTTTCTTGCAACCCTGGCTTCGGGAAGAGGCATCTATATATCCGGGCTTTTCCTGCTTTTTATTACGGGAACCCTTTACTCTTCCCAGCTTGTATACTTCAAGTTTTTCAGGACCTACTATACGCTCTATTCTGCCGGGAATGCTGGCGATGTGTTCCGGGAATTCTTCGGCACGATCCTCACAGTGACCGCAAAAAATCTAGGATCCATTATCCTGCTTTTTATTCCCTTTTTCCTTTTCCTAGCTTTTGGGAATATGGCATTCGCCTTTTCAAAGACCGACTGGAAAAAAAAGGCTCTCGTCCTTTGCACCATTGCTGTTTTTCACCTTGCAGGGCTTGGTACCATATACAGCGGCAGCCATTCCCCGAACTCCCCCTACGACCTTTATTTCAATTCAAACTATCCAGTCCTTTCCGTAGAGAAGCTGGGGCTTCTGACCACAGTGCGGCTGGATATGATCAGGCTGGCAATCGGATGGACGCCGGAACTGGCTCCGACACAGGACCCTGCTTCCGACGCAGGCACCGATGCTGATGATGATGATGGCCTCCCAGAGAATCCTGCAGAGGAAGCTCCTGAAAACCCAGACTCCGGAGAAGCCCACGAAGATCCCGTTGTGAAGCCCGTAACATATAACTCCATGAATATCGATTTTGACTCGCTCCTGTCAAACACCGGCAACGAGACCCTGAAGCAGATGCATGACTATTTTAAAAATGTCACTTTTACAAATAAGAACGACTACACTGGCAGGTATGAAGGCTACAATCTGATTCTCATTACCGCAGAAGGCTTTTCCTCACTTGCCGTAAACGAAACCGTGACACCCACACTGTATAAAATGGCTTCCCAGGGGTACCGTTTCGAAAATTTTTACACGCCGATCTGGGGCGTCTCCACTTCTGACGGCGAATACGTTGCCACCACAGGACTCATACCAAAAAGCGGAGTCTGGAGCTACTCAAAATCCGGAGACAATTATATGCCTTTTGCCCTGGGAAACCAGCTGAAGACCCTGGGTTACCTGACCAAAGCCTACCACGACCATACATACACCTATTACGACAGAGACATCACCCATCCCAACATGGGCTACGACTATAAGGGCATTGGCAACGGGCTTGATGTAAAGAAGACCTGGCCGGAATCGGACATTGAGATGATGGAAAAGACCATGGGCGAATATGTAGAAAGCCAGCCTTTCCACGTCTACTATATGACAGTCAGCGGGCATATGCTTTACAACTTCACCGGCAACTACATAGCCCATAAGAACCGTGACCTTGTTTCCGGCCTTCCCTATACTACAGGGCCAAAGGCGTACCTGGCCACGCAGATCGAATTTGACCGGGCTATGGAGCTGCTCCTCCAGACACTGCTGGAAAAAGGCATTGCGGACAGGACACTGATCGCCATAAGCGGCGACCACTACCCTTACGGTCTTGCGGACTCCGAGATCAGCGAGCTCCTTGGGCACAAGGTCGAGACGAACTTCGAGCTTTATAAAAGCACCTTCATTCTGTATACTCCCGGAATGGAGCCCGAAACCATCGAAAAGCCGATGTCGAGTCTGGACATCCTCCCGACCCTGTCAAACCTCATGGGGCTGGAATATGACTCGAGGCTCCTGATGGGGCGCGACATCTTTTCAGATGCAGCACCCCTGGTGATTTTCCAGAACAGAAGCTTCATTACTGAAAAAGGAATGTACAATGCGGTGACCAATACCTTCACTGCATTCGATGGCCAGACCGTGGATGAGAGCTATGTTTCATCAATCCAGGGCATTGTAAACAACCGTTTTTACTATTCTGCCATGATCCTGGACAAGGACTATTACCGGGTTGTGTACGGAAAATGATGCCATAAACGTTAAATAGCCAAGATGCCGTGGTGGGAGGAAACAGCTTCACACCACGGCATTCTGTCAACTCTTTATTCCTGCATTGCATTCAGCGCTGCCACTATCTCATCCAGCTTTTCATTTGTCAAATCAGAAAAACTTCTGGCCGCTCTCAAGGGCATATTTTCCAGCATGCTGTTGATCAATTCCTCTGCGACTGCAGTACCGCCGCTCTCCTCCCTTGGAACAACCTGATTGATATAG
This sequence comes from Anaerobium acetethylicum, assembly GCF_900096945.1. Taxonomy (GTDB): domain Bacteria; phylum Bacillota; class Clostridia; order Lachnospirales; family Lachnospiraceae; genus Anaerobium; species Anaerobium acetethylicum. The sequence goes on along the minus strand of NZ_FMKA01000001.1, from coordinate 33,522 downwards.
CTCTCAATATAAGGTCTTATCAGTTTCCGCTTGGCCAGTTATCTTCATCATACAGCCATATCTTCTGCTGGTTCTTCTTACAGGTTTCTATGACGCTCCTGATCCGGTCGAACCAGTCCTGGCTGAGGTACTCATTCTCCAGTCCGAACCTGGAATGCACCACAGGCTGGTTCGCATGGATGCGCTTCATCATATTCAGCTGTTCCTCTGTCTTCTCGTCCGTTATCAGATCATTCCAGAACCAGAAACCGGATACGCTGTAGTCCGGATCAGTTGTCGGATCCTTGAAAAATTCACGATCTATCTTTTTTATCTCCACTTATAATTCCTCCCATTCACTCATACCGAAGCAGCCTTTAATCTCGATGACAGACTTGCCTGCGATATAAAATACTGTTCCCTCAAGCAGGTTTATGCTTATGGAAGCAGTATAACATATCTATGAGTCTAAAATTGTTGGGAATCACGGTGTACTTTTGTTGGTTTCCTACCTTGGAAGAACCGGTCATTTCTGCTATACTTCATGTATTGGACATTTTTCAACAATGAGGACGTGATGCAAAACATGTTCATTCGCAGCGCGCTCTCGCTTAGATGAAGACGTAGTGATACATAGGGCCGCAGAATACACGGCCCAAATACCAACGTCTTCATAAAGCTGCTCATTAAGACATGTTTTGTATCACTGCGCGATAGATGGCAACTGTGCAAATTGACTAATCCAAACGTTTCAAGAAGGCTTTTGACGCACTTATCATAATACAGAAAGAAAAAGGAATCAGCTCAACTATGAAAACACTTTACATATCAGATCTGGACGGTACTCTGCTGAACAAATCTGCCGAATTATCCCGCTACACCACAGACACCCTGAACGACTTGATCCGGCAGGGTATGCATTTCTCCTATGCAACGGCAAGGACTGCCGCTTCCACGGACGTCATATTAAGCAGTGTCAACCTCTCCCTTCCGGTTGTCCTGATGAACGGCGTTCTTGTTTATGACAGAAAAAGCCGTTCCTACATAAAAAGAGAAACTCTGGGCCGGAACAATGTTGAAAAGATACTGGATATCTTAAAATCGACAAAGATGACCGGCTTCATGTACGAAGTGAAGGACGACCTCCTGACAGTCTATCATGAAAAGCTGATCAGCCGGGCACTCCAGGATTTTCACGACGAAAGGGTAAAAAAATACAATAAAACATTCAGCCCGGTCGGTGATCTCCGGAATACCGTCAACGAGGACATCATCTACTTCTGCCTCCTGGATACGAAGGAACGGCTTGATCCAGTCCAGCAGCAGCTGAAACAGATTGAAGGCATTAAGATGGCCTGCTACAAAGACATCTACTCGGATAACCTATGGTACATCGAAGTATTCAGCGGCAACGCAACAAAATACAATGCCGCCATGTTCATAAAGGAATACTGCGGCTTCAGCAAAATGGTGGGATTCGGAGACAATCTGAATGACCTTCCTCTTTTTCACGCCTGCGACGAGGCCTATGCAGTCGCGAATGCGGCTGAAGAAGTGAAAAAGGCAAGTTCCCAGGTGATCGGCAGCAATATGGACGACGGCGTCGCTAACTGGCTGAAAAGCCATGCACTGCTGTCATAGATTCATCTGGGATAACTATTCAGGACCATGTCCTTCATAGTCACCGATGATGCACACAAATTGCATAATCAGCAATTTGGCGCAGGCATGTCTCGGGTTTTTATGCAAATTCAGCATAAAACACCTCGCGTGACAGGAGTTCTGAATAGTTACCATCTGGGACATTGCCTCTGACGCTTATCCTCTGTTTGACTTTTTCATTCTTAAAACTATATCCGCCATAGCCAGCGCAACCCCGACAAAAAGCAGGCTGTAACCGACTGGCCTGTTTTCCCCGAAGACGATACCTGCAATAACGAATGCGAATGCGATTGCTGCAAGCGGTGTCAGTTTTTTGTTTTTCGCCTTCCTGTTTGTCAGAAAGAATACGATAAACAGAACCACAATGATGGCAATTACGATGACATTGTATATCTGCGATGCATCCATAAAGCTTCCTCCTTCTGCTGACCGCCTTATTAGTGCGGCTGCATTTTTTTCTGGTCTGCTGTTCTTCTCCCATTATACTACTCTGCATCGATTTTTTACAGATTGTGTTTCCTGCTTATGCAGCATGACTCGGGTTTTCTGTGACTTTTACTTCGCTACACTCGCAAAAAAACATATTGCTTTAACCAGTGATTGAACACCAACTACAGAGAAATAATGTCTTTAAAAAAATCCAGAACAATTTAATAATCGCTTGACATTAACGTTACGTAAAAGATTATGATCAAAGAAGAGGTGATGAACAAATGGAATACACCATTCAAAAATTGGCTGGATTGGCTGGCGTCAGTACGAGGACGCTCAGATACTATGACGAAATCGGCCTTCTGAAGCCCGCCCGAATCAGTTCCTCCGGATACCGCATATACGGTGAGGCTGAAATCAAAAGGCTTCAGCAGATCTTATTTTACCGGGAGCTGGATGTGGATCTGGCTGGCATTCGCCAGATCATAGATTCCCCCGCATTCGATGAACGCAAGGCGCTTCAGGAACATCATGAGAAACTGGTCGAAAGGCGATCACAGCTTGAACTGCTGATCGCAAATGTGGAAAAAACAATAGACACAATAGAAGGGAGAACTACCATGTCTGACAAGGAAAAATTTGAGGGCTTCAAGCAGAAAATGCTTGAAGAGAATGAAGCGAAATACGGCAAGGAAATCAGGAAACAATATGGTGACAAGGCAGTCGACAGTTCCTACCAGAAGGTAAAGAACATGACACAGGAACAGGCAGATGAGGTTTCAAAGCTTTCAAATGAAGTCAATGAAGCAATCAGAGCTGCTTTTGAAAATAACGATCCTTCCAGCGAGCTTGCACAGAAGGCATGCGCCCTCCACAAGAAGTGGCTGATGTATTACTGGCCGGAATATTCAAAAGAAATGCACATGGCCCTGGTCCAGGGATACGTGGATGACCCTCGTTTTACCGCCTACTACGATAAAATCGCACCAGGATGCGCTGTCTTTCTGCGCGATGCCATGAAACTATATCTGGAGCTTTAAAGGACATCGTCCTGAATAATCACATAGGATTAGTAAAAAGTGCTGACATGCAAAAACCCGAATCTCTTAAAAGCTGATTCGGGTTTTTGTCATTCCATAATATTCTTCATTACAGATACTATGTAATTATTAAGTTTCTTCACTTATGCAATCTCCACAGGAATTCGTTACCTTACTCTGGACCTGCTAATACACACTTCTCGCAGCTCTACCCATTCAGCTGCTGATAGGTTCTGAGGTAGTTCAGGATATCCGTATTGGATACGATACCAAGCAGATTTCCTTCTGTATCCATTACAAGAACACGTCCCACGCCATTCGCAGCGGTCTTTGTCATGGCTGTCGTCACAGTATCGGAAGGCGAAACTACAAGGTTCTCCGACAGCGGGATTGCCACGCTGCCTGACAAAGTCCGGCCTCTCGCCTCTGCCGGTATCCTCTTGATGCTTTCCCCACGCACGATTCCAACAACCCTTCCCGCCTTTTCAACGGGAAATGCATTGAATTTGTATTTATAGAAATAGTTTTCGATCAGCTCCTGTATAGAAATATCGGAATCGACGCTCACGACATCTCCGGTCATGAATTGATCCACCTGGATCTTGTCAAAAATATCAGTCAGCACCTTCGACTGGTAGCTCGACTTCGATTCCTGATTGATGAACCAGCCAATGAAGGCCAGCCATATTCCATCCACAATAAAATTATTCAGAAGCAGGAAAACGCCAATAAAAATCAGAAAAAAACCGAACAAGCTGCCTGTAAAAGCAGCAACTTTTGTCGCTTTCTGCCCGTCCTTGCTGAAGTACCAGATGACTGATTTCAAAATCCTGCCTCCGTCAAGCGGAAACGCCGGAATCAGGTTGAATCCAGCAAGTATCAGGTTCGCACTGGAAAGGTAGTCCATGGGAATCACCAGGACTTCAGGCGCACCGATATAACCTAACAGTCTGGCCATCGCCATAAAAAGCAAAAAAAGAAAGATACTGACCAACGGACCCGCTGCTGCAATCTTCAGCTCCTTGACCGGTTCATCCGGTTCCTTCTCAATCTGGGCAATGCCGCCAAAGATAAACAACGTTATCTTCTTAACCGGTATCCCCTGTCTGATCGATACAAGTGAATGGCCCAGCTCATGGAGCAGAACAGAGCCAAACAGCAGCAATGCTATGATGCCTCCGAGAATCCACCGCGAAGAGACATTCAAATCCGGATAAACAGACGGGAAATAGCCTGTCGCAAGAGTGTATATCATAAGGCTGAATACTAGGAACCAACTGATGTTGACTTCAATCTGAATTTTTTTGATTCTGGTTATCACAAATGAGTTTTTCATAGACGGAGCTCCCTTCTTCAAAGGTTGTCTTCTGCTACCTCTACTTTACCACATCACGAATGATTTTTCACCTGTTATTCAAATACCTCAAACCCGACCGCAAATCCTGCGCAGAGCATTTTTTATCTCATATTATACTTCCTCTTCTGAGCTAAAAAATCCCCCAAACCGAAGTTCAGGGGACAATTTATCTATATTCAGGCATTTCTATTTCAATTATCAACTTAAAAGCCCTATTATAACATTCAGCTTCGTCAATTTGCACAACCGCCATCTATCACGCAGTGATACAAAACATGAATTGATGAGCAGCTTTATGAAGACGTTGGTACTTAGGCCGCGTACTTTGCGGCCTAAGTACCACTACGTCTTCATCTAAGCGAGAGCGCGCTGCGAATCAACATGTTTTGCATCACGTCCTCATTCGAAAACCTGTGCAAAGTGACGAACATCCCCACTCCTACTGAACGAAGATATTATAGATTGCTCTGATCGCTTCTTCAAAATCTTCTTCCTCAACACCAACAATAATGTTCAGTTCTGAAGATCCCTGGTCGATCATTTTGATATTGATTTTAGCCTGAGCAAGTGCAGTAAAGATTTTAGCTGCAGTTCCTCTTGCCTTTTTCATACCGCGGCCTACAACAGCGATTAAAGCAAGATTGTTCTCGATTTCAATATGGTCAGGATTTGTCCTGGAAATGATTTCATCTAAAACTGCTTTTTCTTTGCCTTTTAATGAATCCGTGCTCACGACAACACCAAGCGTATCAATGCCAGAAGGAATATGTTCAAAACAGATCCCCTGCTTCTCCAGAGAACGGAGAACATTTCTTCCGAAACCGACCTCACTGTTCATCATATCTTTTTCAATATTGATAACGGAGAAGCCTTTTTTGCCTGCAATACCTGTGATAACGTTCGGGCAGCTGTCAACTGTCTGTGCAACAATCATCGTACCAGCATCTTCAGGTTTGTTCGTATTCTTGATATTGATTGGAATACCAACTGTACGTACAGGGAAAATAGCATCTTCATGCAGTACTGTAGCGCCCATATAGGAAAGTTCCCTTAATTCTTTGTATGTAATTGTAGTAATCGCCTCTGGGTTCTTAACGATTCTTGGATCGCAGATCAGGAAGCCGCTTACGTCTGTCCAGTTCTCATAGATATCAGCTTCTACTGCTCTGGATACGATAGAACCTGTGACATCGGAACCGCCACGGGAGAAAGTCTTGATGGTGTCATTCGGCATTGATCCATAAAAGCCTGGAATTACAGCATATTCAACCTCCGCCAGTCTGGGTCCAAGCGTAGAGATGGTTCTCTCAAGATCGAATTCACCACTTTCATTAAAGTAAATAAGACCTACCGTATCAATAAACTCAAAACCAAGATATTTTGCAAGCAAAATACTGTTCAGGTATTCGCCACGGCTGGCAGCATAGTCGCGTCCTGCGCTGTGGGCAAATGAAGCTTTGATATATTTAAATTCCTCTTCTAAAGAGATATCTAAATTCAGATCGTTAATAATGCCATTATAACGTTCTTCAATAAAACCGAATTCTTTTTCGAATTTTTCGCCTTTTGATGCTTTTTCATAACATGCATAGAGCATATCCGTTACTTTCACATCGGCATCAAAACGTTTTCCAGGAGCGGATGCAACAACAAAACGTCTGTTTTTGTCTGCATGGATGATTTCTGCAACTTTTTTAAATTGGTTCGCATCAGCAAGTGAGCTTCCACCGAACTTTACAACTTTTGTACTATTCATAGATTGACCTCTTCCTTTATCAAATTAATGTCTTAAAATAATCACATTATATATGAGCAAAAAGAATTTATCAATATTTTCTTTGATAATAATGAAAATCTTTTTGCTGAATCACACTTTATTTCAATATTTTTACATTTACAACACATATACTAGGTGTTTTGACATATTATGTAACCCATCTATATCTGCTTTCTCACGATCTTATATTCGTCATTATACTGGTAATACGGACACTGATACGTTGTACTTCCATAAAGCTTCACCAGCTCGTCCTCGTCGAAATATGCATGGCATTCGTAGCAGTCATATTCCTCATCATAAATGTAATTCATACAGTTTTCACAGTCTGTACTTCCACTCATTTTACTATTCCTCCATGTATGCACAAAATACACTGTCTATTGCCGGGGATACCTTTTTCAGTGAGATGCACCTGTTGTTGGAATCCAGAAAACAGTGCTCACTTTCCCCCACCGTACATGTCTGACCAGTTGTTTCATTGAACATCTCATAGACCAGTTTTAATTTTATTCCGTTGTACTTTTTGATTTTTACCGCAATTTTAACAATGTCATCAAAATACACCATACTCCTATACTGACAGTGAACGGAAAGTACGGGACATATGATGCCTTCCTGCTCCATCTTTTTATACGGACAGCCGATTTTTTCCATAAAATCGAGCCTTGCCTCTTCCATCCACCTGATATAATTGGAATGGTGTATGATTCCCATCTGGTCGGTCTCGTAATATTTTGCCCGGTGTTCATATAACTCTATCGTTCTCAAATCGATCGTTCCTCCCTTAATATGGATTGTTATAGAAATATACCCATACCGCAATAGTAAGAAGCAGCACAATTCCTGACACTATTACTAACGGTCTGTTTTCGTGGATGATTCCATAGATTATGCCAATTATTGCTGCAATTACAAGTGCAATCCCAAATGCCATACCCTTCAGCTCCTTATTTATAATATCTTATTTTAATATTAGCTTATAACAAAAATCTCTTCAGATAATCCGTAATCCCGTTGCATGTAATCAGCCCTGTTTCGGTAATCAGTGCTGCCACTGCATTGGCAGGAATAATCTCGAACCCCTTCTCCGGTTCGCTTATGCCCGAATCCGGGCTCAGTTTTGACGAATCGCAGATGATATAGACAGGACGGTTTTGCCTGGTGGCTGCCAGCGCAAGGCCGCGGCTTGGATACCCGTTCAGCACCGATCCGTCAGCATATACCGTATCTGCGCCGAGCATGACGTAATCCGCTCCAGAAAGTGCTTCTTCTACGGCATCATCAGCTACAATCCGGCTGTTCAGGCTGCAGTCCTCCAGTTTCTCCAACGTACAGTTGCCATAGCTTATTTCACCTGACTGGGACTCAAGTGCAAGCAATGTCAGTTTTTTCCCCTGTCCTGCCGCTTCGCGGAACACCTCATTCAAAGTGGAACTGTAGCTGCAGGTGACAATAACAGCTCCATCCTCGATAAAGTCCGCTGCCTTCGCGACGCTGCGTTTTTTATTGGAAATAATCTCCGACTCGGTCCTGCTGATTGCCTCATCGTAAATTCTTCTCAATACAGCAACTTCGTCTGCACTGCCGTCTGAAGGATTAAATCCACCCAGCCTGGAATCATGCAGGTTCCCGTATTTGGAAATCTGGGAATCCGCCAGCCCGATGACCCGTCTCATACAGTTCCTTAATGCCGCCATAGACGGCCTGGATTGCTCCAGGGCGCCTGCCGTCTCCCTGATTTCACGGATCAGGCCCTCCGTATCTGCTGCAGCTGCCGACCTGGCAACGCCTTTTAGAACGTCAAGAGCCTTTACTGCCAGTTCGCTGGCTCCACTCTTTTTATCCGCTGCAATATCCCGAATCATTTCCTTTACTGGTTCCACCAATTATTCAATCCCCTCTCCGTTTATGCTCTTTTTTAAAGCCTCTCATTCCGGCATTTTTTTATATGTAAAGCCAAGGTCCGTTTTCAGGAATCTTCTTATCTCCCGCAGAGGGCTGGATCGGCAACACCGTTCTTTTCAAACGCAAGTGATCTGTCGATGCAGGTTCCGCAGTTTCCACAAGGCACGTCGCCGCCTTCATAACAGCTCCATGTCAGTTCATAAGGGACATTGATGTCAAGCCCCTTCCTGACGACATCGGCTTTCGACCATGAAACGAATGGTGCTTCAATCCTGAGCTGCCTTCCGCTGCCTTCATAAATTGCTTCGTTCATTGCATTGTTGAAGACGCTGCTGCAGTCAGGATAAGCGTTTCCGGCTGAATCGTCAGAATGGGCGCCATAGTAGATGACGCTGCACCCTTTAGAAAGGGCAATACTTGCAGCCGACGAAAGGAACAGGCCATTCCTGAAAGGCACATAGGTCGAAACCGGTTTCCCATCCGTCTTTTCGAGCTGCTTTGCGTATGCATCCTTCGGAATCTCTTTCTGGGAATGGTTGAGAAGGGAGCAGTTGCTGTATTCGAATATCTTCGCAAGATCCAGATACAGATGCTCTACCTTGTAATAGTCTGCTATTTTTTGGGATGCTTCGATTTCTTTCGTGTGCTTCTGTCCGTATGAAATCGATAATGCAGTCACATTTTCACGGCCGTACTTTTCAACAGCCATCCCAAGGCAGGTCGTACTGTCCACCCCGCCGCTAAATAAAACCAAAGCTTTTTCAGTCATCTCTTCTTCCTCCTGTAAAAGGAACCGCCGTTAAAGGCACAGCATCAATATCCTTGCTACTCCTGAACGACGGTTCTGATTATTCCACTTATACTTTGTTGCTGCACCTTATCTCAGATAAAACTGGAGATTCGGATCAGTCTTGAACCTGCCCCTCAGGGTTGTCGAATATGTCTTCGCACCGGCCTTTTTGATTCCCCTTGCCGACATACAGCTGTGGGAACCCTCAATGGTGACTGCCACATCCTCCGAACCGGTAATCTCCTGCATGATCTCAGCAATATCGGTTCCGATCCGCTCCTGTAGCTGCAGCCTTTTCGATACCATATCAGCAACTCTTGCAATCTTGCTGAGACCGATGACCCTGCCGTTGGGTATATAGGCGACATTTACCTTCATGTCAAACATAAGAGCCATGTGGTGCTCGCAGTAGCTGAATATTTCAATATCCTTCACGACTACGATATCCTTGCTGTCATCATCAAAATCAAGCTCATCCTCAAATGTCTTGTCAAACATCTCCGCTATCTCATGATTGCTGTAGTTCATGCCTTCAAAAACTTCCTGATACATGGCCGCAACCCGTTCAGGCGTGTCCTTCAGACCTTCTCTGTCAGGATCGTCCCCTAATGCAATCAATAGTCCTCTTATGTGTTCCTTTATCGCTGCTGAATCTATCGCCATTTTATATACACCTCTTCTTGAAAAAATAAGTAACTATTCAGGACTATGTCCGTCATAGCCACACATGATGCTTCTTTTATATTATGCGTACTGTTGCACGCCTTATACCCCACGGGATTCCGGATTCCATATGACCTTATGCATCTGAAGCTGCATGTTGACCCCGTTCATACGGTTTTCCTTCATATAATCAACAATACTTTCGAGCTCGATTTTCCCGAACACAGGGCTTATATAGACATGGCATTTTTCTGAAAGGCCATGCTTTTCGATGATGTCCCTGGCCCGTTCCAGATCTTCCTGGCTTCCGGCTACGAATTTCACAGTGTCTCCGGCTGAAAGCCTGTCGAAATTGCATTCGTCCATCCTGGACTCCATCAGGCTTCCCGGAAGCTTGTAATCCATGGTAAACGCTATGGAATCTCCGATATCTTTAAAAGGGGTTAGGTCGATGCTTCCGTTTGTCTCGATTTCAATGCGAATGGACGGATCCGATGCCAGAAGCTCAAGCAGCACCCTCACATCCTTCTGGAGCAGGGGTTCCCCGCCCGTCAGAGTCACGTTCCTGACTCCGGTTTCCTTTATATAATCATAGATCTCTTTTTCTGTCATAAGCGTGTATGGCGCATTTTCCCGGTTCGCCCAGGCGGTGTCGCAGAACGAACAGTCCAGGTTGCATCCCTGGAATCGCACAAATACCGCCAGCTGGCCGGCCAGGATCCCCTCGCCGTTAATACTCACGAATTTCTCTACTACTCTGTATTCAGCCATCATTGTCCTCTTCTATCCCGTCACCATATATTTAGCAGCTTGCGTATGATGCGCAGTTGTTGGGCGTCTCGTATACGTCCACACACCTGACGCAATAACCCTTTTCTGCGAACAGATCATAAAAATATTTTGCCAGGTTCTCCGCCGTCGGCCTGAAATCCACCTGGATGATCCTGAAGTGCTCCTCTTCAAGAGCATCCATCGTCTTTTCCTTCATAGAATTCTTTTCTACAATCAGGGAATGGTCAAAATAGTCGATCGCATTTTTGATGTCTTTCTTCAGCTGGCTGAAATCCACAACCATTCCGCTGCACTGTCCGTCTTCCTGCAGCGTCTCGCTTTCAATACCGACTACGACGCGCCATCTGTGCCCGTGGATATTGCTGCATTTCCCCTCATATCCGGCTAAAAAATGTGCTGCATCAAAACTATGCTCGGTTTTTAATAAATACATGAATGACCTCCGTCTTTATACTGGAAAGACAGTTCGGACCTGACTGATCAACGAAGCGGGATAATATTAGAGATGGGCATAAAACTATGCCCATCTCAATTCACAATTCATACAGCACTTCGTATTGATCGCAATAACGCAGCACTTCGTATAACTTGATTTTTGAATTTTAATAGCCCGAGTTTTGTTTAATGACAGGATGGTACAAGCGAACTGTCTGATTTCTATTTGTTTCCTTTTAACAATAAAAAGTATATCACCGACGCATAAATCGTGTCAACCTTTTTACCAGTCCCTGTTACAAAATCAGCGACAGGAACTCAAGTTCCTCAAAGCACTCCTTCATTTCCGTCTCACAGATGTTGATCTTCAGATCGTCGAGGGAAGCCTCAACAGGGATATCAGTCTTGATCGTTCCCAGGAACTCGCTCATTTTTGCAGCTTCCCTTGCCCCATCCTTCAGCAGAAAGGACAATGGTGACCTGGAGATTCCGAGGTATTCTTTCCAGAAAGCCTTGATTTCTTTTTCCTCTTTGCCATCTATGTTTTCGATGTCGGCATACAGGTTGTCGATTGTTCTGTATTCATTTACAAGGGGAACTGCGCTGGCAGCCCCGACTCCCTTAACTCCGGGAATATTATCAGATGCGTCTCCGGTCAGCGCCTTCAGCATGACACAACAGTCGGGATGGACTCCGAATTCCGCTTTGACGATCTGCGGGGTAAGCTCGAAGCAGTTTCGCAGGATATTGAATTCCGGACCCTCCGGATAATAGCTCTGGCAGAGCTCCTTCGCTTTGTCTTCGGAGGTCTGCATCAGCCAGAGTCTTGTGTGGTCGGACACAAGTTGAAGGGCATCCCGATCCTTGGTCAATATATAAGTAGGAATCTCTTTTTCGAATTTCCTGCTGAGAGTCCCAAGATAATCATCCGCCTCATATTCAGCATGCATGAACTGCGCAATGCCTAGTCTCCCTAACAGTTCCTGCATCAGCGGAAACTGTTCCTTCAGCGGATAGGGCGTCTCCCCTCTTGTTCCCTTGTATTCTGCATAAGCCTCACGGCGGAAGGTAGTCTTCCTGCTGATATCCCAGGCGACTGCCAGATGGGTCGGCTTCTGCTCCCTGATCAGCTTCAGCATAGCCTTTGTCATACCGAAGGCGCCGTTGGTGAACTGGCCCTTCTTGTTCTGAAGTATTTTCCCGTAATGCTTCTCTCTTTCTTCCTCCGTCTTTGCAAACAGAATCGGTTTCGGGAGCATTCCGTAATAATGGGTGCTGAGAAGGCTCGACCCGTCTATCAATATCAGTTTTTCTGTCATGTGTGGTTCCTTTCTATATGAAAACAATTGGTATGTTTTTGTCGCATGGTAATGCACTAGCGTGAGCCTTTTTCCAATAATTCGTATCGCTTTAAATAAGATAAATCTCCTGGGACCGTCGCTCTGCACAGTTACTAATTTTATACCATCCAGGCCCCTCCGTCAAACTTTCCTTTACAATTTCTCCATATTGCAGTTCGGCTTGCAATCCCCGCCTGTTTTCACTATACTAAACAGGTAGCAGATGAAAAACCGGCTGATTTTTTAGCCTGTAAAAGGAGAAACTTTATGAGCGGAAGAAATACCGAAGAACTGAACGGCGTTACCCAGTTAGGAAACCAGGGTACCAGATATCCGGACGACTATGCACCTGAAATGCTTGAAACTTTCATAAACAAGCATCCTGAAAACGACTATTTTGTCAAATTCAACTGCCCCGAATTCACGAGCCTGTGCCCGATGACAGGACAGCCTGACTTTGCGACACTCTATATATCCTATGTTCCATCCGAACGAATGGTAGAAAGCAAATCCCTGAAACTCTACCTGTTCAGCTTCAGAAACCATGGGGATTTTCACGAGGACTGCGTGAACATCATCATGAAAGACCTGATCAGGCTGATGGATCCGAAATACATCGAGGTATGGGGGAAATTCACCCCAAGAGGGGGCATCTCCATCGACCCATACTGCAACTACGGAAAAAAGGGCACAAGATGGGAAGAGATTGCCTTTAACAGGCTGGCTGGTCATGACATGTATCCCGAAAAAGTCGACAACAGATAATAGGCATGCACCAGGTAGAAACGACAGGAATTTATGATTCCTGCCGTTTCTTCTTTTACTTGTATTTTTTACCGGACAGTATTTATACACTATTTGAACACGATACATGGCATGTATCGATTCACTGATAATACGAGCAAAAATTTCGATTGCTAATTTCGAAAAATAGGACTATATATAGAGTATAAAGTACTGCACACAAATTACAAAACAACAATTTAGCGCATGCATAATTCGGTTTTTATGCAAATTCAGCCTAAAAAACCTCGTGGAAAAGTGGTTCTGGACAGTTACACTGATAAACATACGAAAGGAGCATGTAAAATGAAACAATCTCCTGACAAAAAAAATAGTCCCTGCAAAGACCTGATCGTCATCACAGGCTGCGACTCAGGAATGGGCAGAAGTCTGGCTGCCCTGATGCTTCAAAAGGGATATCCGGTAGCGCTCTCCTATCTGGAGGCTCCTCCCTTCAAGAAAAGACCCGACCTATACCAGCAAAAACTTGACCTTCGAATTCCCCATGAAGTTGAGGGCTTCTGCCTCTTTATAAAAAAACTGTGCGGAAGCGGGAATCCAGATACTCATGGCTTCAGGCTTGCGGCTCTTTACTGCAATGCCGGCATCGCCCTGGCCGGTCCCGTTGAAAACACGCCCCTGTCCATGTACCGTGAAAGCTTCGAGGTCAACTACTTTTCAAACGTGCGGATCATACAGGCTCTGATACCAGAACTGATACAGAGCAAGGGGAAGATCCTCATAAACGGCTCATTAGCGGGCAAAATCGCCCTTCCCTTCCTGTCGCCCTATGCATCCTCAAAATTCGCCCTGGAAGGCTTCTGTGACTCCCTCAGGCGTGAAATGAAGCCCTTCGACGTACAGACCGTCCTAATAGAATCCGCTTCCGTTGCGACCCCGATTTGGAACAAGTCCTACAACCAGGATATCTCATTCATCGAAGAAAAGTATATCCCAACTTTGCGCCGTTTCCAGAAAATGCTTACAACCAGTGGAAACAAAGGGCTTTCATCAGAAAAGTCAGCTGTGCTTACAGCCGCTATCATAGAAGATCCCAGGCCAAAGACACGGTACGTCATTGCCAGGGGAAAGATCAATTCAAAGTACCTGCGGTTCCTGCCTGATGCAGCATTGGACCGGCTGCTGTTGCGGCATTTTAAGATTAATTATGGGAATATGAGGATGGGGCGGAGGAAGTAAGCCAACGGAGCCGTTCATCCGTTTTAGCAAATCGAAACCATTCCATGAAAAAAAAATACCGTTGTATAATATGCCGAATTCGCCAGTAAAAAGCACCAGATCATTTTATCAATGGTCTGGTGCTTTTCTTTAACGAAATTATAATGAACCGAATTTTATTTACTCTAAGTCAAACAACTGGAGTCTGTTTACATTTACCTGGGCAACGCTCGTTACGATATTTGTAGTGTTGTAGTACTGTATCGTACTGGTAACCTCCACATATAATTTAACAGTATTCTGATCTCCCAGATGGCTCACAGGGAACCTCATTTCGTAGGCACCGCCGCTGCTCAGATTAGACTGTGTCGCCTGGAGGTCCATATCAGTTCCATCCATATGCCCTTCATATGTAAAGGCATCCTTAATTTCAATGACATGGACATCTTCGCCATCTACATCAATCGTCTTAGCTGATGTGCCCGTATCATCCTTTACATAATATTTAGCAGAAATTATTTTATTTCCCTTTACGAAGTTCGTGTCTTTCACGTAAAAGTATACGCTTGCAGTATCCGCTGAAACCAGATTTCCATTCGCATCACGGGTCTCTTTCCCCATAAGCGTACCTTTACCATCTGATGCCGTATACTGCTCTACATTTCCCGAATCAACGTCAGCAGGGATATAGACGTTTTCAACGGAAGCCAAATCAGGGTTGCCGCTTTCTATGATGTTTACCTTAGGTGCCTTAAAACCAGCCTTGTAGGATGCAATCATAGTGTTGATGAAAAGCTTCATCTCATCCGCATTGGTAATCTGGCTATGGCCAACACCCGAATAGGTGATGTTGCCCTTATTATAGATATAATAATTATTCCGGACATCATTCGGGGATATGCTGTACATATTTTCCCCCGTTTTAGCCGTTCCACCTAAGCAGTACCATACCACGATATCGCTTTCCCCATCCTTGTCGTCATCGGCTTCCAAGTCAAGCTGGTAATACTGGGAATGGGTTCTTGCCACTTTGAAACTTGGCTTCAGTACAAACGGGTAGTTTGTAATCTGGCCGCTGTTTACCTGGGTTACAGACATGTTGTCGTACTGGCCCCCGGTTGTTTTAATTCCATTTAAACTATAGCAAGTATTTTTGATGTTATAAGTCAATGATACGTCGGGAGCAAATGTTCCTTTGTCATTCAGGACAGGATAGGTGTATCCCTGCACCTCCCTGCTTGTTGTCCTGACAGCTGTTGCCTCGGGAGTCGAATCCGTATCAAAGGCAACATCTTTCCCGGATGACAGGATTTTACTGAATGCGTCGCTGCCTTCCTGATACTGTATGCCTTGTTTTAGCAGATCTCCAGTCTCGTTTTTCAATGTAACACCATATCTGTCCATACCTACGACATTTCGTATGATCGTGTTAATGTTGTAGCCCCAGTAATTGTTCTCACCTATCTTAATTGCTGTTCCGCTGGCATTCTGTGTTGTGAACCTTGCTTTCTCTACATTGATGAACGAAGTCGTATCATGAGTGAAGAGAACACTCCTGCCGCTTTCAACAAAATCAAGAATTGCTGTCATTGCCCCGTAGGTGTTGTCGATTTCCTGGTACATGTCTCCAAACCCTAAGATGAGCATGTTAAAGCCCTCTGAACCGTCTGCTTTCATCTCCGTCAGGTAATCCGTGTTGCCGTCTTTAAACTGCTTTTCGAATTCGGTTACCGATACTCTCGTAACCTTGATGCGGAAGCCTTCGACCTGCTGTATCAGGCTGTTAAACAGACTGTTCGTATCCAGCTGGAGTGTACTGCCTGCAGTATCTATCTGGAGAATATTGACATCTTCTTTTTGTGATGCATCTTCCGGCGCTACCACTGAATATCCGATCACATTATTTCTGACTGAAGGATTACCGCTCTGGGTAATCTCAACTTTCCATGGAAGTACCCCCACATAATCTTCTGTAACCATTCGTTCAAGATGATACTGCACGCCCGCATTCAGCTGGTAAACAGTTGATGTGACACCGTTTACCACTGTTGTGACAGGAGCGATCACAGTTCCATTCCTGGTAATCTGAATATCATAAACTTCTTCACTCTGTTTTGAATACTTACCGTCAGCATTTACATCTACATACAGATTGCATTCATAGGTTGATGAGACCTGGGAGCCTGCGGCATCATTTTGAATCTCAAAGTCATAGCTCATCATGTATTCGCCGTTTTCCGGATGAAGATAGTATTTTCCATCTCCAATTCCGTCTCCGTCGCTGTCCCTGTTATCTCCCTCAATTACGAGATTAAAGTCCAGTTTTGGCATATTCAGATATTTCCTGAATGCCTCTGTCGAATCGGTATAATCTGCACTGTTCAGCCTGAAAACCTGCCCCTTCTGCGTATCGGGATTCATTGTCAGCTTGAATACATTGCTCTTTTTTGTATTAGGCGCAACTGCCATGTCATTTGCAAACCTGTACATATGTGAATACTGATCAACAAATTTCTCATTTACCACATCAGCAGATTCACTATTTTTCTTGAAAAACTGATCAGCGAAAACCACCGGATATCCCGAATTCAAAAATTCCTTCAATTCCAGATAATTCTCTTCTGTAATATCATTTCCACTATAGCGGTATGTGCCGGGATCATTGACTTTTACAGGAGAAGTAAAATACTGATTGGAAAGATAGTTGTCTGCATACTCCTTTGCCAGCGTCTGCACATTTGTACGGCTGGCGTTTGCATTCAGATAACTCGTAGCCAGCAAAAAATTATCTTTAATGTTTAAGATCTTATATGGCTTTATAATTTCTGCCCCGTTTGTATAATCAGACAGGCTATAAAGATAATTGCCTCTGTCGTTATTTACATAATCCGTGTTCAGCATACCTGCGATTGATGGAATACAATATACTTTGTCTCCGATATTGGAATATACCAATCCATTCATATCGCTGTCATTATAGACTGTCTCGTTATTTGCATCCCTGTTCATAAGACCTGCATTCATGCCTATGTAGATCATATCATATACGCTGTTCAAATCTTCTATTCGTCCGACAAATTCTGCCGTTGTCATCTGTACAAGCTCAATATCTGCAGCATCCAGGTTGTAGGCATTCAGATTCAATTTATCCATAATATTATCTTTTGTCAGATCATAGGAAGCACATGGTTCAATTTCGAGTATCCGGATTGCCTGTTTATCAAGAACAACCCTTCTGTTTGCATAATTTATGATATACTTGACTGCAACCGCTTCAGAAACACGCTCATCAAGTGGTTCGTAGATTTGCGCCGTATCATTTTTTCTGTAGAAATTTTCGTTTTTCAATTCAGCAATTACGGCTTCGAATCCGGCTGTCTTATCATCTGCAAAGAAATCAGAAAAGTTATTATTTACCAGATTAGAGCCTGCATGGACATAAACATTCTCATTCACAAAGTTCTGATCGCTGTCAGAAGCCTCCATGATATCGGTCCACGAGGACGGTTCAGCTGTTATTCCACCCGAAAAATGATTGTTATAATAGGTTTCCAGATTATCCTGAACAAGCATTGTCGCAAGCTTATAGAGATTTGCCCCTGTCCTGTCTGTATCAGGACTGTCCTTGGCCATCTGTATGATGGAATAATCAAGAATTACCGGGAGATCTTCTGTTACTGCTATGCTGAATATCTGCTGTGCAGTACTCCAGGTGACATCATTTACAGAAGTGCCGTCTGCGTTTCTATGGTAATAAGCATCTGCAGTATCTGCAGGCAGAAAAGCCTTGTTGGTTCCGGAAATAAAGATCATATCCGCATCTGAAATGCTGTACTCCCCCTTCGAAATGAGTGTTTCCAGTTCCTGAGGCGTTACTGTTTTTACGTCAAAATAAAATTTATGATAGGAATCAGGCTCTAAATCCAGCACATATTTCCTGAACCACTCCTGATTTTCAAATCCGCCCTTATAGTAGATCTTGCCGATTTCAACCTTCATTGCAGGCATCTGGTCATCGCCTGTCCAGTTGCAGTTACCTGTTCCTGCCGTATATTTGTAGGTTGTCGTGATGCTATCCGGATTAGAAATTACATAATTTCCTGTTCCGGCTTTTACTTCCAGATACGGGAATTCACTGTTCAGAACTGAAGTATATTCTCCAAGGCCGCCATAATTGAATATTTTTTCCATGATATCGTATGCGCCACCAGTTGGTGTTTCGTTATATCTGAATTTAATCGTATAATAGATGCTTCCATCTGTACTATCTTTCAGCTCCGCTTTTGTTCCTGCAAAAATATAAATACCATCCACCTTTTTATATAAAAATGTACTATCCGGTAAATTATCTGCAGCCGCCACATCCGCAATAACCGAGAGTCTGTCAACAACATAATGGCCGGAATCGTTGTACTGGAATTTCAGATCCCAGTTGCCTCCGACCTGTAAGTATTTATAATAGTCAACATTTTCAATGTAATTTCCTGCTTCCTTTTTTTCGAACACTGCTCCGCTTACTATTTTCGTGTAATCTCCGTACTGACCTGCTTCCACAAGGTTATAAGTTCCCTTCAGATCCTGTACGATGGGTGTTTCCAATCCCGAAAAATCTATGACTTTCCATTCATCTATATTTGCCTGATCTGCTTCAGAAAGAAAATATTTTTCTTCGTAATTTGAAAAATAAAGTGGGGCTGTTGCTGTCGTATCGGTATCCCGTTCCGTGGATGTGATGGAACTTAACAGGCCGGTCTTTGAAGTGCTGTCGTATAAAGAATTCACGTAGTCGATACGGGCATCTTTCGTCGTCAGCCTGGACAGCTGTTCCGTCCAGTTGGCTGGCTCACTTCCGCCGATATAGTAGCCGATTTCACCCATGGATTGCTCAGGGACAATTTCCAGAACAGAGAACTTGTTTGTTTCAGAGTTCTGTGAAATGATCCTTTCAACACCTGGAAGGGTACTCTTTGCCAAAACTTCGGAAGAGCTATCCAAAACTGCCAAGCTTACGATGATTATCGCCATGGCAAATGCCGCCAGCCCCATCAACCTTTTTATCATATGTTTTTTCATAAAGCTCCTCCTCAATTGATATTCCTTTTCTGCACCCTTGCTGTCTCTATTTTGGCCAGACCGTAAATGTCCTGGTGCGGCCCACGCCAAACTTTGTTAGTGCTTCCACTGTTATATATGCATAAAGAGGGGCGTCAAAATTCACCGTAAGCCGGCCATCTGGAGTGATGCAGGCATATTCTGCACCTGATGTTATTGACCATGCTACATCCTGGTATTTTGTTTCTTTTGGCATTCCAGTGAAGTTCACTTTCCCTTCTAAATCAATTGTATCGCTTTGATTAACCTTGAAGTTGTTGTTATTATTTAAATCTTGCGGTTTTGGATAATTATCCTCTTTAAATGGTTCATCTGGCAAATTTCCATCTGGGTATGTCTTTCTTATCAGCACATTTGCAACGTCATATCCGATGACAACCGTGGCATATCCCATAATAGTTGGATCAATTACTGATGTTGCACAAACCTTCACTTCTCCCGCCTGCGGATTCTTCCCTATGGTAAGGAGCCCGTTTCCATTATTCACAGAAAGTGAGAGGCTATTTCCAGAGGCTGTATAGGACCAGGTGACAGCCTTGGAAGGGCTTCCCGAAGCCACTTCTACCTTAGCAGTAAACTCGACAGTACCTTCCGTTCCATTAATCCAATAAGTCATTTCCGGCGATACAGTAATACTTTTGATCTTATCTGCTTCCGGAGCCGCCGGAGTAACTCCATATATCTCATTCTCGGCAATATTAGCTCCTACATCATTCCTTAAGGTGATATTATGGGACGCTTCATAAGTCTTGTCTCCCGATTCCAGGTTTACTCTGATTCTGACGATCTTATCAGAATCCAGATTATTCAGATCGGCACTGAATCCGGATATATGCTTTGCCATCAGCACCTCGTCAGTTGCGGGCTGAAGGGATTTTGTGGCTGCATCGACTTCGTATTCCCTGTAATACAGCTCCTGCTTCTGCTGCTCCCAGGTGATTGAATAAGCCTTGTCTGTATTGTAGACGTAGAGCTTCTTAATGATCTTGCCATCCACCTGAAGAGGCAGGGCGTTGTCGTCAAGACCCGCTACCAGCTTATTGTCAGCACTCATTCCATAATAGGCAATGCTCTGATTCGAATCGATTACCATGTCCTTAATCTGATTGACTGCCAGCTGCGATTCATACTGAAGGTTTACGTCTGTGCTCGTCTTCCTGTAATTTCTTGAAGAAACAGAAATGAACATTACTACAGATACTGAAAGTATGCCGAGAATTGCCATACTGACAACAATTTCAAATAACGTAATTCCCTTATCATTATTTTTCATAAACATGTACCTCCCCTATTGGATATAATGCCTGCCCGTCTCCGGATATAGAACAATCACTTCTTTTTTCTGCGCCTTCGTCACTTCAATTCTCCTGCAATAGATATCAGGCTGTAATGCCTTGAACGCACCGGAACTCCTGTCAAAAGAAAGCAGCAGTTTGTTTGTCTCCGTAATCTCAACTCCCGTACCGCCGCTGCTTTCCGTATAATAGTAAATCTTCACACTGGAGTTCGATATTTTAGTTGGTTCGGTTCCTGCAGCTTCATTTGGATAGCTCACATAATAGCAGCCGTCCGCTTTTTTGAAAATCTCCATATCCTGGTCTGCATGGCTGAGAGCAATCACTTTTGATTTATTGATTGAATTGCTCAGATTATTGGTGCATTTTCTGACATCAAATCCAAAAATTGAATTTATGGAAACGATTCCAATTCCCATAAGGATGCCTATGATTGCCATAACAACAATCAATTCAACCAATGTCACGCCCCTGTTATTTTTCATAAAGTTCCCTCCGGTCCTACTGTTTAGACCAATTTTGATAAGTAACCAGATCGGAAATCCTAATTGCAGATTCCACGTTTGAGCCAGAACTTCCATCTCCGGTTCCAAACAGCGCATAGCTGGTTCCATCATTAAACATGCTTAGCAGCGTATCAGACTTCTCAACATCAGTTAACGGGAGATTCAGGATTTCTACAAGATCTTCCTTATTGCTTCTTATATTGAGGTTGCTTCCTGCAACTGTAATCGTGCCGCCTGCAATAATCAGTCCGTCGAAATTTTTATTCATGTTTACATTGCCCGAAGTGACGATCAGCGAAATACTTTCATTGTCATACTGGTAGGTCGAGTTTGGATCATCAATGAAAATGGCTTTTATGCCGGCGCCTGTTGCATTTAAAGGAAAAGTAGCCCTGTTGCCTGGCTTGAATTGCAGGAACTTCTTGAAATCAATTGTTTTGATGATGTTATTATAAACAGTCTGGCTTTTTTCCGTATCTGACAATCCGTTGTAACTGCTTGCAAGTTTTGCTTTGAGACCCTTAAACTGATCCTTTGTACTTTCAATATCCGTCTGCATACCCGCCATATCAGCTTTTGTATCAGGGGTTAAGGATGAAGAGTCCGCCTTGTCATAGGTCACCATATTACCAGCAATCTTGATTGTCGCCCCGGCATTTGCTGCAATCTCATCAATGTTATACAAGGAGAGGCTGTCCTCTATTTTCTGGCCTGCTGTAGCACGATAGTAATCCCGGAAATACTCGTTGGCCTTCTCCTCGTTCATCACAAGATAGTAATAAACCAGGGTATCTCCATTGCTTTTGCTGAAAATCTTCTGGTATCCGGGGTAAGATGATGCATAGTAGCTCAGTTCCTTATCCATGCCATTGACTTTCGTATTCAGATTCACTTCTGTGAGCTGCCCTGCTTTGACCTTATCATCAAGGAGCTTGTATTCTGCAGAGGTCATAGGATTTTTCAGACCTGCAGAAGCGGCCGGAGCAGCCTGTGTATTTTCCACAACGTTGATTTCACGGCAGGCAATCCATCTTCCCTCTGTTTTAGCCGTTGCACAAAGCCTGACTTTTAATGCTTTAATATTCAATCCTGTTACAGATATCGTTTCTCCCTGGCTGTATATAATCCCGTTCACCGGCAGCCAGTTAAACCCGTCTTCCGTGTATTCAAGCCTTGCCGACGAAAACGTATCCAATGGATTTGCGTCTGTTCCCATCACAAATTCTAATTTGGAAATCTGTATGACCTTATTAAACGCAAGTCCAACATAATCTCCAGCTATTGCCGAGTTAGGGTCTTTCCAGACTGTTGCCGTCGAACGGTTTCCGTCAGTGATATTATCCAGAGAACCCGTTGGGATATCTGTACGGCTTGTGATTACTGTTTTTGTAAGAGGCACCTCTGTCGAACTGACAGTTCCGCCGATACATTCTGCCGGCACCATGTATGCAACCTGGTTTCCCTTGACTGCTATTGATTCTCCCATGAGAATGTCCTTGTTGCCGGCACCGCTGGCATCGGCTGCGGTAACTGATCCTGTTCCGATGTAGGAACGGCCTGCAAGAACAAGGTTTTTCAGGCCTGACATATTCAGAGTGGCATCAGAACCGTTTATGATAATTGAACTGCTCTCATCTGCAAGATCCGCGGAATTCCCGTACCCGTAATAAGAATTTTCCAAAGTTACAGTGGAAGCGACCCCATCTATCGTCAGATCATTCAGCAGATAATTTGCGCCCTTCAAAGTCAGGTCGGCGCTGTCTACCAGAAGGTCTTTTGCCCAGATATTTGTTCTTTCATTTGTAGTCAGCGATGCACCCTGGGTAACACTGATTGCTTCATCTGTGACGAATAGTGTGGCATTGCTTACATTCCAGGAGGACGATGCACCTGATATACTGATTCCGTTTTTTCCGCCGTAAACATTTCCAGCTATCTGGGTGTTCTCACCTGTATTGTTTCCTTCGACTGCCGTATCTGAAATCAGGCAGAACTCAAAAAGATCTGAAATGGTACTGGTCTGCGTGAAATCTATATCCGGAACATTCAGCACTATATCCGTAGCGATGATCGTCTTGTATCCCTCGGTACTCGTGAAGGAAACCTTCAGGTTTTTCAAAACAACCCCAGCCTTGGTTTTAGACAGAACCGCCTCTTTTCCTTCTATGGCTGTAATCTCTGATTGATCTAGCAACGCCTGGTCTACATATTTCTTCAGGCTGTTTACATCATATTTCATTACTGCTGAAGTCTGATCGACTGCCAGCTTGTCACACAGGCGGGACTTGTAAGACTCTATAAATGAAGCTTGTCTTGCATTCTCGTCCAGAGCCGAATATTTTTGCATCGTTTCGGAATAGGATTCTTTGAACGAATAGGATACTTCATTCTGAAGGCCCAGATTGATCTGATCAAGAACTGTCTCTGCCGTATAAAAATTATTTTTTGACCTGAAATCTGCATATTTCATCTGCATATTGATCATAGACATCCACAGTATGACAGATGCCAGCATTCCGATAAATGCCACGGCCACAATAACGATTATAATTGAAGACCCCCTGTCATTCAATTTTCCCGTAACATTCCTGTTTCTTTTATCTCTTTTAAACACCGCCACAATCCCCCTTTTCTCCTTCTCCCAAAGTCTGTTAATAGATCTGGCTTCCTTCGATTGTCTTCAATCTGCTGTCCTCC
Organism: Anaerobium acetethylicum; assembly: GCF_900096945.1. Taxonomy (GTDB): domain Bacteria; phylum Bacillota; class Clostridia; order Lachnospirales; family Lachnospiraceae; genus Anaerobium; species Anaerobium acetethylicum. The sequence goes on along the minus strand of NZ_FMKA01000001.1, from coordinate 9,775 downwards.
GGAAATCCTTTGTCATATCCATCTGACTTGTAAATACGGACCTCCACATCAAAAAGACGATCTTTACTCTCTTCATCTGCCAATGTTTTGATTTTCAGTTTATCTATTGGTTGGGGAATATTACCTGCCTGATAAGAATAATTTGCCTGCGCGGGATTTGCGCCTGTCATAGCAGGATCGTAATATATATATAAATTGGTACCCAGATTTGTATGTACAGTTGTAAAAGCATTCCCATCCGTGTTTAAAGAACCTTCCGAAACCTGGAAATCCATACCATAAGTACTTTCCTTCAGTTTCAGTTCGGATTTTGCCACGTTTTCCTGCTTTACAACGAACAGATCCAATTTCAGGTTATTCTTATTTTCGATTATAATTGTATCCTTTTTAACGGAAGATGTGGCTTTGGATGTGTACACAGGCTGATAGAACAAATATACAGTCTTCAATTCCATCTTCGTTTTCGTATTGTCAAAAATATCATATTTTGTGGTGAATACCACATTGTTCAATTCCGCATTGATTCCGGTACATTTATAGGTATAATAGACCCTGACCATGGTCTGGTCTGCTTCATAAAAAGAGACGGATTTATTCGTTATTTCAACTTTAATCGTCCTGCTCAGGCGGTTCATAAAATCCTTCAAATCAGCATTGCTGTACCCCAGTTCTATATATTTCGCCTTGAAATATGCTGCGGCTTCAGCATCCTGCATTGTGCTCTGCACATAAAAGGCTTCCGTATTCAGATCAAAATCAGATATATTCGGAATTTTCTGAGAGTTGTACTCAAGAGAATCAATCAGGTTTCCGTCTGTATTATCATCATCACCGGAATCCTGATAGGAAGATGCATCTACTTTAATCAGGGCGTCGTACGTTGTACTGTTGCTGCCCATCTGGATATCATTGATGGCATACCAGTACAATCCCTGGGCATCTTCGATAAAATCATATGTTAAGCCGTTATCTGACGAAATAATGCTTGCTTCCGGACTGGCACCGGTTTTTGCAGCTGTTTTGTATACCAGCTTGCCATCTTCCATCTTCTGGACCAGCTCCCAGCATCCTGAAAAACTGTCGTTGCCCTGTTCGTTTTTCTTTGCCAGAATATTGAATTCGATTGGATTATTCTTGTTGTCATCCGGATCATATATATTATTCGGATAGTTGAACTGATACGCGATCTCTTCAACCGTATTTGCTTCCAGCCCTTCGATGATATTCTGCCCGACGTTAACCGCATTCATGGCAGCTTTTGCTTTTGTATTCGTCCTTGCCGATACCACAAATGCATTGAGAAGGGGAACCGTCACAATTGCCAGTATTACCATCGCTGTCAGCACTTCCACTAAAGTGAAGCCCTTATTATTTTCATTTTCATAAAAAAACAATTTCATGACGTTTCTCCTCCCAATGCAGAAAATTCTATTGCTTATCCTTTTTTTTAAGTCTACTCGATTGTGCCAAACAGATTGCCTGTTCCTACAGGAACATCCGGGATGACAGGTGCTTCATATGCTTTGTCAGTTCCCGACAAGGTATAAACATTGACTGCCATCGTACCCACCAGCTTCCCTGTCGTCTTGTCAAAGGAAACAGATACAGAATCGATGGTCTTGCGTTCTTCCAGCCTGCTGACATAGTCCACTGCAGTCTTCAGACCGTTGTATCCGACCTGGAAGGTCAAAGAAACCGGGATTTTGTTCAGGCACATTGCAGCCGCTGCCGGATTCTGTGCTGCGGCATCCGTTGCCTGTGCTTCGGTCGCTGCTGGTTCCGTCGCTGCTGGCGCGCTGGTTCCTTCGGCCGCTGTAGCAGTTTCGGCTGCAGCTGCTGATCCGAACTGATACACTGGTTCTGCGCCTCCGACGTCAATCTGGGAATATTCCATAACTGCATTCTTTTTCAGGTCGATCGCAAACAGGAGGCCATCTTCTGTTTTGAAATCCGAAGGAAATTCCGTAATAATGGCATCCATCTCGGCATTCATGGTCTCAATGTCTTCTGTGTACTGCTTTTCATTGACAAGCAGCCCTTCCAGATAGGTGATATCTGTCTTCAGCTGGGTATTTGCCGTTTCCAGAACAGCTGTCTGATCCTGAAATTTCATAAACACAAAATAATAGGACACAAATGCGATCAGGACACCTAAAGCAGCCAGGAGCAGCATCACTTCATTTTTTTTCTTATTCATCGCTTTTCCCTCCTTACTCTGCTGTTGCAGGAGCTGCTTCTGCAGCTGATGGTTTATAAGTACATGTTACGCCGAAGCTTACCGTTACATTGCCTGCATCATCCTTTGCTTCTGAAACTGAAGGCACCTGGATGTCCTGAAGGCTTTCAAAGGTCCTGAACTGTGAAATCACCTTTGTAACAGCTTCTTCCGTTTTCACATTCACATTCATCACGACGCTGTCATTTCTGCAATCAAGAGAAAGCAAAATGATTTCCGCAGGCATCTTTGCTTCCAGTTCCTGAATAAAGGAAAGCAGCTCTTCATTTTTTGATTTAGTAATACCATACATGCTGTCGAATTCATCACGTGTTGCCTTTACGCTCTGATACTCGCTGTAAAGGGTCTTTACAGGCAGCAGCTGGTTGTATCTTGCTGACAGCTGGGTATTTTCAGCTTTGACAGTGGAATAGGACAAGAGGGATGTGGCAACAAGAGCACCGGCAATCAAAATGGAGCCGGCGAAAACAGCTACTGCCACTGCAGTATAATCCTTGCCTGAAGCAGCTGCCCCCTGCGCCTTCTTATCCTTTGACTTGTCGCCAAGGAAATCCACAGGCGCTACCGCCGCACCGATACATGCCACATATTCGCCAAGGCTCAGCTTCTGGTTCGTCAAAAGCTTCTCAATTCCCGGAACGTCGACTTTGTTAAGAACTGTCACTTTCTGTCCCAGCTCATAAGACATCAGCTTGCCGAGACCGCTAAAATCTCCGCCGAGGCCCGTAATGACCATATTATTGATTGCATTTCCTGTGTTTCTGGAATTGTAATAATCGACGACCCTTTCAATGCTGCCGATCAGACTCCTCAGAGATTCTGTTACCTGTGTCCTTGATTTTGCCATTCTCTCGCCGTTATAATCATCATCAGCAGCGGTTTCGGAATTCAGGTCAATCAAATCCGAATCTTCTCCAAGAGACTTGCGGATGCAGGACTTTCTTCTCAGAATATCAATGGCCTCTGTATAGGACAGGTTGTCCACAAAAGGATTCGTCTCCATCATTGCTTCTACGGCGCTGTCTGCACCAAACGCAACGGTCCTCTGGAGCATCACGACCTGGTCTTTTATGATTGTCAGCAGGGTGGATCTTTCATCCACTTTTATGATCAAATTGGTGCCTTTAGGGAATTGGGTCTTGACCGCCTGATAGATGCTGTTACCGCTGTAATCGATTCCAACGACATTTAGTCCGCAGGCTTTTGCCAAAGAAGAATAAGAATCCAACAGGTCCTGAGGTGCTGCAAGAACTAACAGTTTATACTGTTTTTCATTCTTTTCTGCACCCTGAACTATTTCCAGAATGGAATGTGCCAGACGGTATTTGCTGATATCAACCGGGAAATATTCTGCTGAATTGGCACTTAGAATACTCTTGATCTTGTTTTCTTTTACGAAAGGGATTGTAACCTCCCTGTTAGCGATCTTTGTGGATGTAACTGTAAAGACCACCTTGTTTGTATTGACTTTCTTTTCACGGCACTTCTCTCTGAAATCCGCAACAAACTGTTCCGACGGCTTTACATATCCGTCCTCCAGCATATCCTTCGGTGTTTCTAAGCTGAAGCAGCTGTAAACCCTGGGCTTTTTCACCTTATAATCGAGAACGCAGACCTTGGTCAGTGCATACCCGATTTCAATACTCAGTACTTTATTCGCCATAATGTTCCTCCCTCTGTTGAGTCAAACCTTCGTTTTTGAATCACCCATATCTATAATCATGCCAAAACACAGCACTTGTTTCCAAATTAAAGTAAAGTAAAATACCATTCAGTCAGCTGCCGGCCCCATAACGCAGCCACAAACACACCCGCTGAAAGATATGGCCCCATTGCCAGAACATGATCCTCATCGCTGAGTCTCATCCTGATCAGATGGATGACTGAGCCCAATATGCAGCCTAGGAAAAATGCCAGGATGATCAGTTTCCATCCCAGAAGCAGCCCGCAGGCAGCCATCAGTTTCACATCCCCGCCGCCAATTCCGCGGCCCTTTGTAACGATATAAATCAAATAAAGAAATCCACTGACCACCAGGAGCCCGATTGCATACTCAGACCAGTTGGAATAATCCAAGGCGAGACGAATCAGCCCCAGTGCCAGTATGAACACATTGATTCCGAAAGGAATTTCGTATGTCCGGAAATCAATGACACTTAATACAATAAGTGCTGATGTGAGGAAACAGTATAAAACACTAACCGCGTTCATACCGTTTACCCAAAAGATCATTAAATATAAAATCCCATTCACCAGTTCAACTACCGGGTACTGAATGGATATGCTGCTTTTACATGTTCGACATTTACCCCTGAGAGCTGCATAGCTGAATACCGGGATTAGTTCGTACCACTTCAGTCCCGTCCCACATGCCATGCAGTGGGAACGGGCCTTAGCGGTGCTTTCCTGAAGGGGTATGCGGTATATGCATACGTTCAGGAAGCTGCCGATTACTATTCCATATGAAAATATTACGATTGCTATTAAAAATTCAGGGGGCATAGGGTTAATGTCCTTTCGCTATATTATGAAACTATTATGGTGTTACTGGTGCTACTCTTCTGGTGTTTCTGCCCAATCACCTGATGGAACACTGTTTTCGTCAAATGAAATCGTGTATGTCTGATCTTTATATGTATTAGATGCCGCTTTTATTTCTGCGAGATCACCTAAAACAGATTCTAATTCTTCACTCAGACTATTATCATCAACAGTATCATCAGGATCTGCATCTGGATTTACCGTAACACCATCTTTGTTAAATGTGATTTCTGGTTTAGCATCTTCTTCCATCAAAACGATTGCTGAATACATATCTTCATCCGCGCAAATAATATTAACATTGTTTAAGAGTTCAGCAGCATTGCTTTCATCTTTTGATGTTTTTGATCTGTCAACATATTTGATATACTGTGGTGCCAGAACTCCCACCAGGATTGCCATAATTGCGATTACGATGATAAGTTCCACTAATGAGAAACCTTTGTTGTTCATTTTGTTCTTCATATACATTTCTCCTCTTTTTCTATTTATTTGTTTTTCATATATATCTTAAACATCCCTGCCCCCTATCCAGCAGTTCAGCCTAATTCCTGAATTTACAGACTGTCAAGACTGGTGTACATGGTCAGCATTGGCGCCATGACTGCACCAATCAGGACACCTACCACCCCTGCGAGCACTATGATAATCAAAGGCTCTAATGCCGCCATCATAGCCTGGGTTGCCATTTCCACTTCCTCGTCATAATAATCAGCCAGTTTGTGGAGCATATCCTCCACATTACCTGTCTCCTCGCCAATCTTTGTCATATGGCATACCATAGGAGGAAACAGCCCTGAATTCTGGAGTGGAACCGATAAGGGCACCCCCCTCATGATATCGTCCCTTGCGCTCATTAGCGCTTCCTTGAACCAGATATTGTCCATGGTCTTTGCTGTTATTTCAATGGCATCCACCATGGAGATGCCCGCCGCCATGAGCGTGCTCAGGGTCCTGGCAAGCCTTGCCGATGAGGACTTGACTGTCATATTTCCAAATATCGGCATTTTAATTCCTAATTTTCCAAAAAAATGCGCTCCCGTTGGTGTGTTTTTAAATGAGACAACCGCAAATACCATTGCTGCGATAACTGCCACTATAATATACCATCGCTGCCTTATAAAATCGCTGGCTGCAACAACCATCTGCGTGATTTTCGGAAGCTCCGTTCCCATATCCGCAAACATGGAAGAAAAATTCGGTATAACGAATGCAAGCATGACGATGACGACCACGACAGCCACAATACCAACCACGATCGGGTAGATCATGGCCTTCTTGATCAGCCCCTTCAGCTTCGCATCCTTTTCAAAATGCTCCGACATACGCCCGAAGGATATCTCCAGGCTTCCCGACGCTTCACCTGCCGCCACCATATTCACAAGTATGGACGGGAACACCTTCGGGTGCATCTTCATGGCATCCGCCAGGGTATCACCCTTTTCAATGCTCACCTGGGTCTCCCTGATTGCCTGCCTCATTTTCTTGTTTTCCGTCTGTTCCGTCAGCATGGCAAGGGTGTCGATGATCGTAACACCTGCCTGGACCATACTCAGGAACTGCCTGCAGAAGATGCTCAGGTCTCGGGGCTTTACACCTCCACCGATATCAATGCTGATATCCTTGCTGAGCATGCCCTGCTCGGAAACCGAAAGCGGGATCAGCCCATCTCCCTTTAGTGTGCTTTTTACCTTTTCTTCATTTTCGGCATCTATACTGCCTTTTTTCTCTTTACCAAATTTATCGATCGCTACATATGCGAAACTTGCCACACTGTTCCCCCCTGTCTTTTAAATCGGATATTCGCAATCCCTTTCGTCGGGTGCCTATAATCCAATTACTATTTCGTGGTTAAAATATTTTTTTATGCATGCTGACAGGATCCTGTGCAAAATCAATTGCATGTTCCCTGGAAATCTGATTTGTCATGAACAGATCGTAGATGGCATCGTCCATTGTCAGCATTCCCATTTTTTTGCTTGTCTGCATGATAGAAGGAATTTGAAATGTCTTTCCTTCACGGATCAAATTCCTGATTGCCGGATTTGCAAGAAGGATTTCAAATGCTGCCACACGGCCTTTGCCTGCCTGAAGCGGAATCAGCTGCTGGGACACGACACATTCGAGAACCGTAGCAAGCTGGATTCTGATCTGCTGCTGCTGGTGAGGCGGGAATACGTCGATACAACGGTCTATCGTACTGGCCGCTCCCAATGTATGGAGAGTTGAAAACACAAGATGGCCTGTTTCGGCAGCCGTTATGGCTGTTGAAATCGTGTCAAGATCCCTCATCTCGCCTACCAGGATACAGTCAGGATCCTGTCTCAGGGCTGCCCTCAGTGCGTTGGCATAGCTCTGTGTATCGGATCCGATCTCCCTCTGGTTAACGAGGGATTTTGCATGGTTGTGGACATATTCGATTGGATCTTCCAGGGTAATTACATGGTTGGAATATTTATGGTTGATGACATTGATCAGGGATGCAAGGGTCGTCGACTTGCCGCTACCTGTACAGCCGGTTACAAGAACAAGTCCCCTTTTCCTGTTTGTCATATCGATTACACATTCTGGAAGTCCAAGAGATTCCGGCATCGGAATGGAAACCGGAAGCAGACGGAGAACCATCGCATAGGCGCCCTTCTGTCTGAAGATATTAACACGGAACCTGCCGGCACCCGGAAGGGTATAAGCAAAATCCGCTTCTCCTTTTTTCAGCACGTCTGCCCTCTGATTCTCACTCATGATCGGCATTGCCATTTTTTCGATATCTTCTGATTTCAAAAGCGTGTCATTATATGCCAGGATGTCACCATCGATGCGGAACATTGGCGGCCTTCCTACTGTAAGATGTATATCGGAAGTCCTTCTGTCAACCGCTGCCTGTAAAATTTCTGCTAATTCCATTCTATTCACCAATTCCCTATATTATATATTTTTTTAAAGATTTAGAGCCTTGTTTGCGATCAGATTTTATGCTGATTTTGCCTGGAAATCTGAAATCAATATAAAACCTGTCCGCCAGATATTCCCTCATTTATGAATCAAAAGATATTCTGATCATTTCCGACATGGAAGTTATTCCCTGCAGCACGAAACGGGCCGCACTCATAGTCAGGGTGTTCATCCCTTCTTTCAGGGCCTGCTGCTTGATGTCGTCTGCTGATCCGTTGTTGGAGATGATCAGCTTCAGGGCCGGGGTCATTTCCATAATCTCGTATACACCGATTCGCCCTTTGTAGCCGCTCTCGTCGCAGAGGTGACAGCCGACTGGCTCGTAAATCCTGACTTCGCCCTCATCATTCACTCCGAGCAGTTCCTTTTCACTTTCATCAAGAACATGCACTTTCTTGCATGACGGGCACAGACGTCTCACAAGACGCTGGGCTATAACACCTACCGTCGCATCGGCAATCATGTAGTTTTCAATTCCCATATCTGCAAGACGTGTGATCGTACTTGCCGCACTGTTTGTATGAAGGGTGCTTACAACAAGATGCCCCGTGATTGAGGCTTGAACTGCTATGTTAGCAGTCTCCTGGTCTCGGATTTCACCGATCATGATGATATCGGGATCCTGTCGCAGGATGGAACGAAGTGCTGACGCAAAGGTCAGATCAGCTTTGGCATTCACATGAACCTGGTTGATACCGTCGATATTGGCTTCGACAGGGTCTTCAACCGTTATAATATTTACATCTTCTGTATTAAGTTCGCTCAGGGCTGTATAAAGGGTAGTTGATTTACCGCTTCCTGTAGGTCCCGTAACTAGTATAATTCCGTGCGGATTCTGTAATATATGGTCAAATTTCGCTAATTCTTCGTCTGAAAATCCCAGTTCCTTCTTCTCTTTTGTAAGTGCCTGTTTTGAGGTGAGTCGCATAACGACTTTCTCGCCATACACGGTTGGCAGGATGGAAACACGGATGTCATATTCCCTTCTGTCCACCATCGTGGTGATACGTCCGTCCTGAGGCTTTCGCTTCTCCGAGATGTCCATACCGCCGATAATCTTCAGCCTGGCTACAATCGCCGGTAAAAGCCGGATATCGTATGACATTTTCTCATAAAGCGCACCATCGATACGGTAGCGTATCCGTACTTTCTTTTCCAGCGCCTCGATATGTATATCGCTGGCTCTCTGTCTGACCGCCTGTTCTATCATGGCCTTCACAAGCTGAACAATTGGCGAGCTGTTGATGTCTGCGTTGTAAAGTTCCTCTTCCTCACTGCTGGTTTCAAGGTCTTTTTCTTTGGCGTATTTTTCAGCCGCCGACATGGCCTCTTCCGTTCCAAACTGCTTATCGATTGCGCTGACGATATCTTTGGATGTTGCCACAACAGGTTCGACCTGCATATTCGTGATGATTGAAATGTCGTCAACTGCAACGATATCCATGGGATCTGCCATGGCTACCCTTAATATGTTGGGACTTTTCGGCGAAAATTCAAAAGGTATGACACAGTGTTTTCTCAAAACATTAACACTGACCAGACGCGCTACATCTTCCGGTATACGGACAGAACCCAGCTCCACATAATCGATGCCCAGCTGCTTATGGAGTACCCTGACGATCGTCTCTTCAACTACGATGCCTTCGTCAACCAGGGTCTCACCAAGCTTCTTCCCATTTATCTTCTGTAACTCAAGCCCTTTCTGCAGCTGATCAAAAGTAATGATGCGTTCACGGATCAATATATCACCCAGACGCATTTTTCTTCGTCCTAAATCCATACAACCTTCTCCCGTCTTCCTGCCCGTCTTTCTATAAATACAAAATCAAATCTCTAACTCAAACTTCGCACATAGATTTTGACTATGCACCTTGAAAATTCAATACCTGGCAGTTATTCAGTTATCAAAGCTCAGAGTTTATGCTGCTAGAAGTTTCGATTTCAGCAATGTTGGTATTGCATTCATAAATGCATCCACCAATTCATCGATTTTTTCATCTGGTAACTCAACATTATCAGTCAGCATAGTTCTGAACATTTGAAGCA